>DIWJ01000026.1 GCA_002428445.1 Syntrophaceae bacterium UBA6109
GACGTGCATCATCGTGGTGGAGATCCAGCGTGGGGGCGCCAAGGTCATGACGGGGATCGTCGTGGACTCCGTTTCGGAGGTGCTGAACATCAAGGCCGCGGAGATCGAGGAGACGCCGAATTTCGGGGGGCAGGTGTCGATCGATTACATCCTGGGGATGGCGAAGATGGGCAGCGGGATCAAGATCCTTCTCGACATCAACCGTGTCCTCAGCAGCGAGGAGATCTCCCTGCTGGCGAAAGCGGCATAGAAACCAAGCTTCAAACAGGATAAACGATGAAGGGGGAAGCGGGACACATGAAGCTGTCTTTGGCGAAGCGGATGATCGGCCTGTCGCTTGCGACGGTCGTGATTATCGGGGTCATGGTAGCGGTGATCGTCTATTATCAGGTCACCAAGGGGTACGCGGAACAGGCGGTGAACGAAGTCAACAACATTTCCCTGGCCGTGAAGCTGCAAGTCGATCAGATGAGAACGAAGGCGCTGGACGTGGCATCCCTGGTCGCCTCAAACTCCGAGGTGATTGCCGCCATGGAGAAGGGGGACGGCGGCCTCCTGCGGAAGCTGGGCCGCGAGGCCATGTCCCGGAATGGGATCGGATTCATCACCTTCGCGGACGCGAACGGCAATGTCCTGGCACGGGGCCATTCCGACAAGGCCGGCGACAGCGTTCTCGGTCAGGTCAACGTGAAGAAAGCCCTTTCAGGGGAGGCATCCGTCGGCATCGAGGAAGGCACGGTGGTGAAATTTTCCCTGCGCGCCGGCCACCCCGTAAAGATCAACGACCGGGTCATTGGGTCCGTGACGCCGGGATTCGACCTGTCTTCCGACTACCGTTTCGTGGACGACATGAAGAGACTCCTGGGCGTGGAATGCACGATCTTTCACGGCGACACCCGCGTTGCGACAACGATCGAGAAGGACGGGAAACGGGCCGTCGGAACAAGGATGGACAATCCCGCCGTCATCACCGCCGTTCTCGAACAGGGCAGAAATTTCAACGGGAAGAACATCATTCTTGAGAAACCCTACACGACCGTCTATTGGCCGATCGTCTGCGCCGACGGAAAGACCGGCGGGATGTTCTTCATCGGGAAGGATCGGACGGCCATCAATACCGCCGCCAACGGGATGATCTGGGGTATCGTTGTGACAGTCCTGCTCGTGGGAATCGTCATGGTCCTCGCGGGCATCTACGTCGTTCGTTCCATTACGCGGCCGATCAACCGCGTGGTCTCGGGGTTGACGGACGGATCCGAGCAGGTGTCGGCTGCCGCCTCCCAGGTGGCTTCGGCGTCGCATGATTTGGCGGATGGCGCATCGCGTCAGGCGTCTTCATTGGAGGAGACGAGCGCCTCGTTGGAGGAGATGTCGTCGATGACGAAGCAGAACGCGCAGAACGCCGGCCAGGCCAAAGGGATGATGACGGAGGCGGCAGGGATCGTGGAGAAAGTGGGCGGCCACATGGACAACATGGCCTCGGCGATCATGGAAGTGACAAAGTCGAGCGAGGAGACCGGGAAAATCATCAGGACGATCGACGAGATCGCTTTTCAGACCAACCTTTTGGCGCTGAACGCGGCGGTGGAGGCGGCAAGGGCCGGGGAAGCCGGCGCGGGATTTGCGGTGGTCGCGGACGAGGTGCGGAACCTGGCGATGCGCGCAGCGGAGGCGGCGAAGAACACGAGTAATTTGATCGAGAGTACGATCACAGCGGTGCGGAACGGAAGCGAACTGACCAAGCTGACGCAGGAGGCCTTTCGGGAAAATAAAGAGATTTCAGGGAAGATCGGTCAGCTGATTGACGAGATTGCCGCGGCGTCTGAAGAGCAGGCGCAGGGGATCGGCCAGTTGAACACAGCGATCGCCGAAATGGACAAGGTGACGCAGCAGACGGCTGCGAGTTCAGAGGAGTCTGCATCCGCGTCGGAAGCGTTGAACGCCCAGGCGGAGCAGATGAAAGGGTACGTGGCGGATCTGATCGCCGTCGTCCAGGGCGGTCAAAACGGGCTATCGATTTCTCATGCGACTTCCGCGGCTGCGGTACGAACCGTTCCTCCCCGTCCTGCAAGACGGGAACAGATCGGCAAGGCCAAAGTGCCGCTTTCTCATGCAAGGGAAGTCAAACCGGAACAGGTGATCCCGATGGGAGACGGGGATTTCAAGGAGTTCTGATCAGAACACCGCCGGTCAGAATCTGATCTGGGGGCGCCCCTTCCGGGACGCCCCCATTCCATTCCCCGTAGACTCAACCTGCAAGCTTCAGCACCGCATGCACAAGTTTTTCAATCCCCTGGGCGACATGCGCGATCGATGGCCCGAGCATGTACGCCGGCGTCGTGACGATCTTCTGAGCGGTATCCACCTCCACCTCGTCCACGCGGCAAACGATGTGTTTGGCTCCCAGCTTCTCTAGCGCGGCGGCGGTGTCATTGTTGCAACCGACCGTCAGGCGCGGGGAAAACGACCCCAGGACTTTCGCGGCCAGCACGGGGGCTATGCAAATGAAGCCGATCGGCTTCTTCGACGCATGCATCGTCCGGATCAGACGTTCGACGTCAGGATGGACCGTGCAGCCGATGCCCTTGACGGCGAAGTCGCTGAGATTCTTCGCGGCGCCGAAACCGCCGGGGAAGATGAGGGCATCCAGCTCCGCCGCCTTGATATCTTTGAGGTCGCGGATCTCGCCCCGGGCGATCCTTGCCGACTCAACAAGGACATTGCGTTTTTCTTCCGTCGGCTCTCCCTTGACATGATCGATCACATGCATCTGCGCGGCATCGGGCGCCATGCAGAGCGTCTTCGCGCCGAGCTGATCCAGAAAATACAGCGTGAGCGTCGCCTCGTGGATCTCCGCCCCGTCATAGACACCGCAACCCGACAGCACCACCCCTACCTTCTTCATATCCTCATCCTCCCATTCTCGGAATCGACCTGATCCCTATCCAGTCTCCCGGAATCTCGAAGCATCGTATCCAATTCCGGCGAACCGATCAAGCCCGTTCCCGGCCCTCAATCCTCCGGTCCGACGGCCGCCGGTCCCTCCCCCATCTCCATGAGAAACGACGTCAGTTCGCGGATCTCGTCCCTCAGTTTCGCTGCCTTCTCGAATTCCAATCGGTCTGCCGCCGTCTTCATTTCTCCCCGCAGGCGCCGGATCGCGGCCTCGGCGTCTTCTTCACCGGAAAGGCCCGCCGCCTTCCCCTGCTCCACGGGGACCGTCACATAGTCCGCTTCGCAGATCGAGGTCAGGACATCGCTGACGGCCTTGCGGATGCTCTCGGGCGTGATGCCGTGCTCTTCGTTGTAGCGCCGCTGCAGCTTCCTGCGCCGGTTCGTCTCATCCAGGCAGGCCTTCATGGAGCCCGTCACAATATCCGCGTACAGGATCACCTGCCCGGCGGCGTTGCGCGCGGCCCGACCGCTGGTCTGGATCAGCGACCTCTCGGAGCGCAGGAATCCCTCCTTGTCCGCGTCGAGAATCGCGACGAGCGACACCTCCGGCAGATCCAATCCCTCCCGCAGCAGGTTCACGCCGATCAGTACGTCGAACGCTCCCAGCCGGAGGTCCCGGATGATGCGGACACGCTCCAGGGTATGGATATCGGAATGGAGGTAGCGGACCCGCACGCCCAGCCCCTCGTAATAACTGGTCAGGTTCTCGGCCATGCGCTTCGTCAGCGTCGTCACAAGCACGCGCTCGCCGCGTCCGGCGCGGAGTCGGATCTCCGCCAGGAGGTCGTCCACCTGGTTTTTCACCGGACGGACAAACATCTCCGGATCGGTCAGTCCCGTGGGCCGGATGATCTGCTCCACAACCCTTCCCTTCGCTTTCTGCATCTCGTAGACAGCGGGAGTCGCCGACACGTAGACCGTCTGCCGGTGGAAGGCCTCGAACTCCTCGAACATGAGCGGGCGGTTGTCGAGGGCCGACGGAAGGCGGAAACCGTACTTCACGAGCGTCTCCTTGCGGGAACGGTCGCCGCGGAACATGGCTCCGAGCTGGGGAACCGTCGCGTGGCTCTCGTCGATGATCACGACCGCGTCGACCGGGAGATATTCCATCAGGGTCGGAGGGGGCTGGCCGGGTTCCCGTCCCGTGATGTGGCGGGAATAATTCTCGATCCCCTGGCAATAGCCCATCTCCTCCATCATCTCCAGGTCGAAGTTCGTCCGCTGTTCCAGGCGCTGCGCCTCCAGAAGCTTGTTTTCTCCGCGCAGCTCCCGCAGGCGCGCCGCCAGCTCTTCGCGAATCGCCCGGATTGCCCGCCGCATGTTTTCCTTTTCCGTCACGTAGTGGCTTCCCGGATAGACGGCGATCCGCTGCAGCGGCTCCAGTTTTCTCGCGCGAAGCGGATCGATGACCGAGATCGCCTCGACGGTGTCGCCGAAAAACTCGACGCGCAGAGCCCGCTCTTCCTCGTAGGCAGGGAAGATCTCGACGACGTCCCCGCGCACGCGGAACGTGCCGCGATGAAAGTCGATGTCGTTGCGCTCGTACTGGATCTCGACGAGGCGCCGCAGCATCTCGTCGCGCTGCATCTCCGCTCCTTCTTCCAGCAGGAGGCGCATGCCCCCGTATTCCTCCGGCGAACCCAGGCCGTAGATGCAGGAAACGCTCGCGACGATGATGACGTCCCGGCGCTCCAGAAGGGAACGCGTCGCCGAGTGGCGAAGTTTGTCGATCTGCTCGTTGATGGAGGAGTCCTTCTCGATGTAGGTGTCCGTGCTGGGAATGTAGGCTTCGGGCTGGTAGTAGTCGTAGTAACTGACGAAGTACTCGACGGCGTTTTCCGGAAAGAGGGACTTGAACTCTCCGTAGAGCTGAGCGGCGAGGGTCTTGTTGTGGGCGATAACCAGCGCCGGCTTTTGCACCCGCTCGACCACCCTGGCCACCGTGAAGGTCTTTCCGGATCCCGTCACCCCGAGGAGCACCTGGTGCTCCTGCCCCTCTTCGATCCCCCGCACCAGCGCCTCGATCGCATGGGGCTGGTCGCCCCGGGGCGTAAAATCCGTCACCATGCGGAAATCCGCCATGCCCTTGCCTCCGGGCAGGCATCCTTGCACAATTGCAAGAGGCTGACAATACCGGACTTTTCGTCCCCGGACCGGGGGGAATTTCGCCTTGACAACCGGAATCGATTATGGTTTATGTGACAGCTTATTAAATTCGACCGGGAGCATCCGAACCATGAAAAAGAACCTCACCAATAAGAGCAATACGCGCAGGAAAAGAACGCACGGTTTCCTCGTCCGCATGGCCACCAAGGGGGGAAGACTGGTACTGAGCCGGCGGCGGGCGAAGGGCCGGAAGAAACTCACCGTGTAGCCCCCTTCCGAGGGCCATGGAAACATTTTCGTTCCACAAAGATGAAAGAATTCGAAATCGTAGAGATTTTCAAATTGTTTACGACAGGGGCGTAAGGAGAGGCTCGGAACACTTCGTTGTCGTTTTCTTGGAAAACACATCAGGTACAAAGCGGCTCGGGATCACGGTCAGCAAAAAAGTGGGAAACGCGGTCAAGCGAAATCGAATCAAGCGACTCGTCAGGGAATTCTTCCGATTGAACAAGGCCCGCTTGCCGGGCGCCGGAGACATCGTGGTAATCGCCAGACGACACCGGGATGACCTCACCTACAGGAAAGTCAGCCGGGAGTTGGGAGAGTTGCTGATCCCGCAGGGAGATGACGTAAAGGCATGCTCATAGATTTGCTGAAGAAAACCCTGATCCTACTGGTCAGGATCTATCAGTTGACCCTATCCTCCATTTTTCCCACTTCCTGCCGGTTTGCCCCAACCTGTTCCGAATACACGGTCGAGGCGATCCGGATGCACGGCCCTTTTCGCGGAGTTCTGCTGGGCTGCATCCGCATCGCGAAATGCCACCCCTGGCACCCGGGCGGCTACGACCCCGTAAAGTAGATCATCCCCACCCCCAAACGGAGGTAGCAAATGGATAAAAGGACCCTGTTGGCCATCGTCCTGTCGATGGCGGTCTTGTTCGTTTACCAGACTTTTTTCATGCAGAAGCCGGTTCCGCCTCCCAGTCAGCAGGCGGAGCAGACGGTGTCCCAGGACAAGACCGCAAAGGACAAACCGGCCCCGGCGCAGGCCGCCGCCGTGCAGACCGCGCCGGCCGGATCGGCAGTGGTTGTCGCAGCCAAGACGCTTCCCGCGGACGACGACAAGACACCGGAGAAGGACATCCGCGTCGAGACGGCCCTGTATTCGGCGGTCTTCACCAACAGGGGCGCGTCGCTGAAGTCCTTCAAGTTGAAGAACTTCAGCCGTGAATTGCCGGAAAACCGCCAGTACCATTGGCGGGACCTGCTGGGGCTTTTCGTCAAGAATGAAAAGAAGGCCATCCCGGGCGCGGGAGAGCCCTTCGAACTCGTAAAAGTCCTCGAAGGGATGCCGCAGCCGCTTTCCGTTTCCTTTCCTGAATCGGATGTCAACATCCCGGCGGGCGCGAAGTTCGAAGCGAACACCGAATCCCTGAACCTGACCGCGGGCAGCGAGGGACGCCGCCTCACGTTCACGAAAACCTTCGGCAATGAGGTCAAGATCGAGAAGATCTTCACCCTCTACCCCGACCGTTACAACGTCGACATGGAAGTTCGGATCTACAACCTCTCGACGCGAACGTTGACGCAGAATCCGGCGCTCAACTGGCACCAGTGGGTGGACCCGCAGATGGAGGAAGACAGCTACGGCCACGACGGGCCCGTCACCTATATCGGCAAGAGCATCGACCGCGTCACGGTGAAGGACATCGAAAAGGACCAGCTCGCGGGGCCCGACGTCTCCTGGGCAGGATACGAGAGCAAGTATTTCATCTCCGCGCTGGTTCCGCAGAACCCCTCGCTGACGAGCCTCCTCGTCGGCCGCGACGGCAAGAACATGGTCACCGTCAGCCTCAAGGGCCCCAAGCACATCATCCCGCCCGGCCAGGCGGGGATGTTCTTCTACAACCTTTTCCTGGGCCCCAAGGACTACAAAATCCTCAAGCCCATGAAGGTCGGCCTCGAGAACGCGATCGATTTCGGCGACTGGCTCAAGTGGCTGGCGATGCCGATGCTCGTCGCTCTCAACTTCATGAACGATTACGTCGGCAACTACGGCATCGCGATCATCATCCTCACGATCCTGATCAAGCTCCTCTTCTGGCCGCTGGGCAACAAGAGCTACTCGTCCATGAAGGAGATGCAGAAACTCCAGCCGAAAATCACCGAACTGCGCGAGAAATACAAGGGCGACAAGTCGCGGCTGAGCCAGGAGACCATGGCCCTGTACCGGTCTCACAAAGTGAACCCCTTCAGCGGGTGCCTGCCGATGGTGATCCAGATCCCGGTGTTCTTCGGCCTCTACAAGGCCCTGATGTACGCCATCGAACTGCGCCATGCCCCCTTCTTCTGGTGGATCCAGGATTTGTCGGCGATGGATCCCTACTACATCACCCCGCTCATCATGGGCGGGACGATGTTCGTCCAGCAGAAAATGACGCCGGCCATGGGGGACCCCATGCAGCAGAAGGTCATGCTGCTGATGCCGGTCATCTTCACGTTCATGTTCCTGAGCTTCCCGTCGGGACTGGTCATCTACTGGCTGCTGAACAACGTCATCAGCATCGGCCAGCAGATGTACGTCATCAAGAAACACGCGTAATGCGAGGTTTGAGGGGTTGTGCAGTATGAAAACTCTGGAAATCGAGGCGAAGACCATTGACGCGGCTATTGAGCAGGCCTGCCGGGAATTCGACGTACCGAGGGAAAAACTGAACATCGAGATCCTGTCGGAGGACTCCTCCGGCTTTCTCGGAATCCTCGGATCCAGGAAGGCGAAGATCCGGGCCAACCTTCTGTCCATCGACGTGACGCTTGACGCGGGCAGCGAAAGCAGGTCCGATATCGTCGTGAACATCGCCCGGGAGGAGGCCGTGCCCGCCGCGCAGCCCGTGATGGCATCAAGCGTGCCGCCGGCCCGCGACGCCGCGGACAATCAGGTCGGTCTGAGGGCGAAGCAGTTCCTGGAAGGACTGCTGGAGCGCATGGACATCTCCTGCCCCGTTCAACTCGAAGAAACGGCCGACAGCGTCGTCCTGAACATTCAGGGAGACGGCGGCGGCCTCCTGATCGGGCGCCGGGGCCAGAACCTCGATGCGATCCAGTTCCTCGTGAACAAGGCGGTCAACCGCGATCCCGAATCCCGCAAGGTCGTCACCGTCGATACCGAAAGCTACCGCAAGCGGCGCGAGGAATCCCTCGTGGCGCTTGCGAAAAAGGTCGGCGACAAGGTGAAGAAAACCCGAAAGGCCGTCTCGCTTTCCCACATGAACGCACACGATCGAAGGATCATCCACCTCGCCCTGCAGGACGACCCCGAGCTCGCCACCAAGAGCAAAGGGGAGAGCGATTTCCGTAAGATCGTCATCATGCCGGCCCGGCGGGGATAGAAAGCGACACTCCAAAGGTTCCCCGAGGTCCCGACGTGTCTCATGAAACCGATACGATAGCCGCCATTGCCACTCCCGTCGGCATCGGGGGCATCGGCATTGTGCGGGTCAGCGGCCCCGAGGCCCGGAGCATCGCCCGCTGCATCTTTCGCCCTTCGGGAAACCACGAATTTCTTCAATCCCACCGTCTCTATCACGGCGACGTCGTCTTTCCCGGGACGGACACAATACTCGACGAGTGCCTTGCCGCATTCCTGCGTGCCCCCCATTCGTACACGGGCGAAGATTCGCTGGAGATTTCCTGCCACGGCGGACCCGTGGTCCTCGAATCCGTGTTTCGCGCGGCTGTCGCCGCCGGGGCCCGCCCCGCCGGACCCGGCGAATTCACCAAGCGCGCCTTCCTGAACAACCGGCTCGACCTGGCCCAGGCCGAGGCCGTGGCCGAGTTGATCCATGCGCGGACGGAACGCGGAGCTCGGTACGCACTGAACCAGCTCAAGGGGGGCCTTTCGGAAGAAATCGAGGGGCAGATGTCCGTCGTCCTGGACGTTCTGGCCCTGGTGGAAGCGGAACTGGATTTCTCCGGCGACGAGGCGGAACAACCGCCTGCCCTGAATGAACTCCGGGAACGGATTGCGGCCTGCGCAGGGAACCTGGCGCGCCTGGCCGAAACGTACCGCCAGGGGCGCGCCTTCAGCGCCGGCATCCGGATCGTCATCGCCGGCAAGCCGAATGTGGGAAAATCGAGCCTCTTGAACCGGCTTGCGGGAGAACACCGGGCCATCGTGACGCCCATCCCGGGGACGACGCGCGATTTCATCGAGCAGGCCGTTGCGATCGAGGGCATCCCCGTCATCCTGACCGACACGGCGGGCATCCGCGAACCGAGGGATGAGATCGAGCGCGAAGGCATCGGCTTCGTCCGGCACAAGATCGCTGCCGCGGACCTCGTCATCGCCCTGCTCGACGGATCGGCGGAGCTCGCGCCCGAAGACGCGGAGATCCTGCGGACCTGCCTGCTACAACCCGCCCTCGTGGCCGTCAATAAGTCGGATCTTCCGCGGCGTATGGATGAGGAGGCCCTGCGCGCCGGGATCGCGGGCGCGCCCTGCCTCTGGATCTCCGCCAAGACCGGCGAAGGCATCGAAGCGCTTGGAAAAGCCATCCGCCGGGCAACGCTTGCCGACGCCGACGACCCGCGCGCCGAGGTCGTCGTCACGAACCTCCGGCACAAGCTGGCCCTGGAAACAGCGGCCGCCTTCCTGCTTCAGGCCGCGGAAGGAATCCGGCAGAAAAAGCCGCCGGAACTGATCGCCCAGGACCTGCGCGATGCCCTCACGCAGCTGGAGGACATCATGGGAGCCACCTCGCCGGAAGAGGTCCTGGACAGGATCTTCTCCCGCTTCTGCATCGGAAAATGAAAGAGACTTTCATCCATTCGCAACCGGGAGAAGAGGTGCGTTCGATCTTCGGGAATCTCTGTTGACCGCAATGCCGGCTGTGTTATATAAATCCCGTCCCTTCCCCTTAAGGAGGATCGCATGAAGAAACGTCTCCCGGTCGCATCCTCGCTTCTGTTTCTTGTTTCTTTTGCTTTTCTGAACCCTGCCCCCGTCCCCTGTGCCGAGACCAAAGAGATCGTCGCCGAAGGGATCTACGTGATGGGCGACGGGGAAACGCCGATCGTCGCTGAAAGCCGGGCCGTGGAGCAGGCGAAGCGCATGGCCTTGGAGGAGGCGGGGACGTATGTCAAAAGCTACTCGCGCGTGAAGAACTTTCAGATCGCCGATGACGAGATCGAAGTCCTTGCGTCGGGAATGATGGAAATCAGCATCCTCGACAAGAAGCGTTCCATCGAAGCGGACGCCGTGAAGTTCTGGGTCAGGATCAAGGCGGTGGTAACGCCCGACAAGATCGAAATCGTGGCGGAAAGGGTCAAGGAACAGGGTCTCGGACAGGAATACAAAGAGCTCAAAGAGGCCTATGACAAGAGCCAGGCGGAGGTGACGCGCCTCAAGGAACAGCTGGCCGCAACGAAGATGGAGCCGGAACGGAAGGAAATCATCGGCAAGATCGGTCTGCAAGAAAAGGAGTTCCAGGCGCGGCAGTTGTACGCTGAAGCCATGAGGGAATTTGCCGCCGACCATGCTCAAAAGGCATTGACTTTGCTGTCACAGTCAATCGAGGGGAATCCGAAATTTGCCCCTGCCCACCTGTTCCGCGGCTGGGTGTATTACAAGCGGGAGGATTTCGACAGGGCATTCCCCGACTTCGACAAGGCCGCCCAACTGGCACCAAAGCTCTTTGGTGCCTATGCCGGACGGGGGATGTGTCACAGCAGGAACGACCGGTTCTCCGCCGCCATTGCCGATCTCTCCAAATCGCTCCGGATCAACCCCCGCCCCCGAGCGGATTTGAAGGTCGGCATCCACTTCCACCTGGGCAGGAGCCATCTGTATGGAGGGGACCGGCAGCAGGCCAGACGTCATCTGCAGATCGCCTGCGACCTCGGCAATAAGAACGGCTGCCGGCTCCTGACGGCTCCGCGTCTCAAGAACCTTCCGTAAGAAGGCCCGGGGGTGTCCCGTCCTTCGTCATATCTCTGAAATATCCCCGAGCCGTGAGGGGGCGTCTTCCTTACGGAGCCCTTCGGATGCCTGGGCCGCGTTCCATTGCGCCATCGCCTCTTCGGCCATGTCCCGTCCCTGCCGGTACCCTTCGAAAAGCGCGTCCGGGTTCCGGCTCAATCGCGACGGGCGGAAGTTCTCCGGCGGGCAGATCTCGACGACGGAAACGCCCAAAGGCGGCCTGCGGATCAGGGCAACCGCCTCGTTGTACCTCTCGACGCGCTGGGCCACCGCCGCGGTCAGCTGCGGCCACTCCCGCATCTTCCACCGCATCACGCGCTGCAAAAAACTCTCCCGCTTTTCATAGTTCCTCGGGCGCGAGCGGACAACCATGATGCGGCTTGCCCCGCGGCGGATCGCCTCTCCCACTGGAATTCCGTCCGTCAGCCCGCCGTCGGCCATCGGCCGCCCGTCCACGAGCGGAAAGCCGCGATAGAGAATCGGCAGGGCGCTGGAGGCCTTGAGCGTCTGCTCGAGGTTTCCGGCATCGGTCTCCCTGTAAACAGCCTTTCCCGCGAGCACGTCCGTCAGGCAGACGATCAAGGGCTTTCTCCTGGCGTAGATCCGATCCAGATCGAGGCGGATCTCGGAGATCGTGGTCCGCCAGAGCCAGTCCAGATCCATGAGATGACCGCCGCGGAGAAACCTCGCGAAGTCCAGAAACTCCGGACGCAGCGAATAGTCGGTATAGACCCTGAGGTTCCGACCCGGCATCTCCGCCAGATATGCGGCCAGGTTGCCGGCGCCCGCCGAGACTCCGACAAAGCAGGCGAAGGGATTGAAGCGCCTCTCCAGAAATCCGTCCAGGAGGCCCGTCGAGAAAACGCCGCGCATCGCTCCCCCCTCGACGACAAGCGCCGAAACGTCAGCCCCGGACAATGCATTCCTCCCTGCGGCGAAGAGTCCGCCTGAGGATGGTCATCTCCATCTCTCGCTCTTCAGATCCAGAGTTCCTTCAATCTCCGCCGCCGTTCGATCAGCAGATCCATGTAATCCAGCTCCAGCGCGATCATCTCGACGTCATCCTTGCGCAGCCACTCCGACAGCCAGGCGAAACGCAACGCCACCGTAAACTCCGGGAGATGTCCCCAACTGACCGGCGCGAACACATGCGCATCCCGCATCTTGCGGATAAAAGAGACCGTCAGGTCTCCGGCAAGACTCGACGGGTGCTCCATGCCCAGGCACCCGACCATATTGGCGACATCGTAGATCTCCGGTTTCATTCCCGCGAATTCCCAGTCGATGACGGCCTTGAGATCGTTCCTGCCCCAGACGACATTGAGCGGATGGTAGTCGCCGTGGCAGAAGCCGACGGGCATCTCGTCGTGGAAATCCATGAAGTCCCCCTCCAGAAAGCCGGTGATCTTCCGGACGCGCGAAAGGATCCCGGGCCGGTGTTTTTCGATCTGACGGACCAGGATGGAAATATATGTCTTGAGGGAAAAAGGTCCTTCGTCCGAGAAGAATGGCAGGCCTTGCGACCGCCCCCGCAGGTCGAGCAGGAACCGCGCGAGGACGTCCGCCCGCCATTTTTCATGGAGGTACGTTTCGCGATCAAGTGCAACGCCGCGGACAAAAGGGGCCAACTTCCAGAGGCCACCGCCGAATTCCTGGATAGGCTGCCCATCACAGCCGGACAGATAGGGAACAATCCCGGACATGCCCTTGCCGGCCAGATATTCCAACGTTCGGAGAATTCTCATCTTGACGCGGCGGACCTGCGGCGGGATCTGTTCCAGGATGAACAGTTCGTCTCTCTGGTCGGCGATCACTGTCCGGCACACTGTCCTCTCGGGACTGCCGGCCGGGAGAAGATCCGGGCGGATGCGGGAAAAGGAAATACCCCAGCGCTCCGCGAGCTCCCCGAGCATCGCCGGGACGGGCGCGGGGGCCGAAACGAAATTTTCTACCATGGCGTCATCCTTACATGCGAACGGCGCGGTGCGCAAGTCCGCCTCGTTCCGTTTCCGCGAACTTTTCCGGAGTATTTTTTTTCGAAATATTGTATAGCTGCCCTCTGCTTTGAAGGTGTTTTCGCATGGACGATTCGAAAAAAACGAAAGAGCAGCTCCTCGCCGAACTGGCGGAGCTGCGCCTCCTCCAGGCCGACCGGGAAAAGGCGGATGCCGAACGCAGGCGGGCCGAAGCGGCGCTGCGTTTGAGCGAAGAGAAATTCTCCAAGACCTTCCACGCCAGCGCGTCCCTGATGGCGCTTTCCACGCTGGAAGAAGGCCGGCTTCTGGACGTGAACGACGCCTATCTCGATACCCTCGGGTTTTCGCGGGAGGAGGCGATCGGAAAGACGTCGCTGGAGCTGCAAATCTTTGCGGAGAAGGCCGATCGCGATACGCTCATCAGCGAAATCGTTCGGAACGGAAGGATCAGGAATTATGAACTGACCTTGCGGACGAAAGAAGGATCCCTCCGCCAGGGGTTGCTTTCCGTCGAGCCGATACCCATCCAGGGCGTAACCCATCTTCTCACCACGATGGCCGATATCACCGAGACCAAGAGAGCCGAGGACGCATTGCGACGCAGCGAAGAGCAGTTAAAGCTCGCAATCGAGGGGTCCGGGGTCGGCCTGTGGGATTGGAAGGTCCAGACAGGAGAAGCGACTTTCAATGACCGGTGGGCGGAGATCTGCGGCTATACCTTGTGTGAATTGGAGCCCGTCAGCATCAACACCTGGCTCCGTCTGGTCCACCCGGAAGATCTTGCAGAATCGAACGACTTGATTCAAGAACATTTTTCCGGCTCGTCGACTCTTTACAGATGCGAAGCCAGGATGAGGCACAAGGACGGACACTGGGTCTGGGTCCTTGACCGCGGCAAGGTGACGGAATGGGACGAGGACGGCAAACCCCTCCGCATGACGGGGACGCATCTTGACATCACCGAGCGCAAGCAGGCGGACGAGGAACGTGAGAAGCTGATCGACGAGCTCCAGAAGGCCCTCGCCAGCGTCAAGATGCTCAGCGGCCTCCTGCCGATCTGCGCCTCCTGCAAAAGAATCCGGGACGATCGGGGAAACTGGCAGCCGATCGAATCCTATATCAGGGCGCGTACGGAAGCGGAATTTTCCCACGGCGTCTGCCCGGAATGCATGAAGAAATTGTACCCGGGTTACTGCAACAATCCATAACGGAAAGCGGGGAAGGAAAACTGCACGCGATGAAATTCCTGAGACGTCTCTACGACTGGGTCCTCCACTGGGCCGAGACACCCTACGGCGCGCCGGCCCTCTTTGTCCTGTCCTTTGCGGAGTCCTCCTTCTTTCCCATTCCGCCCGATCCCCTGCTCATCGCGCTGGTTCTGGGATCCTCGTCCAAGGCCTTCCGCTTCGCAGCTGCCTGTACCATGGCGTCCGTTCTCGGAGCCCTCTTCGGCTACGCCATCGGCTACTATGTCTGGTGGGAGGGCACGGATTCCTTTTCCCCGATCGCCCTGTTCTTCTTCGACAACGTGCCGGGATTTTCCGTTGAGTTGTTCCGCTACATCCAAGGGCTCTTCGAAAAGTGGAATTTCTGGATCGTCTTCACCGCCGGTTTCACCCCTATCCCGTACAAGGTCTTCACCGTCTCCGGCGGGGCCTTCGCCGTGAACCTGCCCATGTTCGTCATCGCCTCGGTCATCAGCCGGGGGGCGCGGTTTTTCCTGGTGGCATTCCTGATCTGGAAGTTCGGCGCCCAGATCAAGGAATTCATCGACCGCTATTTCAATGCGCTGGCCATCCTTTTCACGATCCTGCTGATCGGCGGCTTTGCCGTCATCAAGTACGTCCTCTGACCGGCCGTTGAAGCAGCCGGCCGCCTTTGCCGCCCCCCGTCACAGCCGCCATCACCGCCGTTGACAAGAGATGCGGGCTTGCCCTAGACTGCAGTCGCGATCCGATCCGTCTTCCCGGGCGACGATTGCCGCCCGGCCGCAAACAGGGCATCGATCGAAGGATAACGGCATGATCGATCAAGAAATCCCGAAGCCGCCGCACCGTGAAGAAGTCAGCCTGCTGAAGAAGCGAATCGCCGAACTCGAGCGGCTGGAGGCGGAATACAAGCGGGCCGAGGCCGCGCTCGCCCAGAGCGAAGAACGTTTCCGCAAAGCCTTCTACACCAGTCCTGATTCCATCAACATCAACCGCCTCGCGGACGGCATGTACGTGTCGATCAACGAAGGCTTCCTGCGGATCACCGGCTACACGGAAGAGGAGATTCTCGGAAAAACCTCCCTGGAACTGAACATCTGGGCAGAGAGCGAAGACCGGCGGAGACTGATCGAGGGCTTGAAAAAAAGCGGGAAGGTGGAGAATCTCGATGCGGCGTTCCGCATGAAGAACGGAGAGTTGCGACACGGGCTGATGTCCGCCTCCGTCATCGATCTGAGCGGCGTTCCGCATATCCTGAGCATCACACGGGACATCACCCATCGCAGGCGGATGGAAGACGCCCTGAGGGAAAGCGAAAAAAAGTTCCGCGATCTGGCGGAACTGCTCCCGCAGGGGGTCTACGAAGCGAACGGGCAGGGCCGTCTCACCTATGCGAACCGCTTCGGCCTCGACCTCTTTGGTTATACGCAGGAAGAGCTGGAGAAGGGTCTGGCGGCGGCCGATTTTATTGCCCTCCGCGATCGTGCAAAAGCGATCGAGACCATGGCCCGCATCATGCGGGGAAGACCGGGAAAAGTCGCCGAATACCTGGCCGTGCGGAAGAATGGAGAAGAATTCCCTGTCCTCATCCATTCGATCCCGATCCTGAAAGACGGCCGGACGCTGGGAATTCGCGGCATCATCGTCGATATCACCGGCCGCAAGCGATTGGAGGCCCAGCTGCTCCAGGCTCAGAAACTGGAAGCCATCGGCACCCTCGCCGGGGGCATCGCCCACGATTTCAACAACCTGCTCATGGGAATCCAGGGAAACATGGCGCTCATGGCGATGGAACTCGATGAACACCATCCGCACCGCGAGCGCCTGTCTCTCATCGAAGATTATGTAAAAAGGGGGGCGGGCCTGACTCGGCAACTCCTGGGGTTTGCGAGGGGGGGCCGGTACGAGATCCATCCCGCCGACATGAACAAGATCGTCTCCAAAACCGCAACTATGTTCGGAAGGCCCCAGAAGGAGATCTCCATCCACTGCAAGCTCGAGACGGACATCCGGATGGTGGAAGCGGACGAAGGACAGATGGAACAGGTGTTTCTGAATCTTTTCGTCAACTCCTGGCAGGCCATGCCGGATGGCGGGGAGATCTACCTGGAAACGCGCAACGTGTGCCTCGACGATGCGTTCACCCGCCCTTTCTCGAACCCGTCCGGGGCTTACGTCAAGGTCGCCGTCACCGACACCGGCATCGGCATGGATGAAGAAACAAAACGGCGGATCTTCGATCCCTTCTTCACAACCAAGGAAGTGGGCATGGGAACCGGCCTGGGTCTCGCGATGGTGTACGGCATCGTCAAGGGCCATGGCGGGATGATCGATGTCGAGAGCGAACCCGGCCGCGGCACGACCGTCAACATCTACCTCCCGGCTTCGGGAAAGGAGGCCCCGGCGGAGAAACCGGCGGCCCCCAGCATCCGGAAAGGGACGGGGACGATCCTGCTCGTGGACGATGAGGAGATGATCCGGAACATCGGCACGGAAATGCTCGAATTTCTCGGCTATCGGGTGTACGCCGCCGGCGGCGGCGAAGAGGCGGGCGCCATCTATCAGGACGGGAAAGACGAAATCGACATGGTGATCCATGACCTTATCATGCCCCGGATCTCCGGCGTGGAAACCTTCGATCGCCTCCGCGCGATCCGTCCCGACGTCCGGGTCCTTCTCTCCAGCGGGTACAGTGTCGACGGCCAGGCGCAGAAGCTCCTGGAGCGGGGCTGCAGGGGGTTCCTCCAAAAGCCCTTTCGCCTGGAAGAACTGTCGCAGAGGATCCAGCAGGTGCTGAACGAATGACGTCCGCTGCGCCACGATCAGCACGGAGGAAGTTCTTTACAAAGGATTCTTTTTTTCAGTATATTCCTCCCCGGCGAATCTGTCCGCGGACCAAGAGGTTCCCATGAGGTTCCGGCTTTCCTTTGGAGGTTGTTCCATGCCCCGTCATCGCACGATCATTTCCGCGCTGCTTCTTGCGTTCTTTGTTGGTGGCGTCTCCGACGGCATCGGACAGCAGCAGAAGTGCATCGACGCCGACGGTGAGGCGACCATCGTCAACAACGACGTCCCCTCGGCGAGGATGGAGGCCGTGGCCCGCGCGAAATGGTCGGCGATCGAGCAGACCGTGGGCGCCGAGGTCAAGGCCCAGAGCTTCGTGCAGAATTTCGCCCTTGTGGAGGACGTCATCAAGACGCAGGTCGGCGGCGTGGTGAAGAGCTACAAGACGCTCGGCGAGGAAAGGCAGGGAGATACCTTCCGGGTGAAGATCAACGCCTGCATCGAACCGCTCAAGGCCCAGCAGGCCGTCTCGGCCCTGGCGCTCAACAACTCCGTCGCCGTCTTCATCCCCGCGCGCAAGCCGAACACCGCCCAGGGAAAGGACGAGTACGAGGAGACGAATATCCTCTCCGAGACCCTGATCGGCAAACTTGCCGGCCAGAACTACACCGTCGTCGACGTCGCACCGACCCAGGCGGTGGATGCGGCGGAGATCGAGAAGGCCGTCCGGACCGGCAGCACGCTCGCCGTTCGCAGCATGATGTACAAGTTCCTCTCGAACCTGATCGTCATCGGCAAGATCGACTACACGATTTCGACGAAGAAGGGAGAGGACATCGGCTACGGCCTCTCCATGCCCTTCAACAATGTGACCGTCCGCCTCACCTACCGCATCGTCGCCAAGAACAACAAGACGGGAAACATGGAGATCCTTACGGCCGGCACGGAGGACGCACGGGGCATCGCGCGCAGCGTTGAGGACGCCACCGCCCAGGGCCTCAAGAACCTGGCGGAAAAGATCAGTCCCGCCATCCTCGACAAGGCGGCCCAGTATATTCAGGGGAACACGAAGAACGTGCGGATCAAGGTCAACGGCGTGGCCGATCTCGATACAAACCTGGATGTCAAGAACCTGCTTTCGAACACCGTCTGGGTGACGGACGTCCGGGAACAGGGGATGGGCGAATTCACGGTCGGCTATCCCGAAAACACCTTGTATCTGGCCAACAGCATGAAGCAGAAGGGAAACTTCAGCGTCGTCAATTTTTCGCCCTATTCCATAACGTTCGAGTACCGCAGGTAGCAGCGGAAGGATGTCCGGACGGCCGATGGCTGCCCTTTCTTATGACAGGGCATTCTCCGCCGAGACTCCGGCGCTATCCCTTCGGCCCCTCCATCCCCTCCAGGAAGGCCAGGACGTTCCTCCCCAGGACCCTGTGGTTGTAACCGCCTTCCAGGATGCCGAAGCAGCCGCCGCCGTTTCTCACCGCCGCCTCCCGCACCATGGTTCCGAGCTGGCGGTAGTCCTCCGTCGTCAGCAGGCCGCCCCAGTCCTCTTCGTGGTTGTCGAAGCCGGCGGAGACGCCGATGATGTCGGCGGGATGATCGGCGAGCTGCCGGCGGCAGTTTTTCAGGTATTCATTGCGATCCGCGCTCGCCGGGTTATAGATCGTCACGTATCCCCGTTGCCCGAGGATGTTCACATTGCCGTCTCCGACGTGGAGGTCGAAATCCAGGATAAAGGCTTTTGAAATCCGGTTTCCCCGTTTCAGTTTTTCCAGGGCGACCGCCATGTTGTTGAAATAGCAGAATCCCCAGGCGTTGCCCGCCGAGGCGTGGTGGCCGGGAGGACGGATCAGGGCGAAGCAGGGCTCCGCAAGGCCGATGGCCGCCGCCTGAATGGCGCCCCCGGCCGCAAGCGCCGCGATTTCGTAGACACCCTCGGCCGCCACGCGGGCGCTGTGCGAAGCCGTGTGGACGGCGGCGATGTCCTCCGCCGAGGCGGAGACGGCATCGACGAGGGTCACCCTGCCGCGGAGAACCCGGAGGACCGCCTCCATCCGCCCGTAGGCGGCGGCCGGATCACTGCTGTAGGACTGGTGAAAATCCTCGGAAAATACCACCTTCATCTTCGAACCTCTTCAAATCCCGTCTATTCTTCGGATCCCGCCGGCGCGGTGAAGCCGATCGCCCGAAGCAGTTGCAGTGTCGTCGGCGACAGGTCAACCCCGGCCAGCTCTTCGGGAGAAAACCAGCGGGCCTCCAGCGCATCGTCGCCGCCCCTGGGTTCCCCCGAGAGATACTCGGCCTCCATATCGACGACGACATAGTGGAATCGGATCCTTCCCGCCTCGTCGCGCCGTATCGAATCAAAGCTGAGAATCGGCCGCCCCGCGCGGATGACAACGCCGGTTTCCTCGAAGATCTCGCGCTCCGCGCCTTCCTGCAGCGTTTCGCCGAGTTTCAGGCTGCCGCCCGGGATCGCCCAGAGGTCCTTGTTCGGTTCCACGCCGCGCAGGACGAGGAGCACCTTCCCCGCATGAAGGACAATGGCGCCGACGCCGACTCTCGGACTGTCCGGATACTCACGACGAGACATGCCGTTTCACCTTTCCGCCCTCCGCACGCCCGCCGACCTCGACAGTCAGGTCCACGGTCATCCAGGGCTGCCCCTGCGCGTCGAACGATCGCTCGACAAACCTGGTGCGGCCGTTGCGCCCCACCAGGACCACCGTGGAAGAGCGCGTGCCGTACTGCGGGCTTGCGATGAAGCGCGATGAGAGCAGTCTTTCCCATTCGGTTCCGACGCCGGTATCGGGAAGGCGGTCGTCCGTTGCCGGGCGGCGGTCCTCCAGAACCTGGAAGATGTCCTCCACATCCGGATCTGTTTCGGCCAATGCGCCGGCAAGATCCCGCTTGCCTTCCGTCACCTTCTGCCAGTCGGTGTCGAGCAGGCGGTTGGACAAGCCGTACAGGCCGGCCTTCAATTCCTGCCTCCGGCCGCGGTTCGAATAATAGTGAAGGGCGTCCCCGTTTCCGACGAGGAGACTGAACCCGTTGTAGCGGTCCGCCGAAGGGGCGATGCGATCTAGGTAGGTGGCGGGCGGCTCGGATCCCAGGAGAAATTCACTCACCAGGGCGCCGCGCGACGGTGCGCCGGTCTTCAGGGAGGCCGGATCGCGGTAATTGGTGACGGCCGCGAACCGTCCCCCCGTCGTAATCCCGAGCCATGTACCCCCGCCGCGGAGATCGCGGCCCGCCAGAACATGGGGGGCTTCCTCCCACGGTTCGGCCGCCGCGCTCGGCCGCTCGTGGAACTCGTCACGGTTGGCCGCAACAATGAGATCATACCGGGGATGGTTCCGCCACGCGAAGAGGATCAGGCACATGTCAAACCGCCGCCTCCTTAAGCGCCGCCAGAATCCGGCTCATCCCCTCCCCCGCCTCGGCCCGGATCACGACGTCGGCATCGGCGTCGTAGGGCGTCTCGTCGCGGTTGAGAATGACGAGTCGCGCCCCCGATTTCTTTGCGTACAGAGGGATATAGGCCGCCGGATAGACCACGAGCGAGGAGCCGATAACGATCAGGAGGTCGCAGTGGGCGGCACGCTCATTGGCCATGCTGAGCGCCTGAAATGGAAGAGACTCGCCGAAGAAGACGACGTCCGGCTTGAGAATTCCTCCGCACCGCCCGCAGGCGGGGACATCCGGGGAGTCGGCATGCATCTCCAGGACGGATTCGAGCCGGCAGACTGCGCCGCAACCGAGGCACCGGAGGCGGTTCATGTTGCCGTGCAGTTCGAAGACGCGGGACGGATCATTGCCGGCCTTCTGGTGAAGGTTGTCGACGTTCTGCGTGATCACGCAGACCAGCTTCCCCATCCGCTCGAGCTCGACGACGGCGTAGTGGGCGGCATTGGGACTGGCGTTCGCAAAGAGCCCTCCTTCCAGGAGGATTCGCCACTGTTTTCGCCGCGTCTCGGGGCTGCTCAGGAATTTCTCGATCGTGAAATCCTCGGGGTCGAAGCGCGTCCAGATCCCCCCGGGACTGCGGAAATCAGGGATCCCCGACTCCGTGCTCACGCCTGCGCCGGTGAAGACGACAACGCGGCTCGCCCCGCGGATCAACTCCGCAACCTTCGCGATCGCCGACTCCCTTGCTTCCTGCGTCATGCCCCTCACGGCCCTCCGGAATACCGATCGAGCGTAGTTCTCCAGATGTCATTGAGGCTACATCATTCAAGTGAAAAACTCAAAGTGAAAGGCAATTTCCACCATACTGAGACACAACAGAGGCATGCACCCTGGCTCTTACAAAAATCGTCGCACACAGCCACGGCCCTGCCGCCGATACTGACACGGAATTGTTTGATGCCTCTACACAACCATCAGAAGGATCGTCCACGAGTACGACATCGTGTTGTTACAATTGATTTTCACGATTCTTGACGGCTTGAAGACGAAACGGCCAAGATGGTCTGAAGCGCGGATCAGTCCATCTTGGTCGTCTCTATTGCCTGAATTTCATTCAGCAGGCAATCGGCCCGCTTCGATTGGTGTTCACTTATTCTTGAATTTTTTTGACAACCTCATCAACGACGAGGGAGGAAAGACCTGTATAAGAAACCGGGTCGCAGAGTTTTCGGATTTCTTCCCGCTTCAAATGTTTCCGAACGACTTCATGTTCCAGCAATGCCTCTTCCAATGTTTTTTCTTCTTTCCAGGCTTTCCTGGTTACATCGACAATGATTTCATGAGCGTTTTCCTTCCCGACTAAATTACCCAAGGCCATCATAACATTTTCGGCATTAATCATGCCTTTTGAAAGGAGAAGGTTCCTCAACATGTTTTCCGGATAAACGTGAAGCCCCTCCGTCAAAAGTTTCACATTATGAAGGATTGCGCTCATGAACAGACATCCTTCGGGAATAATGATGAATTCTGCATACCATGTACTGAGATTTCTTTCATCTAATGTTTCCAGCGATTCAGTCATTACATGTGCATATCCACGGAGAATCCTCGTCAACGCTATGGAAGGTTCGCTTAGGATGGGGTTGATTTTCTGAGGCATTGTGCTGCTGCCGATATGCCCTGCCGGCGTTGGCTCAGATATTTCCTGAATTTCGGGTCTCATGAGAATCAGCACCTGTTGAAGAATTTTACTGAGTGAGGAGGCTGTAAGAGCCAGTTCATTCATGTATTCTCCAAATCTATCCCTTGCTGCATGCCAGCAGGTGTTTGGAACGTTCAGCCCCAGACGTTTCAAGGTTTGCCTTTGAACTTCAAAACCCTTCTCGCCGAACGTCGCAAATGTGCCTACCGCCCCCGTGATATTTCCAGTTAAGAGTCTTTCCTTCATCCCATTCAGCCTTTGCAGGCTCCGATCCACTTCATCCAGCCAAATCGCCACCTTGAATCCGAATGTAATGGGAACTGCATGCACGATGTGCGTTCGTCCTGCCATAGGCGTATCTTTGTATTTCACTGCAAGCTTGATCAAATTCTTTTTAATGATTTCCAGATCCGCAACAATCAAATTGTATGCATCTCTTACCAACAGAACCATTGCCGTGTCGTGGACATCTTGAGTTGTTACACCCAAGTGAATGTATTGGCCGGCAGGCCCAATTTTCTTCGCCCAGCTCTTTGTGATAGCCAGCAGGAAATGGCCGGTCCGCGCCACAATTTCTTTTGATTCTGTCAAGTCGACATAATCCAAATTGGCTTTCTTAATGATATCCCGTGCAATATCCTGAGGAATTAGACCAAGCTCTGCCTCGGCTGCCGCCAGGGCCGCCTCAACATCGAAGATCTTCTGAATATAGTTCTTTTCCTCATATACAGCGCGCATCTCAGGGGTTGACAACGATCCGCCAAAAAGTACGCTATCTAACAGACTTACGCTCATATCGATCTCCTCACAAATTTAATTGTCCGTCGAGACAACCATCAACACGAAATGCGATTCCCTCATTTCCTACGGTTTGCCCACTACATCATTGATCAATTGATCTGTTAACCCCAAGTAATTCTTCGGATTAAGAAGATCATTGATCTCTGCTTCTGTAAAATATTTCTGAAACTCAGGTGACGTCTTGACAAATTTATCGAATGGAATCCCTTCTTCAAAGGCCTTCATGGCGCATGCATGAACCATTGAAAACCCCGTTTCTTTTTTCCCTGTTTTTTGTGACAGGGCCAGCATCAACTTCTCAGTCATGATGAGTCCGCCGCTGATTCTCAGGTTCCGTTCCATGTTCTCAGGTTTTACAATAAGTCCCTTGAAGATGAACTTCGCCTGATTCAGCATCGTGCTTGCCAAAAGAACGGTCTCGGGAATCACGAAATCTTCGAGATAAAATGGGCTGTGGTCCCTGAGATCCCGCATGTAAATTTCCGAAAAGCCATTGCTATTTGACCGGATTTTCTTTGCAAGGGCTTTGATCATTTCGCATCGATTGGGGTTTCTCTTCTGGGGCATGGTGCTGGAACTGATCTGACTTTCGGTATCAAAAGGCTCTTCGGTCTGGGCAAATTCATTCCTCTGATAAAGGAACAGTTCGTCGGCCATCTTTTCAAACGAAACACTCATGAGTGCAAGCAGCTGCAGGAACTCGCTAAGTCGTTCAATCTGAGGCTGAATATTAATTTTTGGAGCCTTAAGCCCGAATTTTTCCAAGACCCTCTTTTGCATTTCAACGCATTTTTCACCAAAAAGAAAATGAAAGGATGAAAAGTTTCCGACGGCGCCTGAAACCGTCCCGACCAAAATCCGCTCCCTGGCCTCTTGAAATCGATCGATATGCTTTCTCACCATATCGGACCAGATCGCCGCGTTGAAACCGAAAGTAATCGGTAGTGCCTGCTGGCCATGGGTGATTCCCGGCATGACAGTGTCGCGGTATTTATCGGCGAGATGGTTGAGCGAAGATTGGATATCTTTAAGATCCTGCTGAAAAATATCCATCGTTTTTTTGAGTCGGTACGCAAGCGTAGTATCGAATATATCTTGGGTTGTAGCTCCGTAATGGATGTACTCTCCTGCACCCTTTTCGCAAACCTCCTTGAATGCCCGTATCATCGCCACACTGGACAACATCGTTTGACTGTAGATTTCGGCGACCCTTTCGAGTTTTACGTGCTTCAGACTCCCCTTAGCCTTGATTTCCCGGGCTACTTCTTTGGGAATAAATCCCAACTCTGACTGCACTTCAGCCAAGGCGACTTCAAAGTCAATCCAATCCTGAACGATGGATTCCTCTTCAAATATCTTTCGTACCTCTGGCGACGCGAAATCCTTGCCGTAAATTGCTGAATCTAGAATGTGCAGAGACATAGAATCCTCCATCTTTATTAGATTACATTTCATTTCATGGTGTCTTGTCGAGAATTGCTCACCTTATCGCATAAGTTAATGGCTATTATTCCGGGCAAGAGCACCCCCTATTTCTTCTTACCCGCTGCATATTCGAAGATCAAAAGTGGACATCCTGAAAAAACGTCTTCATCGATGCCAGGCTCTCGATCCTCATGACCCTTTCCAGAACCGTTTCCGAGGCAGTACCAAGCTGCCTAGCGGTCATAGTTCGATATTTCTCAGTAATTTCCTGGGGAGACATCGGATTTTCCGGCGTCCCCTTCGGATCCTCAACCCTCGTCGTCAGCGATTCCCCCGCCTTTGTCCTTAGCGCCACGACGGCGCAGTACTTTTCCGGAAACAGGGGCGTCAATGCCGAGTCACGGTGAAGAGTGATACGATCCATCATGCGAAGAACCGCCGAATCCCTGAGACGTTCTTCCGTGAACGCTTCCAAGCCGACCTGTCGATAAACCGCGGCAGTGGCGATGCAAAATGGAAGACAGAATTTTGCAAAAAAAGGCGTCGTCGGTTTCACCTTTTCAAGAAGATCCATCGCCTGGTCATAGAGGCGGACGTCTACGTGATCGACATCGTCCGGTGAAATGTCATGTTCGGTTACAAGGGTCAGCACGGCGTCGACCGCGGAATGCGTGTGGCCGCAGGAAGCGTGCTTCTTGATCGAGCATTCCTCTATTGCGTAACGACCTTCGCCAAGACCCGCCGTAGCGGCGCCAAGATTGAAATCTGTCGACGTCGCCCTGAAGAAGCCTTTTTCACCTTCATAAATGGATGCCGGGCCTGTAAAACCCTTTTGTGCCAAAAAGGCAGCCAAGATACCATTGACAGCAGCCTTGGCAGGGTGAAGCTGTTTGCTCATGGCATTATCGGTCAGAAACTCCCAGAGACCGGAGGCCTGTGTCCCCGCGTTTCCGATCGCCCACGTCGTCTGGGGTTTGTCCAGGGAAAGCAGTTTGGCCGCTCCAGCCGCCGCTCCGAAAGTGCCGCAGGTACCTGTTGTGTGCCAGTACCTGTAGTGGCTTCTCCCTACCGCCACGGCCGATCGTACTCCAATCTCATAACCCACCACAACCGCCTCGATGAAGCGCTTCCCCGACGGGTTCAACTTTTCAGCCAGTGGCAATATCGCGGAGAATACGGGTGCCCCCGGGTGGTAGATTCCCTTTCGGTGCCCGTCATCCATTTCTACAACATGAGAACTGATTCCATTCACCAGTGCGGCCATGAGGCAGCTGTTCCTGCTCATGTCTGCAAGGACCGTGGACTCTTCTTCGCCTTTCAGTTCCTTCGCTACCGCCAATGCCATTTTCGTGGGTGCTTCCCCCGCGCCGTTAATGGCAGAACCTAGCCAATCCAGAAAAAAGATCTTGGCCTTTTCAAGAACTTCCTGAGGAAGTTGCTGATACTTTAGAGCAACCGAAAAATCGGCAAACGCTTCAGCAATTTTCACGACAAACCTCCCTGAAGCTGTAGAGATGCAGTGTCTGCGGGCACACCGTGGAAAATGGTGCGCCCGCAGGCACAGAAATGACTTCTAAGCAATGGCTTAGATGTTGCTATCAGCCTTTATACCGACTTTTCTCTTAAGGTCCTGGCAAGCGTTATACATCTTCACAGCAGAAGGACCTGCGTCGATTGCGTTCTTGCGGCTTGCCGGCAGATATAGGTCGGCCCATGCCTGTTGCTCAGCCGCGGTCAGCGTATGGAACTTGAAAGACGGCTTCAGCTTGACGAGCTCTTCATGATACTGCCTGTCAAGTATCTCGAGCTGCGGTCTCACTTCACGATCGACTTCAAAGCCGGCTTCCTGCATAATCTTCTTCGCCGCCTCAGGCAGGCTGTTGTACCATTTTAGATTGAACGCCACCACACCGATACAGACCTGGGCCGGCAGGGGTGCGACGAACCAATCAAACACCTCGTATTCTTTCCGTTCCATCAAGTGGTTGTAGTAGCCGAGATGACCGTCGATCGTCCCGCGTTGTGCGGCAATATAAAGCTCTGCGCCAGAAAGAGAAACAGGCTGCGCCCCGGCGCCTGCATACATTTTCGCGTCGCCAACGTTATTGACACGAATCTTCTTCCCCTTCAGATCGGCGGGTTTAATCCACGGTTTCGCCTTTGACATATAGCCGGTCGTGGGCGTCCAGTGAACAAAGTGATTGACTTTCATGCCTGCCTTCTGAAAATCCTGATCAAGAAGCGCACCTGGTCCTTCTCCCTTCTGGAATGCGTCATACATGGCGAAAAGGCTCTTCCTTGTGTCCGGGTCGGTATTTCCCGCAATAGCGCAGGAAGGCAGGCCCAGCGCGCTGATCGATGGTACAACGGTGAAAAATTTGTGATCGTAGTCCCATGCACACTCCAAGGCGCCGGTCTTCAACGCCTGAACCGCCGAGACGTCGGTGTAGAGTTGCGCCGAAGGGTAGAGTTTGATCTTGATTTTCCCCTCAGACTTCTTCTCTACCTTGCTGATCCACAGTTGATGAGCTTTATCCAGATAGTGACCAACGGGGATTCCATGGTGCATATTGAAAGTAATTTGTTTGTCGAGTTTACCTGTCTCCGCGGCCGTTCCGATATTGAACGATAGGATCAATATCGTACAAACCAACACCGTAATGAAACCCGCCATACCTTTTTTCATCGCTAAACCTCCACAAACGTTAGATTTGCCGTAGATACGTCCGTCCCCTCTATTCGCCTCATCCCATTTGAATAACAACCCTGTCATTCTCTATTTCAGCGCATGCATGGGCAGCCACAACGCGACTTGGGGAAATATGGCCACCAATGTCATGACCGACATATACATGACAAGATAGGGCCAGCTTCCGCTGATAAGCGTACTCATCGTGGCAGGAATGCCTTCGGTCCTGCAGATGCCTGAAATGGCAAACAGGTTCAGGCCGACCGGCGGCGTGATCATCGCACATTCAATGTTGATGACCAGCATTACTGCATAGGCAATGACAGGAAACCCATAGGCAACGCAGACTGGATGCAACACTGGTATGGAGATCAGCATGATCGCCGCTCCTTCGAGAAACATTCCCATGACCAATATAATCAGCATGGAAATAATCAAGAAGCCAGCCAGGCTGATATCGTTGTCCTTGAAGAAACGGACCATGGCTTCGGATATACCCGCTTGTACGACGTAACTGCCGAAAAGAACCGCACCGGCTATGATGATGAGGATCATCGCAGACGATCTCACGCCATGCCTCAATACTCCGAGGATATCCCCGTATTTGATCGTCCCGTGAACAAATAAACAGCCGAAGAGAGACAAGAAACACCCCAATGCGGCCAACTCCGTTGGAGTTGCAAGTCCCGTGTACAAAGCGATGATGATGAATGCCGGAATGACGAGGCCCCAATAGGATTGCCTCAGGGCATCCCAGCGTTCCTTCCAGCTTGCCGCCTTCGCGACTTTCACGACGCTCTTCTTCATCGAGCATTTTACGAAAATATAGGCACAGAAAAGAAAGGAAACAATGAGGCCAGGGATCATTCCTGCCATGAACAGATCCCCGATGGATTCCATCGTCATCGAACCATAAAAAATCATCGGCAGGCTGGGAGGGATGAGCATGCCCAAGGCACCACCTCCTACGACGGCTCCGGTACTCATCGTTATCGGATATCCGTAGTCTGTCATGTTTTTCACTGCAAAGGCACCCACCATGACGGCGACTGCCACGCTCGTGCCGATCATGGCTGCCAGAACCGAACAGGTCAAAACCGTTGCGATACCCAAGCCACCAGGTATGTGGCGCAGCATGGCATCAAAAAACTTGTATAATCGTCCCCCGATCCCAGCCTTGCCTCCGTGACCGAGAATGACCCCCATAGTGATGAACAGGGGAACAGCCACCAGGAGAAAGTTGTTTACGCTGCTGAAGAGCATCTGCGGCGCCATAATGAAGGCGGCAGAACCCTTCAACATATATAGGCCAAGAATCCCGCATATACCCAAAGTCACACCAACGGGCACTCCGAGAAACAGAAAGACGAGCATCAGTATGATGGGCACATAAATCGTTGCTTCCATGAAGAAGTCCCTCCCGAACTAAGATCAGGTCTTGAATTCTTTGATGATACGACCAAACGATTCCAGGGCCGTGAAGACCATACCGACGATAACAACCGACTGCCACGGCCAAACAACAAAACCCAAGAGAATCGTGGTCTGTTTGCTTTGAAATGCGTCCGCCACCATGAAAAAGCTCAGATAGGCGATCATGACAGCAAAGATGAACACGACAACGTACCCGAAAATCTCGACCCACTTCTTCATAAGCGGCGGCATCCGTGTCGTAATCAAATCCACGGAAATCGACGTACCTTGCCGAATGGCCGCAGGGAGGCTGAGAAAGCACAGGGAAGGGAGCATGTACTCACACATCTCGTCGACGCCCAGAATCGCATTTCCCGTTGGACGTCCGATGACATTGTACATGAGGGACATAAACATGAATAAAATAACGATCGCCATCACGTTAATAAAAAAGTCCGTGATTTTTTCTATGACGCGCATATCCGGCACCTTCCTTTCTGATAAACTTTTTCATTTGTCGGTCACATAAGCCAGCCGGAACATCAGTCTTTTATTTTCTGCTTTAGAAAATTCAGGGCTGTTCCGATATGTCCGCGTAAATATTCTTTCGCTTCCTTGCATTGACCTTTTCGAATAAGGTCTATGAGCAATTGATGTCCATTTACCGCTTCTTCGTATTGACCCGGATCGGATAGGCTTTGATCTGTATAGAAAAAATTATATCGTGAAAGATTGGGTGAAATTGATGAGTACAGGTGCTCCAGCCACTTGCTGCCGCAAGACCTGACAAGTTCTACGTGAAATAGGGAGAAGATTCTGAAGAATTCCAGCCTTTCGGATACACTGCCAGCGTCGGGAAATTTTTGATTCCTCGCCATTTCCAGACTCTTCTCCATTGCCGTAAAATCGCCTATCTTCTTTTCTATCATCAATTCAATGGCGGTTGCCTCTATCGTGTACCGGGTTCTGTAAAGATCCTCACAGTCCGCAATTGACAATGTCGTAACATATACGCCCTTTCGGGATTCTGTGGAAATCAAGCACTCATTCTCGAGAATCGGGAAGGCTTCGCGGATGGGAGCTCTACTGATCTTTAACGTCGCCGACAACGGAATTTCGTTCAGTTTCTGCCCGCCGGCGAATTCGCCCGCAATAATCATATTCCTCAAGTATTGAACCGCAGCATCTCTGGCACCGACAATTTCTACACGTAATGCATGGTCATTTCTCATGGGCCGCTCCTTCTGTTATATCGAAACAACGCGATCAATACATACCTGGGCCAGACCGAGATGGTTCTCAGGTTTCAACAAATCCCGGATCTCCTTTTCGGACAAGTAACTCCGGATTTCCTGATTTTTCAGGATGTACTCATCAAATGGTGCATTGCTTTCGAAGGCCTCCATGGCCGCTTTATGAATGATGGCGTGGGCCGTCTGTTTCTTTCCGGTTCGCTTCGAGAGCGCGAGCATCAGCGGCTCCGTTGCAATGAGCCCCTGGAGCATGTCGAGATTCCGCTTCATGACATCTTTCTTGACAGTAAGGTTCTTGAAAACGTGCTTTGCGTTGTTCAGCATCGCGCCCACCAGCACGCATGTTTCGGGAATGACCATATCTTCCATGTAGAATCCGACGAAGTCATGAGAGTCCGTCATGTGAGTCTCAGCAAAGGCGCCTGCGTTGGAGCGGATCTTCTTGCACCAGGCGATGATCGACTCGCAGTAAACGGGATTCCTCTTCTGCGGCAGAGAACTGGACCCGATCTGATGTTCGGTATCGAATGGTTCTTCGAGTTCGCCGATCTCATTTCTCTGTTGCGCATAAATGTCGCCACAGATCTTATCGAAGGTGATTGAAAGGACTGACAGGAGGTTCATGAATTCCGCAAGTCGGTCCATGTGCCTGCGGAACGATATCCTGTTGGGAAACAATCCCAGGCGCTCCAGCATCCGCTTCTCCAATTCAAGGCATTTCTCTCCGCTGATCATGTAGTGGGAGGCGTGAGTGCCGACGGCTCCTTTGATACTGCCCAGCAGAACCCTTTTTCTGGCTTCCTGGAATCTCTCGATATTTTTGGAAATAGCGTCCGACCAGACTGCGGCAACAAAGCCGAATGTCGTCGGCAGCGCCTGCTGGCCGTGCGATCTTTCGGCCATGAGGGTGTGCCTGTGCTCGTCCGCCAAACGGTTTAGGTAGAGCCTGATGGTCTCCAGGTCTTTCTCAAAAACATCCATTGCCCTTCTCATGCGATAGGCCAATGTGTTCTCAAAGAATTCCGGACTGCATGACCCATAGTGGACGTATTCGCCTGCTCCATTTTCGCATACCTCGGCAAGGGCACGGATCGTTGCAACGCTGGCAATCTTGATTTTTTGATGGATTTGCAGGATTCGATCGACGCTTACGTAATTGAGAGAAGCTTTGGCCTTTATTTCTTTCGCCACTGCCTGAGGAATGATTCCCAATTCGCCCTGGATCTCCGCCAGGATCGCTTCGAAATAGAGCCAGCTTTCAATCACCCCTTTTTCATCGAAAATCGCCTTGATCTCCGGTGCATCGAAATCGCTCGCAAAAAGTTTTGTCTCCATCATATGAACGGCCATTGCAAATTCTCCTCGAATCCAATCATTCTGCCATGAGTTTTGCGGCAAGAGTGCTGATGTTTTTTTCCTTCTCCAGCTTCTGAATCGATGCCATTAGATCAGCCGTCTTTGCTCTCAAAGGGACTGAATCCATGAGCTTCCTTGCCTTGCTGGCCAATTCGTCCCACGTCAGGCGGTTTTCAGGATCACCCTTTGGATAGTCAATCCTCGTACTGTAGGTTGCTCCATCCTTCGTTTCGATTTCGACGGTCGCCGCCCATTGCTTCGGATAAAGTTTCTCGATCTGAGGGTTTTCCACACATTGAACCCTTGCCGCGAGGCCGAGAATATCTTTCGCACGAAGGTTTTTTTCGTTGAACCGATCGAGAGAGACATCGCCGTAAGAAAGCGCAAGCGCAGCACCGAAGGGCATACTGAACTGGGCGCCGTACGTTGTCGTCGGCCGAAACTTGTTCTCCATCGGATAGACGACGATGGGAAATCCTGCCTTCAATATCCCAAGCGTCACTTTTTTTACGTCAGCGGCCTCAATCTTCTTTTCATTTTTCAGTTTGAGAATTCCATCGATGGGAGGTTGCATGTATCTGCAACAGGCGTGCGGCTTGATACTGCAGCGCAGGATTTCAAAACTCTCCCCCATCTTGTCAAGGATCTTCTTTGCATCTGCGTGATCGGAGTAGGCGTGCAGGAAACCGTGTACTCCTTCCAGGATTGAGCGAGGCCCAGTGAAACCGCGCTTCGCCAGCATGCTCGCTATGATTCCGTTGTGCGCCGCCCAACCGCAATGCATCCTCTTTGTCCATGAACCATCAGACAAGAATTCCAGAGAGGCCGCGGCTTGACTCCCCGCAATACCAAGAGCCATGGCGATCTGCTCCCTCGTCAGCCCCATGATCTTCGCCACGGCCGCAGCCGCGCCGAATACCCCACAGGTTCCCGTAGGATGAAAACCTCTGTCGTAATGCTGCCTCGGGCCGATTGCCTTCCCGATACGGATCATCACTTCGTATCCGACAACGACGCCCTCGATAAACTCCCTGCCACCCTTGCCCGTCATCTCACAGGCGGCTAAACACGCCGGAACAATGACGGTTCCGGGATGCAGAGAAGATTCGTTGTTCACATCGTCCAATTCAAGTGCGTGACAGGCCGTACCATTGGCCAATGCGGCATACTGATAGGGTGCCAGATTTTTTGTACCGATGACCACACCACCGGAACCGGTGGAGGAATTTTCGGCCACAAATCCCTGCATGATCCTGGAAGAAGTTTCCTTTGTGCCCCGAACAGTTACGGCGAGTGTATCAAGAGTATAATACTTGGCACTCTCCACGACTTCATTTGGCAAAGCCGCAAATTTCAATTTCCTGCAATAGGCTGCGAGTTCTTCCGCAATTTGCATAATTCACCTCGAAGGCTGGAAATCGACCGGATTTAGATACCGCTTTGCACTTGATTGTGGATTGTAGACAATCGGCAATCGACTGTCAAGAACTTTTTTGGTGGAAAAGCTGTTTGGATTATTTACTGTTCTTGCGAGTCTTAGAAAACCGGGGAATTGCAGCAAAGAGAACCATGCAGAAACTTCAGTGCAGGCAGGGTGTGGCAAAATATATTTCTGTTGCTGGACGAATTACGTTTACTTCTTCGGCCAGAGCTTGCCGGCGAGGGATTCCATCCGCTGAGCAAGCCGCTCCGCATCGCCGCTGCGGACGATTTCGCAGAGCGCATCGAGGGATTTCCGGTAGAACTCGATCAGCAACGGGACGGCGGGGTTCCCGCAGATGATCTCGGCATAGAGCCGGGGGTTGTTCTTCAGGACCCGCGCCAGGATCTCCGTCTTTGTCCGGAAGATCGGCGTGCTGAAGGCCTCCAGCGCCTTGAAGTCGAGGCCGGGGGACTCCAGCAGCAGGGCCATCTCGATCGAGTGCAGGTGGTTCATGCTCTGGATCACGGCCATTGCCGCGTCGTGCCGCTCGGGCGTCGTCTCGACGACATTCGCTCCGCCCTCCGCGAAGAGCGCTTTCACACGGGGCAGCCACCTTCCTGACCGCGCCGGACACAGGACGACGTTCTGACCCGCCGCCGACGTTTCGCGGGGGCCGAAGAGGGGGTGGCAGCCGACGACTTCGCAGTGCGAGGAGCGCAGCATGGCCGCGACCGGATCGACCTTCAGGGACGTGAGGTCCATGAGGAGCGAAGGCTCCGGCATCTGCGGCCCGACGCGCTCGATCACCGGAACGGTGGCCGGGATGGGAACGGCGACACAGACGACATCGCAGCATGCCGCCATCTTTTCGGGAGACATCCCGCTGTTCCTGCCGGACACATCGACTTCGCAGCCCGCTGTGCGGGCGAAATCGGCGAACCATTTCCCCATGCCGCCCGTGCCGCCGATAATCCCGATCCACAACCTTTCCATTTATCTCACCGCCTTCTGGCGCAGGACAAGATCCGCCAGGACAATCTGCACCATCGCCCCGCAGACCGGCACAACCCGCGGGAGGACCGAGACGTCGTGGCGGCCCCCGACGGAAATCTCGACGGCTCTTCCGGCCGCGTCGACCGTCCGCTGCGACCGGGCAATCGACGGAAGAGGCTTGCAGGCAACACGGACCCGGATCTCCTGGCCGCTCGTGATTCCCCCCAGGATACCGCCGGCGTGGTTGGAGAGGAAGCCTTCCGGCGCCATCCCGTCATTGGCCTGCGAACCCGTCATGGCGGCGGCGGCGAAACCGTCTCCGATCTCGACGCCCTTCACGGCGCCGATCCCCATGAGCGCCCCGGCGAGCAACCCATCGGCCTTGTCGAACACCGGCTCTCCCAATCCTGCCGGGCATCCACGGACGACGATCCCGACGATGCCTCCGAGGGAATCGCCGTTGTCTCTCGCCTCTCGAATCCGCTCCCGCATTCGCAACGACGCCTCGGGATCCGGGCAAAAAAGCGGATCGGCATCGATCCGCTCCCGGCTGACCTCGCCGATGCGGCCAGCCACACCCCCCAGGGCCTCTGTAAAGGCAAACACTTCGATACCTTCCCGCCGCGTCACCGCGGCCGCCACGGCGCCCGCCGCCACGCGCGCCGCCGTCTCGCGGCCCGAGGCGCGCCCGCCGCCGCGATGGTCGCGGAGACCGTACTTGCGGAGATAGGTAAAATCTGCGTGGCCGGGACGGAAGACGTCCCGGTATTTTTCGTAGGCGGCCGGGTCGGCGTCGCGGTTGCGGATGAGGAGGGAAATCGGCGTCCCCGTCGTCCGGCCTTCGAAAACCCCGGACAGGATCTCCACCTCATCCGCCTCCCGGCGCGGCGAAGTCCCGTCCATCCCCATCCCGGGCTTGCGCCGGTCCAGGACCTGCTGGATATCCGACTCGGCAAGCGGGATTCCGGGCGGACAGCCGTCCACAACGGCTCCGACCGCCTTCCCGTGAGACTCCCCCCACGTGGTCACGCGGAATACGCTCCCGATGGTGTTTCCCGACATGTTCAATCCCCCTCACATTCCAGCGCAAAATCCGCTGCACCGCAAGATCTTTCATCGCGCGCGCTGACCGATTTGCCGGCAGATCTCGTCCACGACCCCGTCGATCGTCAGATCGGTCGTATCGATCCGGATGTCGGCGGCCTGTCGATACAACGGTTCTCTCTCTTTGAGAAGACTCCTCACCTCGGCTTCCGGTTCCAGGTCCGTCAGGCCGGGCCTTCTCTCGCCGCTTCCGGCATCGGCGTCCAGCCGGCGGACGACGGTCTCCGGCGAGGCGTCCAGCCAAACCACGGAGCCCAGTTCTTTCAAGACCTCGCGGTTGCGCGGATCGAGGAGGACTCCGCCCCCCGTCGCGACCACGCCCTCCTCGCCGTCCGTCAGACCGCGGAGAACGCCGCTTTCGCGGCGGCGGAAACCGGTCCACCCCTCGGTCCGCACGATCTCGGCTATGGTCCCGCCGGCCTCAACCTCCACCCGCTCGTCCGTATCGACAAAAGCGGTCCCCAGGCGCTCGGCAAGACGCCGGCCGGCGCCGGTTTTCCCCGTGCAGCGATATCCGATCAGAACGATCTTCACAGCCTGTCGATCTCCTCCCAGAAGGACGGAAAGGATTTTGCGACGCACCCCGGATCGGAGATCTTCATCCCCGGAACGGCGAGTCCCGCCGCGGCAAAGCTCATGGCGATGCGGTGATCCCGATAGGTTTCAATCGTCGCGCCGTGCGGATTTCCGCCGTCGATCGTCAGTCCGTCTTCTCTCTCGGCCACCGCGGCGCCGATCTTTCGCAGCTCATTCGCCAGGGCGGACAGGCGGTCGCTTTCCTTGAGCCGCAGGTGGGAAACGCGCGACACGATCGTCCGGCCGGGGCGGAAAGCGGCCAGGACGGCGAGTGTCGGCACCATGTCCGGGATATCGCCCATGTCGAAAGAACGCTCCCCTCCTTCGCAAGTGCGGCCTTCGACCTCGATCCAACCCTCTCCCGCCTGCACCCCGCAACCCAGAGCCTCCAGGATGTCGATAAAACGCGTATCCCCCTGCAGGCCGTTCCGGCGGACGTTGAGGACGCGCACGGATCCGCCGCACAGGGCCGCAGCCAGAAAGAAATACGACGCGCTCGAGGCGTCCCCTTCGATGCGGTATTCCCGGCCCCGGTAGCGCTGTCCCGCCGCCACCCGGTAGCGATTTTGCCCTTCCTGCTGAACGGCAACCCCGAAATCCGCCATCACACGAACCGTCATATCGATGTAGGGTTCGGAAACGGTGTCTCCCTTCAGCACCACCTCGACATCGCGGTCGGCGTAGGGGGCGGCCAGCAGCAGCGAAGAAACGAATTGACTGCTCCGGATATCCGCAAGTTCCGCGATACCGCCGCGCATCCCGGCGGCATGGATGACGACGGGCGGACAGCCGTTCCGGCTCTCCATCGCCACGCCGAGTTGATTCAGGGCATCGGCAAGACTTCCGACCGGCCGTTCGCACAACCTCGCATCCCCCGTCAGGCGGTACTCTCCGCGGCCGAGAGAGGCGACCGACAGGAGAAACCGCATCGCCGTGCCGTTGTTGCCGAGGAAGATCTCCCCCTCCGGCGCCGCAGGTCTTCCGCCGCAGCCTCGAACCCTGAGGCCGCTTTCCTCCTCATCAATCTCCGCACCCAGGCGCCGCAGCGCAGCGGCGAGAAGATGCGTATCTTCGGAAAACAGGGGATCCGCCATGCGGGACTCGCCGTCCGCTAGAAAAGCGGCGATCAGTGCCCGCTGCGTGTGGCTCTTGGAGCCGGGGACCCGAACGACGCTCTTCAACGGGCCGCGGGGCCGGATCTCTCTCTCCTTCATGTCGATATCGCTTTTCATGCTTTCCCCATCCGACAATATTCGCTCGAAAAAGGCGGCGGTTTCGTAAAAAGCTCCGCAGGCAAGGCGTGCGAATTCCGAGAAGCGATGCGCACATGGGCGTACGCCGACCAGCATCCGGACTTTTTACGAAGTCGACGCTTCTTCCTCCTGCAGCTTCTTCAGTACGACCTCACGCATCAGGGAAACCGGCGGCTCCGCCCCGGTCCAGAGGCGGAACTGTTCGGCCCCCTGCCGTACAAACATCTCCACGCCGCCCAGCGTCATGCGCCCGGCGGCCTCCGCCTCGCGGAGGAGGCGCGTGCGGAGCGGGCGGTAGATGACGTCAACGACCCATTCGGCGGGGCACTCCCTCAAGAGGCGGGCATCCAGCGGAGTCTCGTCCGCCCGCAATCCCATGCCGACCGGCGTCGTATTGATAACGACATCGGCGCGGACAGCCGCAAGTTCCGCGAAGGCATATCCCGGGCACCCCCATCGGCCAGCCAGTTCGCGGACCTTCTCCGGCGTCCTGCCAAACACGATCGGCTTTCCGCCGCCGCGCCGGACGGCATGGAGGGCCGCCCGCGCCGTTCCACCCGTGCCGAGAATGGCAAAGGTCCTGCCGGCCATCGAAAGGACGTCCGCGAGCGAAAGGAAAAGCGCTTTCCCGTCGGTATTGAACCCGTCGAGGCGGCCGTCCCGCCTGACGATCGTATTGACCGCGCCGATTTCTTCCGCTTCTCCGTCCAGACCGTCGAGCAGGTCCATGACCGTTTCCTTGAAGGGAATCGTCACGCTGGCGCCGTCCAGGCGTCCGTCCCGCAAAGACTGCACGGGCCCGGCGAGATCTTCAGCGAGGATCGCCTCGTAAGAGCCGGCGATTCCCATCGCCGCCAGGGCGGCATTGTGCATGAGCGGCGAGAGCGTCTGGGCAACGGGATTCCCGAACAGGGCAAAACGCATCATGCCTTGTTCTCCTTCCCGCCGCCGAGGATTTCCAGAGTCCGCCGCATCTCTTCCACGGTGAACTGGCCGGGGGCCGAGCCTTCATCCGTCCGCAGACAGGCAAACCCGAATTCCGTGCCGAGGAGAGGCGCCGCCAGACGGCTGACCCTCCCCGCCTCGCCCATGCAGAAGGCAACAATCGGCTGACATTTCCGTCGTGCATGCGCAACCAGTTCCAGGATGCGGAGATTGTCCTCCGGGCGGACCGCGGCTGTGACAACCTTCACAACCGCCGCCCCGGCGTCTGTGCAGCGGTCATAGATTCCTTTCAGACGGCGGAGCGACGGCGTCCGCCGGAAGTCGTGGTGCGAGACGATCAGCGAAGTCCGGAAACCCCTGCGGGCGAGCTGCGCAAGCAGCGCTTTCCGCAGACGCTCGTCTGTCGCGAGTTCGATGTCGACAAATTCCGCGCCCAGTTCCACAGCATCGATCAGGAGATCAACGCGACGGCGCTCCGCCTCCTCGGGCCGCTCACCATCGGCGGGCGGACGCATTCCTCCCTCGTCCCGGCGACGGTTCGTGACAACGACGGCCGGCGGACGGGGAAGCGATCTCGCCCCGGCCAGCAGCGTCGCGAGCGGAACGTCCCCGATCCCGTCCATGCGCAGCTCAACCAGTTCAGCCACGGCCGCGGCTTCTCTCATGATACGGAGCGCCTCTTTCCCGGACGGCGCCGAAACCGGCACGCAGAGTTTCATGTCTCGACACACCCCCCCTGCGGATAAGAACCGGCGACCTTGAGAAACGTTGTGCGGGTCGCCAGTTCCTCGAGGCAGTTTCGGACTTTCCGATCTTCGCAGTGCCCCTCGACGTCGGCAAAGAACTGGTATTCCCAGAGCCTCCCCCGGATGGGCCGAGATTCGATCTTCATCAGGTTCACCTGCCGCTGCGCGAAAGGCCGCAGGGCGCGGTAGAGAGAACCGGGGACATCGGAGACGCTGAACAGGATCGACGTCTTGTCACGTCCCGTGGGGGTGTTCTGTCCTTTCCCGATTACCAGGAAGCGCGTCATGTTAGAGGGCGCGTCCTCGATCCCTTCGGCGAGGATCTTCAAGCCATAGATCTCCGCCGCGAGACGGCTCCCGACGGCGGCGCTCGTCGCGTCTTCCGAAGCCCGCATCGCAGCGGCGGAAGTGCTGTCCGCCTCGATCAGCCTGGCGCGGGGCACGTTCGTAGCGAGCCAGATGCGGCATTGGGAAAACGCCTGCGGATGGGAGTAGATGCATTGGATGGCATTGCGGTTCTTTCGCGTCGCCAGGAGACAATGGCTGATGCGCAGGAAGAGTTCCGCCCGGATGGAGAGCGTCGTGCCGAGAAGACGGTCGAGGGTGATCCCCACGGTTCCCTCCAGGGAGTTTTCCACGGGCACGACCCCCCAGTCCGCCTTGCCCTTCTCCACTTCATCGAAGACATGGACGATCGACGGCAGGAAGGAGAAGTCGGTCTCGCCGCCGAAGTGCGAACGCGCCGCCAGGTGCGTAAAGGAGGCCTCCGGACCGAAACAGGCGACGCGGATCGGGGCCTGCAGAGCCCGGGACGCAGACAACACCTCCTGAAACACGGCGACAAGTTGACGGTCCGACAGCGGTCCGCCGCTGATCTGCTGCAGCCGATCGAGCACCATGCGCTCCTGGACGGGATCGTAGACGGCAAGTCCCGATTCCGTTTTCACCCGGCCGATGCGGATCGACAACTCCGCCCGCTTGTTGAGGGCCTCGACCAGCGACCGGTCGCATTCGGCGAGTTTCTTCCTCAGCGTGTCCAGCATTCGATCCTTCATCGCTTCATCCCCTCGATCGTCTCGATCAGAACATCCTCCGGAACGCCGCCGTTGACGAAGGGCATTCCGATCCTCCGGAGCATCACGAAACGGACGCTCTTCCCTTCCTTCTTCTTATCCGCTGCCAGGCGCCGGACAAGGTTCTTCGCGCGGATCGCGGTCGGGATTTTCCCGGGCAGGCCTGCTCCGTCCATCAGTGACTCGGCCCGTTTCCGGTCCGCCGCCGGGAAGCCGTGCAGCCGCTCCGACAGGCGGATCGCAGCGACAATCCCCATGCCGACAGCCTCCCCGTGCGCAACGGCATAGCCGGACTCCGCCTCGATGGCGTGCCCCACCGTGTGTCCGAGGTTGAGGATGCGGCGGATCCCCTGGTCGCGCTCGTCCATCTCCACGATCCCCTTCTTGATCCGGATGGAACGTTCCACGACATTGCCCAGCACTGCGGGGTCGCCCCGGCGAAGGCCTTCGACGGAGGCCTCCAGCTCCGAAAAAAATTCGGCATCCAGGAGCGCATACTTCACCATTTCTCCCAGGCCGTTGCGGAAATCGCCCGCCGGGAGCGTCTCCAGAAACCGCAGGTCGACGAAGACCGCCTTCGGCTGGTAGAACGTCCCGAGCAGATTCTTCCCCGCCGGCAGATCAACGGCGGTCTTGCCCCCGAGGCAGCTGTCCACCTGGGCCAGGAGTGTCGTCGGTATGTTCAGGAACGGCACCGACCGCATAAAGATGGAAGCGACAAACCCGGCGAGATCGCCGACAACGCCGCCGCCCAAGGCGATCAGGAGGGTGCTCCGGTCCGCTCCCAGTTCCAGAAGCTTCCCGGCCACGTTCAGGACCGTCTCCATGTTCTTGGCGCCTTCGCCGGCCGGTATGGTGATCCAGTCCGTTTTCAGTCCGTCCCGCTCCCAGCGCTCCCTGACCGGTCGTCCGTACAATTCATCCACGCGGGCGTCGGTAATGACGACGTATCGGCCGGCGGGAAACTTGCGCGCCACGAGGAGGGCCGCCTGGTCCAGGATGTCGGACCCGATGTGCAGCTCGTAGGAAAGGGACGGCGCTCGATGCAGATGGACCTTGATGCTCTTCATGACGCCGCCCTCCCCCGCCCGCGGACGGCAGCGGTGATCAGCCGGATCTCCTCCATGAGTTCGTAAAACTTCTCCGGCTTGAGCGATTGACCTCCGTCGGAGAATGCCTTTTCCGGTTCCGGATGGACCTCCACGATAATCCCGTCCGCCCCCACGGCGGCAGCGGCACGGCTGAGGGGAATCACGTACTTCCAGTGACCGGCGGCATGGCTGGGATCGACGATCACGGGCAGGTGGGTCAGTTCCTTGAGAACCGGAACGGCGCTGATGTCGAGCGTGTTGCGCGTCGCCGTCTCGAAGGTCCGGATGCCCCGCTCGCACAGGATCACCTGGGAATTGCCTGACGACAAGACATATTCGGCCGACATGAGCAGTTCTTCGATCGTCGTCATCATGCCCCGTTTCAGCAGGATCGGTTTTTTCGTCTGGCCGACCCGTTTCAGAAGTGCGAAATTCTGGATGTTGCGAGCGCCCACCTGGAGGATGTCTGCGTAGGATTCGACCATCTCGACATCGGCCGGATTGACGACCTCCGTAACAACGGGCAGGCCCGTCGCCTCCCTCGCCAGACTCAGAAGCTTCAGACCCTCCTCCTCCATCCCCTGAAAGCTGTATGGAGAGGTCCGCGGCTTGAAGGCGCCGCCGCGGAGGACGTGGGCGCCGCCCTTTTTCACAATGAAGGCGCTCTCCATCATCTGCGCCTCGCTCTCCACGGAGCAGGGTCCGGCCATGACGACGAAACCGCCTCCGCCCACTTCGACATCTCCCACGCGGACGGCGGTGCATCCTTCCTTGGCCTCCCGGCTTGCGAGCTTGTAGGGTTTGAGGATGGGCACCGTTTTCTCCACCCCGGGCAGCATCTCGGCGGCCTTGAGATTCGACTTTCCGCGCTCGTCGCCGACGGCGCCGATCACTGTCCGTTCAACGCCGATCGAGGGATGGGCCTGATAGCCGACCGACTCGATCCACCCGATAACGGAGTCGATCTCCTTCTGCGTCGCGTTCTTTTTCATGATGATGATCATCTTCTCTTCCCCTTCCTCAATGCGCATTTCCGGAAAAAGAAAAGGGCCGCGGGATTTCGCCCCCACGGCCCTGAAACCAAACAAAAAGCCGTGGGCGGCGCTTTGTCCACCCACGGCTGAAGCTCGTTATGTTTTTTGACTCAACGGCTCCCGGTCAATGGGCAGACCCCTGCGTAATAATAAAACCAGAAACCGAATTCGCTGAACATACGCTGCAGGTTTTTACCGCCCATCGGGAACACCTTTTCTCTTTTCGTTCGATGACAAAAACACATATCCTTCGGCCTTGTCAAGAAAATATTTTTTTCGAGGGAAACCCCGGGGTTTTCCTTGACAGGTTTCCGGCCGCTCCGGTATAGATAAATCACTCCCGCTCTTGTGGATCGGAAATCCATGATATCGTTCGGTGATTTTCTTCAAAATCTGAACATCCGCAACCTCCTGGATATCGCGATCATCTCCCTGATGATCTACACGCTCCTGGTCTGGTTCAAGGAGCGCGCTTCGCGCTTCGTCCTGATGGGAATCAGCCTGCTGGGACTGCTCTACGTCGGGGCGCGGTTCTTTCATCTCTATCTGACGACGGTCGTCCTGCAGGGCTTCTTCACGATCCTCCTGTTCGTTCTGGTCGTCATCTTTCAGGAAGACCTGCGCAGGCTATTTGAACGCATCGCCATCTGGGGTCGGATCGGCAAGAAGGGATCGGAGCAGGCGTCCCAGCACGACATCGTCGAGATCATTGCCCACACCGTCTCCAATCTCGCCCGGATGCGGGTCGGGGCGCTGATCGTCCTCCAGGGAGAAGAGCCCCTCGATCGCCACATCCAGGGCGGGACCCTTCTCGAGGGCATCGTCAGCCAGCCTCTCCTGGAGAGCATCTTCGACCCCCATTCCATCGGCCATGACGGCGCCGTGATCATCGATGATCGCCGCGTCGTCCGTTTCGGCTGCCACCTGCCTCTGTCGGACAAGGCGAGCCAGCTTTACGGCGTCGGACTCCGGCACACGGCGGCCCTGGGCCTGACCGAGCGTTCCGACGCCCTCTGCATCGTCGTCTCCGAAGAGACCGGCGGCATCTCGATTGCCAAGGGTGAGACACTCGAGCGGAGGATGAATCCCTCGGACTTCTGGGTTGCGCTGGAGTCCTTCTACGCAAAGAAGAGGCCCTTGAAGGGCCAATCGTGGCCGCTGCTGCGCTGGCTCAGGGAAAATACGAAGGAAAAGGTCATCGCCTTGCTGCTGGCGTGCGTCCTGTGGGTTGTCTTCGGATACCAGCGGGAATCCGTTCGCCGGGAATTCATCGTTCCGGTCGAATATACCAAGGTCTCTCCGCAATGGGTGCTCGAGGAGCCCCGCATCACGGAGGCGAAAATCATGCTGATGGGACCTCCCCAGGCCTTCCAGTTGCTCGACGAGGGCACGCTGAAGGTGTCGCTGGATCTGTCTTCCCTGAAAGAGGGGCGCCAGGATTTTGTCCTGTCCAAGGATATGGTGAAGACTCCCTCGACGCTGACCGTCGTCGGCATCAAGCCCACCCGGGCGGCGATCGTGGCCTACCGGCTCATGAACGTTTCCGCTCCCGTGGAGATCGTCACCGCCGGTGAGCCGCCGCCGGGTTTGGCGGTCGAGGAGATCACCGCCTCTCCCGCCACCGTGGAATATCTGATGCCTTCCCGGTACGCGCACGGCGTCCTGACGGTCCGTACGGAACCGATCAACCTGTCCGCATTGACCTCGACCCAGACACTCTCCCCCAAACTGATCTTCCCTCCGGAGGCACAGTTCCGGCAGAACCGGGAACCCCTTATCAAGGTGCTGGTGACATTGAAGAAGAAGGGCAGGCAGCGGGACTGATTGCCGTCAGCGGTAATCCTCCTTGCGGATACCGTACCGGGTCAGAAGTTTGTGGATCTGGCGCGTCGTGACGCCTGCGGCATTGGCCGTGGCATTGATCCGTCCGCGGTGCTGCGCAAGCAGTTCCTTGAGATAGAGCCCCTCCGCCTCGCGAGCCGCCCGGTTCCTGACATCGGCCAGTTTAGGCGCGGCGCCGTTCCGAACCGGGGCCGTTGCCGGCGCGGCAGGAGCGCCGATCAGCTCGGCGGGAAAACTTCCGGGGGTAAGCACGGACGTCTTCTCCAGGATATAGGCCCGTTCGATCAGGTTCTGCAGTTCGCGGATATTCCCCGGCCATGCGTAGCGCCGGAACGCCTCCATCACCTGCGGATGGACGTAATGGATTCCCTTCCGTCCGAAGCGATTGACGTCCTTGAGAAAAACATCGACCAGAAGCGGAATGTCCTCCCGGCGCTCCCGCAGCGGAGGAAGTTCGATCGGAAACACATTGAGCCGGAAATACAGATCGCTCCGAAAGGCCCCGGTTTCGACCATCGCCTTGAGATTCATGTTGGACGCGGCAAGAATCCGCACATCCGCGTCGATCTCTTCCTGCCCCCCGACGCGCTGAAAAGTCTTCTCCTGAAGAACCTGCAAGAGCTTGATCTGGGATGCCGGCGCCATGGTGCCGACCTCGTCGAGGAAGATGGTCCCGCCGCGGGCCAGTTCGAACTTGCCGAGCTTGCGCGTCACCGCCCCTGTGAAGGCCCCGCGCTCATGTCCGAACAGTTCGCTTTCCAGCAGTGTTTCCGGAACGGCGCCGCAGTGCACGCTGATGAACGGGAAATCGGCGCGGTTGCTGTGACGATGAACGAGGCGCGCCAGCATGCTTTTGCCCGTTCCCGTCTCGCCGACGAGCAGAACCGTGCTGCGGGTGGGCGCCACCATGCGGACCTGCCCGTAGACGTAGCGCATGAGCGGATTGGCGGTCTGGATCATCTGCAGGATGTCGGAACGCCAGAAACGCCCGCGCAGATAATCCAGCTCCTCCTGAGCCAGAAGAGACTCGCGGATGCTGTCCGTTACGTATTTCACCTCGTCGCGGTTCAGGGGATAGGTAAGGTAATTGGCCGCCCCGGCCTTGACGGCCGATACGGCCTGGCGGATCCGGTCCGTCGGGGCCAGGACAATGACCTCCGCCGATGGTTGCAGCTGCCAGAGCCGTTGAAGGGCTTCGCCGTAGAGGGCTTCCGACTCCGGTTCGGGCGTCTGTTCCGGCTCGCCCTCCTCCGCCGCGCCGGCTTGCGCCAGGTCCGGAAGCTGATCCAGCCCCACGAAGACATAGTCAAAGCGGTCCTTGCGGCATGCCTCGATGCAGGCTCCGGCGGTCGAGACGAAACGGACCTTCCCATCCCCGCGAAAGGATACGCGGATCGCCTCGCAGGACTTGGGGTCGTCGGTCACGACGAGAATCTGTTTCATCGGTACCTCTAGGCTGTTGAATCCGACAGCGAGCGCCGCCTCCCCGGGGGCGGACGAGCGAATGAAGAATAAATTTCCTTCCCTGGGGATCGACGATTCTCCAGCGCTTTTCCGGAGAGTCGTCCATCCGACAGCGAGCGCCATCCGGCGGCTATGCCGCAGGATAAGCGAGCGCATGAAAGTCGAGCCTTCTCCTTAGGGATCGCGGATATCCGAATCCCGCTTCGGATATCCGCTAAAACGCCCGTCTGCTGCGTTTCCCTCATCCTTCGCCCTTCGATCCTTCGGCAAGCTCAGGACAAGCTCCAAGGTTTGTCATGCTGAGCCTGTCGAAGCATCGGGAGCCTTGCATCCAGGCATTTTTGAACAGCCTGGAAGAGACGTTTCAATACTCCGTTCAGAATTTGAGGTTATATTTTTTGAGCTTGTACCGGAGCATCCGCTCCGAGATGCCGAGGATTTCGGCGGCGCGCGTCTGGTGATCTCCCGCCCTGGCCATGGCGTCCACAATGAGTTTCCGCTCCAGGTCCTCGATGGATCCCCGCAGCAGGCCGTCCTCCTTGTCCCGCTCTTCCACCGAGGGGATTTCGCCCGCCCCGAAGGGAAGGTCCTCGACGCCGATCACAGTCCCGCGGCAGATCACGACGGCGCGTTCGATGATGTTCTCCAGCTCCCGGACGTTTCCCGGGTAGTCGTACTTCATGAGCAGGTCCCTGGCCTCGCTGCTGATCCCTTCCAGATCCTTGCCGTTGTCGGCGGCGAATCGCGCCAGAAAATGTTCGATCAGAGGGGGGATGTCTTCCTTGCGCTCCCGGAGCGGAGGGATGTCCAGGCGGACCACGTTCAGGCGGTAGAAGAGATCCTCGCGGAACGCCCCCTCGCGGACCCTCGCCTCCAGGTCGCGGTTGGTGGCGCTGATGATCCGGACATCGGTGCGGACCGTCGCATTCCCTCCCAGCCGCTGGAACTCCCGCTCCTGAAGGAAGCGAAGCAGTTTCACCTGCACGGCCGGCGCGATTTCCCCCACCTCGTCGAGGAACAGCGTTCCCCCGTCCGCCTCCTCGAAGCGCCCGATCCTGCGTCCCACGGCGCCGGTAAAGGCCCCCTTCTCGTGCCCGAAGAGTTCACTCTCCAGGAGTCCTTCCGGAACGGCCCCGCAGTTCACGGCGATGATGGGCCTGCCGGAACGGGGGCTCAGGTGGTGGATCAAGCGGGCAACCAGTTCCTTGCCGGTGCCGCTTTCGCCCTGCAGCAGGACGGTCGTCCGGCTGGCCGCAATCCGGCCCGCCATATTGAGAACCGTCTCCATTTTCGGGCTGCTGTAGACGATGCGATCCGTGGTGATCCCCTTTGCCCCGAGCTGTTCGCGGAGCAGCTCGTTTTCCCGGAGCAGGGTTCTCCGCTCGGCCACCCGGTCCACGAGGAGCAGCAGTTCCTCGAACTCGATGGGTTTGGTGATGTAATCGAGGGCGCCCGCCTTCATCGCATCCACGGCCGTTTCGATGGTCCCATAGGCCGTAATGATGACGACGTCGATCTCCGGGTTGATGCGCTTGACTTCCTTGAGGACCGTCATGCCGTCCATGCCGGGCATCTTGTAATCGAGCAGAAGAAGATCGAAGTGGCCGGCCCTCACCCTTTCGAGAGCCCGCTCGCCGTTTTCCGCTTCCGCCACGGCATGGCCTTCCTTGATGAGGAAGTCCCGCAGCATTTCCCGCTGGGATTTCCCATCTTCGACGATCAGAATCTGCAGTTTTTTCATAGGCCGTTTCCTGTTGGACGTCTGTCCGCACCCGCCCCCGCCGTCTTCTCCGCCGCCCGTTCGGCGGGCAGGAAGATCTCGAAGGTCGTTCCCTCCCCGGCCTTGCTCACAACACGGATCTCGCCGCCGTGGCCGCGGACGATCTCGTGCGCCAGGGACAGTCCCAGGCCAAGCCCCTTTTCCTTGGTGGTATATTCGGGGCTGAAGATGTGGTCCAATTCCTCCGCCGTCATGCCGCATCCCGTATCGGATACGGCAATGCGCACGGGCTTGCCGCGTTTGGCCTCCACCGCGATGGTAATCGTTCCTTTGCCGGTGATGGATTCCATGGCGTTCTTCACGATGTTCAGAAGCGCCTGCTGAAGCTTGTCCGCATCCATGGGAAGAACATGCGCCTCTTTCCAGGAGGTCCGGAAGACAACTCCCCTGACCGCCGCTTCCTCCTGCAGAAGATTCACGATTTTCTGGAGCACCTCCGTGACCGGATAGTCCCGGAATTCCAGACGGCGGCTCTTCGAGAAGGTCAGAAACTCCTCGATGATCCCGTTCAGGCGCCGGATCTCGTCGCGGATGACGCCCGTCAGCGTCTGGAAGTCTGCGACCTTATCCTGCTCGCTGGGCGAAAATTCCCGTTTGAGACGCTGGCTCGCCATGCTGATCGCGTTGAGGGGGTTGCGGATCTCGTGGGCAACGCCGGCGGCGAGCTGTCCCAGGGCCGACAGCCGCTCGGCCTTTTCGAGCTGGCGCTCCATCCGCACGATGCCGGCCAGATGCCGGTTCTGGTCGTAGTACAGCAGCATCATGGCGAGCAGGGTGATGAGAACGACGATCCCCATGAAGAGGTAGGTGTTGCGCCGGTTTTCCTCCAGGATTGTTTCCGTGCTCTTCAGTTCGAGTCCAACCCTCGCGATCCCATAGACCTGGTTGTTCAGGAAAAAGGGGGCCGCAATCTCCAGAATCCGGTCGTTTCCCTCGGCGAGTTTGCGGCTTTCGACTTTGCGCTTTCCGGCCAGGATCTCGCCGATGTGCAGGGTCCCGGACTGTACCTGAGCCGGGACTTTCCCGGCGCTCCCCAGGATCTTTTCCTGGCGGTCCGCGATCGTGACGTACAGGAGCCCCTGTCCTCCCTGTCCTCCCTGTCCTCCTCCCAGGTCTGCGATGACCTTTTCGACGGAGACCTTGGTTCCCCAATAGCGCAGGCCGTCGCGATCCATGGCGATGATGACAGTTCCGCTTCCGTCGGCGCGCCTCAAGGCGATGAAGCCGATCTTTTTCATCTTTCCGAGATGGGCGATCGCCTCGAGGGTGATCTCCCCGCGGGGGGGCGGCGAAAAACCCGTCTCTGCGAACAGATCGCGCGGCAGTTTGCGGCTGTAATGGACGGCTTTCCCCCTCTCGTTGAGAACCGCTACGAGCCATAATCCCTTTTCGTCGGCATAGGTTTTCAGGTAGACGTTGTTCAGGCCTTTCGCCTTCCAGCGCTTGTCGATCTCCTGCGCCAGGTCGACCATCGCCTTCGTCAGCGATTTCTGGGCGGCCGAGACCTCCTCCTTGAGCGGTACGAAGGTCTCACTTCCGCTGGCCTGGCGGGCCTGGGCCAGATAGTTCAGGTTTTCCTGAACCAGTTTCTGGATGACGTCGATGATATCCAGGCCCCGGCTCTCCATGAAACTGACGAGCGTCCGGTCGACACGGTTCAGGTCCTGGATACCCATGGTGAGGATGATGCCGATGAAGACCGCGCAGACGGCGGCGACGGCGAGAGGCTGGAGGAAGGGTCGATTGTGCTGCAGGTGTCGCTGTTGCCAGACGATTTTCTTGTCGGACTGCATGCTTACCAAAACCTCCAGCGATCTCGGCGGTTATCTTATGGAAAACCTCCAAAAAGTCAACGAATGATTGGAAAACGGAATCGACATTTTTGTCGAAAGGACCCGAAAAGGGCGTAAGAAGCGTAACTGTTTGTATTCAAAGAATTCTGTCTTGCTGCTCTCTGGTTATTCGACAAATATTGCCTTGCGAACCCCTTCTTTTGGAACCGTGATTTCGCCGCTGAAAAGTCAGAAATACCCGTCTTTCCGGTCAGTTAATACGCATTCTGCCGACGCTGGCATGCTATCTGCATTCTATCGACCAGAAAGAGATGATCGGTGAAACAAACGGGCATGCTTCGCCGACAGGATAATCCAGAATCCTCCTGAATATAGGGGGGAGGTTCACGAACCTCCCCCCTTCTTTTTGTCTTCCAGGCTCTTCGCTTCACGGATCTTCCGCCAGTGCTCCAACCGCTCCTTGATCATTTTTTCATAGCCGCGCCCCGCGGGGCGGTAGAAGGTCTCGCCCCGAAGTTTCTCAGGGAGATATTCCTGGGGCGCATAGGCCTCGTCGTAGTCGTGGGCATAGCGATAATCCTTGCCGTAGCCCAGCTCCTTCATGAGCTTGGTGGGTGCATTGCGGATGTGCAGCGGCACCGGGAGCGTCCCCGTCCGCCGGATGATCTCCTTCACCCGCCCGTAACCGGTGTACAGGGCGTTGCTCTTGGGGGCGGTCGCGAGGTACACCGCCGTCTGCGCAAGCGCCAGTTCCCCCTCGGGCAGCCCGATGAAGGAGAAGGCCTGCATGGCGGCCACGGCAACCGTCAGGGCCTGCGGATCGGCGTTGCCGACGTCCTCGGAGGCAAAACGCACCATCCGCCGCGCCAGATACAGCGGGTCCTCCCCCGCTTCCAGCATCCTCCCCAGCCAGTAGAGAGCGCCGTCTGGATCGCTCCCCCGAAGGCTCTTGTGGAGGGCCGAAATCAGGTTGTAGTGCTCCTCCCCGGTCTTGTCGTATTGCAGAAGCTTCCGCTGCAGCGCCTCCTCGACCAGGGCCTTCGTGACAATGCGGCCCTGCTCCCCCCGCCCTGCGGCCAGGGATGCGGCTGCATCGAGGCCGTTGAGGGCCATGCGCGCGTCGCCGTCCGCCGACCAGACGATGTGGGTGATCGCGTCCGGTTCGAAGACCAGGTCCAGCGAGCCCAGTCCCCTCTCCCGATCGGTGATCGCCCGTTCGACAATCGTGCGGAGTTCTTCCTCTGTGAAGGGTTTCAGTGTCAGGACGCGGGTCCGGGACAGGAGCGGCGAAATCACCTCGAAAGAGGGGTTTTCCGTGGTCGCGCCGATCAGCGTGACGAGACCGCTCTCCACATGGGGGAGGAAGGCGTCCTGCTGGGATTTGTTGAAGCGGTGGATCTCATCGACGAAGAGAACCGTCTTGCGCTGATGGTACCGCATCTGCTCGCGGGCCTCGTCGATGACGGTGCGGATCTCCTTCACGCCCGAAAGCACCGCCGAAAAACTCGTGTAGTGCACCGGAGTCTTGATGTCCGCCGCGACAAGTCTCGCCAGCGTCGTCTTCCCCGAACCGGGCGGCCCCCAGAAAATCATGGAGAAAAGACGGCCCTCGGCCATGGCGGTCCGCAGGAGACTGCCCGGACCCACCAGATGGGCCTGCCCCACGTACTCGTCCAGAGACCGCGGCCTCATCCGGTCCGCCAGCGGCGCGTTTGTCCTGTCTTCCTGATCGAAAAGTTCCATGCCTATAGACTCTTGCGAAGCACCTCTCCTCGAAGTACAGGAAGGACTCTTCCTCTTCCGGTTACCGGTCGCCGGCCGTTTTCCGGCCCCTGGCCCGTTCGATGATTTCCAGAAGGCTTGCCATCTTCTCCCTGGGTTTCTGCAGCAAGAAACGTTCCCAGTCGTCCTCGGGCATCTCCGCCCGCAGGTGTTCCTCGACGGGGAACCGGGCGCTCCAGCAGGTCACGATCCGCGGGCAGGGAAGCTTCCCCGCTTCCTTCCGGCAGTACGAGAAGGTCAGTTCGTGGCCCAGACGCGGGCAGCGAATGAACAGTCCGTCGTATTCCGACATGGCAAGTCCCTCCGGGGCGCCTGACGATACCACAGCCCGCCGCTAATGTCACAGTGCAATCGGAAATGGGGAAAGATTGCGGGACCGAAAGTCAAGGTTTTTCGCTCACACGTACGAGTCAATAGATTCATGAAAGGGGGAAACTGAGAATTGCCCGTTGGAGAAGAGCAATGCTTGGGCTAACCGAAGGCAATCGGCCTTCCTGTGCAGGACCACGGCGCTTCCATCAGTTAGGTTCAGCCGGTTGTTATGCGGTTCTATCGGGGGAAAAGTGAAAATGGATACACCAGATCCCTAGGACAAATCAGGGTATCCCCGATGGTGCGTCGGGCCATGTTCTTGTATTTTTAAGGGGCGGCCAGTTTCTGGGCCAGCCAACCGCAACTCCGGCGAATCATGCGGGAGACCGGGCGCAAGTACAGTCTTGACCGCGCGATTGGAGAATATGCTGCCGCTGATGAGCGGCTCAATGGAGGGAAAAGACATGAAGAAGAAAGTATTGGTTCCCCTTGACAGTTCGAAGCTGGCCGAGTGCGCAATATCTCACGTTAAGGATCTGGCAAAATACGGGATCGTCGGAGAGGTTACCCTCCTCAACGTGGTTCCTCAGGCCTACGCGCCTTTGGAAGAAGGATATAAGGCGAACGTAACCCTCCTTGCGGCCAGAGACGAGAATCTTGCCGCATCGAGAAGGTATCTCGCCGCCCTGGAAGCCAGCCTGAACGCCGAAGGAATCGAGGTCAAAACAGCTTCTGTCGAGGCGATCAACGTTGCCGGCGCCATTACGGAGTACGCTCAGAACAACGGCATGGATATGATCGTCATTGCGACGCACGGTTACACGGGCCTGAAGAAGATGCTTTTGGGCAGTGTGGCATCGGGCGTCGTTCAGCAGTCGAATGTGGCCGTTTATTTAATCAGACCCGACGCCTGCAGCGTATAGGAAACGGCTTCCGGCGTCCCGGAGTAAAGTGGAGAAAAGTACGAAAAGCGGGGAAGGCGGTTTCGCATGAACGAGTCACGCCTCCTTTTATATATTGTTGCTGAGGCGGTCACCGGCAAGGAGGTTCATTTGAGAGGTTTCCGGAATAGGGCTCCGCTTTGCATTGTGGCCTTGTTCATCATTTCCGCCGGTGCCGCGGCGGAGTCGTTTGCCTCCCCGTCGGTATTGTGGAAAGGGGAACGGCTCGTGTTCAGGTTGTCGTGGTTGGGCATTCCGGCGGGAAAGACGGTGATGGAGGCCTCGGACGCCGGATATGTCGAGGGAAAGAAGATGTATGGTATTTCCGCCGTCACGGCATCGAATGAGTTTATTGATGCTTTTTACCCGGTGCGGGACAGGATCCATTCCTTCATATTTGCGGACACGCTCGCTTCCTACAAGTACAGGGTTCGCCAGGAAGAGGGCACTTACCGGAGCGATAAGGAAATCCTCTTTGATTATGCCGAGCGCAAGGCGACCTTTACAAAGAACGGCGAAGTCTCCATCTGCGACATTCCGGCCTTTGTCTCCGATTCCCTTTCCGCCTACTACTATTTCCGGACGAAGGAACTGGCGGTCGGGAAGACGATTACCTTCGAAGTCTTCGACGACAAGAAGCTTTGGCAGGTCCACGTCCAGATACTCCGCAAGGAGCGTATTGAGACGCCTGCAGGCACCTTCAACACGATCGTCGTCAAACCGCTCTTCAAATTCGAGGGGATTTTTCGAAGAAAAGGGGATGTCTACTTCTGGTTGACCGACGACAGCCGCAAGATGATCGTCCGGATGAAAAGCAAGGTCCTGATCGGCTCCATTAATGCCGAGCTGATGGAGTATGCGTACAAGCCATCCCATGAAGATGATCATCAGGGGAAATAGCCATCTCGGAGGAAAGGACTATGATGAAGTTGATCGAAAGATCGGGATGGCTGATGCTGCTGGCTATGGTGAGCATGGCGTCTTCCTGCTTTCTGCCCCAGGTGTATGATTCGACGGACCATCATTTGATTTCACTCAGCGCTGACGATCTCTCCAAACAGGGCATCGCATTTCTGACGCCATCTACCATCACCGGCCAGGAAGAGGAGAAGCAGGCGATTGCCCTCATATTTGCTGAGGTACTGAGCAAGGAACGGCCTGCCGTACGATGCGTCGGCCTCCCGGAAACCTTGAACGCCCTGAATCGCGCCGGACTCGCAGACAACTACAAGCACATGATCGATGAGTATCGCAACACGGGGTTATTCGGTCATGACATGCTGCAAAAGGTGGGCGAAGCAACAAAAACGGGATATGTGGCACAGCTGAAACTCATGACTTTTGTCCAGGGTTCATCGGATCGGTTCGGATTTTTGGGTCTGCGCATGATCGTGACAAAATATTCACATCTGAGGCTGTTTTTTCAAATCTGGAATATCCGGACCGGCTCCATCGCCTGGGAGGGTGTGCACGAAATGCACTACGCCGTCGACACAATTACTGAAAATACGGTTACGCTCAAAACGACAATCGCGAAGGCTGCGCGCGACATTATTAAACTCTTACCGTGAATCGCCGCAGAAGATTTCATAATGAGGCAGACAGATATCCGCTTCGATAACGACGACTCAAACATTACCTGATCATCGGTGTTTATTTCTTCAATCTAACCAATATGCGGGGCACGAACGAGCGCAATCAAATTCGCCTGTGTTGATTTATTTGACAATATCAAAAATAATTTTAGCGGCGACTACGATGATCAGCACGCCGATGATTTTCTTCAATTGCGGACTCGAAATCCTGGTCTTCACCACCTGCGAACCGACGATGGAACCCAGGGCGCTCATGAGCGCCATCAACCCAAGAAATGCCGGGCTGAGCCCCCCCAGTGTGACATGGCCGAGGAACCCCGAAAAAGAAGAGAAAACCACAACAATCGCCGTGCTTCCAGCGGCAACCTTGGCATCAATTCCGAGAAAGTTGAGAACGGGCGAGATGAAGCCCCCGCCGCCCACCCCCAAAAGACCGCCGAGAAAGCCGGCCACACCGCCGACAGCCGCTCCGGTACTGGATTCGACTGTACGGTTCAATGGCTTTGTCCGAAGCGCAGGTTTGTAGAAAAGCATCATGAGGCCGGAGAACACCAAAAAGCCTGCAAACATGCCGAGCAAAAGATTCCTGTCCACAAAAGGTGTCGTGCGGGCTCCCATTGGTGCCAGCAGGACGGCGGTAATCAAGATGGGCAGACTGAGCCGCCAGTTGATCAACCCGCCGCGATAATAATTCACAGTTGCAAAGATCAGACTGATAACATTGAGAAGAAGCGCCGTAGGCAAAGCCTCGGCAAGGGGTACTCCCAGGTAGTAAAAAAGGGGCACAAAAATGAATGCAGCCCCAAAACCGCCCATGGACATCAGTCCCGAGAAGAAAAAGACGGAAACGGCGCTGACGATATAAATGGTTAGAGACATATCTTATAGACTCCCCTCAATTGCCGTGATTGCACCACTCCATTTTCAGAAGCTGCCCGACCCGGTTGTCAGAAATGTTGCCTGTCAGAATGTGCGACTGTCCTGCCGTATTCAATACCGCGGTACAATCTGCAAGTCGCACATCGGATTGAAGAACCGATATGGAAGGAACCATCCGGCGGGGCAATTTCCATGGGTTCGGCGGAACGAACGGGGCTGCCGGAACAGGTTCGACGGCAGCCCCGATTTGCACTTTGATTCCGCTGACAGTCTACGGTTTCGGGAACCCCTCGATTGCCCGGAGCGCCCGCTGGATCTCGCCGTTGGGCAGCTCGTAGGGCTGCAGCTTTCCGTCGAAATAGGCTTCATAAGAGGCCAGATCCACCAGACCGTGGCCGCTCCAGTTAAAGAGGATGACCTTCTCCTTGCCCTCTTCCTTGGCCCGCATCGCCTCATCCACGACCGCGGCGATCGCGTGGTCGGTCTCCGGGGCGGGGATGAATCCTTCCGTGCGCGCCCAGTTGACGCCCGCCTCAAAAGTCTGGAGCTGGTGGTAGGCCCGCGCCTCGATGATCCCCTCCCGGACGAGGTGGCTGATGATCGGCGCCATCCCGTGGTAACGCAGACCGCCCGCGTGGATCGGCGCCGGAACGTAGTCGTGGCCGAGCGTGTACATGGGCAGCAGAGGCGTCTTCTTGGCGAGGTCGCCGAAATCGTATGCGAAGGGGCCCTTGGTCATCGTCGGGCAGGAGGTCGGCTCCGCGCCGATGACGGAGACCTTCTTCCCATGGATCTTGTCGCGCACGAACGGCAGCGCGATCCCGGCGAAGTTGCTGCCGCCTCCCGCGCAGCCGATGACAACGTCCGGATACTCCCCGATCTTCTCCATCTGCTTCTGGGCCTCGAGCCCGATAATCGTCTGATGCAGCAGCACGTGGTTCAGCACGCTGCCGAGCGAATAACGGGACCCTTCGTGGGTGACGGCGTCTTCGACCGCCTCGCTGATCGCGATGCCGAGGCTGCCGGGGGAATCCGGGTGCTCCGCCAGCACCTGGCGGCCGGCCTCGGTGATCGTGCTCGGGCTGGGGATGCATTCGGCGCCCCAGGTCCGCATCATCATGCGGCGATAGGGCTTCTGTTCGTAGCTGACGCGCACCATGAATACGCGGCACTCCAGACCGAACATCTGGCAGGCCATCGACAGGGCGCTGCCCCACTGGCCGGCGCCCGTCTCGGTGGCCAGCCGCTTGATGCCGAAAACCTTGTTGTAATAGGCCTGCGGAATGGCCGTGTTGGGTTTGTGGGATCCTGCGGGGCTGTGCCCCTCGTTCTTATAATAGATCCGGACCGGGGCGTTCAGCAGCTTCTCGAAATTCCTTGCGCGGCACAGCGGCGACGGGCGCCAGAGCAGGTACTTCTGCAGCACCTCGTCGGGAATGGTGATCCACCGCTCCTGGCTAACCTCCTGCTCGATGAGGTTCATGGGAAAGACTGGGGCCAGATCCTCCGCCGTGACGGGTTTACCCGTTCCCGGGTGCAGCGGCGGGCTCATGGGCTTGGGGAGGTCCGCCTGCACGTTGTACCACTGTCTGGGTATTTCCTGATCGTCCAAAGTTACCTTCACCTGCTCCATAACGCATCTCCTTTTTGAAATGGTCTGTTCGTATTGGCACTTGCCTGCCCGACAGGTTCCGGCGGGAAACAAAAAGGCCATGGGAACTTCCCATGGCCTCATTCGTCTTTCGTCATGAACCATGGGACGATCTCCATCCCCGCCCACGGTTCGCACGCACTCCGCTATTGTGGGCAGACGGCTATGGCCTGCCACCACCACCAGAGTTTCTTTTCTCCTGACATTCTCATAGGACCCGCACGTGCGCTTCTTTTGAATTCAGATAACACGCCCGCATCGGGCCTGTCAAGGGGAACACCGCGGGACGGCCGTTCCCGACATTCCGCTAGGGATTCATCCCGTCGATATTGGACAGAATCCCCTTGTGGCGGCGGTACCACAGGTTCGGCGCCAAGCGGTACAGGAAACGCGAGAACGGGCCGATGAACTCCCTCGTCCGCTTGTCGAACTGGCAGGCCTGGATAAGCCGCTCCCGGATGTCCTTGCGCGTCATGCTCTCGTTGAAAATCTTGTAAGCGCAATGGAAGAGCGGGCTGTACATGTTCTTCTTCTCCAGATACTTGTAGACGTTGCGGATGGTGTTGGGGCCCTCCGGCGTCCCGTCGATCCGCTCCAGGACCTTGATGTTCGTCTCGATAGGATTGCCCGTGTGCATTTCGTAGAAGAGCTTCCCGTAGCGGTAGTTCTTGCTCGCCATGGAGGAGACGGTGACAAACAGGTCTCCGACGCCCGCCTGGCTGTGAAAGGCCTGGAAGCTGCCGCCCAGGAGTTTCGACAGCGAACGGATCTCCACTCCGGAGCGGGCAAACACCGTCCCGGGAATCGAGTCCCCCAGTTCCATGCGATGAGCCGCTCCCATGAGGTTCGCAACGATGTTCTTGAGCGCGCCGCAGGCCTCGACGCCGACGATGTCGAAGTTGTAGAAGGAACTCAGCTCCCGCCGGTTGAAACGGATGATCTTCTCGCGGACCAGCCGGACGATCCTGCTTCTTCCGGCAACCGTCACGCAGACGGGGTTGCCCAGCGCGATGTCGGTATCGAAAAAAGGACCGCCGATGCAGACGATGCCGTATTTGTGTTTGAGCTGTTGGAGGTTGTTGTGGATGAGCTGCGAAGGGGTGATCAATTCCTTGGTCAGTTCGTCGGAGATCAGCCCCTTGATCGGAGAGATGAAGACCGTGTTCCCGGTCTTCCGCTCCAGGATGGGTTTGACGTAATTCAGGAGTTCCGGAAGGCGGTTCATCGTGAGGGCAAGAAAGATGAAGTCGTTGTCCTCGATGACGCGTTCCAGATCATTGGTTGCGACGATCTTCGCCGGAAACCGCGGGACGTGGTCCATGCCTCCCAGTTTTGCCGCCAGGTCCTGCGTCAGATGCTTGGGATTCAAGTGGTCGCGGTTGATGGCCCGGCAGATTTCGGCGTCGTGGTAATACATCGTGACGCGCTTGTTGTCGCGTCCGAACTTGTAGGCGAAGGACGTTCCCAGGCGGCCGGGGCCGATGATACCGATCCGGCTTGCATCGAGGTCGCTCAAGATCATAGGAAAAATAAAACGGCGCAAAGGCTCCGGCGGCCCCCCATCGAGGATGCCGGTTTTACCTGTCGGCCGCTTCCTCCATCTCTCCTGCCGGAAAGCACCCCGCGCCGCAGACCGGACTTCCGTCTGCGGCAGCGGGGAGAGACTCCCCCGCATCAATGGCGGCGATTATAGGGAAAAGAAAGCCTGGGTGTCAAACATTAATCGGGAGCCCTGCGCAGAGCGATGTCCCGCACCGGGAGGATTGCGAGGCCGGTCCGACGCGGGCAGCGAAGGCTGCTTGCGTGCATTACCCGTGGGAATCGTTGATATTACTGTAGATCTTCAGACGGCAGTACTCCCGGTAGCCGAGTTTCCGATAGACGGGAATACCCATCGGCGTCGCATGGAGAACGCTGAAACGGCATCCTTTCATCCGGGCTTCGTTGATCGCCGCCCGGCTCATGGCCGTACCGATGCCGCGGGAGCGAAAATCGGCGAGCGTCGCCACGTTGTAAATACCGGCCGCTTCTGCGCTGAAAAATATCGAAGAGACCGCCGCCGGCACGCCGTCCGCCAGCCCGATGAAATGACGGTACGGAAGATCGGGACCGAATCCCAGGTTGCGCATGGCGGCGGCAAAGAAATCCGCCGCAAACCCGGGGACTTCGAACACAGTGCGAAAAACGGCGAGCCAGTCCTCAAGCGAATCCTCGCCGGTCACCTCCCGGATGCAGACAGACATTTCCTTTTCCCCGTCCGGCGGAGAAGCGGACAGATCGACTGCCATCCCCACGGCCTCGTCCATGTATTGCAGGCCATGTCCTTTCAGGCGCTCCTCCAGATCCGCCGGCTTCGTGGACGGCCCGATCCACCAGAACATCGGCAAGTTGCGTTCCCGAAAAGGCAGGAGGATCTCTTCGATCTTCCCGTCAATTCCCGCCGGGGCGAGATCGGCCCGCATGACGCTGTTGCACAGGGGAAAGGGAATGCCGCCGATGAAGCGGATCGCCTCCGCCTCGTCCCGGTAGTCGACCTGCGGGGAGCGGGCGAGCTGCGCCCAGGCGCCGAAGAGGTTGGCTTCGATGGCGCGGAGGATCGCGCTTCCGGGCGACGCCGGGTCTCCCGTCTCTCCTCCGGATTGCTGAAGATCGAAATGGTGGTGTGCTTTTTCCATGCCGCCCCCGTTTCTTGTCTTTGTGCCAGCGAAAAGCCCTTTCGTCAATGGAATGTTCGCAGAAAACGTCTTTGACAGCCACGGGCGCGATCGACTATAGTCGGGCCGCGGTTGCGGCCGCAGTCTGTCCGACTGCCGGACGGTCCGAGACGGCATACCCCGCAGCAGCTTCAAGGAGAAACCTATGAAAAATCACCTGGCCCTGATGATCCGCGAGACGATTGAAAGAACCCCCGATAAGCCCGCTCTCCGCTGGAAAGAAGACGGCGTCTGGAAGGAGCTGTCCTTCCGCCAGATGGGGGAAAAGATCCGCGAGGCAGCCAGGGGGCTTCTGGAAATGGGCCTTCCCGAAGGAGGAACCGTCGCCATCTTCTCGGCCAACAAGCCCGAGTTCACCATCGCCGATTTCGCGGCTCTTTCGGTCCGCGGCGTCCCCGTCCCCATCTACGCGACCAACACCGCGCGGCAGACCGAGTACATCGTCAACGACGCCCGGATCCCCATCATCTTTGTCGGCGGCAAGGACCAGTACGCCAAGGTGCGGAGTTTCTTCGAAGGATCTCCCTGGCTCAAAAAGATCGTCGTCTTCGACCGGACGGTGGATATCCGGGGGCATGCGCCGTCCATGTACTTCGACGATTTTCTGGCGCTGGGGCGAGGATCATCGAAGGGCGGCGAGGTCGAAGCGCGTCTCGCCAAGGCGGGTCCGGACGATCTCGCGACGCTCATCTACACCTCAGGAACGACGGGCGAGCCCAAGGGCGTCATGTTGCATCATTCCAATTTTTACGCCTGCTTTATCGCCCACGAGAAGCGCCTGGAGGTCACTGAAAAAGACATCTCCCTGTGCTTCCTGCCTCTCACGCACGTCTTCGAGAGGGCCTGGACGTTTTTCGCACTCGTCGAGGGGATGACGAACAACTACTGCGACGACACGACGAAGATCGTCGAATATCTGAAGGAGGTGCGGCCGACGGTCATGTGCGCCGTTCCGCGTTTCTACGAGAAGATCTACTCCACCGTCTTCGAGCGTCTGGAAACGGCCTCCGCGCTGAAGAAGAAACTTTTCCGCTGGGCCGTCGCGACGGGCGAGCAGGTCTATCTCCTGGAAAAGGAAAAGAAGGCCGTGCCGCCGCTGCTGGGCATGAAGCACGCCGTCGCCGACAAGCTGGTCCTGGCAAAGCTGCGGGAGGCCGTGGGCGGCCGCATCCGCTTCTTTCCCTGTGCAGGGGCGCCCCTTTCCAGGAAGATCGAAGAGTTCTTCCACTCCGCGGGCATCTTCATCGCCTACGGCTATGGCCTGACAGAGACCACGGCCACCGTCACCTGCCACGAGAAATATTTCTACCGCCCGGGGACCGTCGGCAGGCCAATCGACGGCGTCGAGGTCAAGATCGCCGCCAACGGCGAGATCCTCGTAAAAGGCCCTACCGTAATGAAGGGATACTACGGGAAGCCTCAGGCGACGGCGGAGGTCTTCGAAGACGGCTGGTTACGGACGGGCGACGTGGGCGTGATCGAGGACGGCTATCTGACGATCACCGACCGCATCAAGGACCTGATGAAAACCTCGGGCGGCAAGTACGTTGCGCCCCAGCTGATCGAAACGACCATCGGCAAGGATTACTTCATCGAGCAGATCGCCGTCATCGGCGATCTGCGCAAGTACGTCTCGGCCCTGATTGTGCCGGCATTCCCGGCGCTGGAGGAATACGCGAAATCGAAGGGCATCGCCTTCAGCTCCCATGAAGACCTGATCGCGAAACCGGAGATTGTCCGCTTCTATCAGGAACGGATCGATCAGAATTCCGGCGACCTGGCGGGATTCGAGAAGGTCAAGAAATTCACGCTCCTCGCGCGACCCTTCAGCCAGGATGCAGGAGAGATGACGCCGACGATGAAGCTCAAGAGGAAAGCGATCAACGAAAAGTTTCAGGATCTGATCGACGGGATGTATCGAGAGAGGTAAGATTTTTACCGTTCGGCACGAGAGGCGCCGCGGCGGATGACCTGCACCGCCGTCGCCTTGAAGGAGGCGGCAACCTCGGTCCCCTCAGCAAGACCGAGCTGCTCGACGGCCCCTGCCGTCACATAGGCAGCCAGCGGGAATCCGCAGTCGAGTCCCAGCCTGTAGTACAATCCTTTTTTCGCGATCTTCACGATCCGGCCGGCAAAGACATTCCGCGCGCTCGATTTCCCCTCCATCCCGTCCCGGAGCGACACGGTCACGTGTTCGGGGCGGATCACGCAGACGGCCTCTTCTCCGGCAGGAAAGTTCCCCACGATTTCGACAACGGCGGGTTTGCCCACCGATGCGGCGGTCGCCGGCTTCTTCGCGGCGCCAGTTCCATCCATCGCCATCAGCACTGTCCCTGAACCGCCCCCCGAAACGATATTCCCCTTTAGGATCGTCTCCATTCCGACGAAAGAGGCGACGAACTCGTCGGCGGGGCAGTTCATCAGGCGCTGCGGCGAATCGGTCTGAACGATTCTTCCTTCGTTCATCACCGCGATCCGGTCGGAAAGCCGCAGGGCCTCCTCGCGGTCATGTGTCGCCATGAGCGCCGTCGTCCCCGTCTCCCGCAAGGCACGGTCGAGATCCTCGATCAGGTCCTCCCGCGTCGGCGGATCGAGGGAAGCGAAGGGCTCGTCCAGAAAAAGAATCTCCGGCTCGACGGCAAAGGCTCGGGCCAGCGACGTCCGCTGCGCCTCACCCCCCGAGAGGGTCCGCGCCGAACGCCCGGCCAGGTGCGCGATCCCGAAGCGTCCGAGTTGCCGCTCCACCTGTCCGGCGATCCGGTCCCGGGTCACGCCGCGGATCTTGAGGCCGGCGGCCACGTTGGCGGAGACGGTGGTGTCGAAGAGCAGGGGCTCCTGGAAGACCATCGCAATGCGCCGCCGGTAGGCCAGACTGGTCTCGCCAGCAACGGAGGCGCCGCGGAAACGGATCTCCCCTTGCTTCGGGCGGATCAGGCCCGCCAGGACATGGAGGAGCGTCGTCTTCCCGGCGCCGTTCGGCCCGATAACGGAGAGGATTTCGCCGGGCGACAGGACCAGCTCGTTGACGTCAAGGACTGGAACTCCTCCCCTGACGACGACAAGACCCCGGGTTTCGAGGATGGCGGTTTCTTCAGTCATCGGGGCCTCTGGCGCTGCTGAATGGACGTCAGGATGAGGTTGATGAGATAGGCGATGAGAAGGAGGATGAGGCTCAGGGCGATGGCGATATCGAAATTGCCCCGGCTCGTCTCCATGACGGTCGCCGTCGTAAGCACCCGGGAGTACCCCTTGATGTTCCCGCCGACCATGATCGAGGCGCCGACTTCCGAGATGACCCCCCCGAAGCCCGCCATCACCGCCGCCAGAAGGGGCAGACGCGCCTCGCGCATGAGGAGGAAAAGCATCTGAAAGCGGGTCGCGCCGAGCGCGCGGATCTGCAGCCGCATCTTGGGCGGAAGCTGCTGCATGGCCGCGAGGCTGATGCCGGTGACGATGGGAGTGGCGATCACCGCCTGGGCGAGGATCATCGCCGCCGGCGTGTAGAGGATCTCCAGAAAACCGAGCGGCCCGTTTCGCCAGAGGAAGATCGTGACGAAAAGCCCCACGACGACCGGCGGCAGGGCCATGCCGGTATTGATGAGACTGATGGCAAAGCGGCGGCCCGGAAACGAGGTCAGGGCCACCGCCGTGCCCGTAGCGATGCCGACGACGAGGCTCATCAGCGTCGCCGTGCCCGAGATGTACAGGGACAGCAGCGTGATGCCGAAAACCTCCGCGTCGGCGGTAAAGAGAAGGTGAAAGGCCTTGCGAATGCCCTCCAGGATCAGGTCCATGCTATTTTCCCAGGTCCTCCACTTTCTTTCCTGCATCGGGGAAGAAGAGCGGCGAGCCAAACTTTCCCACGCCGAAGGTCTTGATGATCGCCTGCGTGTCCTTGGCGACCATGAAGTCCGCGAAGGCCTTCCCGCCGTCCTTGTTCGCCTTGGGCCACTTGGCCGGGTTGACTTCGATCACATGATAGATGTTCAGGAGAATCGCGTCGCCCTCGACCAGGATGTCGAGACTCAGGTTCTTTTTCAGGGCCAGATAAGTCCCGCGGTCGGCAAGCGTATAGCCTTTCTTCTCCGCGGCGACGCTCAGCGTCTGCCCCATACCCAAGCCTGTCTGCTGATACCACTTCTGCCCCTCGGTCTTCAAGCCCGCCGCTTTCCAAATCCCCATTTCCTTGGCGTGCGTCCCGGAGTTGTCCCCCCTGGACAGGAAGAGGGCGCCCGCTGCCGAGAGCTTCTTGAAGGCCGCGTTTGCCGATTTGATTCCCTTCAGGCCCGCCGGATCCTGCGGAGGACCAAGGATGACGAAGTCGTTGTGCATGACGAGCCGGCGGTTGATTCCGTAGCCCTCATCGACGAATTTCTTCTCGGCTGCAGGAGAATGGACGAGCAGAACATCCGCCTCGCCCTTCTGCCCCATGGCCATCGCCTGGCCGGAGCCGACGGCAATCGTCTTGACGAAATAGCCGGTCTGCTTTTCGAAAATCGGGACCAGGACGTCCAGAAGTCCCGAGTCCTGGGTGCTCGTCGTCGTCGCCAGAATGACGGCCTTCGGCGCCGCCGCCAGGGCGGGCGTAATCATGACCAGCAGGCACAGCGCGGCGATCGCCGCCGGCAAACCTTTCTTCAAAAATCCCTTCATCTCAACCTCCTGTCGTTTCATTATCAGACGTAACCGCCGCGGACAGCGGGCTTGACCGGAACGGCGTCCGGATCATTTCCCCCGGCTCTTGCGCCAGGCCTCCGAGTTGGGGAAGAACATGGGCGCGCCGTACTTGTCCTTTCCGAAATCGCGGATGATGAGCTGGCCCTTGTCCGCGGCTGTCATCCAACCGATGAATTTCATCGCTCCAGTTCGGTTCACCCGCGGGAACTTCGTCGAGTTGACCGGGATAACGGACATGAAGTTCAGCATCGCCTCGTCGTTCTCGACGAGGATGGCCAGCTTGATCTCCTTTTTCAGGGAGAGGTAGGTCGCCCGGTCGATGACCGTGTAGACCTGTTTTTCGTTCGTGTAGCGCAGGGTCGCCACATTGCCGCTCGATCCCTTCTCGTAAACAACGTACCAGGACCCGGCCGGCTTGATGCCTGCCTTCGCCCACAGATCCATCTCCGAAACGTGGGTCCCGGACTTGTCCCCCCGGCTGATGAAGGTCGCCTTCTTGGCGGCGATCGTCCGAAGCGCCTGGGCCGCCGTCTTCATCCCCCTGATCCCCGCCGGATCGCCTGCCGGCCCGACGATGACGAAGTCGTTGTACATGAGCGGGATCCGTGCCGTGCCGAAACCGCCCTTCACGAACTTCTCCTCCAGGGACTTGGCATGTGCCAGAACCAGATCGAACTGCCCCTTTTCCGCCATCTTCAGGGCAGCGCCCGTTCCGGCGCCCACATGGCGTACCCGGATGCCCGTCTCCTTTTCGAACCCATCCTCCAGCGCCCCGACGATACCGGCGTCGATCGGCCCGATCGTGCTGGCCAAGAGAACGAACTTGTTGTCCTGAGACGGTCCGGCGACATCCATGGTACTGCAGGCCGGGAAGAGAAACAGCACGAACAACCAGAAAATCCAAAATTTCTTCATCATCTTGCACTCCTTTGAAATTTCATTCTGCATCGATCCATGTCAGATCCCCTTCGATGCCGTCCCGACGGCCGGTATCGTCGTGGACCCTTTCCCCTCTCGTTGCTTGGGTGTTCTACGATTTCGCGTAGAGGATCCGCCCGGCGCTCTTGAAGTCGTAGCTCTTCAGGTTCGCGACCTGGTTCCGAAACAAATCTCCGTTGAGGATTTCCATGAGCGATTGAACTCCCTTTTGAAAAAAGACCGACTGATCGCAGATCATGTCAAACCTTTCGCGGGCGATCGGGATGAAGTCGAGACCGAACAGCGCCGAAACCGCCGACGCGGCGATGCCGGTGTTGGCCTCGCCGGAGAGGATCGAAAGGGCGATCTCGACGTGGGTGGATACCTCGTTTTCATAGCCGGTGATCCGCTCCCGTCGAAGGCCGGTCTTTTCCAGGTGGTGATCCAGCAACAGGCGCGTGCCGGAACCTGCCTGGCGGTTGACAAATCGGACATCGTCGCGCGTCAGGTCCTCGAACCCGGCAATCCCGAGAGGATTGCCCTTGGCAACCACAAAACCCAGTTCCCGGTAGAAAAGATTGACGACCACCGCATTGATGCTCGGAATCAATTTCTCCAGGTAGGGGATGTTGTACTCTCCGGTTTCGGGATCGAGCAGGTGGGACCAGGCGATGTCGGTAAAACCCCGTTCCATCGCCATTAGGCCGGCGGTGCTGCCGATATTCGCCGAAAACACGTAAAATTCCGGATACTGCCTGCGGAGCCGTCCGTAGAGCATATCCAGGACGGGGTCGTTGCTGCCGGCGGCCAGCAGCGCTCCTTCCATCTTCCGGCTCTTGCGCCTGGCTTCCTTCAAACCGGCCTGCGCGTCTCCTTCGATCCACTCGTCAATCAGTTTCCGTGGGAATACCCACTTCCCCGTGGCTCGCGACGCCGGGATTCGCTTCTGTTTGATGAGCGCATACACCTGCTTTTCATTGATGCCGAGGTATTCAGCCACTTCCCGTGTGTTCATCAGATCCCGTGCCATTAGCACCTCCGAGAGAGAATCATATGTCAAAGATAGCATATTTTTGCAAGATAATTCTACCTAATAATAATAAATACTAACTTTTATGGACTTATAATGACTATTCATGCCGGCAGGGTATCAGTCGCCACTCCCATAGTCCCGACAACCCCAATGCCTTTCTCCTTGACAGGCGCATCACCCTTAAGGCATAATGCGGCACGAAAAAGAGGAAGCCCTCCGGGTCCGCGTACACAGGCGGGTTCGCGAGGGCGTTTTATTTTATCTCTTTATAGAAAAAAGAAAGGGAACAAAGTCATGAATTCACTGGATGCCATTTTTTCGCCATCGTCCATCGCGGTCATCGGCGCTTCCAATTCGCCTGGAAAGGTCGGACACGATATCTTCGCCAACATCCTCAAGGGCGGTTACAAGGGAACGATTTATCCCGTCAATCCCAACGCGCAATCCGTCCTCAGCGTCAAGACCTTTGCCGCTGTCAAGGAGATCCCCGACAAGATCGACTTGTCCATCATCATCGTACCGCCCAGGGCGGCACTCAAGGCAACCGAGGATTCCATCGCCAAGGGCGTGAAGGGGATCGTCGTCGTCTCCGCAGGCTTCCGCGAGGTCGGCAAGGAAGGTCTGGAGATGGAGAACCGCCTCATTGGCATGTGCCGCGAAGCAGGCGTCCGCGTGGTCGGCCCGAACTGCCTGGGCGTCATCAACCCCCTGCCCGGCGTGAGCATGAACGCCAGTTTTTCGGCTCGCATGCCCGCCTGCGGGAACATCTCCTTCATCTCCCAGAGCGGGGCCCTGTGCGCGGCCGTTCTCGATTTCGCCGCCGACCGCGACTTCGGTTTCTCCAAGTTCATCTCGATCGGCAACAAGGCGGACGTGGACGAACTCGACCTGCTCCGGTATCTCCACGATGACCCTGAAACAGCGGTGATCGTCATGTATGTCGAAGAGCTGCGCAAGGGAATCGAGTTCGTAGACGCCGTCAAGGAGATCACGTCCGGCAGCCGGCCGACGCCGGTCCTCGTCATCAAATCGGGCCGGACAAGCGCCGGAGCGCGCGCCGCCGCTTCTCATACGGGGGCCCTCGCGGGTTCCGAGGCAGTCTACGAGGCGATCTTCCGCCAGTCCGGCATCATCCGGGCCGATTCCATCGACGAGCTGTTCGACTACGCGAACGCATTCACCTACAAGCACGAAAGCAAACTGGGCAAGACAAGACGCAAGCTCCCCAACGGCAATCGCGTGGCGATCATCACCAACGCCGGAGGTCCTGGTATCCTTGCGACGGACATGACGATTTCCTCCGATCTGACCCTCGCCTCCTTCCAGAAGGAAACGATCGAGGAGCTGGCAAACAGCCTGCCTGCGACCGCCAACCTCCACAACCCCGTGGACGTGATCGGCGACGCGCCGTCGGACCGTTACGAAAGCGCCCTGCAGGCGGTCATCAAGGACGAAGGGGTCGACGGCGCACTGGTCATCCTGACGCCGCAGTCGATGACCAACGCGCTGGGAACGGCGGAAGCCGTCGTCCGCGTGGCCCGGCGTTCCCCGAAACCGATCCTGTGCAGTTTCATGGGGATCGTCGACGTCTCCGCGGGCGTGAAATACCTCCAGACCAACGGCTACCCCGTGTACAAGTTTCCCGAGAATGCCGCCAAGTCCTTCGCCTCCCTGTACAAGTTTTCCAAGTGGGTGAATCGCGACCGGCTTCCTGAATTCAAGTTCAAGCAGGACAAGGAACAGGCGGCAAATCTGATCGCCGGGTGTCTCGCGGCGGACAGGACAAGGCTCGGCGAACTTGACGGCCTGAAACTCCTCAAGGCTTACGGCTTCAACGTCCTTCCGACGGAGCTGGCAAAAGACTCCAAAGCGGCGGCGGAAATCAGTGCCGGAATGGGCTTCCCCGTTGTCATGAAGATCGTGTCCCCGCAGATCCTGCACAAGTCCGATGCCGGCGGCGTTGTGGTGGGCGTAAAGACCGAGGAGGAGGCGAAAACGGCCTTCCGGAAAATCATCGATAACGCAAAGAAGTACGATTCCAAGGCCACCCTCGAAGGGGTGCTGGTTCAGAAGATGGCGCCCGCCGGTGAAGAGGTGATTCTGGGCATGAACCGCACGCCGCTCGGGCCGCTCATCATGTTCGGACTGGGAGGGATCTTTGTCGAGTTGTTCAAAGACGTGATCTTCGGCCTGGCGCCTCTGTGCCGCAACGACGCCGTGCGGATGATCCGCGCCATCAAGGGATACCGGCTCTTCACGGGATTCCGCGGGAGACCCAAGGCGGACGTGGAGGAGGTGGAGAAGCTGCTGATCCGCCTGTCCAATCTCGTTGTGAACCACCCGGAGATCGCCGAGCTGGACATCAATCCCCTGCTTGTCCATCCCGAGGGAAAAGGCGCGACCGTGGCTGACTGCCGCATGATCCTCAAGGCGAACGGGAAGGAAAAGTAATCCCTTTAACGAAGGTTAAAAAAAGCGGGAGAGGCTGACACGCCCCTCCCGCTTTTTTTCGCAGTCCCGCCGTCTTCTTTACAGCCCAAGGTCCTCGTTGATGAGGATCACCTTGACTCGCCCCTTGGGGTTCGACTTCTCCGTGATTGTCCAGGTGTTGCATATCCGGCCCGGGCCGCTGCAGTCCTCGCAGTAGGACGTCTTGGCGCACGGCGTGTTTTTCTTAAGACGGATCGCATTGAGAGGTGCGGCTACGTTCTTGACTCGCACCATCGCCGCTTCCAGGTCCGGCGTCACCTTGTTCCGGCCCGCGAAGACGACGACGTATTTCGGTCCGAAGGTGAGCGCCGCGACGCGGTTTCCGGTGCCGTCGAGATTCACGAGTTGTCCGTCCTCCGTTACGGCGTTCGTACCCGTGAAAAACAGATCCACCAGGAATTCCTGACGGCGGACCTCGAAGGTCTGCTCCGGCGTGAGGTTCTGCTGGTACTGATCCACCACCTTCAGGTCTTTGCGGTCCTTCAGGACCTCGTAAAGGCCCGTCGCCGTGAACGTTGCCGATCCGCCCCAGGCGACACTCCTGGGAGCGAGCTTGGGCAGGATCTCCTCCAGAACGATCTTTCCTGCTTCCTTTGCATCGGCGGCGACAAAGACCTCGAAGTTATTCGCCTCAAGCGTTTCCTTCAATTCCGCAAGATGCTTCTGCCAGTAAATCTCAATCGCTTTTTCCATGGGTCCTCCTCTGCTTTCCTCGCGATGTTTCTTCCGATGGTTTCAGTAATAGATGGTCAGGAGAGGCGCCATCAGCACCGAAGCGTTCCGGTTTCGGTACTCCGGTACGCTGACGAATCCATCCCGGTTCTTATCGCAGAACTGGAAGCGCCTTGCCGCCTCCGCCTGAAACTCCTCCCGGTCGACCTTCCCGTCCTTGTTCGAGTCCATGGCTGGGAAAAGACGCTCGCCATCCTTGCCCTTCATGGCGGACATTTCCGCAGCGTCGAGGCTGCCGTTCCGGTCGCGGTCGAGTTTCTCGAAGTTCTTCGTCACGCTGTCCTGGAACTCCTGCAGATCGAGCTTCCCATCGCCGTTTGTATCGGCGGCCCCGAAGAAGGGGGTTTTTGCGGCGGGGAACGCCAGCGGCGGGAAGAGAAAGGAAAGGACAATGACAACGGCAAGTGCTTTTTTCATGATTCCTCCACGGGCCGGAATGGCGCGAGCGCCTCTCCCGGAAAATTACGGCACGGCCTTCGTCTCTGCGGGGGCCGGCGCCTGTTCGGTCACTGAAAGGCAGTACAGGTTGTCCGCTTCGCGGAATGTCTGGTCCACATAATAATCCCTGCCGGCCTTCATGTCGAGGACGACGCGAAGACGCTGCATCTTTCTGTTCAGGTAGCTCCGTATCGTTCGAATCAGATTGCCGTTCACCTTCATGGCGCCGGTTTTTTTCGCCACCTGCGCAACCGGTTCGGAGTCGATCACCACCCTGGGTTTCCCGCCCTCAATGCTCCAGACAACCGGAATCAGGGGGCGGTCGAAGCGGAGGCAGACGATTTCCAGGCCGCTGCCCTCGGACCGGAACGTGATTTCTTCAACAGCGGCGCCGCCCCCCGCCGGGGACGCCGACGGCCCCTTCGCTTCCGCGGCATGGCTCGCAACCGCGGCAAGAACGGCGGCCCCTGCGGCCAGAGACCAGACCGCGCATCTCGCCGCCTCGCTCCGGGAGAGCGCCACAGACAGAAAGCGCTTGCCCAAAATCCAACTTCTCATATCCTCGTCAACTGGCGGTACTTGATCCGATGGGGCTGATCCGCTGACTTCCCGAGGCGCGCCTTGCGGTCCGCCTCGTATTCCGAGTAATTTCCGTCGTACCAGACAACCCGGCTCTCCCCCTCGAAGGCCAGGATGTNNGTGGCGATGCGATCCAGGAACCAGCGGTCGTGGCTGATGATGACGGCGCAGCCGGCGAAATTTTCAAGCGCCTCCTCGAGGGCGCGCATCGTGTTTACGTCGAGGTCGTTCGTCGGCTCGTCGAGGAGCAGGACATTGGCGCCTTCCTTGAGCATCATCGCCAGATGGACCCGGTTGCGCTCTCCGCCGGAGAGCGAACCGATCCGCTTCTGCTGGTCCGTCCCGGAGAAATTGAAGCGGGCGACGTGGGCGCGGGAATTCACCTCCCTCGTACCCAGTTGGATCGTATCCCGGCCGCCCGAGATCATCTCCCAGACCGACTTTTCCGGGTCCAGGATGCTCCGGCTCTGGTCGACGTAGGCGAGCTGGACCGTGTCGCCGACAACAATGGAGCCCTTGTCCGGTTTCTCCTGGCCGGTAATCATGCGGAAAAGCGTCGTCTTTCCGGCGCCGTTGGGTCCGATGATCCCGACGATTCCCCCGCGCGGCAGCGAAAAGGAGACGTCCTCCATAAGGATCTTTTCTCCGTAACCCTTGGAGACTCCCTCGGCGGCGATGACCTTATCGCCGAGGCGCGGTCCGGGCGGGATGAAGATCTGCAGATCCTCCTCGCGCTTTTCGCTCTCCTGCGAGAGGAGATTTTCATAGGCGGTGATGCGGGCCTTGGCCTTGGCGTGACGGCCCTTCGGCGACATCCGGATCCATTCCAGTTCGCGCTGCAGGGTTTTCTGCCGCTCGCCTTCGGTCTTTTCCTCGGACCGCAGCCGGTTCTGTTTCTGTTCCAGCCAGGAGGAATAATTCCCCTTCCAGGGGATGCCCTCGCCGCGGTCGAGCTCCAGAATCCAGCCCGCCACATTGTCCAGGAAATAGCGGTCGTGCGTCACGGCGATGACCGTGCCGGGATAACGCTGCAGGTGATTCTCGAGCCAGGCCACCGTCTCCGCGTCGAGGTGATTCGTCGGTTCATCCAGAAGCAGGATATCCGGCTTCCGGAGGAGCAGCCGGCAGAGCGCGACGCGCCTCCGTTCCCCGCCGGAAAGGACCTTCACCGGCGTATCGCCGGGGGGACACCGCAGGGCGTCCATCGCCATCTCCAGCCGGGAATCGAGATCCCAGGCATCGAGTGAGTCGAGCTTTTCCTGGACCGCCGCCTGCCGGTCGCACAATTTCGCCATCTCCCCGTCCGACATGGGCTCGGAGAATTTCTCGCTGATCCGGTTGAACTCGTTGAGGAGATCGACGGTGTCCTTCACGCCCTCCTCCACGATCGCACGGACCGTCTTCCCTTCGTCGAGCTGCGGCTCCTGCTCGAGGAAGCCCACGGTATGGCCGGGGGAGAGGATCGTCTTCCCCTGGAATTCCTGGTCCACGCCGGCGAGGATCCTGAGCAGCGAACTTTTCCCGGACCCGTTGAGGCCCAGGACGCCGATCTTGGCGCCGTAGAAATAGGACAGGTAGATATCCTTGAGAACCGCTCTGCGGTCGTAATACTTGCTGACCCCGATCATCGAGTAGATGACCTTGTTGACCTCGCCGCTCATCGGTAAGAAGACCCTCCTCCATATGCCTTGCGCCGCGGGACCCGCAGGCGGGATTTTCTCTGTCAGTGAAAGCTAACATATTCCCCTCGCCGTGGCAACGTTGCCGACAGGATGGGCGGGCAGACGCAGGCCGTTCCGGCCGGACATCTCGGAATCGAGCGACGCCGGAGACCGGGAGTGGAAACGCCACGAGCGGATCAAGGGGGAGTGTCAGGAAGGTTCATTTCCGGGCGACGCCATCTCTCCGCAGAATCCTCGCGCGAAGAATGTCCAGCAGCAGGAAGAAGAGCGCGGCGGCGACGGCCACATAGGTGTCTTCCACGGTGAAGAGACCGATCCTCTTGGCGGCGATGTTCATGACGACGGCGATCGTACCGCCGATGAACATGTTCCTCACGCCGGCCGGCGAGAGCCAGCCTGCGGCGTATATTCCCACAACGATGACGATCGCCCCGATGGCCCGGATGCCGTACGAGATGTAGGCGGTGTCGAGGATGGCGCCTTCCCGCCCCCAGCAGGCCAGGGGAATCGTGACGAGGTTCACGGCGATCACCAGTCTCCGCGCGGTAGCGACAAGGTTCTGATCAGCAGCCGCCGGGCGAAGAATTCCCTGGTAGATGTCCTTGGTCGCAATCGTCACCACGGCGAAATTCACGGGGCCGACCGTGGAAAGGATGGCCGCCAGCATGCCCGCCAGCGCCAAACCGCCCAGCAGGGGATGAATGAACGACGGGGTCGCCATCAGCGTCGGAAGCACCATTTTGGCATTCACCGTCGAGGGGTCGAAAAAGAGCCCCGTGCGGGCGATCAAGCCCAGGATCGCGACCATGATCCCGAAGGGGGCGATGATCAGCGACGAGAGAACCGCCGCCTTCCGCGCCGTCGACGCATCCTTCGCGGCAAAGATCGGCTGGATGCTCGCCTGACCGGCCATGCCGCCCAACACCCCTCCCAGGATCAGCATCCAGGCGTAGCTCCACCCGCCGCTGAAAGGGTTCCAGAAATTCTGGGGTGAGCCGAGCGCGACCAGGCGGGCGCCGAGCGGTCCGAAACCATCGACCTGAATCAAGCCGACAACCGTCGCAATGCCCACGCCGGCGAACATTGCCGCCACATGGATAATCCCCGTTACGGCCAGCGCATGCATCCCGCCAATATAGGTGTAGATCATGATGACGATCGACGACAGCACCACCGCCCACAGCCATTCGTCGCCCGGCACCCAGGGGACGGCGACCAACCGGGCCAGATCGCCCGGAAAGAGAGCGGCGATCACACTCGCACAGGTCTGCAACTGGACAAAAGCCAGGATGATATAGGCAAACAGGAAAGCGACGGCCGAGATGTTGCGGGCCCGCTTTCCGAAGATCGTCTCGATCATCTCGCTGACGGTGTGCACATTCTTCCTGCGGTAATGCGAAGCCACCGTGAAACCGATGATGACCATGCCGAGAGCCGTGCTGACGTTGTACAGCATGGGCTGCATCGTTCCGGACTTGAAGGCCCTTTCGCTCACGCCGATGGTGCTCATCCCACCCAGCCATTCGGCGGCCACCACCACCGCACAGGTGACCACGCCGAGATTGCGGCCGGCGATCAGATAGTCGGCGGCCGAGCGGCTCGCCGCCTTCCTCGTGAGAACCGATGCCAGGGTCACAAGAACGAAATAGGAAACAATGACGATCAGATAAACGTTCATTCGATCGGACCTTCGCAAGGAGACGCGACATCCGGAGGATTGGATATTCTCGGCAGGATTCTACTTCTTCGGGACGGCGGCATAGGCTTTTCCGGGAGAACGATCTTTTCGGGGGCGGAGTATAGGAGGGACCCGACCCGGATGTCAACAACAAACCGGCCGGCGAGGATCAGAAGCTGGACGCCACACCGATGCCGGAAAAGCCGTTTCTCTCCTGGGAGATCGTATCTTCCCTATCGGAGTCCTGACCGTCGCTCGTCGCGATGTCCGACCTGGAGAGGCTCATTCGTTCGTCCGTCACGCGGTGCAGCCGCAGGACGGCGCTCGCCGCCGGATTGACGTGCCTGCCGGTTCCGGCATCTCTATTTCGCGCCCGGAGGCGGCGTTCGCGAGAGTCTCGCCACGGTCTCGATGGCTGTCCTGGCCACGGAACTTGCATACTCCCAGTCGATCTTCCGTGACGTGTCGGTCGTGTGGTGGTACCCGACGCGGTTCAGGTTCTCCAGCCGGTTCATGTGCTCGTTGAGAAGGATCACGGGGTAGCCCGTGTCGGAAAACAGGAGACCGTCCGTATTGTAGAGATAGCTTCTGGAATCGAAGCGCGGCCGCAGTTTCGGCCTGAACTTGATTTTCAGGGCGCGGGCGGCATCGAAGGCCTCGGCCGCGATCCGCATCGACGCCGAACTGTCGCCGGGATTCACCTGGAAAATATCGTCCTTCCCGGCCCGCCAGCCGATGAGGTCCATGAGCACGAGTCCTGTAATGTCCTGCCTGGCCCGCATCAGGCGGGCCAGGAAATCTCGCGCCCCCAGATCGTCAGGCGGGAATTCCTCGCCCGTGAAATGGACCAGCCAGATATCGTGGAGCGGTCTTGAATCCTTGAGGACGGCGGCAGCCCTCAGGAGCGTGGCCGTCGCCGAAACGTTGTCGTCTGCGCCCGGAGCCGAGACGCGCCGTCCCGTCCGTTCGTATTCGTCCTCGCAAAAGGCCGTGTCGATGTGATCGCCCATCAGCACCGGCCTGTTCAGTCCCGGCGGCAGGGACCCGGGGATCACGGCGATCAGATTGCACTGGGGCATCCCCCGCCAGAGGAATTCCTGGCGGCGGGTTGAAATCCCCAGGAACCAGTATCTCTCTTCCAGATACTCGCTGAGCAGGCCCAGCTGATTGTCCGGATCGGCCCCGCTCTTGGCCTTGAACAGGACGCGGCGGCCGCTCAGGGGAAAGACCGCCTCATTTTCGCCGTCCAGGGCCAGCATGTCCCGGCGATAGGCCGCGGTGAAATCGGCCGGCCACGCCTTGACGAACGCCGCACGTCCCGGGAGCGGCGGAAGAGCCCGGTGGATTTCTTTCCATCCGATCCCGGCGGGCCAGGCGACGCCCTTTGCGGAGACCGAGAGGACAAAGACCACCGGCCTGCCGTTCAACCGGACCGGCGCCGGTGTCTGGCGGCAGACTTCGCCGGGGACATCGCGCTGCTCGCGCAGCGCGCCCATGCGCTCCGTGGGGAGCCACGCAGGCGTGCCCGGAAAAAGAGGGGCCTCGTCCGCCCGCGGCGTCCAGACGCAGTCGCCGAAGGCCGGCTTGTCGTACAGGCCGGGCAGGTCGGAAAAGTCGGAAAAAATCAGGGCGAATTCCTTCGGATCGGCGGGATCGAGACGAACGGGAAGCATCGGCGGCGTCGTTTCTTCGGGGCCCGCATCCTCGAGCAGCACGGCGTCGAGCCACCTCCAGGAGGATCGGGAATCGGCTGCGGCCCTGAAGCGGGCGAAGGTCCAGGTGAGGCGGCCGGCGTCGTCACGGGCCGGCCAGGCCTCGAACTCGATCCGCTCTTCGGGACGAACAAGCCCCTTCCTGACGAGCGCGGCGCGGACGGCTTTCGCCTGCGTCTCGCCAAGGGGTTTGAGGAATCGGGGCAGAAGCGGACGCCCGCGGTCGACCGGGGGAAGGCCGAGCTCCATCTCCCTGGGCGTGGCGCCCAGGTATACGGGCTGGCGGTGTTCGGAATAGGCTTCCATGTGCATCCACGGCGCCGGATCCGCGGCCAGCTCGGCCAGACTCCCGACAGGCGCGACAGGCGCTTCGGACGCCTGGATCCCCAGGCCGGGCAGAAGCAGCGCGAGGGCAAGCAGGAAAGATACGGCGATCCGGGACATCCGGCCCGGCCGGGTTTCATTCATCTCAACTGCTCCTTTCATCCGAGTACAGGGGATCGTTGCCCGTTCTGCGGCAGAGCGAGCCGATGATCCGCTTGGCCAGTTCCGGGCTCTCGGCGATGAACTCAAAAAGGACCTCGTGCTCGATTTTCAGCAGCAGGCTGTCTTCCAAGGCTGTGGCCGAACTCGATCGTTCGCGGGGATCCAGGGCGCAACGCGTCCCGAAGGCGCGGCGTTCTTCAAGCTCCCGGAGCGTCTTTTCCCCGTCGTGAATCCGGACCCGTCCGGAGGCCACGACGAACATGGCCGAGCTGTGTTCGCCCTTGGCCGCCACGGTCTGCCCCGCCGGGACATCCACTTCCTCGGCCGCGGCAGCCATTTCGGACAGCAACTCCCCGGACAGGCCGGAGAAGAAATCCACCTCGTTCAGGACCAGGGCCTTCTCGATGGTCAGCATGGCTCCTCCTTGCAGGGTGCCGGACGGTCGCTCCGGCGACTCCTGCGGGATGAAATTTCGGACAGGGCCCAAAGGGCGGTTTCGGCCAGAAGCGGGATGCGGACTTCCGCCATCCCGGACAGGAAAGCTTCGTAGACGGGATCGCCGCTCCTGCCCATCAGGTAAACGGCCACGGCTCTCGGCCAGGGGGACATCCAGGCATCCCCCTTGCCGGCCACGGCCTCCAGAATCCGGGCGGGATCGATCTCGATGCCGCCGTAAACGCGGCCCAGCCGCTCCAGGCGCACATCCCTCGGCAGATCCTCAAGCAAGGGGAAAATCCGTTCCTTCAAGTTGCCGGGCAGGAAAGAATCGAGCATCTCCAAGGCATAGGCGTGGCGGGTCCTGTCGCCGCCGGTAATGCCCCTGCGGAGCCCTCCCCGGATCTGGACCGGCCCGAACAGCGAGGCCGCGGCCAATATCCGGTCCCGGCAGCGGATGTGTTCCTCTTCAAGCGCCCTTCGAAGCAGATCGAAGTCCCCGCCGGGCGGCAACGCCTTGAGACAGCTCAGAAACCAGGCCGCCAGGAACGACTCCTTCCCCATGAGGCCGCTCAGCAGCTGCTTGTCATCGGGGTTTTCCGGATGGTAACCTAGGGATTCGAGCCGGTTCAGGATCAGGTTGCGGGCAACGGCATCCGGATGGAAAAGATACTCCGTCAGGAAGGGTACGGCGACCGCCGGGGACATCAGAGAAACAGCCCTCAGGACGCCCAGCACCGCATCCTGCGGCGAATCGGGGTCGGAGACGATCGCAGAGAGATCCGTCAATGCCGCCTCCCCCAGGGAGGCCAGGGCCCGGATCGCCCGGTGACGGGTATCGGGACGGTTCAGGAAGGGCAGAATCGTCGGGAGAAGCCTGGGATGCGCGATCTTTTCCGCCGCCGCCAGGGCTTCCCGGCGGACATCGGCGGACGGATCCTGGAGCAGGCCGCGCAGAGGACGGTACATGGACGAGACTCCGACCGTGCCCAGGATGCCGGCCGCGGCCCGCCGGTCGCCGGGGTCCGGCGACTTGAGCATTCCCATGAACTTCTCCCCCGAGGCGACGATCCCCTCAATCCCGCAGTGCTTCTGCAGACCGCTGACGGCCGCGCGGGCCAGGTCCCTGTCCGGACTCTCCAGAAGACCTGCCAGCGTGTCCACGGCCCCCGCTTCATCCATGGAGGCATAGGCCAGCACCGCGGCCGCGCGCACCGAGGGGTCTGCAGTCTCGTCCTGCATGATCGCCCGCACACGGGGCAGGGCGGCGGGGACCCTGATGCGTTCCAGCCTGGCAAGGACTTCCTTGAGCACCTCGGGAGCGGGATGGGAAAGCAGTTCCGGCAGGTATTCCGGAAGATCGCGAGGCGCGTTCCTCTCCGCCAGGCTCAGGGCATAGAGAACTTCGCCCGGATGCCTGCTCTTCAGGAAGTCCAGCAGCAGGCGCCGGCCGCTTTCATCCCATACCTGCTTTTCGGAAGGCCCCAGACGGCGTTTCTTCAGGGCCTCCATGAGCACATCCAGGTACTTTTCCCGGACGGAAAAGGTCAGGGCCATCTGGATGCACAGGATGACGATCGTGATCACGGCCACGCTGGCCGCGTCGACTTCGAAATAGAGCTGCCCCAGCAGCAACAGCGCCCCGCCGATCATTGCCGCACTCGGTTCGGCCCGCGTCAGGACCGAACTCTGGACGGCGAAGCGCTTGGCCGGCGGCAGCGGCTGGTAGAGGACCTGAAAGGCCGGATCGTGGATGGCGTTGCGGAGGATGTAGTCGTACATCTTGCAGCCGATCGTCATCGCGAACATGGCGAGGCCGACCCTGGGAACGATGCCCAGCGTCCCCGAGGACATGGCGACGCTGCCCAGCAGCACTCCCGCGGGCAGAAGGAACAAGGCCTTCAGAATGCCGATCCGATCCAGGATCCTGCCGGTGAAGAAGGTCTGGACGATCATGTTCACGGCACTGCCGACGGCAAAGAAGACGCCCAGAAAACTGGCCATGGCATCCAGGTTGTCGGCGTAGTGTTTCTCCACCTGGTTGCTGAAGGCCATGTCCATCACGTAGAACACCATCAGGGAAAGCCCCCAGATCAGGTGCAGGGGAAGGGCGTAGCGGTCCCGCAGCATCTCTCCGAGTTTGGGCGCCGGAGTTTCCGATTCCGCGGCGACGGTCCGGGGCCCCGTTTCCTTGAAGGCCCTGGCGACCAGGATGGTGAAGACAACCGAACCGAGCAGACCCAGGGCGGCAACCAGGATCAGATTGACCGAGCCGATGATCGATACCAGGACGGGGGTGATGAAACCCGCCACGATGTCGGCCGCGAACTCGCCGGCGCCGATCAGGCCGAAGAGGCGCTTGGCCTGGCGGGTATCGAAGAGCTGGCCGAACAGGCCCCAGATGCTCATATAGGTCAGGGTGGAATAGGCCACCGACCACACCGCCAGGAAGGCGGCCGGGCCCTTGACATAGCCGGCGAACAGCCATCCTCTGGCGCCGAGCAGGGTCAGCAGCAGGGCGATCAGCGTCCAGACGACGAGCCTGGCCGGAGAAACCTTGTGCTGCATCCAGTTGTAAGCGCTGCCGGCGAGTATGACGGCCAGGGCTCCGCCGATATACGTGTAAGCCAGGTCCTGCGCCGCAAACGCGTTCAGGAAAAGCGAATGGGAGGCCGTGAAGAGGTAGACGTTGGAAACGCCGTGGCAAAAGGTCACGACGAGGGCGAGGATCGTGACCTTGATCTCATTGTTTTTTACGTCCAGCAGGGTCTGAATTCTTTTCATCAAAGCTGAGCCGGAACCCGGTTGATTCCCCATGCATGGACCTCAGGAATTCCGCTTGGAGGGCGCCCTTCTCTTCCGCCGGGAGGGGCGCTTCCAACACAGAGAAGTCACCCCGCTATGGCGCGGAGTTCGGCGTATTTCCCATGGACGGCAGGCGGGTGTCAAGGCGGATTCGCGGAAGTGGCAGTTTGAACATGCACACCGCCTGAGGGAAAAAGCGATTACGCGTGGAATATTGGACGCATCAAGATTATCATCGGTCAAATTCTCTTTTAATAGCAAAGATTTGCATTGAATCCGCTTCCCTTTTTTGCTACGTATACGGCCACCACGTAAACCGTCATCCTATCATTCGACATTTTGGAGGAAACGGACCTGCCTGGTTTCCCTGAAGATCAAAAATCAATCCGATACTATTTTGTCGACGAGGCCGGCGACGCGACTCTTTTCGACAGAAGAGGCCGGTCTATTATCGGAGACGCAGGCTGTTCGCGCTATTTCATTCTTGGCCTTCTCGATGTCGCAGATCCAACAGCATTGATGAAAGCGTTGATCGATTTGAGAAGCAGGCTGCTTTTGGATCCCTATTTTTCCGGTGTACCATCCATGCAACCCAAGACAAGAAAGACGTCCTTGGCCTTTCATGCCAAGGACGATCTTCCCGAGGTCCGGCGTGAAGTTTTTTCATTGCTGATAAAACATGATCTTCGTTTTTTTGCCGTAGTCCGCGACAAAAGCAAAGTGCTTGCCTATGTTCGCCAGAGAAACCTGGCGGATTCTTCCTATCGTTACCATCCCAATGAACTCTACGACTACCTTGTGCGGAGTCTCTTCAAGGACCGTCTTCATAAAGATGACGAGTACCAGATCTGTTTTGCTCGGAGAGGAAAATCAGATAGAACGGAAGCCCTGGCAGCGGCTTTAGAGGCGGCGAGAAAGAAATTCACGGAGAAATGGGGGATTGAAAGCACGGCTCCAATGATTGTGCGTCCTTGCTCTTCATACGACCAAGCGGGATTGCAGGCGGCCGACTATTTTCTATGGGCATTGCAGCGTTTTTACGAAAGATCGGAAGACAGATTTTTGAATTTCTTGTGGCAGGCTTTTCGTTTGGTTCACGACGATGATAATCGGAGGACAAAATACGGCGAATACTATACGCAAAAAAAGCCGCTCACATTGGCGGCTTTGAAGAATTGTGCCGGGGATATAGGAGCTTCCTGATGCTGCAGAAAACTCACACGGCATGGAGCCGAATTTCGTCCCTCGGTGGGAAAACGGTAAGCGTATTATAATGGATTGTCAAGAAAAAGTTCCGAAAGGTTAACATAAGGACAACGTGTTGCCCGAATATCTCTCCCTTTTCTTGAACGGCGTTGCCGGAAACATTCAGGCCGTACAATGGGCGCGTGGCGGGGCCCTCCACAGCATCATGCAAGATGACTTGGGCTGCTTTCTGATTCCATTGGCGCCAAGACCCAAGCAGGAGTTGCTGGGGGGCTTGGCCTTGCAAGCAGAATCTGCCCGCAAGCGCGCTCGTCTCTTGCTGGAGCAAGCGAAGCGCGCAGTTGAGATCGCAATTGAAGAGAATGAAGATGCAGCCATGAAATTTCTGAAACAATCTCAGGAGGCGTTGTGATGGGCGACATCAAGATCTTCAGGCTTGCAGGAAATGTTGTAACTGAAATCGGAGGCGCCTCTGCCGATATTGAAAAATCTCTGCAAGACCTCATTGAAAAGAACTTGGAGACATTTTTCGGCATCCGCTTCCTCGCCACTGAACACTCAACAGGCAAGGCGCATGGCGGGCGCATCGATTCCCTCGGCATCGACGAAAACGGCTGCCCCGTCATCGTCGAATACAAGCGGACGGTGAATGAGAACGTCATCAACCAGGGACTTTTTTACGTGGATTGGCTCATGGATCATCAAGCCGATTTCAAGCTTCTGGTTCAGGAGCGGTTTGGTCCCAAGAATGCGGCGGCTATCGCCTGGTCTAGCCCCAGGTTGCTGTGCATCGCCGGCGATTTCACTAAATACGACACTCATGCCGTCGGGCAGATGAATCGCAACATCGAGCTGGTCCGATACCGGCTTTACGGCAAGGACCTTATTCTCTTTGAGCTTGTGAATGCCGCGTCGTCCGATAAAATCGAAGCCAAGAGCAACAATAAGAAAAAGAAAGGAAAAGCGGCCTATAAAACCGTCAGTGAATTCTTGGCGCAATCCGATGATGCATTAAAGGAGCTTTTCGAGACGGTGAAACATTACCTGATGGCCATAGGCGATGATGTGCAGTTGAAAACCATGCTGTATTATTGCGCCTTCAAACGAATGAAAAACTTCGCCTGCGTTGAAGTTCATCCCACAGCCCAAAAGATTCTTGTCTTCGTGAAAATCGATCCTGAGTCCGTCGATCTTCAGAACAATAAAGGGTTTCTCAGGGACGTACGCAAGATCGGCCATTTCGGCACGGGCGATCTGGAAATTACGATCAGCTCCAAGAACGATTTTGAGAAAGCAGAACCTCTTTTCCTGAAAAGCTACGAACTCAGTTAGACCGTCGGATCGCCATGCCGCTGGCCACTGAACATTCCTCATAAGCGCAGAGAAACCCTAAGCGGGATAGTGTCCCCCCGGGATTTGCTCTTTTCCGGCGAATATTGTAATGGTTCCGATCATGAAAAAGACGAAAACGGACTTCGCCGGCGTATACCGGGGCGTGGCGCTGATCGCCGACCCCGTCCACCAGTACGCGTCCTTCACGGTTCCCGTCCAGGGACAGTCCGGCGAGTATACGGAAAAGGATCTGATCGACTCGCCCTGGATGCAGCGTCTGCGCAGGATCTACCAGCTCCAGAGCGCCCGCTGGGTGTATCCGGCCGCCGAACATTCGCGCTTCCAGCATTCGCTGGGAACGATGCATGTCGCCGGCGAATTCGGCCGCTACCTGTATCCCGGTCTCCGCGAGGTCTGCCCGGACGCGCCCTCCGAAAGCTTCGTCGAGGAACTGCTCCGCGTTGCCGGTCTCCTGCACGATGTCGGACACGGACCGTACGGCCATTTCTTCGACGATCATTTTCTCGACCGCTACGGGATCACCCACGAAGACCTGGGCCAGCAGATCATTGTCCGGAAGCTTGGCCGCGTGCTCCAGGGCATCCGCCGCAGCCCTTCTGGCTCTTTCGCGCGGGGCGAGCGCATCGATCCGCGCGACGTCGCTTATCTCATCAAGATGCCCCGGCGCGACGGCGGCAAGCGGCCGCGCTGGCTGCAACTGCTGCGGCAGCTCTTCTCCGGCATCTACACCGTCGACAATCTCGATTACGTCCAGCGCGACGCCTACATGACCGGCTTTTCGCTGGACATGGTGGATATCCCGCGCCTGCGCTTCTACACCTTCTTCTCCCCGGCGGGCCTCACGCTCCACCAGGCGGGCATCTCCGCCCTCAGCCGCTTTCTCAACGCGAGACTGAACCTTTACGGGAACGTGTATTTTCACCGCACGACGCGCGCCCTTGACCTCCACCTGCAGGAGATATTCCGCGAGACCATGGACATCCTCCTGCCTTCAGACCCCTCGAAGGACCTCGATGCCTATCTGAAAATCGACGAATGGCGCCTCTTCAGCGAAGTCGACACATGGAAAGGCCGCGGGGACGCGAAGCGCAAGCGCCTCGCCCGGCAATGGGAAACGTTGAACAACCGTGCGGTGAAGTGGAAGATGTCCTTTTCGACGGAGATTTCCATCGACCGTATCCAGCGCGGTACCGGCGTTGCCTCCGCCGCCGACTATGAGCGCCGCATCCGCGCCTTCCTGCCCGCGGGACTGAGAAAGCTCCCCTTCCGCGTGGATCTGGCCACTCAGGACCCCCGGCCGCTCAACCCGATGGCCGAGTCCGAGAAGCGCGTCAACATCTTCAATCCCTCCACGGGCACGATATCCCCCGAACCGCTGCGGGAAATCTACCGCTTCATCCCCGCACGGGTGGTCCACCTGCGCGTCTTCTGCCTGAACCACGATTCCGACGGTCCTGTCAGTACGGCCGCCGAGAAGGCGCTGGAGGAGATCGAGGGGGCCTCGGCGACGAACATATGATCAACCGGGAAACCACCGACCTGACGCTCTTCGTGAGGACGTCCGAAGAGGATGTCGCCCGCTGGGACCGAAGCCGCATCGTCGACGCGCTTTTGCGCGAAACCGGCATCGACCTCGAAACGGCGGAGAAGATCAGCCGAGACGTCGAGCGCCAGATCGTTTCCTCGGGCATCAGTCTCCTGACAACGGCGCTGGTCCGCGAACTGGTGGACGCGAAGCTCGTCGAGCGCGGCCTCGTGGAAGCAAGCCGCCTGCACGCCCGCCTGGGATTCCCCCTCTACGACGTCCGGCAGCTCATCTCACTGCAGAACAAGGAAAACGCGAACATCCCGCACGGGCCGGAAGGGACGAACCTGGTCCTGGCCGAGGGAATCAAACGGGAATTCGCCCTCCGCGAGGTCTTTTCCGCCGACGTCGCATCGGCCCACGTCGCCGGCGACATCCATCTGCATGGACTGGGCTTCATCGACCGGCCCTACAGCTGCTGCCAGTCGCTTGAGTATCTCAAGAAATTCGGCCTCCGGCTCCCGCACGCCCTGAACGTCGCCAAACCGGCCAAACACGCCGAGGTCCTGCTGGCACACATGGTCCGCTTCGGGGCCGCCCTGCACGCGAACTTCGCCGGGGCGATCGCCTGGGATATCCTCAACCTGTCCTTTGCGCCCTACCTGACCGGCATGAACGACAAGGAAGTCCGCCAGTTCGCACAGATGCTTGTCTACGAGTTTTCCCAGTTGACCTCCGCCCGGGGCGGGCAGTCCATGTTCACGGATATCCACCTGTACTGGCACGTGCCCGCCGTCCTTCGGGACGTCGAGGCGATTGGACCGGCCGGCCTGCCCACCGGCAGGCTCTGGTCCGATTACGAAGGAGAGGCGAGACGTTTTGCGGGGGCGATCTTCAACGTTTTCCGCAGAGGGGACGGAACGGGCAAGCCCTTCGTCTTCCCCCGCCCGGTCGTTCACCTGAACGACGCCTTTTTCGCCTCGAAAGACTCCGCGGAATTTCTCCGACTGATCTGCGATGTCGCGGCGGAAAAGGGCAACACCTGCTTTTCCTTCGATCGCGGAAACGAATCCCCCCTTCCCTGCGACGGCTTCCCGCAGGGTGAAGAGGCGGAACGCCCGGAACCCTGGAAGATGCGCTCCGCCGCCATGCAGAACGTGACCCTCAACCTCCCCCGCCTGGGATACCGGTCTGGCGGGGATGAAGGCCGGCTCTACGAACTCGCCGCCGGAACCCTGGCGCTTGCCGTCAAGGCCCACCATCAGAAAAAGGCTTTCATGGAAAAGCTGCTTTCCCTCGGTGAAGAAGGGCCGCTTTCCCTGCTGGCGATGCGCACCGACGGCCTCCCCTACCTGCGACCCGACCGCACGGTGTACCTGATCGGCCTTGCGGGGCTCAATGAGCTCGCCAAGATCCATACGGGGAAGGAGTTGCACGAAAGCCCGGAGGCCGTCCGTTTCAGCCTCGTGTTCGTCTCACGGCTCCGGGAAGAGACCCGCAAAGTGGAGCAGGAGACTGGCCTGCGCCTCATCCTGGAACAGACTCCGGCCGAGACGACCGCCTACCGTTTCGCAAGGCTCGATCTGAAGCATTTCTCGCCTGCGGCCGGCCGCTGCGTCCGCGGGGTGGCGCGCGGCGGCGTCTATTACACGAACTCCACGCATCTGAGCGTCTCCGCAGACGTGACGCCCATGGAACGGGCGAAGACGGAAGGGCTTTTGCATCCTCTCATTGAAGGAACCGCCGCGACAACGGTTTGGCTCGGCGAACCCCCGCCGGCCGGCGGGGAAATCGCCCGGATCGTGGAGAACGCCTTCCGAAAGACAGCCGCCAAGTCCCTCGTCTTTTCACCGGATTTTACGACCTGCGCGGCCTGCGGCGCCACAAGCCGCGGCGGCGGCGAAACCTGCGCCGTCTGCAGCTCGGACCGCGTGGACGGAATCGCCATGATTACGCAGTACTTCAGCCGCGTTTCCGGATGGAACCGGGGAAAACTCTCCGAGTGGAAGGACCGCCGGCGGTTCAGCGCCGGCACGCCCCCGAACGCTTGAACCCGGAATGACAGCGCAAGGCCGAGGAGCGAGGCGTACTGGGATGTACGCCGCAGCGACGAGGGACGACGCCCAACGCCGCATCCGGGCTTTTTCCTGAGCCGCCAGCCTTGACACCCCCAAAGATATCCCCCGCCTCTGAAAAAAACTCATGCCCGCGGGATGCGATTCGCCGCCTTTCTACCTCACAAACTTCCGGAATCCCCGGCGGCTCTGCAAAAAGTCCGGAGGCAAGGCGCGCGAGGCCGAGGAGCGAGGCGTACTGCGATGTACGCCGCAGCGACAAGGGACGACGTGCAACGCCGCATCCGGGCGTTTTCCTGAGCCGCCAGCCTTGACACCCCCACCCACGATACCTATATTAGCGCAGAATTTTGAGGTCTTGTGACGTTATGGAAGACTATATCCTGAAAATCTTTAGGGAAAGTATTCAGCTGAAGGAGAGTTTCGTCAGCGAGAATCTTGTCCGGATCGTCAACGTCGTCGAGGCGATCACGGCAGCGCTGAAAGCAGGGAATAAGATCCTGCTTTTCGGCAACGGAGGATCGGCGGCAGACGCCCAGCATCTGGCCGCGGAATTCGTCAATCGCTTCATTATCGAGCGTCCCCCGCTTCCGGCGATTGCATTGTCGACGGATTCCTCGGTACTGACCAGCATCGGCAACGATTACAGCTTCAGCGAGGTTTTCAGCAAGCAGATCCGCGCCATCGGCCAGACGGGCGATGTGGCTTGGGGAATATCGACGAGCGGAATGTCGCCGAATGTCGTGAAGGCCCTCGATACGGCAAAAAAGATGGGATTGGTCACGGTTGGCTTCACCGGGAAGGACGGCGGCGACGTCGCCCGGATCGCCGATTTCAATCTCAACGTGTCCTCCAACAGCACCCCGAGGATTCAAGAGGTCCATATCACCGTCGGGCACGTCATCTGCGAGATGGTGGACTTCAAACTCTTTCAGAAACCGGATGTGAAATAGAGAACACTCCAAACGATCGATTGCGCTTCCCCGCGGACCACAGGGGTCATCGGCGTTTTCGTGGACAAGGACAGACGGTAGCGAAATGACAAGAAAAGAGAAGGACGAAGAAAAAAAGGAATCTGCGCAGGCCTCGCCGGAACCCGCAGACGGACAATCATCGAACCCCGTTGAAGATCCGACAAAGAAGCTGGCGCTCAAGGAGGCCGAGGCAGCGGCAAACTACGACAAATTCGTGCGTGCCGCGGCCGATCTGGATAACTACAAGAAGCGTGCGGCTAAGGAGAAGACCGAAGCGCTGAAATACGGCAACGAAACCCTGCTTCGCGACATCCTGCCTTTACTGGACGGGATCGACCGGGCCTTGCAGCATGCCACGAAATCGGAGGATTTCGAGGCCTTTCGCCAGGGGCTGGTCGTTCTGCGGGATCAATTTCTCCAGGCCCTGGAGAAGCATGGCGTGCAGCGCATCGAAAGCCTCGGCAAGGATTTTGACCCCAACTTCCACGAGGCGATGCTGCAGGTGGAAACGGATGAACACGATCACAACAAGGTGATCGAGGAATACGAAAAAGGATATCTTCTCAATGGAAGGCTTCTCCGGCCGGCACGCGTCTCCGTGTCGAAGAATATTCGCGGGGCAGCGGACTTATCCGAATCGAACCAAGGAGGACGGTAACATGGCAAAAATCATCGGAATTGACCTGGGAACGACCAACTCTTGCGTCGCCATCATGGAAGGCGGTGATCCGGTCGTCATCGCCAATGCGGAGGGAAATCGTACAACCCCCTCCATGGTGGCGTTCATGGACAACGGCGAGAGGCTGGTGGGCCAGTCCGCCAAGCGGCAGGCGGTGACCAACCCGGAAAATACGGTTTATGCGATCAAGCGGCTTATCGGCCGCAAGTATCACAGCAAGGAAGTGCAGTACGACAGGACCGTGATCCCCTACAAGATTGCGGAGGCCAAGAACGGCGACGCCGCGGTGGACATCCGCGGCCGGGAATACAGTCCGGCGGAGATCTCCTCGATGATCCTGGTGAAGATGAAACAGACCGCCGACGATTATCTGGGTGAGAAAATCAAAGATGCGGTCATCACCGTTCCCGCCTACTTCAACGACTCGCAGCGCCAGGCGACAAAAGACGCCGGGAAGATCGCGGGATTGAACGTCCTGCGCATCATCAACGAACCGACGGCGGCGGCACTTGCCTATGGCCTTGACAAAAAGCATGACCAGAAGATCGCCGTCTTCGACCTGGGCGGAGGGACGTTCGATATCTCGATCCTCGAACTGGGAGACGGGGTCTTCGAGGTGAAATCCACCAACGGCGACACGCATCTCGGAGGCGAGGACTTCGACCAGCGCGTCATCGATTTCATTGCGAGCGAATTCAAGAAGGAACAGGGGATCGATTTGCGCAAGGACAAGATGGCGCTGCAACGCCTCAAGGAAGCGGCGGAGAAGGCAAAGATCGAACTTTCCAGCTCGCTGGAGACGGACATCAATCTGCCGTTCGTCACGGCCGATGCCTCGGGCCCCAAGCACCTGCAGATGAAGATGACCCGCGCCAAGCTGGAAACCCTTGTTGAGGATCTTGTGGAAAAGACGTTGGGGCCCTGCAAGACAGCGCTCAAGGATGCCAATCTCACGGCGAAGGACATTGACGAGGTGATCCTCGTCGGCGGCATGACCCGCATGCCCCGCGTCCAGCAGCAGGTGAAAGAGCTGTTCGGAAAGGAACCCAACAAGAGCGTCAATCCCGATGAAGTCGTGGCCGTCGGTGCGGCGATCCAGGGCGGCGTCCTCTCGGGCGACGTCAAGGATGTCCTGCTTCTGGACGTGACGCCGCTGTCTCTGGGTATCGAAACCCTGGGAGGGGTCATGACGAAGCTGATCGAGAAGAACACGACGATTCCGACGCGAAAGAGCCAGATATTCTCCACGGCGGCCGACAACCAGCCGGCGGTGAGCATCCACGTCCTGCAGGGCGAGCGTCCGATGGCGGGCGACAACAGGACGCTGGGCCGCTTCGAACTGGTCGGCATTCCGCCGGCGCCCCGCGGCGTTCCGCAGGTTGAGGTGACCTTCGACATCGACGCAAACGGCATCGTCCACGTTTCCGCCAAGGACCTGGGAACCGGCAAGGAGCAGAGCATCAAGATCACCGCTTCCAGCGGACTCTCCGATCAGGAGATCCAGAAACTCGTGAAGGAAGCGGAGCTCCATGCGGAAGACGACAAGAAGAAGAAGGAACTCATCGAGGCCCGCAATCAGGCGGACGCCCTGGCGTACAGCGTGGAGAAGAACGTCAAGGAGTTCGGCGACAAGATCGACTCCTGCGAGAAGACGAAGATCGAGGAGGCTGCCCAGAAGCTCAGGAAGGCCATGGAAGGTGAAGACATTGACGCCCTCCGCGCGGCCCAGGAAGAACTGACGACCGCCTCGCACAAGCTGGCGGAGGCGATGTACGCCAAGACGGCAGGCCAGGGCCAGGCGGGGCCGCAACCGGGCGCTGGCGCAGGTCCAGGGGCCGGAGCCGGTGCGCAGGCATCCGCCGGCAAGAAGGATGAAGATGTCGTCGATGCCGACTTCGAGGACGTAAAGTAACCTGCCTCCATCGCACGATCAGAGGGCCCGGAACGCAAACCGGGCCCTCTTGTTTTTTGGGGAAGGCGGGTGGCTTCACATAACCTGACCCGTATGCTATAGGGTTCCAATCCTTTGCGATGGCATCGGTTGCTGCACATGAAAAAAACGATACGGACATCGGCATCTCTTATCGCCGCCGCCGCCCTTCTCCTGACGGTCCTGGCTGCGGCGGGCCCTCTGCAGGGGGCGGACAAGCGAATCCTGGCTTCCTCTCCCGACGCCTACCGGAACAGTGGACTTGCTGAGACGCCCGCTGCGGCGGATTCGGTGGACCGCGATGCCATCGGGTTCATCCTGCCCATGTCGGGGCGATACGCAGCCTATGGAAAGAGAGCACTCGACGCCGTCGTCCTTGCCGCCGGTCTCTTCGATCCCCGGAAGCGGACAAGGGCGAAGCTGGTCATCGAGGACTCCGAGAGCGATCCCGACGCCAGCCTCCGGGCTGTCGACCGGCTTGTCGAGAAGGACGGCGTGATCTGCCTGGTCGGCCCGCTGGGCGTCGTCGAGGCCCAGACGGCCGCAGCGGAGGCCCAGCGCCTCCAGGTGCCGATTCTTGCCATGACGTCGAAGGAAGGAATATCTGAAATCGGTCCCTTCGTCTTCCGCAACTTCCTGACGGCGCGCATGCAGGTGCGGGCGCTGGCGGGATACGCCGTGCAGAAGCTCGGCCTCAGTCGTTTCGCCATCCTGTATCCGCAAGACGCCTACGGGCAGGAGATGGTGCGGTTGTTTCGCGCTGAGGTCCTGCGGCTCGGGGGACAGATCCGCAAGGTGAAGGCCTACGACAGGGCGAAGACAGATTTCGGCGGCGAGATCCGTTTTCTCACGGGGCGGCCCGTTCCGCACAGCATCGGTTTCGGCAAGGATCAGCGCAAGGAACCGCTTCCGACCGCTCGGCCCGTGGATTTCGACGCCCTCTTCATCCCGGACAGCTACGAGCGTGTGCAGATGATCGCCCCGCAGATGGCTTTTCACGACGTCAAGGGCGTTCAACTGCTGGGCACGAACGGCTGGAATTCCCCCGATCTCCTGAAGGGCGGCGCCGAGCATCTGGAAGGAGCGGTGTTCGTAGACGACTATTTCGCGGGCGGATACAACCCCGAACTCAACGATTTTACCGATTCCTTCTATTCCGCCTTCGGAAGAGAACCTGACGGCATGGAGGCAATCTGGTACGACGCCGCGGCCATCGCCGTTTCGATCGTCGAGAACGGACAGGCGGAAACGCGTGATCAGTTCCGCGAGCGCCTCGCCGGTGTAACCGGATATCCAGGCGTGACCGGCAAGACCTCCTTTTCCCCCTCGCGGGACGCGGACAAGGAACTCTACCTGCTCCAGGTCCGGGAAGGACAGATCGTTCAGATCCGGTGACGCTGCACGGATCGGTGGCTCAAGGCAAGGTGATGTTGTGCGATATTTGCTGACCAACGACGATGGAATCTATGCAAAGGGACTGGCCGCCCTCTGCGAGGAACTGAGCCGGGATGCGGAGTGCATCGTCGTAGCGCCGGAAGTGGAGCAAAGCGCCGTCGGGCACGCCATCACGCTCTTCCGTCCCCTGATGGTGAGAAAGGCCCGCAAGAACGGAAAGCTGCTCGGTTACGCGGTGGCCGGCACACCCGCGGACTGCGTCAAGATCGGCGTCCGCGAACTGGCGTGCGGCCCGGTGGATCTGGTCGTATCGGGAATCAATCTCGGCGCAAACGTGGGAATCAACGTCCTGTATTCCGGAACCGTTTCCGCTGCGACGGAAGGGGCGATCCTCGGCGTGCCGGCGATGGCCGTTTCGCTGGATACGCACCGCGAGGCGGATTTTACCTTCGCCGCGAAGTTCGCCCGGCGGATGGCCTCTTTTATCCTGCAGTCACCGCTGCCGCCGGGCGTGGCCCTCAACATCAACGTACCCGCGATCCCGGAAGGCGAGATCCAGGGTGTCCGGATTGCGAGGCAGAGTGGAACACCGCACTGGGAGAGTTTCGAAAAACGCGTGGACCCTCGTGAAAGGATTTACTACTGGCTGACGGGGGAAGCCGCGCCGAAAGACGGCGTCGATCCCGATTCCGACGAGGCGGCCCTGGCAAACCGCATGATCACCGTCACGCCCATTCACCACGACCTGACACGCCACGATCTCATGAACCGGCTGAAGGAGAACCTCGCCGGATTGATCTGAAAAACCCTTCAGAAAAATTCTTTCTTGCGAAGAAGCCCTCGCGTCAGGCATTGCGGACGGAACGAAGCGATCTGTTGTCTTGAACAAGGATGGCCGCGTCGTGCGCTCATCGCAACGGCCTCTTCTTTGCCGCTGCGAGGCGAAGCAAACCGGCAGCGGGGTTGAGGCCGTCCACCCGTCAGGACTTGCCGAATTTTTCGAGATCCTTCAGGAGATTGTCGGCGGTTCGTCCCATGTCTTCCGCCTCGTCGCCGTCCGAAAAACCATCCGGCCCGCCTCCGCCAGATGCGGGGCCCTTGTCCGGAAAAAACTCGAAGGCGCCCACGAGACGCCCGTTGCGGTAGGTGGCGCGTTCCCGAAGACTCCCGCTCCTGTAGTAGGCCGCGTACTCTCCATCCCTCCGGTTGTTCAGGAAATGGCCCTTTTCCTTGAGCCGGCCGTTCTTGTAATAGGAACTGTAGGGACCGTCGAATTTTCCTTCCTTGAAGTGCTCTTCGTCGCGGATCCGACCGTTCCGAAAATGGAACAGGTACCGGCCATGGAGTTTCCCGTCGCGGCGCATTTCCACTTCGCGCGGCCCGCCGTCCTCATAAAAATTGGCATATTCCCCGTCGAGCTTCCCGTTGCGGAAGGTTCCGCGCTCGCGTACGCCCCCTTCCCTGTAATAGGACACGGCCGGCCCCTCTTTGCGCCCCTGCCGGAAAGAAAGCCGGACCATCACCTGGCCGTTGGAGAAATAGGAGACGTATTCCCCCTCCAGCTTTTCTCCGCGGAGATGCCTCAACTCCCGGATTCTTTGCCGGTCGTCTTTGACGACCTCTTCCTTCAGATCTTCCGGCTCGGACATTCTATCCTTCCACTCCTCTCAGATCCGCAGGAACGGTGCGGGGCCCGTCCCCCGATCCGGAATCGAAGAAGCCGGCCCCGGAGAAGGCTTCTTTTTATCTCTTCCCGGCACATAGAGCTTGACCTTTCCGCTGTCCTCCGATAAGCTCTGCGAAACTATTCCTTCACTTTTCACTCTGCACGCCGTTCCCCGGGGAAACATTGCGATTGTGAACAGGATCGCGCGCGTGCGGCGATTTGCACAAGACCAGACATCGACGGTCGTCCAGGCATGGAAAAAACAAGCCTTCAACTCAACGGCCTCGTCGACATGACCGACCACAAGGCGGTGCTGTCGGAAGCCGTACAAACACTTTCCATGACCTGGCCTTCCTTTAACTTCCCTTATCTTAGACGCGTTTTCTCCGACATGGAACAACTCTTTGCCGGCCGCTACCCGGGTTATCAGGCCTGCAACACCCGCTACCACGATTTTCGCCATACCCTCGATGTCTTCCTGGCAATGGCGCGCCTGCTTCACGGGGCGGCCGTCGCCGGCATACGCTTCACGGACAAGCAAGCCGCGCTGGGCGTCATCAGCGCGCTCATGCACGACACCGGCTACATCCAGATGACGGACGACCGATCGGGAACAGGCGCGAAATACACCGTGGCGCACATCGATCGCAGCATTGCCTTCATGAAACGATATTACGCAGGAGACCCTCTCTTTGAAAAGGAACTGCCCGCCTTCGACCACATCCTCCATTGCACGGGATTTGTCATGAAGATTCCCGAGATGAAATTCCCTTCCCGGGAACTCGAGTTGCTGGGCAAGATGCTGGGAACGGCCGATCTGCTGGGGCAGATGGCCGATCGGCTTTACCTGGAAAAGCTTCTGTTCCTCTACTACGAATTCGTCGAGGCCGGGATCCCGGATTACCTGAGCGAGCTCGACCTGTTGAAAAAGACGGTCCCCTTCTATCAGTTTATCCGGCGCCGCTACGCCGCCGATCTGGAAGGCGTCGACAGCTACATGATCCACCACTTCCGCGCCCGCTGGAACATCGATCGGGACCTGTACCGTGAAGCGGTCGAGCAGAACGTCCGCCGCCTGCAGTTCATCCTGGACAGCGATCCCGGCCACTACCGCCTGCACCTGCGCCGCAACGGCATCACGAAAAGCCTGCAGTCCTCGGACTTCCGTCCAGAATCCCCCGAACCCGCCGTGACAGATCGTCGAGGCGGAAGGGCTTCTGGATGAATTCGGCTGTCCCGTCGCCCATTTCTTCCTGTAGGAAACCTTCGTTGCCGTAGCCGCTCGAGAAAAGAATCCTGATCTGCGGATCGATGGACTTGAGGCGGCTCATCGTCTCCCCTCCACCCATTCCGGGCATCACGACATCCAGGATGACCAGATCGATCCCGCCCGTGTTCCGGCGATGGATGTCCAACGCCTCCCTGCCGGAGGCGGCCGTGATCACCCTGTAGCCGAGTGACTCCAGCATATCCCGGGTCACGCTGAGGATGACATCCTCGTCGTCAACGAGGAGAATGGTCCCGCTGCCCCTGAAGATCCCCTCTCCCGCCGCGCGAACTTCGCGGACGGGTTTGCCCGATGCCGGCAGGTAGACGTGAAAGGTCGTGCCGGATCCCTTTTGGCTGGCAACCCGGAGAAATCCGCCGTGGCCCTGCACGATTCCATAAACGGTCGTCAAGCCCAGTCCCGTGCCGATCCCCCGCTCCTTGGTGGTGAAGAAAGGCTCAAAGATCCGGGCCAGCGTCTCCTCGTCCATTCCGGTTCCGGCGTCCCTGACGGTGATCCTCACATAGGCGCCCGGTTTCAGGAAATGAGGCGCCGTCTCCTGTTCGCCAAGCATTTCTTCAGCCGTTTCCAGGGACAGCTCCCCGCCTCCCGGCATGGCCTGCCAGGCGTTGACGAAAAGGTTGAGGAGAATCTGCTCGAACTCTCCGCTGTCGGCGTCGACGGCCGGGAGCCCGGGGGAAAGGCGGCTGGAGATACGGATCTCTTTTTTCGTCCGCCCGAAAAGCGCGGCTGTTTCTGCCACGAGGGTATTCACGTCGATCGGCCGGACGACGTGATCTCCCCCCTTGGCGACGCCGAGGAGCCGGCGGGTAAGGTTCGTGCCGCTGACGATCATCTGCTCGACCGCCTTCAGTTTTTCGATGTGCGGCGAATCCTTGTCGAGATTCATCATGATCAGGGACGTGTACCCCTGGATGCCCATGAGAAGGTTGTTGAAATCGTGGGCGAGGCCTCCCGCGAGGGTCCCGATGGCCTCCATCTTCTGGGCGTCGACATACCGGGCCTCCAATTTCTTCCGCTCCGTGATGTTCCTGGCAATGCCGCACAGGGAGACGATCCGTCCGCCGGCATCGCGGATCGGCACCTTGATGATGTTGAAGAACGCCTTCGTGCCGCGAAGGTTCAGGTCCGTCTCATACTCCACCGAAACGCCGCCGAAGACGCTCTTGTCTCTGTCGTGCATCTCCCGTCCCTGTTCGGGCCCGAAAACGTCGACGGCCGTTCGCCCGGAGACTCCGGCCGAGTCCAGTCCCAGATCCCGGAGCATCGCGGCATTGACGGACTCGTAGCGCCCCTGCCCGTCCTTGATGAAGATCCAGTCCTTGGCGGAATCGATGATCGTGCGCAGCCGTTCTTCGCCCATCCAGAGGGCGGATTCGGCTTCCTGCCGGACCCGAACCTCCTGCTGGAGCTGCCGGCTCGTTGTGGCGAGCCTGGATGTCCGCTCCACGACCATGTCCTTCAACTGGTCCTCACACTCGCGCAGGCGCGAGACCGCTTTTTCGCGTTCTTCGATTTCCTTCCGCAGGGCCGTGTTCTTCTCTTCGATCTGCGCCAGCTGTTCCTTTATCTTGAAATGAAGGCGGGCATTCTCGAAGGCGAACTTGATCTCCCGGAGCATGATGGAGGTGATCTTTTCGTCGTCTTCGTTGAAGACCTCCCCGGCCGGCTTGCCAGCCAGGTTGATCACGGCCGACACCTCGTTCCCGGCAAGGATCGGCATGCAGATGAAGGACGGAGAACCGTAGCGCGGATTGTTGGGCCGTCCGATGCGCGGGTCCGCCTCGATATCCTCGACGAGCACGGCCCTCCTTTCCGATACGGCCAGGCGTATCGGCGAGTTCTCCAGGGGGAGGTCGATATCTTCCTGGGGGCTTGCGGCGATGCCCCGCGCCGCGGCGATCCGGAACTGATTCTTGGAGGGGTTCACCGTCAGGAACGATGCGATCCGCGCGCCCGTAACGGACATCACCTTGTCAAGCGTCAGTTCCTGAAGGTTGTGAAGATCAAGGCTCGTTTTCGCCACATCGACCAGCTCCTTGAGGGCCAGAAATTCCGAGGATCTTCGGTTCAATTCGGTGGTCGTTTTCTCCAGCCTGCCGACGAGGCTGCCGAACGCCTGCTCGAGTTCGCGGATTTCGGACAGGTCGTCGCGCAGCGTCGCCTGGACGACCCCCGTTTCCGTCGGACGGACCATGACGACAACCGAAAGGATGCGGTTGATGATCTGCCGGAGGATGAGCATGCCGCAAAGGACGAGCACCAGGATGAGCGCGACGATCCAGAGATGAGAGGATTGGAAGGTGACGCGCTGGTCGTGGAGGACGTACGCCAGCGCAAACAGCGGCAGCACGACGACCAGAAACTCGACGAGCATCAACCGGTATTGGATACTGCTGCGGTTGGCTTTTTCCAGATTCAGGAACGACTTCCTCATGAACGGATCCACTCCTCCCGTCGCATGGCCACGTTCCCAGCCCGGATGATGGCAGCCGGAAGACCAGGATTTTTGCTCAACCCCGAGGCCGAGTCCGCAACTTCATATCACGGAACAGTGCAGGCATCAATGAGAAGGTCCGCCGGAAAAGAACCCTTGCACGAAGATTGGCCGGACGATAGAATAATTTTGCCGGCGAGTCAAAGGGCGGCGTTCGCCGTCCGTGCCGACCGCTGAACATCATCCCGGAGATTTTATGGATCGTCGCACCTTCCTCAAAGCATCCCTCGCGGCGGGCGCCGCGCTTTCTCTTCCGGCCGGCATGGACCCCTTTCTGCGGGACCTCGGGGCCGCCGAAGCGCCCGACCTCGCCGTCGCCTCCGGGAAGTCGCCCGGGGCCGTCACACGGGCAGCGATCGACGCTCTCGGCGGCATGCGGAAGTTCGTGTCGCGGGGAGACATCGTCGTCGTCAAGCCGAACATCGGCTGGGACCGGACGCCCGAATTCGCCGCCACCACCAACCCCGAAGTCGTCGCCGCCCTCGTGAGGCTTTCCCTGGAGGCCGGCGCGAAGAAAGTCAAGGTCCTCGACTATCCCGTCAACGATGCGCGGCGCTGCTACAAACAGAGCGGAATCCTCGATGCCGCCACGGCCGCCGGCGCGGAGGTCGTCTACCCCGATTCCCGCAAATTCCGCGATATGAAGATCGGCGGCGGAACGATCAAGTCCTGGCCGATGTACACGGAGGTGATCGAGGCAGACCGGATCATCAACGTGCCGATCGCCAAGACGCACGGCACCTCCACGCTGACCCTGGGCATGAAGAACTGGATGGGCGTCATGGGCGGCTGGCGGGGACGGATCCATCAGCGCATCCATGAGAGTCTCGTGGACGTCTCCCTCTTTCTCAAGCCGTCGCTCGTCGTCCTCGACGCTGTGAGGATCCTGACGGACAACGGGCCGCAGGGCGGCGATCTGGCCGATGTCAAGAGGCTGGACACGGTGATCGCCGGCGCCGACCAGGTCGCCGTCGACGCCTACGGTGCGACGCTGTTCGGAATCAAGGGGGGAGACATCGGCTTCATCCGGCTCGGCCACGAGGCCGGCCTGGGAACGATGGACCTCGCCAAGGTGCGGTTGAAGAAGATCCAGGCGTAATGGCTCCGGAAGAATTGCCCATGGTGAAAAACCTCCGCCGCGCATCCCAGGCCCTCTTCGTGCTCCTGTTCCTCTGGCTCTTCCTCCAGACCGAATCGAAAGGCGCCAACGAGCTGGGTTATCCCGTGAAGGTCTTCCTTGACGCCGATCCCCTGCTCTTCCTGACGACGCTTTTCGCGAACCGGGCTCTTCCGCCGGCCCTGTGGCTGGCCCTGACCGTCGTGGTCGCCACGGCCGTGCTGGGACGGGTCTTCTGCGGCTGGGTATGCCCGCTTGGCGCATTCCACGATCTCGCGGGACTGCTGAAGACCAAAGCCCGGCAAAAGGCGCTGCCGCAGGGACTCTTCCGGATCAAGTACTATCTGCTGATCGCCCTTCTCGCGTCGTCGCTCTTCACGCTTCAGGCCGCCGGGATCTTCGATCCGCTTTCTCTCCTCATCCGTTCTCTGGCGATCTCCGTCTATCCGATGTTCTCTTCCGCGACGGCGAGCGTCTTCAACGCCGCGTATGAGGCAAAGATTCCCATCCTGGGCGGGATTTCCGAAGCGGGCTACAGCCTGCTCAAGAAGACGCTCCTGCCTTTTCAGGAGGGGCTCTACCTCGGGGCGGTCCTCGTCGGCGTTCTTTTCTTTCTGATCCTGGCCCTGAACCTCGTCGAGCGGCGCTTCTGGTGCAGGTACCTGTGCCCCCTCGGGGCGCTTCTCGGACTGATCGGCCGGCGTGCGATTGTCCGGCGCTCCGTGAGCGAAGGATGCAACGAGTGCGGCGCCTGCGAGGCCGGCTGCCACGGCGGCGCGCTGCCCGGTTCAAAAGAACTCTGGCGGATCGAGGAGTGCCACCTCTGCGGCAACTGCCAGGACGCCTGTCCGAACGACGCCGTCCGCTTCGGACTTTCTCCCGGCAGGATTCCCGGCCGCTTCGACCTCGGACGGCGGCGTCTCGTTACGTCCTTTTCCGCCGGCCTGCTGGCCGTTCCCCTCCTGAGGGTGACGCCGCTGTCCCGCGCCGGCGCCGCCGATCCAGCCCTGATCCGCCCGCCCGGTGCGACGCCGGAGCCTGAATTCCTGCGGCGCTGCGTCAAGTGCGGGGAGTGCATGAAGGTCTGCATCACGGGAGGCTTGCAGCCGACGTTTCTGCAGGCGGGGCTGGAAGGGATCTGGTCGCCGGTGCTGGTCCCCCGGATCGGCTACTGCGAGCACCGCTGCACCCTGTGCGGCCAGGTCTGCCCCACGGGCGCCATCCGCAACCTCCCCCTCGAGGAAAAGATGGAGATCCGAATCGGTACGGCCATGATCGACAAGGGCCGCTGCCTGCCCTTTGCCTCGGCTACGCCCTGCCTCGTCTGCGAGGAGGTCTGCCCGACGTCGAAGAAGGCCATCTGGCTGGAGGATGCCAGGGTGAAGAACCGCGACGGCAGGGAAATCCTCGTCCGCCAGCCCCACGTGGACCTTTCGCTGTGCATCGGCTGCGGCATCTGCGAGGCCCGCTGCCCCGTCCTCGGCCGCCCGGCCATCTACGTATCGAGCGTCGGCGAGACGCGTTCCAAGGACAACCGCCTGCTGCTGTGACGGCGCTCCTGCCGCCATACCCCTCTGTTTATCTTCGGGAAAAATCACCTCCCGGGGCAGCGCCCGGAGCGGCTTCTTTCCTTAAAGAATTTTCCTGAACCTGCCGATAACATCAGCAAGGCCGTATATGGGACGAACAACGAAACACTCCCATGAAATACAAAGGCCCTTGTCGGACTATGAAACGCCATTTCCCCAGATGCCTTCTCCATCTTCTGACGGCGGCGCTTTGCGCTTCTCTCCTGGGGTGCTCCTTTCTGAATGACCGCGTCGTAAAGAACGAACCCTCTTTCGAAGTGGCGACGCGGCAGGAACTGGTCATCGTCATCCGCATGATCTGGCCGGAATTGAACGATTCCCTGCCCGGCTCGACCAACATCGCCATCCCCTACGGAAAATACTACCTTCCCACCCTGACGGAACTTCGGGACATGGTCTACAGGTCCAGGGTGTACGAAATCGTCCCGGAGCAGGATCTCTTCATGTGCGCGGATTTTGCCCTGCAGCTGCACGCCCATGTCAAGATGCTGTGGAAGGAAAACGGCGGCAACGCTACGATCGCTTTCGGCGAGGCATGGGGAACCCGGTTCAATCTCTATAAGAAAGGCATCGTCATCCTGCGGGGCCTTGAAGCAAGCCATGCGGTGAATTTCGCCATCACGAGGGATTGCGGCGTCGTATTGATCGAGCCGACCAGCGGAAAAATCTGGAAAGCCACGCCCGGCGAGGACACCATTCACTTCGTCAAGATGTAATCCCGCGAAGGGGAACGCCGCCCATCGTCTCCAACCCTCCAAAGATTCTCTTCTTTATCCGGCCGAATGTGATATAGCCCCTCCTGTGGGACCGGGGAGCGCAGTGCGCCCGGTCCGGGACGGCCCATTTCCGAAACGACGGCGCTCGCGCCCGGCCTTTGCGGCCGGGCGTTTTCCATCGAAAGGACAGCGGATGAGACAGATGATGTGCCTTGCGGGGCGGTTTCTCTATTTTCTCATGGGATGGCGTTTCGAGCCGCTCCCGCCCTATTTTTCGGGCAAGCACGTGATCATCGGTTTTCCCCACACGTCGAACATGGATACCGTCAGGGCCTTCACGGGGTTCCGGATCATCAAGCGAACCGGCCATATCATGATCAAGAAGGAATGGTTCTTCTGGCCCATGTCCCTGGTCCTGAAAATGCTCGGCGGGATCCCGGTCCATCGCGGATCTCCCCAAGGGATTGTGGAGCAGATGGTCAAAGTCTTCGACTCGAGAAACGAGTTTCTCCTCGCCATCGTGCCGGAAGGCACCCGGAAGAAAGTGACGACCATCAAGACCGGCTTCTGGCATATTGCCAAAGCCGCCCGGGTTTCCATCGTCTGCTGGTACATGGACAACGAGAGCAAGCGGGCCCGCTGGCTGGACGAGGTCGTTCCCGGCGAGAGCAAGATGGACGATATCCTCCGGATACGGGACATCTACGAGAAGGCCGGATACCGGTTCCCGCTCGATGTCGCAGCCCTGTCCCGCGAAAATCGCCCCGGAAACTGACCCGCTATTCGGACGGCGCGGGCGGCGACGACCCCTTCCGCGGCAAGACCGGGAAAAGGCCCGGAGAATGTGCAGATGGGATTTTCATGGAGCGGGATCCTGCGGACGAAGGCATTTCATGCGTTTCTGTACCGCTTTGTTCGCCTCTACAGCGCCACCTTCAGGATCCGGATCGACAATGAAAATGGCTGGATGGACCATTTGAACAGCGGCGGACGGGTTCTCCTGTGCGCCTGGCACCAGCAATTTTTCCCGGCGATACGGCACTTCCAGAATTACCGGGACTTCAAGCCGTCACTGATGATCAGCAGGAGTCAGGACGGGGAACTCATCGCCGGCGTGGCCGAGAGAAGCGGCTGGCACGCGGTGCGCGGATCGTCTTCGACGGGCGGCAGGGAAGCCCTGAAAAAGATGGTCGATCGTCTGAAGCGATACGGGCTGGCCGGCCACATCCTCGACGGGCCGCGGGGACCGGCGGGACAGGTGAAGGCCGGGGCGATCCAGCTGGCCCATGCCGCCGACGCGGTCATTGTCCCGTTCTATACCTCCGCCGACAGGGCGTGGTATTTCAACAGCTGGGACTATTTCTTCATCCCCAAACCGTTCGCGAACGTGCACATCCGTTTCGGCGCAACGATCGCTTTCCCCCGCACGGAAGACACGACCGAGTTCGAAAACCAGCGCCTGTCGCTGGAGAAGACCATGCTTCCGGGGCTGAAGCAAAAAGCAGCTGTCCGGAAAGGGAAGCAGTCGCCGCACTGATGACTGCGGGCCTTCATCTTGTTCGAGGAAGGCCGGACATCGATCCCTCTTTCCCTTCGAGTCCGCAGAAGCCTTGAAAATTCAGTGTTCCGCGAAGTTCCAGTAGCCCATTTCTCCAATGGCGCCGCAGACGTCCCGGGTCAGAAAGTAGTACGTGCTGTCCTGGGTGATGTGGCGCCAGGGCATGACGGGAAAGGCGGCGTCAAGCCGCTTGTCCGACAGGTCGTAGTCCGCGGAGGAGATGTTCCGGTACGTCGTATTCATGCAGTTGATCTCCTCCGTCGAGAGCGTGTAGCCGTAGCGATCGTACCCCGCGTCGGGAAGGCCCGCCTCCTTGCGGGCACCGACCATGAAAGCCCTGTAGCGGTCGGTCCGGGCGGTTGTTTTGCACCAGACGCGCACCGCTGTCTGCGAGATGGTCCGCGTGCTTTCGGCATCGGCGTAGACGGCATAATCCTTCTTCTCGATGATCAGGCGCCAGTCCGCCGCCGATGACGCCGCCGCCGTTCCGAAAAGCGCCAGGAAAAGAGCCGCACCAAACAGACCTTTCATTTTCCTCCTTCCACGCCCGGCCGATCGAAGAGCGGCCCCTTGCGTTCACCCGCCTGGCTGTAACCCATTTTCTCCCAGGTGCCGCGAAAATCCCGGTCCGCGGAAAGTTCGATCCGGCTGAGCCAGCGGATCCACTTGTATCCCCACTTCTCCTCCGCGACCAGGATGAACGGATAGCCCTGGGCGGGCGGCAGGTCGATTCCGTTGACGCGATCGGCGATGATCATGTCCCGCGCCGCGACGTCCTTCAGCGGAATCGAAGTCGCGTAGCCGTCCACCGCGGAAAAGATGACGGTATCCGCGCCCGCCTTCGGGACGGCGATGCGGAACAGATCCCGGAGGGGGATCCCCTCCCAGAGGACCGTTACCTTCCATCCCTCGACGCAGTGGAGCGTCACAAGTTTTTTCAGACGCGGCTTCTTCCGGAGTTCGTTGCAGGAGAAGGTCTGCGGCCGCTCGACAAGGCCGCCGAGCGTGAGCCGCCAGCCGTCAATGCCGATCTTCTGGACTCCGCCGATCGAGTTTTCGCGGAAATCGGCGACGGAACCGAGCTTCTGACCCTGATACTCCCGGACCTCCACCTGCTTCGGAGCGGAGGTCCGGTGCGGTTTTCCCTGGTCGAAGAGGAACACCGGGAGACTGACGACGGCCGCCGTTCCCACTAGGAACCAGAGGAGTTTTTTTCCTGCGCCGCTGGCCATTCCCATGTCCTTCCACCTCGCCGCGCGGACGACCCGCCGCGGCGGCCGGGTCTCCGGTCCCTATGGCCGCTGCGCCGGCAAGAGGTCGATGATCGTCACCTCCGGAGGGGAAAGGAGACGCATCGGCGGGCCCCAGGTTCCGGTTCCGCGGCTCACATAGAGATGAGAGGAGTTGAGGAACCGGAAGTAGCCGGCATGCAGGGGGAAGAAGACGCGCGTGATCAGGTTGAAGGGGAAAATCTGCCCCTTGTGCGTGTGGCCGGACAGCTGCAGGTCGAAAAATTCGACGGCCTCCTTGTCGATGAAGGGCTTGTGTTTGAGCAGGAGCGTGAAGTACCGGCGCGGCAGCTTCGCGAGAAGCTCCTTTTCATTGGCCGGCCGGTAGCTGTCGGAGTTTCGCCCCGTATCGTCGTCCACGCCGACGACATTGAGCACGCCTGCGATCGTCATGCCCTCCCCCCGCAGGACGGAAAATCCCGCAGATTTCGTGAAATCGACGGCCTGTCCGATTCCGGCGTAGAACTCATGGTTCCCCGTGATCGCAAACTTGCCGAATCGCGGCTGAAACGCCTTGAACGGTTCCGCCGCGCCCGCCATGCCGTCCAGCTGCCCGTCCACGAGATCGCCCGTGGAGACGAGGATGTCGGGAGATTCCTTCCGGATCTTTTCGATCAGGGACTGCATCCGCTCTTTCCCGATGAGAATGCCGATATGGACGTCCGAGATCTGGGCAATGCGGACCCTCCCGACCTGATCGGAGATCTTCGAGGACCGGATGGTGATCCTCTCCACGACGATATTCCCCGCCTCGTAAAAACCGTACAGGGAAAGGACTCCCCCGATCAGGAGCGGGCCGGCAAAGGCCCACCGTGGCGGCGGCAGGAGCGCGGGGAAATTCCTCTTCCATATCCTCCCCGCAGTCCACAGGAGCAGCGCCCACGCATCCAGCAGGAGGGAAGCCGAGAAGAACAGGAAGAGAAATCCCATCCAGTCGTAGCCCACCCAGGCGAAAAACTTCGCCACCGCTTCCAGGCCGACCTTTTCCGTTACGCGGATGATCGGCGAGGAAAGGAAGAGCAGGACGAGCGCCGAGACAATCAGGACCTTCCCGGTCCCCTCCGGATGGAAGGCGCGCTTCAGTTTGCGGAAGAAGTAAACGTGCAAACCGCCGTAAAGCAGGAAGAACGTCAGAAAAAACAGAGCCAGGGACAGAATTCTCATACGCCGGGATTCTCCATAAGAGGCGACAGGGTAACGGCAAACGGAACCGGTGTCAACAGCAAACCCCGCACAGCAAACCCCGCAAACCCCGCGCAAACCCCGCGAATGGCCTCCCCCCTGTTCCATCCGGGCGATCATCCGGGATATTCCGGTCTCCGCACGGTTCTTGAAGTTGCCGGCGGGAACAGCGGTATGGTAAAAGGATAGAAAGTCGATGAAAGGAAGGGAGGATCCGTACATGGCAAAAGGAAAAACGATCGCAACGGGGGGGAAAGTGCGGGACTTCACCCTGAAGGACCACAGGGGTGGGGATTTCAGGCTGTCGGCGCAGCGGGGAAAGAAGGTGCTGCTGTCGTTCCACCCCCTGGCCTGGACGTCGGTTTGCGCCCGCCAGATGAAGGCCCTGGAGAAGAACCGCAAGGCCTTCGTCAAGCTGGGAACGGTCGCCGTCGGGGTGAGCGTGGATACGGTCCCATCAAAGGCCGCCTGGGCAAAGGCCCTGAAGATCAGGTCGACCCGGCTCCTCTGCGATTTCTGGCCGCACGGGAAGGTGGCGAACTCGCTGGGGATCTTCCGTGAGGAAAACGGATTCTCCGAGCGGGCCTGCGTGATCGTCGATGAAAAGGGAAGGGCGGTCTTCGTGAAGGTATATCCCCTGGGGGAACTGCCCGATCTGCGGGAAATCTTCAAGGTCCTGCGGGCGTAAGACGCCGGCCTCAGAATTGGAGGCTCACCTTTGCCGCCATGTAGGGCCCGTCGCTGATGTCCAGGCGGTTCCGGTCGCGGTCCGAGTAGTCCTTGCCCTCGAAGTAGAACCGGTCGAAGGCGTATCCGCCCTCCAGTTCCAGGAAGACGTCCTTGATCGTCTCGAGGCGGAGTCCTCCGCCGGCCCGCTTCTCGTAGTAGAAAAGGCCGTGCTCGGAGTCGGCCCGCCCGGCGCGCAGATACCTCCGGCTCGACCAGTCAAAGGCGGCGAAGAGGGAGCACTTGTCGATCACTTTCCAGGCGGCCTCGGCATGCACCGTCCGAACCGGCAGATACGAAGCCTCCAGGGTGATGTCCTTCCAGGGTTTGTACGAAAGCCACAGGTAGGGGAAACCGATGACGCCGCGGAACTTGTCGGAGGGCGACCAGTAGTAGGCGACGCCCGGCAGCGGCACGTGGTTCAGGAACTCGCGGTTGTTGGAATAATTCAGCAGCAGGAGCCAGGCGTTGCGCTCGCCGCTCGGCAGGCGCAGGAACCCGGTGAGCTGAACCGTGTCCTCGCGGGAACTGTTAAAGGGCTTGTCTGAGGCGGAACCGAGGGAGAAAAAACCGCCGCTGATCCGTCCGTCGTCGTGGCGATGGCGGTAACCGGCGCCGAAGCGCATATCCCAGAGATCGGCGGGAAAGCGTTCGCCCGTATCGGGAAGGGTCGCCTCGGTCTCGATGCCGTCGTGGCGGATCGTCGCCGCGGCGGTCCACTCGTCGCTGGAATTCTGGCGGATCGGAACCAGCAGGGAGACATCCTGCCGGAACGAGGCGAAATCGCCGCCGGTTTGATCGATCCGCCGGGACGGATACGCTGTCCCCTCCCAGCTGATCTTCGTCCTGACCTTTCCCAGTTCCGGGTGGAGGAGCGCCGGCAGTTCCTCCGCGGCTCCCGCCGGCGGGACGGATATCCACGCGAGCGGAAGGAGAATCGCCAGAACGGCGGGGACGATGAGGCATTCAAGAAGGCGGCGGTTCATCGCCCCCTTTCTATAGGCACAGGCGGCGCTTGTCAAAGGGAAAAAGGCGAAAAATGTCCCTCCGGCTGAAGGTCGCCGGGACGGCGGCGGCGAGGCGTTCCGCAGGGCGGGGCAAAAAGAGGGCTGAAGCATGAAATAACGGGCTCTTAATTTGTCTTGACAGGGCTCAAAAAGATATTTATAGCCACCATCTCCATCGGAAATACCTGGAAGGGAATACGGAAAAACCTCTATGGAAAATCAGGAACAAACGGACGACAAGAGCTTTGCGGAACTCCTCGCTGAAAACGAACCGGAAATGGACCGGATGAAGCCCGGTCAGCGCGTCGAGGCGGTGATCGTGAAGATCACGCCGGAGTGGATTTTTCTCGACATCGGCGGGAAGCATGAGGGACACCTCGACCGGAAGGAAATGCTCGACGAAGCGGGCGCCTTGAAGGTCAAGGAGGGGGACACGGTCCGCGCCTATTTCCTCTCTTCGCGGCAGAACGAGAAGCTGTTCACGACGAAACTGTCCAAGGGCGATGCCGGCCGCGCGCTGCTTGAAGACGCATGGAAGAGCGGCATCCCCGTCGAAGGAATCGTGGAAAAGGAAATCAAGGGCGGCTTCGAGGTCAAGATCGCGGGCGTTGCCCGGGGATTCTGCCCGTTCTCGCAGATGTCGATCACCCGCGTGGCCAATGCGGCGGATTTTGTCGGCAAGCGGCTGAATTTCATCATCCTCGAATACAAGGAACGGGGACGCAACGTCATCCTGTCCCGGCGGCCGATTCTGGAAGAAGAATTGAAGGCGAAGCGCGAAGTCCTCAAGGCCACGCTGCGCGAAGGGATGCCCATCGACGGAACCATCGTCTCGATCCAGAAGTTCGGCGCCTTTGTCGACATCGGCGGCATGCAGGCCCTCCTGCCCATCTCCGAGATCGCCTGGGAGCGCATCGAGACCGTCGAAGACCGGCTCAGCGTCGGCCAGAAGATCTCAACGCACATCCAGAAGCTCGACTGGGAAAAGAATCGGATCTCGCTGAGCCTCAAGGACACCCTCCCCGATCCCTGGCAGGGCGTGGAAGGCGCTTTTCCGGTCGGTGCGGTCGTCGGCGGTAAGGTGGCGAGGCTCGCCAACTTCGGCGCCTTCGTCACGGTTGCCCCCGGTGTGGACGGCCTGATTCACGTCTCGAAGCTGGGTTCCGGGAAGAAGATCAAACACGCGAGCGACGTCCTGAAGACCGGGGACGAGATCCGGGTGCAGATCGAGGCGGTCGATCGCGAGCATCGCCGTCTGACCCTGGCGCTCTCCGGCAGAGAATCGGGTGAGCCTCAAGGCGGAGGCCCGGACGAGTACCGCCCCTATGTCGGAAAACGCGGCGGTTTCGGTTCCCTGGGCGATCTCCTGCGTGAAAACGGCCCCTCCTCGCCGGCGGATACCAAAGAACCTCAGGATTGATTTTGGTGCGGCGCGCCGCCGGGGAAATCCTGACGGCGCGCCGTTGTTCGCAGCCCTCCGGCCCCGCCTCCCTCTCTCCAATGCCCCTGACGCGGTCTTCGCGCGAAAAAGAGTCTTGATCGTTCCCGGAAAGCGTGGTAGTTCTCGCGCAGTCGTTTATTCTCCCGAGCCGCGTCCGGAAAGCGCTCCCGGCCGCAAGCCTCAGACCGTACCCGTTGCCGAACCTGATCTTGAGGAATCCGATGCTCAAACATCTGGTGCTGATGAAATTCCGCCAAGACGTCCGGCCCGAGGAGATCCAGTCGCTGAAGGAGGATCTGGCGGCGATGCCGGGGCGGATCTCGGAGATTCTCTCCTACGAATTCGGCTGCGACATCCGTTCCGAGCGCTCCTACGACTTCGGCGTCGTGTCGACCTTTCAAAACGTGGACGCCCTGAAGCGCTATCAGATCCATCCCGAGCACATGGTTCTGCTGCGGAAGGTCCGCACCCTCTGCACCAGCATCGTCGCCTGCATCTTCGAATGCTGAAGGCGCCGCGCCATTTTCTATTTTGCCGACCGGGCCTCAGCCCTCCCTCCCCGCAGCGCGGATCCTCCGCACCATCCGCCAGATTCCCCAGGTGCCGATAAGAAGCAGCAGAAAAGCCGCCGCAGCCCCGAGCAGCCCGTAGGTGATCCGTCCGCCGCCGCCGATCAGGCTCGCGGGATTCCAGGACGGCACCGCCCGGTAGCGGCCCTCGGCGCCGCGATAGCGGTCCGGCACGTCCGGGATCCCGTTGCCGTTCCGGTCGGGAAAACTCTGCAGATATTCGGCCAGGGCAATCCATTCCTTGAGTTCCTGAATTCCCGGCCGCGCCGGATCCGCATCAACCCGGGCTTCCCGGATATTCGTGATCGGGCGGCCGCCGCCGTCCTTCGGGACGACGGACACGAGACCGCGGGAGGCCGTCCGGAGAAAATCCACCATGTTCGCCATGAAGAGATTCATGCAGACCCGGTAGGTCCCGGCCGGATCGACGGGAACGAAGCGGCCGTCCGCGCCTTCCACTTCCATTGCCGTGATCCGCTCGAAGAAAACCCGGTGCGGGTTATAGGTGAACCGGACGCCCGCGACCTGGAGGTTGGCGTCTTCCTTGCGCGGGGCGACGGTGGTCTGGACCTCCAGGATCCGCCGCAGTTCCTCGCCGCTGACATGAACGGCAACGAGCGGATAGCCGGGCACGCCGTCGGCGCCCAATCCCAGCGACAGGACGCGAAAGGCGTCCGCGGCGGTGATGTTCCCCCGCAGCAGGGTGTCGCGGATATGGCCCAGCGGCTGGACGACCGCGTGGATCGGCCGGTACCGCTTCCCCTCGGCACGGCGGACGGCATGCCGGTAAGCGTCGGCGATGAGATTCCCCAGCCCCATCTCGGCGCCCCGGCCGTAGGCATCGCATAGGGCCTCCATGTCGAACGCGCTTTCCGCCAGGACCCGGTCATGGGAAAGACGGAAGACGGACAGGTATTGCGAGTCGACGATCTCCTTGTAGCCGGCGATCTTCTCCGTAATCGCAGGGTTTTCCGGCAGGGAAGGGTCGACCTGTGAAAGCCCGTAGGAGACCAGTTCGACGCCGCCCGACCGCAGACACTCCAACTCGAGGATGCCCAGGTAGGCGCCGTAACAGCCGGCGGAGACGATGATCGTCTTCCCGGCAAGAATCGGCTTGGGGAGAACCGTGTGCGTGTGGCCGCTGATGATGACGTCGATCCCGGGGACCTCGCGCGCCAGAATTTCATCCTCGGACCGCTTCTTGTCCGCGGACGTTCCCGAGTGGGAAAGGCACACGACCAGTTCCGCCCCCTCCCGGTTGCGGAGGATGTCGACGGTTTTCCGCGCCGCCTCCACCGGATCGGAAAATGTGACGGGCCGCGAAAAGGGTGCGTCGGATGCCGCATCCCGGCCCATGAGCCCGAAGAGGCCGATGCGGACGCCGTTCCGGTCAATGACGGTATGGCCCTTGATGGGATACTCCAGAAATGCCTTCATCAGGGTCGCGTCCTCGACACCCTGTGCTCCGAAGACCAGATTCGCGATGACGACAGCCTTCGGCCGTTTTCCCTTCGCCCGGGCGGCCTGCAGCGTATCGGCAAGGCCGGCCGGGTGAAAATCGAAATCGTGGTTTCCGAAAGTGACGGCGTCATAGCCCATCTCGCCCATGAGCACCAGTTCCGATGCCTCCGTCATGAACGCAGTGTGAAAGAGCGTCCCCATGCTGAAGTCGCCCGCGTCCACAAGGATCGAGCGGCCGCTGCGGGCGGCACGTTCCCGCTGGATCAGGCCGGCGAGTCTCGCGTATCCGCCCTCGTAAATCCGCTGTCCACCGGGCGCGGAAATACGATGGGGCAGAAAATATGAATGCAGATCGTGGGTGAAGAGGATCGCAATCTTTTTCCCGTCCGTCTCCGCCCAAGCCGCGGAGAGCAGCAGGAGCAGGATTCCCAGGATTGCGCCCGCTGACCAGGCCGTCCTTTTCATGACAGACCTCCTGCCTGATTTCGTAGCACAAATTGCCGCGCGCCGCCACCGGGGACGGTACACGGCCGTTTGTCACCGTCCCGCGAATCCGGCAGCGAGCGCATTCCCCGCGGCTTGCCGCGGGGTAAGCGAGCGAATGATATTCAAGATCTCTTCCTTGGGATCGAAGATTCTCCGGAGCTTGCTCCGGAGATCTTCAATATGTTACAAGGTCGGCAAAAAGGGTGGGGGGAATTATGCCCGGTTCATTTCTCAGCCTCCGTCTCGCACTGGAGACGGAAAAACTCCCGCAGAACCCGGAAAAGTCCCGTTTTCTCCCCGAACTCTATTACGGAACGTCGCTTTCGGACTTCGGCCCCTGGCTGGCGGATCTCCTGCGGCGGCGCGCGCCGGGGAAACGCGTCTGCCTCGTTGTCGACGGGACTCCGAAAAAATCCTCGGCCAAACCGGGGCACGAGATCGACGCCGACTTCCGCGCCGTCCTTGCGGGCGCGGGCATCGCCTTCGACGAAGTCAATCTCTCCGAGCGCCTGGGAATCCCGGCCGCCGCGATCCACGCCTCCGCGCACCTGCTGGACGGCGTCCGCGGAACCCTCGCCGGCCGCGGGGATCAGGCGGTTGTCGCCCTGGGGTCCGGAAGCCTCACGGATCTCGTCAAGCACGCCCTGCATCTGGACGGCATGAAGACCCCCTTTATCAGCGTGCCGACGGCGCTCACCGTCACGGCCTTCACCTCCGCCTTCGCCGTCCTCGACTTCTCTGGCGCAAAAAGGACGCAGGTCTCCCGCGAAGTGACGGCCGCCTGCTGGATCCAGCCGTTTCTGGCGAATGCCCCCGGCGGCATGTCCCGGGCAGGTTACGGGGACCTCCTCGCCCGTTTCGTCGCTTACGGGGACTGGTTTCTGGGATACCGCCTCGGCGTAATGGAGCACTACGACGAACTCGCCTTCCGTCTGATGGAACCCTTCGCCGCGGACATCCGCGCCCACGCGGCCGGATTCGCCGTCGAGCCCCTCCCCGCGGAAACGACGGAATGCGCCGCCGCCGCCCTGGCCATGGCCGGGATCGCGATGTCCGTCTCCGGGGAGACGACGCCCCTGTCCGGCTATGAACATGTCATCAGCCACGGCCTGGATTTCCTGCGCCTTACTTCGGGCCGCGAACTGAACTTCCACGGAGAACAGGTCGCCCTGGGATCGCTGATCAGCGCCCGGACGATCGACAGCCTGCTGGCTCGCCGCCTCCCCGGAAAGGATCGCTGGAGAACGGCTCCGGTCTCGGAATCCCTGGCAGCCCTCGACACCCTCATTTCCGAAGCGCCCTTCTTCGGCGGCGAAGAGGACGTCCTCACGGAGAAGGAACGTGGCAGCCGGATCGAGGCGCTGCGGGAGCGCATCGAATCGGCGCGGAAGGAATTCGCCCTCGAGTACCGGAAGAAATGGGCCCGCTGGGAAACCGCGTCGTCCCGCCTCCCCTCGTTCGTCGAAAGCTGGCCCGTGCTGTGCGCCGACCTTGCCCGCCTCACCGTCCGGGCCGGAGAGCTGGAGCCGCTGCTGCGGAAGGCGAACCTGCCCGTCCGGCCCCAGGACATGGCCTTCCCCGCGACGGAGAGGGAGCTCCGCTGGGCGATCCGTTTCGCCCCTTTCGTGAGACTGCGGATGAACGTCGCCGACCTCCTCTTCTGGATGGGAGAAGATCCCCTGGCCGCTTCGGGATGGTAAACCCGGAACCGCCCTGGCGGCGCCGAATATCCCGGTTGACATCCCCGCCGCCCCGTATTATACCGCCCGCCGAATGGCCGGCCGGGCCGCAACAAACAGGTCCGCCGCGAACCGAACGGCAGACCCTTTGCGGCGCAAGGACGACCGCCGCGCCCTGTAGAGCCCGGCGGTTCTTTTTTGCCGTTTACAGGATTGGAGGAGTCCATGGAGAGAACGATCCGGGCCGGCGACAAGGTCGCCGTATCCTACACGGGCCGACTCGAGGACGGAAGCGTCTTCGACTCGTCGGAAGGCCGTCCTCAGCTGGAATTCACGGTGGGAGCGGGCCAGATCATCCCGGGCTTCGATCGGGCCGTCCTCGGCATGATCGCCGGAGAGAAGAAAACGGTGACCGTGCTTCCGGAGGACGGGTACGGTCCGTATCTGGCGGAGTACGTGGTCGATCTCCCGAAGGAGATCTTCCCCGCCGACATGCAGCTCGTCCCGGGGACCGATGTGCAGCTCCTCGACAAGGCGGGAAGGCCGATGCCCTACCCCGCCCGCATTGTAGAGATTCTCGATGCCGGCGTCCGGCTGAATCTCAACCACCAACTCGCCGGGAAGACCCTCGTTTTCGACATCGAGATCGTATCGGCGCAACAGGAGGAAGAAGGATGAACGCACGCATGGCCGCCTCGACCGGGGCGGATTCGGACACGGAAAAGAAGAAACCGCTCCTGCGGAAGGTCTGGGATTACCTCAACGGAACCGGGCAGAAGGACGAGCCCGCGCCTCTGGGCAGAAACGATTTGTGCTGGTGCGGCAGCGGCCTGAAATACAAGCGCTGCCACATCGAAGAGGACGACAGGCAGAGGCGGAAGCGCGCGGGGAACCGCATCTGACGCCGGAGGTTCCGCGACATCCGCCGAAATTCCTTTCCCTGAAGGAATCGCTTCCCCCCTACCGGCCCGCCGGCAAATGTGTTAGGATCGCACCTCGAAAACGATCTGATTGTCAGGAGGAACAGAACATGGACTGGGGAATGGAAAACCGCCTGTCGCAGCTCATCCAGCGCGACGGCCGCTGCTTTTTTCTGCCCATCGACCACGGCTATTTCCAGGGACCGACATCCTGCCTGGAGAGACCCGGCGAAACCATCGAGCCGCTGCTGCCCTATTGCGACGCGCTCTTCGTGACGCGCGGCGTGCTGCGAAGCTGCGTCAAGGCGGCGGGAAGCAAGCCCATCATCCTGCGCGTCTCCGGCGGCACGAGCATCATCGGCCCGGACCTCTCCGACGAGGTGCTCACCACCTCCATCGAAGAAATCCTCCGCCTCAACGCCACGGCCGTCGGCATGTCGATCTTCGTGGGAAGCGAATACGAGCGGGAGTCGCTGACGAACCTCGCCGACCTCGTCAACGAATGCGAGGAGTTCGGCATCCCCGTCATGGCCGTCACCGCCGTCGGCAAGGAGCTGGAAAAACGCGACGCCCGCTACCTGGCGCTGGCCTCCCGCATCGCCGCCGAACTGGGGGCCCGCGTCGTCAAGACGTACTGGTGCAAGGATTTCGAAAAGGTCGTCAACGGCTGTCCCGTTCCCGTCGTCATGGCGGGCGGACCCAAGTGCGAGACGGAGCTCGAGGTTCTGGAGTTCGTCTACGACGGCATCCAGCGGGGGGCCTGCGGCCTCAACCTCGGCCGGAACGTCTGGCAGCACCCCCGCCCCGTGGCGATGATGCGGGCGCTGCACGCCATCATTCACGACGACCTCACCGCCCGCGAAGCCTGGGAGATGTTCCAGGATCTGCGGGGCGTATCGCTCGTCGTCAACAAGAAATCGGGGAAGCCTCGCGGCAAGAAATGACCCCCATGCGCGTCGCCGTCTATTACAGCAACCGGGACGTCCGGGTCGAGGAGCGGCCGGTTCCGCAGATCGGTCCCGGGGAGATCCTGGTGCGGATGAGGGCCTCCGGTATCTGCGGCAGCGACGTCATGGAATGGTACCGGATCCGGAAGGCGCCGGTCGTTCTCGGTCATGAGATGACGGGAGATGTCGTCGAGGTCGGCGCCGGCGTTGCGGGTTACCGGATTGGCCAGCGCGTCTTTGTCGCCCACCACGTCCCCTGCAACACCTGCCGCCGGTGCCTCACCGGCCATCACACGGCCTGCGAAACCCTCCACACGACCAACTACGATCCCGGCGGCTTCGCCGAGTTCATCCGCGTTCCGGCCCTGAACGTCGACCGCGGCGTCTTCGTCCTTCCCGACGGGATGACCTGCGAGGACGGTGTCTTTATCGAGCCGCTGGCCTGCGTCCTGCGCGCCCAGCGCGCCGCGAATGTCCGACCGGCGCAGTCCGTCCTGGTCCTGGGAAGTGGCCTCTCGGGAATCCTGCACATCCTCCTGGCACGCGCGACCGGCGCCGGACGGGTGCTTGCAACCGACATCCACCCCGACCGCCGGAAGGCGGCGGTCCGCTTCGGCGCCGACGCGGCGATCGATCCCCGCGAGAACGTTCCGGAGCGCGTACGGGAGATGAACGGCGGGCATGGCGTCGACCTCGCCGTGGTCTGCGCCGGCGCACCGGCGGCCTTTGCGGAGGCCATGCAATGCGTGGACCGCGGCGGCAGGGTCCTGTGGTTCGCGACGACGGAGCCCGGCGTGGAGGTTCCCGTCCCCGTCTGCGATCTGTGGCGGAACGACGTGACGCTTCTTCCCTCCTACGGCAGCAGCCCCTTCGACAACGCGGCCGCGATGGAGTTGATCCGCGCCGGACGGCTGCCGGTGAGGGACATGATCTCGCACCGCCTGCCGCTTTCGCGGGCGGTGGAAGGTTTCCGCCTCGTCGCCGACGGCGGGACGGCCCTCAAGGTGATCCTGCAGCCCGACGCGCACAGGCCTTCATAGAAGGCAGCCGCAGGGCCGTTCGTCAGTAAATCCCCATCCCGCATCCGGCCGCGAGGACACCGCCCAGTTCGCGGCACTTCTCCAGGACCTCCTCCGTCAGGTTGCCGCGCGAGATCACCGCTTCCTGCACCTTCCTGAACTTGTAACCGAGGGCGATCCGCTCGACGGCCTTGACCGCTCCGGTCCCGTCGTTGCCGGCGGAAACGAAGAGGGCATAGGGTTTCCGGAATACCTTTCCCTCGGCGCCCGCGTACGTCCGGTCGAAGAAATCCTTCAACAGGCCCGCCATGGTGCCGAAGTTCTCCGGCGTCCCGAAGGCGATCCCGTCGGCGGCGAGGAGATCGTTCAAATCGGCGTCGGTCGCCCGCTTCAGGACGGCCGTTGCATCTTCGACGGCCCGCACGCCGTTGGCTACGGCGGCGGCCATGCGCTCCGTATGGCCCGTTTGGGATGCATACACGATCAGGATCTTTGCCATCGCCTCCTCCTGTTTCCGTCCTCCAGAATTTTCTATACAGGAAAGCCCCGTCTTTTCCCACCGCCCTCTTTGCGATTGCATTTTGCGGCTGCCCCATGTAATTTTGACCATCTGCATATCATGAAGGAGTCTCCATGAAACTCGCCAACGACCTGTATGCCTACGAATGGACATCCTATTCCGAAAACAACTGCAACAGCTTTTATATCGGCGGCAGGGTCGGGGCGCTGATCGATCCGGGCCTGGCCTCTTTCGTCCCCGATCTGCTGGCGTCCATGAAGGCGGACGGCATCCGTCGCGAGGATATCCGCTTCGTCGTCAACACCCACTCCCATCCCGATCACTTCGAAGGGTCGCGGATTTTTTCGGACGACACCGTTTCGATCGCCCTCCACAAGGACGAGATGGCCTTCATGAAAGGCGAGGGCCGTTATCTCTACCAGCTCTTCGGACTCCAAGCGCCCAAGGTCGACGTGCAGCTCGCACTGGAGTCCGGCGACGCGGAATTCGGCGGGGAAACGTTCCGGGTCCTGCACGTCCCCGGCCACTCCCCCGGCTCGATCGCCCTGTACGATCCGAAGCGCAAGGCGCTTTTCTGCGGCGACGTCATCTTCGACAAGAATGTGGGCCGTACCGATTTTCCCGGCGGCGATGCCAGCCTGCTCAAGGAGAGCATCCGCGGCCTTGCCCACCTCGACGTGGAGATCCTGTTGCCCGGCCATATGGGGATTGTCGAGGGCAAGGACAACGTCGAGGAAAACTTCCGGACGGTCATGGAAAACATCTTTCCCTACCTGCGGTGAGAAACGGTCAACGACGATTTTGAAAACGATTGGCAGAGGATGAAGGGAGGGCTTCTCATGAACGACAGGGGAAATGGTGTCGGACATCGCTGGAAATTCTTCCGCGCCGGCGGCTTCGACCAGGTCCGGCTGGAATCCGCCGCGGATCTGGCCGCCCTGGACGGTCTCGACCAGAAACTCTGGATGGCGCTGACCTGTCCGACGAACGGCCTGGAGATGGACGGCAGGACCCTCGAACTTCTCGATGCCGACAGCGACGGCCGTATCCGCGCCCCCGAGATCCTCTCCGCCGTGCGCTGGATTCTTCCGCTCCTGAAGAACCCGGATGACCTGACGAAGGAATCGCCGGAACTGCAGCTCGCCGCGATCAACGATGCCACACCCGAAGGGAAATGCCTCTTCAAATCCGCACGCCACATCCTCGCGAGCCTCGGCAAGAAGGATGCCGCTCTTCTCACGGTCGACGACACGGCGGATGCAGCCCGGCTCCTGGCGCAAAACAAGTTCAACGGAGACGGCATCGTACCCGTCGATTGCGCCGAGGACGACGAAACGAAGAAGATCATCGGCGAGATCCTCGACTGCCTGGGCTCGGAAACGGACCGCAGCGGCATGCCCGGAGTCTCTCAGGAAAAGCTGGACCGGTTCTTCGCCGATGCGAAAGCCTATGACGCCTGGTATCGGGGCGGCGACCTGGCAGATCCCGTGGTCTTCCCCCTGGCGGGAGAGACGGATGCCGGAACGGCGGCGCTGCGGGCCGTCCAAGCCAAGGTGGAGGACTATTTTGCCCGCTGCCGGCTGGCTGCCTTTGACGACCGGTCGCTGCCCGCGGTGAACCGGCCGGAGACGGAATACCTCGCCTTCGCCGGCAGGATCCTTTCGCTGGCCGTCGGAGAGGCTGTCGACCTTCCGCTGGCGAAGGTTGCGGCGGGCAGGAGCCTGCCGCTGAAGGAAGGCCTCAACCCGGCCTGGGCCGCCCGCATGGGGGTGGTCGCCGCGCGGGTCGTGCGGCCGCTTCTCGGCGACCGGGAAACCCTGAGCGAAGCGGAATGGTTTGCCCTCATCGATCGTTTCGCCGCCTATGAAGACCGGCTTTCGCAGAAGGCGGGCGCTGCTGTGGAGAAGCTGGGGATCGCCAGGATCCGCGAGATTCTCGCCGGCGACGCCCAGGCCCGCATCACCGACCTCGTCGACCGCGACCGGGCTCTCGAAGCGGAATTCGACTCCTGCATGCAGGTGGACAGGCTGGTCCGGTACCACCGCAATCTCTTCACGCTGCTGAACAACTTCGTGTCTTTCAGCGACTTCTACACCCGCAAGGCGAAAGCCGTCTTCCAGGCCGGAACGCTCTACCTCGACGGGAGGAGCTGCGACCTGTGCGTCCGCGTCGACGATCCGAGCCGGCACGCCCTGCTGGCCACGCTCAGCAAGATGTATCTGGCCTACTGCGACTGCACGCGGCGGGGTGGAACGGACAAGATGACGATCGCCGCGGCCTTCACCGGCGGGGACTCCGATTTTCTCATGGCGGGCCGCAACGGCCTCTTCTATGACCGCAAGGGACAGGATTGGGACGCGACGATCGTGCGGGTGATCGAACATCCGATCAGCATCCGCCAGGCCTTCTGGAGCCCCTATAAGCAGACGATCAAAATGATCGGCGAGCAGATCCAGAAGCTCGCCGCCGCCCGCGCCAAGACGGCAAGCGACAAGGCCGCCGCCGGCGTCGCCGCGGCGGCGGAAAAGGCTGTCGGCGTCAAGGCCGCACCCCCCCCGCCCGCCGCACCATTCGACGTCGGGAAGTTTGCCGGCATCTTCGCCGCTGTCGGCCTCGCCCTCGGCGCCATCGGTACGGCGATCGCCGCTGTCGTAACAGGCCTCCTGAAACTCAACTGGTGGCAGCTGCCGCTGGCACTGGTAGGACTGATCCTGCTGATTTCCGGCCCCTCGATGATCATTGCCTGGCTGAAACTGCGGCAGCGGAACCTCGGACCGCTGCTGGACGCCAACGGCTGGGCGGTCAACGCCCGCGCCCGGATCAACATTCCCTTCGGCGGATCGCTGACGAAGGTGGCCGCCCTGCCGGAAGGGGCGGAGCGTTCGCTGCAGGATCCCTTCGCGGAGAAGAAAAAGCGCTGGCCGTATGTCCTTGCCCTGCTGGTGGTTCTGGGGATCCTGTTGTACGCCCTCAACGTCTTCGGCCTTCTTCACGAGTGGACGTGCGGCCTGATCGGCCGGCCCCGATAAGGATCGAAACCTGTTCTTGAACACCGTTGACGCCGTCCCCGCAGAGGGGGACGGCGTTTTTCTGCCGCTTCCCCGAGGCTGCTCAAAAATGCCCGGATGCAAGGCCCCCGATGCTTCGACAGGCTCAGCATGACAAACCGTGGAGCTTGTCCTGAGCTTGCCGAAGGATTGAAGGGCGATGGCGTGCGCCTGCAGTTCAAAGTTTCCTTTCAGTCCTCCGGCACCCGGGGAATTCCCGGCGGGGCATCGGAAGGTTTCACCACGCGGAGGAAGTTGAAAAACAGCGCAACGGTCATCCCCGCGATGCCCAGGTACAGGACCAGCAAGTTGGAGTAGGCGAGGACGGAGGTGGCCAGAAGTGGCCCCATGGCGTTTCCGGCGAAGCGCGCGGAATTCAGAAAACCGATCTCGCCTCCGCCGGCGCTGCGTGCGAAGACCGAAATGGTCATCGGAAGAATCGCGGCGATGAAAAACACCTGGGCCATACGGACCAGCGTGAAGGTCCAGACACCGGGGACAACGTACAGAAGCGCCTGGCAGAAGGCCCCGCCGAGGCAGGCCAGGGCAATGGCTTTGCGCAGACCGGTGCGGGCCGCGAGCGCGCTGATGACAAAATTTCCGGCGATCGCCGCAACCGAATAGGCCATCATGATGAAACCCGCCATATTGACGGCCTCTTTCCCGACCCAATCGAATTCCCGGAGCACCTGCGGAAGAATGCTGGGCAGAAACGTGAGATTGAAGACGGCGGCCATGCACAGCGCCCAACCCGAAAGGATGCCGCCGCGCTTCGTTCCCGCCGGCCGGTTCGTTTTCTTCTGGAGCGGCACGTCAGGGACATTCCGCCAGCAGAACCAGGTGACGACGGCGATGAGGCTGAAGGCGAAGACAAACGGCGCCCGGTAGCCGATCGTGGTGGCGAGATAGGCGCCCACCGGGGGACCGATGAGGTGGCCCGCGGTGATGGAATTCTGGAAAAGGCTCATGTCCCTGGGAAGGTTTTCCCGCGACGACAGATTCGAAATAAGGATCAATGCGATCGTCGATACGCCGCCGAGACATCCCTGCAAGACGCGGAGCACCAGGAGCAGATACAGATTTTCCGTGAACCCCATGAGCAGATAGACGATACCGTGGCCGATGATGGCGCGCAGGAAGAGGAGTTTGGGGCTGAAGCGCGCCGTCAGGCCGCCCCAGAACGTGGAGGTCATCGCCGCGAATACCGCCGATGTCCCCATGATCGCGCCCGTCCACAGGATTGTCTCCTGCTGACCGTAGGGGCTGATCTTCAGGATATAGAAAGGCATGAAGGCCATGACAAAATTGAAGGCGAGCGCCATGCCGAATTCGGTGACGACGATAAAGAAAACGCTGCGGGAGGTGAATTTGGAGAGCGCGACGTTCATAGAAGCGGCGGGCCGTTGGGAGGAATGGGGAGGCGCATGTTCACTGGACGACCAGGAGATGCACGTCGATGACATTCGTGCCGGTGGGGCCCGTGATGACCAGATCCCCCAGCGCCCTGAAGAACGGGTACGAATCGTTGTCGGCAAGAGATGCGGCCGCTTCAAGCCCCAGAGCCCTGCCGCGGGCGACGGTCGAGCCGTCCGCGACCGCCCCCGCTGCATCCGTCGGCCCGTCCGTCCCGTCCGTTCCTGCGGAGAGAAGCCCGGCGCCCTCGATCCCTTCGGCCGCGATCGCGAAGGCCAGCGCCAGTTCCGTGTTGCGCCCGCCCAGGCCGCTGCCGCGAACCGTGACGGTCGGTTCGCCTCCCGAGATGAGGCAGAGCTTCCGCCCTTCCCGGGCCGCCCGAACCTTCGCCTCCCTGGCAATCGCCGCCAGCTTCCGGCCGCAGTCGGAGGCCTCGCCCACGACGTCCCTGGCGATGATCTCCGCTGCGAAGCCCATTGCGGCGGCTCTTTCCCTGGCCGCATCGAGAGCCAGGCGGTTGCTGCCGATAATCGTATTGTCCACGCGGGCGAAGACCCGATCCCCCGGCTTGGGGGTCTCGGGAACAAGACCGGCGACGCCGCGCTTCAGGTAGTCCAGAATCGACGGCGGCGCTTCGGGAAGAAGACGGTATTTCTCCAGGATCGCCATCGCATCGGCATAGGTGGACCCGTCCGGCGACGTGACGCCGGAGGCGATGATGTCCAGGGGGTCTCCGACGACATCGGAAAGGATCAGCGAGATCACGCGGGCCGGAAAGAGGATCTCGGCCAGACGGCCGCCCTTGACGCGCGAGATATGCTTGCGGACCGTGTTGAGTTCCTCGATCGGCGCGCCGCAGCGCAGCAGGAGGTTCGTGAGTTTTTGCTTCTCGGCAAGGAGGATCCCCTCGCCGGGGGCGACGAAGATGGCCGATCCCCCGCCCGAGACCAGGCAGACGGCGAGCGTTCGCTCGTCGAGTGTCCCGCGAAGATCGATCACCTTCCGGGCGGCCCGGAACCCGTTTTCATCCGGCAGGGGATGCCCGCCTTCGTAAACCTCGACCGTTCCCAGGTGGACGGCCGGATCGGCGTGGCCGTATTTCGTGACGACGATGCCCTGGTCGATCCGCACCCCCAGACGGTCGTGCAGAGCCCGGGCCATCGCAAAGGCCGCCTTGCCGAGCCCGACGACGACGAGACGGCGGAAGCCGCCGTCCCGGTATTCTTTCCGGATGGCTTCCGTGTATCTCTCTACGGCCCGATAGGGATCGGCGGCCGCCAGCGCCGCACGAAAAATGTCTTCCAAGGTGGTCTTCCCGGCTGTCATGGGCCTACCCCATTCCTTCATCGGTTCCTGGAACACGATACGGGCCGGAGGCGCCGAAACCGCCGGCCGCCGCATTGCGGCGTCACCTTCAGAATTTCATCGTAAGGGGAATTTCCCTGCCGGTGTCCGTTTCCTTCAGACGAAGGCGAAGTTCCTTGCTCTTCCCGGCCTCGCCGGGGAAGAAGACAAAGCCGTGGGCGATTTCTCCCGCCTTCACCGCGCGCCGGTCGAGAGAGCGCTTGTTCAGGTCTTCCCGGATCTGGCGCTGCACATCACGGTCGGTCAGTCCTTCGGCGCCGCCGACCGTTGCGCCGGCCGCCGCCCCGATGGCGGCGCCCTTCATCGCGGCGTCGCCCACGTTGTGACCCGAGACGATGCCGATCGCCGCGCCGATCAGCGCCCCGGCGGCGCCGCCAAGAAAACCTTTCTTCCCGGCCTCCGGGGCAACACGTCCATATTCCGTCTTCTTGGAAATGCGGTCATAGGCGATGCTCTGATCCAGAATCGGCCAGAGATTGCCGTTCACATCGATCAGCAGGGTCTTCTCCGGAATGATTTCCAGGGAATGCTTCCCCTGATTGTCGAAGATCACCTGGACGGGCAGCACGCCCGCACCGCGGATATCAAAGCCGAACGCCTCGCTGGCGTCGCTCGTCTCGTGGTAAGAACGTGACGCGACGGAAACGCCGTCCACCGTAACGACATTCGGATAGGCGGACGGCATCTTGAAAGGAAGGACCTTCCGCTCATAAGTCGAGCAGGAGACAATCAGCAAAAGGGCCGCCAGCCCGGCAAGACAGGTTATGCGAAATCGTGCCATGGGAAACACCTCCTCCGGCGGCTCTCGGACCGCCCTTTATCGCTTGATGACCAGCACCGGCACCCTGGCCTTCCGGATCACCTTTTCTGAAACGGAGCCGAGAAGCATTTCCTCGACGTTGCTTACACCGTGGGAACCCAGGACGATGGCGGACACGTCTTCTTCCTCCGCGATGCTGACGATCTCCGTAAAAGGGATCCCCGTCTTGACCCGGGTCTTCACCTCGAGGCCGGATTTTTTCAGATCCGCTGCGATCGCATCCATGTCGCGGGCGATCTTTTCCTTGATCGGCCCGTCCGCATCATGCTGCACCTTGGAGCCGTACAGGGCCATGGCTCGGGCCACCGTATTGACTTCGCGAATGTCGATGATGTGCACAACGATCACTTCGCGGGTTCCCGCTTCCTGAAGCTGTTTTACATAGGCGAGGGCCTTGCCGGCCAGGTCGGAGAAATCCGTCGGATAGAGAATCTTGCTGAACATGAAAGGCCTCCTTTCACAAAGCCAATGTCATCGCGGAGCAACTGTTCCTGTTTCCCCTGCAAAAAAGATATCGTCCCAACGTCCGTTCCGTCAAGAAGTTTGTCGCTGCATGTCGCTGCATCTCCCGGACTTCTTCTGCAGCATTCGCTCGCTGGAAGGACCGGAAAGAGACGTCGGCTTCAGCAAAAACGTTTCTCGCTTTATGCGAAATAAAATTATTTCTTGACAAAATGCTGCGAGAGGGCCTATTGAATGACTCGTCAGTCATTCCGAATTTCGATCTCTGATATGCAGTGCGGATCTGCAAGAAGAGCCAAAAGAACAGGACAAGGAGGTTTCCATGGAGATGGTCAGCGTGGAAGGGAAAATGATCCCGGCATTGTCGGATTTGTTTACCTGGGATGAAGGGCAGGTACGGCTCATCAGTGCACATTGCCGGTCCTGCGGCACGTATTTTTTCCCTGAGTTTCACCAGCAGCATCGGCCGGGATGCTCCCGTCAGGGGATCGAGAAGGTGCTCCTGAACAAGAACGGGGTCCTCAAGAGTTATACTATTCAGTACTATATGCCTCCGCTTCCTTTTAAGGCCAGCGGAAACATTACGCCCTACATCATTGGCCTGGTGGAATTTCCGGAAGGGATTCAGATTGCCGGGATCGTCAGGGAATGCCCCTTTGAGGCGCTGAAAATCGATTTGGACATGCAAGTGACCACGTTCGTTCTGTACAAGAATGATCAGGACCAAGAGGTTGTCACTTGGGCTTTTAGACCGACGAATCTGACACGATAAATCATACAGCGCTTCTTTGCATAAAAAAGGAGAAAAGAGCATGAGAGAGGTCGCCATCATAGGAATCGGGTTGCATCCTTGGGGCAAATTTCCCCAGAAAACCTTTATCGATTTGGGAGTGGAAGCGGTTTCGAAGGCATTGCAGGATGCCCAGATTCAGTGGAAGGAGATTGAAACCATTTGCTCCGGCATCTATATTTGGGGGGGAAATGCGGGACATCTTTCCGGGCAGTACCTGGCCAGCGTTTTTGGAGAGACGGGGATTCCCATCGTGAATGTTTACAATGCGTGCGCCACGGGCGCATCGGCGATGCGGATGGCTACGATGAGCATTGCCTCCGGGCAGGTGGACGTTGCACTGGCGGTGGGGCTGGATGTATCGCCGGAAGGTTTTTTGGGGGCGAAATCGGATAACCCGAAGCAGGACCGCGACGTTTTGCGTTGGCGGATGGTGGGGATGCCCAACCCGGTTTACTGGGCGCTCGAATGCCGGAAACGCATGGAAAAATACGGAACGACGGCGGAGGATCTGGCGAGGGTAAAGGTCCTGCTCAGCAAATATGGCGCTGAGAATCCGAATTCACGCTATAAGAAAATCTATACCATGGAGGAAGTCCTTTCCTCAAAGATGGTATCCGATCCGTTGCGTCTCTACGAAATCTGTGCGACCAGCGACGGTGCTGCGGCGGTGATTCTCTGCGCCGCAAGCAAGGCCCGTCAATATACTTCCAATCCGATCACGGTTGCCGCTTCAACGCTTGGCAGCGCTCTGTATGGAGATCCGACGCTTCGGATTTCGGCCATTTCCGCGCCAGCAAAAGCGGAGGCCCCTCTGTTGAGCGAGAGTTATTCGGCCTCGCAGCAGGCCTATAAGCAGGCCGGGATCGGGCCGGAAGATATCGATGTTCTGGAACTTCCCGACAATAGCTCGTGGCATTACCTGCAGTACCTGGAAACTTGCGGGTTCTGCAAGGAAGGCGAAGCGGAGGTCATGCTCAAGGAAGGCCGGACTCAAATCGGCGGACGCCTTCCCGTTTGCCCCAGCGGCGGCTTTGCCTCCTTCGGGGAAGCTATCGGCGCCCAGGCGACCTGGCAAGTGGCCGAGGTGGTCATGCAGCTCAGAGGACAGTGTGGAAGCCGGCAGGTAGCCGACGCAAAAGTCGGGATGGCCCAAACGTACGGCTTGATGGGAAACAGCGGCACGACGATCTTGAAGCGCTGACATCGTTGAAAAAGAGAATTTGCCAACGTCATCGGACAATACGGGATGCTCTTCGATCCCGGAAACTGTTGAGCAGAGATCAAGCATCAGAAGAGGTTTCCTTTTATGGCCGAAATACCACAGGAATGTCTCCCTCCCCAGGAACATCTTCCGGAAAAGATATTCCCATTGCCGGAAGTACGCCTGCCGCGAAAAATCAATCCAGGCGTTTTTTTCCTGGACCGTCATGTGTGCAACGGTAGGGGATCCAAGACAGCGATTTTCTATAAGGACCAGCGGATGATCACATTTGCCGCATTGCAGAAGGAAGTCAACAGACTGGCCAACGCCTTGCGGCGCCTTGGCCTGGAGAAGAACGACCGGATGATGCTGCGGATGCCGAACAGACCGGAATTCATTGTGGCCAGTCTCGCCTGTTGGAAACTTGGGGCAATTCCGGTGCTCGTCAATCACCTGCTGCGCTCCGACGAAATCGTCTTTCGGGCCAACGATTCGGAAGCCAAGGCCATGCTGGTAAGCTCGGATGTGCTGTCCGAGGTTGTGAAAGCCAAAGATCGTTTCCACTGTACGGAGCATATCGTCGTTTGCGGACAGAAGGAAAAGGGATTCCCGTTTTACGAAGATCTCATCAGGAATGAGCCCGAAACGTTTGAGGCGGTGGAATGCGATCGCGATGACTGGCTGCGGATCATCTACAGCTCGGGAACCACGGGGAATCCCAAGGGGATCGTCACGTCCATCGGCGACGCCATCGCCGCCGCTGCCGTCGCCAGTAGATATTTGTTCGAGATGACTCCGGAGGACGTGATCGGCGGTCATCCCGCATTCACATTCGCGTTCGGTTTCTATTTTATCCTCCTTTTTGGATACAACGGATGCAGTCTCTCGATTACGGAGCGTTTCGATGCCGAAAGCATGCTGCAGACAATCCAGGACCACCGCATCACGGTCCTGCGTTGCGTACCGACGGTTTACCGCATGATGCTGGCCGTGGAGGATGCCGAAAAGAGATATGATTTGAGTTCTCTGCGTCTTTGCCAGGGTGCCGGGGAATGGATGCCCGGAAAAGTCGTCAAAGCCTGGCGGAAACGTTTTGGCGTCGATCTGTTGGATTCCGTCGGTTCCGGTGATTTGAATTCTTTTCTTTCCACCCGCAAGGGAACGCCCGAGGATAAATTGGATTCTTCGGGGTTTCTCCTGCCGGGAGTTGAGGGAAAGATCGTGGATGCTCAATTCCGGGAAGTCCCCCGCGGCAGTACAGGCGAGCTTCTGATTCGGGCCCCTTGGGGACAGTATTACTGGAGGCGACCCGACAAGCAAAAGGAAGGAATCCACGAAGGGTGGAATCGGACGGGCCTTATCTATCAGGAGGATGAAGACGGATACTTGTGGTTCAAGGGGCGCAATGATGAAGTGATCGTGAGCTCTGGAAATAAGATACCGGGTGGAGAGGTGGAGGCAGCTCTTCTCACTCACGAAGCCGTCCTGGAAACTGCTGTAGTCCCTTCACCGGATGCCATCCGCGGGAGTATTGTCAAGGCGTTCGTTGTTCTGAAACCGGGATACCAGCCCTCAGCGAAACTAGTGGAAGCGCTGAAAAAGCACGTGAAGGAGAAAATCGAGAGTTATAAAGCTCCGCGAGTGATTGAATTTGTTTCCCGTGAGTCCTTGCCGCGAACCGTCACTGGAAAGATCCAACGTTTCATCCTGCGCGACGACGAGAAGAGAGGCACATCGGTCCGGTGACGGTCTCCCTGTCGATATGCAGGTCTCTGCTTTTGGAAAAAACGGAGCGAGGTCATGTACAAAAAGAAGAAAGAGGGGACAAGGGGCACTTACAGGAAGACTCGATACATTCCCGAGGAACAGCGCCGGAAAGACATCCTTGAAGCGGCGCGGCAGGTATTTGGAGAAAAGGGTTTTCGTCGGGCCACGATTGAAGAGATCGCCATACAGGCGGGCGTTGCGCACGGGACGGTCTACCGCTATTATCCCAGCAAATCCGCTCTCGCCACGGAAATCATCGGCAGTCGCGGCGCGAGCGGATTTCTTGAGTCCGTGAAAGAGAATTCCCTGCTGGATACCGACCCCACTGAGTTCCTGAAGAACGTCGCCAAGAAATATTATGGGAACATGGGTGAGCGCGTTCCCCTGATGCGTTTCCGTATTGCCGAAGCCGTCTCCGATGCCGATTTGGGACGGAATTATTACCGCTCCCTCCTCCACCGCTTGTGCACGGATTTGGATCACATCGTCCGGGAATACCAAGGAAGGGGCGATTTCAAGGCGGGAGATCCTTTCATCTTCGGACATGCCTTTTACGGGATCCTGTTCGGCTTCTTATACTGTCAGGAACTGATGCGGGGAAAGGAATTTACCGGTCTGGATCTGCAAAAAATCATCCCCCACATCGTGGATATCTTTCTCCACGGCGTCTCTGCATCGCCCGCAAAGCCGCCGGAAAAGATTCGCTGTTTAACACGGAGCAAGCAAGACAAGTCATGAACGCCTGCGGACAACGACGCATCGTCATGCTGCCCAAATGTAAGCTGTAAATAGATGGACATATCGATCCCTAACGGATCGCCACAGCACGCATATCAGAAGAAAGGTGGTTTTATGGCGGGGAAAACGCAGACCCGGAACATTCAGAAATTCAGCAACGAACTGAAGCAGTGCATCGAGTGCGGCAATTGCACATTCTGGTGCCCCATATACCAACAGAGACCCCAGGAAGAATATGTCGCGCGGGGAAAGAATAAGATCGTCCGTTCCCTTCTGGAAGGGGGAAAGGAATTCACCCCGGAAGTGGTCGACATCCTCGGCATGTGCACATTGTGCGGCACCTGCGCCCAGCATTGCCCCGTCGGGAGCAAATTTCAATCCATCATCATTTCGGCCAGGGCGGATAAGACGAAAGAGAAGGGACTCGGATTTCCGATGGGCTGGATTTACCGCCAGCTGATCCCGAGGCGGAAACTGTTCGGTACGGTTCTGCGGACGGCGTCCTTCTTCCAGAAGATTCTGCTGCCCAAGGCTGAAGGCAAGATGAGACACCTGCCGCTTTTTCTGTCGGGAATGTTCAAAGGGCGCCGAGTCCCCGCGATAGCAGGCAAGTATCTGCGGGACCGTATCCCGGAGGTGAACAAAGCGGTATCAGAGAAGGAGCCGAAATACCGCGTCGCTTACTTCATGGGATGCGCAACGGACTTCGTCTTTCCCGAGATCGGGATGAAAGTCGTTGGTTACCTGACCAAGAATGGCGTTGAAGTCATCGTTCCAAAGGAGCAGGGATGCTGCGGCGCCCCCATATGGCTCGGTGCGGGTGACTTCGATACGGGAAGGGTCATCGCGGACAGGAACGTGAAGATATTTCAGGACGCGGATTATATCATCACCAATTGCGCCACCTGTTCGAGCGCGATGAAGGAATACTCCAAATATCTTGCCGACAACGATAACCGTGCGAAGCAGTATGCGGATTTCTCCGGGAAAATATACGATATCAGTGAGTTCATCGTCGATGTCCTGAAACCGCAGGACAGCGCAATCAAGGCTGATCCCCGATTCTGCGGGAAAGTGATTACCTGGCATGATCCGTGCCATTTGCGGAGGTACCAGAAAATTCATGCCCAGCCCCGGGAGTTGCTGACGAAAATGAAAGACGTCCGATATGAGGAAATGCGTGAAGCGGAAAGATGCTGCGGCATGGCCGGCGCCTTCAGCGTTTATCATTACGATGTTTCAAAGGAAATCTCCGACAAGAAGGTCCAGTCCATCGGGGAGACGCATGCCGATATCGTTGCGACCGGTTGCCCCGGCTGCATGATACAATTGGCCGACGCGCTGGGCAGGAACAACATCCATAAAAAGGTCAAGCACATCATCGAATTACTGGGTTGAGGATTGTGCTGCGGAAGAAGAAAAAAGTTGGGGATATCGCGGACGTCGAATAGATTGTCGCGATTTCATCAGGGAGGGGAGATACCGGCTCCGTTGAATTGATGAACATCCCATGCCGCGTCTATAGGAAATAGTTTCCCATATAAGGAGCGATGCGCTCCTCTGACACGAGAAAGGGGTCATGAATATGAAAAAGATCATTAATACATTTTGTCATGTATGCCCGTCTCACTGCAGCAGGAAATTTACTTTGGAAGACGGGAAAATCATCGACATCGATCGTGATACCGAAAGCGGCTTTCCGAGCGAATGGTGTTCCTTCACCCGAGGAAGAATCATCAAGGAAGTGAACGAACATCCCGACAGACTGAAGTATCCCCTGCTGCGTGCCGGAGAAAAGGGGGCGGGACACTGGAAAAGAATATCGTGGGACAGCGCCCTCGATCTCATGGCCGAGCGGCTGTCGAAGTACAAAGAACAGTTCGGGGCGGAAAGCGTCGCTCTTGCGCTCGGCGAACCCAAGGGAATGGAGATGGCATTTGCGCATCGCTTCGCCAGCTTCTTCGGGACGCCGAATGTGGCGACTCCCGGAAACTACTGAGGTGTCCCTAAGATAGCAGGTGCTGTCTACACATTCGGATGGTTCGCGGCGTTCGACCCCAAACCGAACACCGGATGCATGATCATGTGGGGGAACAATCAGATTGAGTTTATGGGAGGTTTTGTCCGCGAGGAGATGCGCTCCGCATTGCTCGGCGGCGCGAAACTCATCGTGATCGATCCTAAGAAGATCGACATCGCCAAACGGTCCAACATCTGGATCGCCCCGCGGCCGAGCACAGACGGAATCCTTGCCCTAGGAATGATCAAATACGTCATCGAGAACAAGTTGTACGACGAGGACTTCGTACAAAATTGGACCATCGGTTTCGATGATCTGAAGGACGAAGTTGCGAAGTTCTCCTATGAAGACGTTGAACGGATCACGTGGGTCAAGAAAGACGCCATCGCGAAGGCCGTAAGAATGATGATCGAGAACAGGCCGGTCTGCCTCGTTGTGGGCAACGGAGTGGAAAGGAGCCTCCACGCGTTCCAGCAGATGCGGGCGATCTTCATCTTGCGGGCGATCTTGGGCGACCTGAACACGCCGGGGGGGAATGTCCGCCTGACGCCGGGAAACTTCACCAGACCGGGAATCTTCTACGCGCTGAAGGATTCGCCGCGTCTGGAAAAGATCAAGGCGAAGAAAGTGGTAGGCAGCGAACTCAAGGTGGCCATGCAGAATGCCTACATTCCCACGCAGTCGCTCGTCAAGGCGATCCTGGAGGAGAAGCCCTTCCCGATCAAGTCCGTGGTGTGCATTTTGACCAATCCGCTCTTGAGCTACCCGGATACGAAGATGACCTACGCGGCCTTCAAGAAAGTGGAGTTTCTCGTCGTGTCCGAGATCTTTCCGACGCCGACGACGGAAATCGCCGATCTCGTTCTTCCCGCAGCATGGGGCGCAGAACACAACACGTTGGGATACTGGCCCGGCTGGCACGACGAAATGAGGGCCTATCCGCAGCTCGTCGAGCCTCCGGGAGAAGCCAAGGCGGACGCGTGGTGGGTCAACGAACTGGCCAAACGCCTGGGCCTGGGAAAATATTTCTGGGAAAACGAGGAAGATTCCTATGATGAATTCCTGGCCCCGAGCGGGATCTCCTGGAGGGAATTCGTTAACATTCGATCTCTGAACAGTAAGAAGGAGTACAAGAAACCCGAAGAAGGCCTTTTTTCGACAAAATCGGGGAAAATAGAAATTCGCTCCGGTTTCATGGAGAAGATCGGAAGGAGTCCGCTGCCGACCTTCGCAGAAATGAGCACATTTCGTTTCGCCGACACATCGGAGCGATATCCGCTTTTGCTGTTCAACTCAAAGGAAGCCGCCTACATGCTCACGGGATACAAACATGTCAAATTCATGCGGGAGCGCAGACCCGAACCGACAGTGGAACTGAATCCGAATACCGCGCGCCGCTTCGGTCTCAAGGAAGGTGATTGGGTCGTCATCGAGACCCACAAGGGAAAGATCCGACAGAAGCTCGTCCTGGATCCCGCTATGGACGAACGACTGGTATTCGCTTCTTTCGGATGGTGGTTCCCGGAAAAGGGCAGAGAGACATTGTATGCATTGGAGGAGTCCAATATCAACATGCTGACGGACGCCGATCCACCCTATGATAGTGAAACGGGAGCGGCCGACTTGGGCGGGATTCCCTGCAAAGTGTACAAAGAACAGGGATTACAGGTCCCGGATGCGGATAAGCTTCACTAGCAATCCTGTAGAATGTTCTGCGGAACATAGAAGATAGGGCTCGTGTGTCTGATACCCGTAAAGGTCGCGAAAACGGGAAAAGGACGAAAGTAGGTGCGTGGGCGATCTTTGCGATCCTCGCGGTGGTGTTCGTATTTTCGTACTTTATCCGACTATCAACAGGCGTTCTTGGTCCTTCGCTCATGGAAGATTTGCGCCTTGACGTTGAGCAACTGGGACTGTTGGCCGGTGCATTCTTTTATGCGTTCGCACTCTGCCAAATCCCCGTCGGCGTTGCCCTCGACAGTTTCAGTCCCAAATATGTCCTTCTGGCGACGTTGATGCCGGCAATCGCCGGCTGCGCGTTGTTCGCCTTGGCGGGCGGTTTCTCCACGGCCTTGTGGGGAAGAATCCTCATCGGCGTCGGCATGTCGTCTATGCTCATGGGCAGCCTGAAGATCTTCGGCAATTGGTTCCCACAGGATCAGTTCGCGTTCCTTTCCGGAATGATGCTCAGTTTGGGAAATCTGGGCGCCTTTGTTTCGGCGTCACCGCTCGTTTTTGCGGCCGCAATGATTGGATGGCGGAATTGTTTCTGGGCATTCTCACTGTTTCTCGTGCTGTCATTTTTTGCCATCCTTTTTTTCGTCAAGGATCAGCCTGCACCAGAGCCCGCATCTTCTGCATCCGCAAAGGCATCGGACAAGCCCCATTACGGCAACGGGAGTCTCTCGTCCTTGAGCGTTGTCTTTCGCGACAGAAATTTCTGGATGATTTCCCTGTCGGCATTCATCCGCTACGGCTCGCTGATCTGTATACAGGGTTTTCTAGGGACTCTGTATCTTGTTCAAGTTCTGGGATACCCGGCACATAAAGCGGGCAATATCCTGAGCATGATCGCCATCGGGTATTTGGTCGGCAGTCCTCTGATGGGGCGGTTGTCCGATTCCATGTTCAGATCGCGGAAGAAGGTCATGGTGTGGGGCCTGCTTCTCTACACGTTATTCATCCCGCTCTTCCTGTTCGATCCGGACAACGAACTCCTCTGGTACGTTACATTTTTTGCATTGGGCTTTTTTGCATCAGTCGGTGCAGTCGGCTTCGCGCACGTAAGGGAGCTGTTTCCGAAAGAGATATCGGGGGTCGTGCTGACGGCCAACAATCTGTTCAATATCGGCGGTGTTGCCGTCGGGCAGCATCTCATCGGGATGCTGATGGCTCGATACCCTGCACCGGTGACGGGGCATTCCGTGGAAGCCTATCACGCGGCATTCACCGCGCTCTTCCTGTCATCCCTGTTTGGATTTCTCGTGTATCTGTTCGTCAAGGACAGCAGAGTCTTGTCGTCGACGTAGCCGGGGGGACGATTTCGAAAAGCCCTAGATGTTCTCAAAGAAATGGAGCGTGATGGCGGTAAAGTTCGACCATCGGAGATAAACAATTTATTTGGGGAGGTTTTGACATGTCGAGAAAAAGTTTCATGATCGTTGTCCTGGCGGTGTGCGCATTGTGTCTAATCGCCACCGGATCCGCCTTCGCTCAGTCGAAGGTCACGTGGAAAGCCCAGGTGCTCACGCCGCTGAAGAGCTACATGGGATCGAGTTACTGGGGAGTCTGGGCAAAGCTCGTCAATGAGCGCACGAAAGGGGCCATGGAAATCAAGCTGTTTGAACCCGGTGCCATCGCCGCGGGCAACCAGATCTACGCGGCGGTCCAGAACGGCGCCATCGACGCCGGATGCAGCTACGGCGCCTATCACACGACGGAAATCCCGGTCGCCTACTCGGAATACAGCCTGCCCGCCGCGTTTAAGGACTTCAATGACCTCTACAAGTTCTACTATGATTACAGGAGCGGTGAGGCGATCAAATTACTGGATGAAGAGTATCAGAAGAAGGGGACAAAGTTCCTGTCCCTGGCGGCGTTCACCGTTGGTTTCATGACGAAGTTTGAAATCAAGAACATCGAAGATGTCAAGGGGAAGAAGCTGCGCGCGAGCGGTCCCTATATCGGTCTCTTGAAGGGATTAGGCGCCGCCCCCTCGCTGATTGCAAGCCCGGAGCAGTATATGGCGCTGCAGCTCGGAACCATCGACGGGACGCTCAATCCCCTGTACATGGCTGAGACATACAAGTTGAAGGAAGTCATCAAATACATCGTTCTGCCGCCGGTGGGTTATGGAACGGGCGAGACCTACGTGAACATGAACTCCTGGAAGAAGCTTTCCGACGATTTCAAGAAGATCGTCCAGAAGTCCGCGGTCGATGCAGCATACGCCTACAAAGAGGATTACGCGAAGGCCGAAGAAGCAGACATCAAGAAGGCTGAAGCCGTCGGCGTGAAGGTCATCCGTCTGTCGGACAAGACGATGTCCGCATTTGAGGCCGCTTCGGTACCCATTTGGGATGAGGCTGCGAAGAAGTCCGCCTCCTCCAAGAAGTTCATCGATCTCTTGAAGGATTACAAGAAGACGGCGAAGTAGCCGATCTCTGCAACGGTTTCCGCTGCCGACTGCCGGAGCAATGTCGTTCAGGTCATTTCGGGCGATTCCGACGGGATCGCCCGAAATGACGACCAAACGGGAGGGATAACACGCCGGACTTTATGCAATGCGAAAGAAATCGCCGGCCGGGCACTCGGGGCAGCGACGCCACGTGACGGGTCGTACGTCTCCGGCTATATTAGTATTTTGCTTATACAAAGCATTTGTAGCTCAACATCAACCGAGGTGACTCATGAAAATCCTAATGCGCCTGATAAATGCCATAGAAAAGGCATCGAATCTTGCCGGCAGGGTCGCCATGTACTTTGTCGCTTTGCTTATGCTCGTCGTATCATATGAAGTCGTGGCGAGATACGCATTCAATGCGCCGACCATCTGGGCCGGTGAGTTGAGCGGCTATCTCATGACCGCTTTTGTCGCCCTGGGAGCAGCTTACACGCTTCGAAAGGGAAAGTTCGTGAACGTCGATATGCTTTACATCCATCTGAGCGACAGGGCCAAGACATGTATGCGGCTCTGCACCTATCCGATTACCATCCTCTTCCTGTTTTTTTTCCTAAAGTACGTAACCCGTCAGCTCGTTCTCGCGATTCAGGAGATGCAGGTTTCCGGCACCGCATGGGATCCGCTTCTCTGGCCGATCAAGCTGGCCCTCTTCATCGGCGTCGGCCTTACTCTGCTGCAGGTAGCGGCTGATTTGACAAGAGACCTTTACATGCTGGCGACGAAGAAGCAGTCTGGCTCTTTCTCCTCCCGTGAGAAGGAGGTGGCAAAATGAGTGTTTCTGTCATTACGCTGATCATCTTTTCACTGCTCGTAATCCTGTTGATGACCGGTATGCCGATCGCTTTTGCCCTCGGCGGAACCATGGTCCTCTTCACACTTTGGAACATGGGCCCCCAGGGCCTCTACCTCATCGCGACGACCGCCAACGGTGAATGGGAAAGCTACGTTCTGCTGGCGATTCCACTCTTTATCCTCATGGCCAAATACCTGCAGTATTCGGGCATTGCAGAAGGCTTTTATGACGCAATGTACAAGTGGATGGGCGGGCTGCGTGGCGGACTTGCCGTGGGAACGATCATCATCTGTGCGGTTTTCGCCGCCATGTCGGGCATCAGCGGTGCGGCGACGGTCGCGATGGGCCTGATCGCTCTTCCCTCCATGATCGGCAGGGGATACGACCGGAAACTCGCCATCGGTACGGTGATCGGGGGAGGCTCTCTAGGGGTCCTCATTCCGCCCAGCATCATCATGGTCGTGTATGGAAGCATCACCGGCGCGTCCGTGGGAAAGCTGTTCATGGCGGGCATCGTGCCGGGCATCATGCTTGCGGGCTTATTCATCTTGTACACCGTCATCCTGTGTGCCTTGCGTCCATCCTACGGCCCCGCTCTTCCGCCGGAGGAGAGAGTCAGCCTGAGGGAAAAGATCATCAGTCTGAAAAGCATTGCTGCGCCGCTGTGTCTGGTCTTCATTGTCTTGGGCGTCATTTACTTCGGGATCTGCACGCCGACGGAAGCCGCCGGTATCGGAGCCTTTGCGGCGTTTTTGATCGTCTGCCTGAACCGGAAAATGACGTGGGACGTCTTCAACCGATCTCTCGAAGAGACCCTGACGACGTCCACGATGATCATGTGGATCGTCGTCGGCGCGAAGTGTTTCGTCCACATTTACACGACGTCGGGTGCGGGAGACTTCGTCTACAGCATGATCAGCGGCCTCGATGTGAGCAAATGGGTGATCATTCTGATTATGATGGCCATCCTGTTCGTGCTAGGAATGTTTCTGGATCCCATCGGCATCATGCTGATCACCTTGCCGGTGTTTTTCCCCTTGATCGTCAACTGGGGATTGAGCCCCATTTGGTTCGGGATCCTTTATACGATCAATCTGGAAATGGCGTATATCAGCCCGCCCTTCGGCCTCAATTTGTTCTACATGAAGAGCATTCTGCCGGATAATGTGGAGTTGAGCGATGTATATTATTCATCCGTCCCTTTCCTGATTATCGAATGGATCGGCCTGCTCGTGATCATCTTTGTCCCGATCATCTCCCTGTGGTTGCCGAACAGGATGTAAGAGACGATGGATACGACGGGAGGCACAAAGGAATTCAAAGACATAAATCTATTGAAGGGATGAAAGGAATCGAAAGGGAAAGGGGATATCCGGGATGACAACCTATCCGTTTATTTTCCGGCCAGGCAAGATCGGCTCGGTTACTGTGAAGAATCGTTTGCTGATGGCCCCCATGGGAATCGGCGCTCTCACCAACTCGGATGGTCTGTTCTCCGATCGGGCGATTGATTATTATGAAGAGAGGGCGCGTGGCGGCGTCGGCTTGATTCTCACGACTCTTTGTCTGGCTACCAATCGATATGAACCGTGGGAGGCCGACGGCATCAAGCTTCAGCCCACATTCGATCACCTGATCAAGACAAGAAATCTTAAGCAGTTGACGGAGCGGATACACGATCACAACTGCAAGATATTTGCGCAGCTTACGGCGGGATGGGGAAGGGTCTATCGTCCGTCGTTGGTCGCGATCACCGGCCATCGCCCCTTCGCACCTTCCGAAACCCCTCTCTACTGGACCCCTGACAAAATGGCCCGTGAAATGACCATCGAAGAAATTGAGGGGCTCATCGATGCGCTGGCGCATGCCTCTCTCGTCGCAAGAGAAGGCGGATTCGACGGCATCGAGCTCCACGGACACGAGGGGTACCTTCTGGATCAGTTCAAAACGGCCCTTTGGAACAGGCGAACGGACAGTTACGGCGGTGATTTCTGGGGGCGGATGAAATTCCCTTTATCGGTGATCCGGAAGATCCGGCAGAAGGTCGGCAGTGATTTCCCCATCATCTACCGCTATGGACTGGAGCACCGCATTGAAGGCGGAAGAGAAAGAGAAGAAGGGCTGAAAATTGCCGAGGTCCTTGAAGCGGAAGGGGTCGCCGCCCTGCACGTCGATGTCGGCTGCTACGAGAACTGGTATTGGCCTCACCCTCCAGAGTATCAGGAACCCGGGTGCATGGTGGACGTCGCCCGGGAAGTGAAGAAGAAAGTCCGTATCCCCGTCATTACCGTTGGGAGATTCGGCTATCCGCAGTTGGTCAATCAGGTGCTCGAAAACGGGGACGCCGATTTTGTGGCGATCGGAAGGACCCTTCTTGCGGATCCCGAGTTCGTCAAGAAGTGCCGAACCGGACGTGAAGAAGACATCCGCCCCTGCGTCGGTTGCCATGAATGCTTCCGCAGGATTTACCAGTCGAGATATCTCAGTTGCGCCGTCAACCCCGCCTGCGGTGACGAGAGACGGCTGGAGATCCGAAAAACCAATGCGCCCAGGAAGATCATGGTCATCGGGGGCGGCATGGCAGGACTTGAAGCGGCGCGCATAGCGGCGATGAGAGGGCACCGTGTGACCCTGTTCGAGAAGAGCGCAAGCCTCGGCGGCTTGCTGAAGGCGGTCGGCAAGCACCGTTTGAAGAAAGACTATGAAAGGCTTCTGAAGTTCCAGATCCGGCAAGTTCGGAAGGAAAACGTCAAGATCAGACTCGGCAGGGCGGTTACCATGGAAACCGTCAAGAGAGAGAATCCCGATGTGGTGCTGCTGGCAACCGGATCCGCACCGCTTCAAATCTTCCAGGCACCCGTCGGCGGTTCCGTGAGATGTCTCACGGCTTTGGAGGTGATCGAGAAGGGCCTTGAAATCGGTCCCTCCGCTGTCATCGTCGGCGGCGGTGCTACGGGATGTGAGCTCGCCTATGAGCTGGCCGATCCGTTGAGGAGTATCACGCTGTGCGAACAACTGCCCGAACTGGCTCCCGAACTTTTCCATGCGAATCGGGACATGATCATCGACGGTCTCCGGAAAAGGAACGTCAGGATCCTGACAAACTGCAAATTGGAAACCATTGCCGTGGACGGTGTCGTGCTGAAATCGAGCGACGGATCGAAGTCCTTTCTGAAAACGGATACGGTCATCGTCTCGGTCGGCATGAAATCCGAAAATGGGCTGCTCGGAGAGCTCGCAGGCGTCGTCGACGAGGTGTACGCGATCGGAGATTGCGTCTCGCCGCGCAAGGTGAAAGACGCCGTGTGGGACGCCTACAAGACTGCGGCCTCTCTGTAGAGAGACAATGCGGCCGGTTTTGCCGCCCCGCGTATCCCCCCTCTTGACAAGAGTCTCAACGTCGCTACAATAAAGCCTCTTCGTTTCCTTTCGTCAAAGGAGGACCCCATGCCGACCTACGAATACCGATGCGCAGCCTGCAACAGGAAGTTCTCGGTGACATCAACCGTTTCCGAACACGACAGGAAGAAGCCCGCCTGCCCAAAATGCAGGAGCAGCAAAAAGGTCAGCCAGGTCCTGTCGACCTTTATCGCCAAGACAAGCCGCAAGAGCTGAAGGAACCGGCATGAAGACTCGCGTCTTTTTCGCCGCGACGGTGGTGATTTTTCTTCTGATGGCGTCTCTGCTGCACGCGGCGGACGGTCCAGCCGGCCCATCATGGACCTTCGTCGGTTACACGAAGTACCGCGATCCCATTTATCTGGACACCAGCCGCCTGACGAAAGAATCGCCGCAGGAATCCCTCGCGATCTGCAGGATAACGCCGTCCGCAAAAAGCCGCTTCTTGCGGCAGATTCAGGGGGAGCTCAGAAAGGCGAAAATACCCTCGGCAGGTTTCCGCTACATGGAGATCTCAGCCGGCATCGACTGCGGGAAAAAAGTTATCCGCTTCCCCGCCGTGAAATATTTCACCGCCGACGGCAGGCTCCTGCATTCCGATGAAGACCCGGGGGCGCGGTGGACGCCAATCGCACCGGGAAGCCGATGGGATTCTCTGCGGGGAAATGTCTGCGGAAAAGAGCCTCGTTGATCCGCCGGAAGCGTCGTTTTCAGCGGCCCTTCATTTTCTTTTCAAAGAAGTTCCAGGCGCGATTCCCGCCCCCTGTCTGTTTGTTCTCGAGACTGAGCAATTCCTTCAGCAACTCTTCCTGACGTTTCGACACCTTCGTCGGCGTCCGAACGTCGAAGACGACGATGAGGTCGCCGCGTCCGCGTCCCCGGAGGCGAGGGATGCCTTTGCCGGCAAGCCTCAGGAGATCCCCGGGCTGCGTTCCCCGCGGAACCGTCACGGCCTCCATACCCTCCAGCGACGGCACGTCCAGTGTGCAGCCCAATGCCGCCTCAGGAAAGGAAATCCCCACGCGGACAATGACGTGCTCGTCCTGTCGCTCGAAGTGTTCATGCGCCTCGACTGTCAGAAGAACATAAAGATCTCCCGGCGGCCCGCCGCCGACGCCTGTTTCCCCTTCGCCGGACAGCCGCAGGCGCATCCCCGTATCGACACCGGCCGGGATGTTGACCTTGAGTCGCTTGGGCTTCTCGATTCGTCCCGCGCCGGAACAGCTCGTGCAGGGATGGGAAATGACCTGTCCCCTGCCCCGGCATCGCGGACAGGTCGTGCTGATGTGGAAAAATCCCTGCGAGCGGCTCACCTGTCCCCTGCCGCCGCACGCAGCGCACACCTCGGGCTGATGTCCCGGTTCGACGCCCGCCCCTCCGCAACGTTCGCAGGCCTCGAGCTTTGGGACGACGATCTCTTTTTCGGCGCCGAAAGCAGCTTCTGAAAAAGAAATCGCCAGATCATACTGAAGGTCCGATCCCCGTTCCGCGCCGCGGCGGCCGCCGAAGCCCGCGCCGAAGCCGAACATGTCCGAAAAGATGTCGCCGAAGGCGCTGAAGATATCGTCCGCGCGGGAAAAACCCTGAAAACCGCTGTTGCGGAGCCCATCGTGGCCGAACCGGTCATACGTTTCCCTCTTCTCGGCATTGCTGAGGACTTCGTATGCCTCTGCTGCTTCCTTGAATTTTTCCTCGGATTCCCGGTCGCCCGGGTTGCGATCCGGATGGTACTTGAGGGCCATCTTTCGATAGGCCTTCTTGATCTCTTCTTCCCCGGCGTCGCGGCCGACTTCCAGAATTTCGTAGTAGTCTCTCATCTGTTCTGATATTCCGATCCGGCCGCGGTAGACCCGGCCGACCTCTCAGTCCTGGCGGAAGCCGTATCTTCTCATACAAGAAGCCCCATGCCCCCCCGGATGGAAGGGCATGGGGTTGTCAGGTTCCAAAATAAAGTCGGCAGACTCTGTTATCCCCTCGGATTCAACGGCCGCCTAGTAGTCGTAGTCGCCCCCGGGAGGCATACCCCCGCCCGCCGGCGCCGCTTCCTTCTTCTTGGGCTTGTCGGCGATCATTGCCTCGGTGGTGAGGAGCAGCGAGGAGACGGATGCGGCATTCTGAATGGCGAACCGGACGACTTTCGTCGGGTCGATGATGCCCGCCGCGATCATATCCCCGTACTGGCCCGTTTCCGCATCGAGACCTGAGTTGGTCTTCAGTTCCCGGACCTTCTCCACGACAATGGAACCCTCGAAGCCCGCGTTCACCGCGATCTGCCGCAGCGGTTCCTCTATGGCGCGCTTGACGATGTTCAGCCCGTGCTGTTCGTCTTCCGGGAGTTTCGTTTCTTCCAGTTTCTTGACCGTCCGCAGCAGGGCCACGCCGCCGCCGGGAACGATTCCTTCCTCAACAGCCGCCCTCGTCGCATTGAGCGCGTCCTCGACGCGGGCCTTCTTTTCCTTCATCTCGAGTTCCGTCGCGGCGCCGACCCGGACGACAGCCACACCGCCGACCAGTTTCGCCATCCGCTCCTGGAGCTTCTCGCGGTCGTAATCGGATGTCGTCTCCTCGATCTGGGCCCGGAGCTGCTTCACGCGGCCTTCGAGGTCGCTCTTCTTGCCGCCGCCGTCGATGATCGTCGTGTTGTCCTTGTCGATCGTGACCTTCTTGGCGGTTCCGAGGTCGTTGAGGGAAACGCTCTCCAGCTTCAGACCCAGGTCTTCAGCGATCAGTTTGCCGCCCGTAAGAATGGCAATGTCCTCGAGCATGGCCTTGCGGCG
>DIWJ01000089.1 GCA_002428445.1 Syntrophaceae bacterium UBA6109
CAATTTTCAATGCCGATTGACAATTTACATCCGCCTGGGGCGTGCAGACCGCATCAGGAAGCGTGTCTAGTGTGCTTCCGAAATGGATGCCCTGGCAGTTGAAACGGAAATGCGCCGGGAATTAGGAAAAGAAGCTCGGACATTATTCACGGTAAAGGCCGTATCCGAAAAATACATTCCGTGGATGGAATTTCACCAACGGCCCAAGACGGTCCATGATAAACGGCGGATGCTATTTTCTCAAATTCTCCCCTTCTTCGGGACTATGTATCCGGATCGAGTTAATGCTCAGACCATTGAAACATACAAGGCAAAACGGCTTCAGTCTGGCCGCAAGATTTATCGGCAAATCAATCTTGAGCTTCTCTGTCTCTCGGCCATGCTGAAATGGGGATATGAGCAGGGCCTCTGCAATGAACCCATGAAAAAAATGTCTCCCCTCCCCTATTCGTGCAAGCTCCCTGAGATTCCGACTCCAGAAGAAATCGAAAGAATCGTTCAGCATGCCGGAGATCAATTTCACAAGAGCCTTTTCATAGCCCTCTACCATGCTGGACTTCGTTCCGATGAAGCACGAACATTGAAGTGGGCGGACATTGATTTTACTGGCGGATGCCTCAGGGTGATTGACGGCAAAGGGGGAAAGCAACGGATCGTTCCTTTATCGTCAAGACTCGCAGAATCGCTTCAGGAGCATCGGAAGACCTCGATGAGTATCTTTGTGTGGGACAACATCAAATCGTTCAAAACTGCATGGAAAGGAGCCAAAAGACGGGCAGGAATAACCACCAGGATGACCCCGCATTCTCTGCGCCATGCATTCGCAAGCCATAACCTTGAACATGGAACGGACCTAAAATCACTTCAAGATATGCTTGGACATGAAGACATCCAGACAACCCAAATTTATCTTCATACAACATTTAGGAAACATCAGGAGCAGGTCAAAAAGGTGTTCGGGTGATGTGGCCAAATGTGGCCAACAGAAAGGCATAAAAAAAGGGGTCAGCAAATCGCTAACCCCTTGATTTTTGGTGAGCCCTGGGAGATTCGAACTCCCGACCCGCTGATTAAGAGTCAGCTGCTCTACCAGCTGAGCTAAGGGCCCACATCGTCCAGTAATCGAGCCGTGATGTCTGGTGCGCCCGGTAGGACTTGAACCTACGGCCAACAGATTCGAAGTCTGCCACTCTATCCAACTGAGCTACGGGCGCATCACGTGCTGGTATTTTGGGGTGAGTGGAGGGACTCGAACCCTCAACCTACGGGGCCACAACCCGGCACTCTAACCACTTGAGCTACACCCACCGCAGATATGGTACGCCTGCAGGGATTCGAACCCGGGACCGACGGATTAGAAATCCGTTGCTCTATCCAGCTGAGCTACAGGCGCACACGGTCGTCCCTGAATTTCAAAGAAAGTGCTCCATAACCCCTTTGACTTTGTTTGTCAAGACGAAAACGGCTCCCGACGGCAGGATTCTCTCACCGCACGAATCCGGCGATGCCGTCGAACCGGTAACCGCGTTTGACAGTCCCCTCGCCTGAGGGATCGGTCGTGTAAAAGTGCGTCGATGTTCCGGGGTTGAACCAGCGATACAGCTCCCTCGTGCCGCTGATTCTCGAGGTGGCAATGGCGCCGATCGGTCCTTCGTAGAGATATCCCTGAAGCGATTTTCCGCCCCCCGCCGCATCATGGGCGTAGAAGTGATCCCCCCTGCCCGGATGGTACCAGCGATGAAAATCCGTTGTGCCCGGCGTTCCGGACGGGAAAAGCTGGAAGGCCAGACCGTCCTTCCGGTATCCCTTCGCAGAGATTCTCGCCGCTTCAGCCTGCGGATTGGAGGTATAGAGGTAATCGGCGCCAAGATTGAAACGATACACGTCGATCAGTCTGGGCGGCGTATCGGCGGCCAGTTCGACGGATACTTCGATCGCGGCTTCCCCGCCGTTGGACGAAAACAGGACACTGTCCGCGTAAAGCCCGGGCTGCATCGACCGGGCGTTGAGGATGATGCTCACGTAATCCTTTTCCCTGGTCGTCCTTCCCTGGTTGGGAACGACGCCGATCCAGCCCGGCGGACCTTTCTGCATCTCCCGGCCGAATACCCTTACCCCCTCGACCGCGACCCGCCCCGCTTTGGCGACCACGGTCAGGACATGCGGGCCGTCGGGAAGATCCGCAGCCACGGTGATGTCGCCCTCTTCCTTCCTGTCGGCGGCCCCTTCCAGCTCAGCCATCCACCGGTCATCGATGTACAGGATCAGATTCCCCCCGCCGGGAACCCTGATGAAGTACAGAAGAATCCCCGTGCCGGAAAACCGGTAGCGGAGGAGCGGGTTTTCTCCGCTCGCAAGCGGATATCCGTCCTCTTCCGCCCAGCCGCCGCTGAGCTGGAGAGAATCGCGCAGGTATCCCGGGGCGCTGTACGCGGCCGCCCCGCTGCTCTCTTCGCTTCGGAAGGACACGTATCTTCCCGCCGGACGCGGCGCCGCTTTCCCGCGGCCGCCGGGAACGGCGGCGATCCACTTCAGGGTTTCCCGCCCCTTGTTCGAAAGACGGATCCGCCGCGAACTGTGCTTCCCCGGCGCAACGACGCCGAAGTCCACCCGAACGGGCTGGACGTCCAGAACGGGCAGCGATTCCTCGCCGGCGACGCGAAAGCTGAAAAAGACCGTTCGGGATCCTCCGTTGGAGGCAAGGCGGATGCTCTGGCGATGCGAGCCGGCGGGAAAATTCTTGCGCAGCGTTATGGAATTCGCACCCAGTTCAATGGTGAGTTGAAAGGGAAAGACGGCGCCGTTCTTCTCCGCACTTTCCACGATGTCCGTAAGCGAACTCAAATGCAGGGTCACCTCCGCGGGCAGCGTCTCCAGTATCCCGGACAGCCTCCGGTTGCCGAAAAGGCTCCACCCTTCCGGATTGACGAGCGACCACTGGAGCGGACCGGCGCCGAGGTTTCTCAGAAGGTAGACGGCACGAGTCCCCTCCCCGGGACCGATGGCGCCGAAATCAATCTCGCGCGGCGACACCGACAGTACCGGACGGAGAACTTCTCCGGCATCCGTTCGCGTCACCTCTCCCTGCACGGCCGCGGCATCGCCGCAGGCAGGCAGGCAGGCTCCACACAGAAACGCCAGAAAAAGAAAAACCAGGGAAAACCTTCGTTTCATTCCTGCCTCGAACATCGTCGGGTCGTCCCTCCGCCTCAGCCTTGCGGTTCGGCCGGAAGCAGCAACCTCGGGCACTCTTTAGCCCAAAGGCCTCAAGAACGCAACCGCCCCTTCGTCAAAAAAGCTTGACACCTCCCTGCTTCCGAGCTATTTAACCGGCCTGTCAGCGGCTTCGCCGCCTCCCGGACCGACGCAAATCATCAGGATCAATAAGGAACCCGCTTTTGCATCTCGGCACCGGCCGTTATCGGCCCGCGGCAGGTTTGAAAAGAGCGCCCGGACGGTCTTTTCGGCGACGTCTCCTCTTCTCCGGATTCTCCATTCGATTGAAGCTCTCCGGAGTAAGCTCCGGAGAATCTCGATCCCCAAGGAAGGGATCTTGAGCATCATTCGCTCGCTTACCCCGCTGCAAGCCACGGGGAATGCGCTCGCTGCCGGATTCATGACGCCCGCGAAATGATGGTCGTGATCCCGGCATATCCGGAAGGCGTGGGGAATCGACTTCCCCATGGTCTGCAGTCGCGGCAACTTTTTTCTTGAGAGACGCTGGGATGAATCGGGATTCTTTGACATACTGGACCGCCTTGAGCCGCATCGAAGGCGTCGGCGCCGAATCCTTCAAGGCGCTGCTTTCCGCCTTTGGCACGCCGGAGCGCGTGTTCGGTGCATCGCCGGGAGAATTGAGGGCGGTTCCGGGGATCGGGCCGAAGACGGCTGCGCGCATCCGGGGATTCGACGGCTGGCGGGAATGCCAGGCACAGATCGGCCGCGCGCAGGATGCCGGCATCACCCTCCTGCGCTCCGACGAACCTTCCTATCCGCCGGAACTGCGGAGCATCTTTGATTCCCCGCCGCTCCTGTACATCAAAGGCGCCCTGCCGGCCGACGAGGTGCGCATCGCGGTGGTCGGCTCGCGCCGCGCCAGCGCGTATGGCCGCTACGCGACGCAGAAGCTTTGCAGGGAACTTGCGTTGAAGGGGGTTGTCGTGGTAAGCGGCTTGGCGCGGGGCATCGACACGGCCGCCCATGAAGGCGCATTGAGCGGGCACGGCAGGACGATCGCCGTTCTCGGCTGCGGCATCGACGTCGTCTATCCTCCGGAAAATCGGAAGCTCTATCCGGCCGTCGCCGGAAGCGGGGCGCTGGTATCGGAGTACCCGCCGGGAACGGATCCGCACGCCAAACACTTTCCGGCCCGCAACCGGATCATCAGCGGACTGTCCCTGGGCGTGGTCGTGGTGGAGGCCGGAGAAAAGAGCGGCTCGCTGATCACCGTGCGCTATGCCCTGGATCAGGGCCGCGAGGTCTTCGCCGTACCCGGCGCTATCGATACGGCCGGTTCGAAGGGAACGCACCGTCTCATCAAGGAAGGCGCCAAGCTTGTCGAAAGCGTGGAGGATATCCTCGAAGAAATCCGCCCGCGGCTTGGAAATCTCCGGGGGCCCGCTTCCCCGCCGGAAGCGGACAAGCCGCCCGCACCGCCGGAGGAACCCGGCGACGGGGAGCGAAGGCTTCTCCACCTGCTGGCCGCCGGCCCCGGGGAATTGGACTGGATCGTCGCCGAGACCGGATGGAACGCACAACGGGTCCTGGAACTGCTTACAGGACTCGAGATCGCCGGGCGCGTCGTGCAGCTGCCCGGAAAAAGATTTGCAGTGAAGGAGTAAAAACTCTCTATGGCCATTCAATCACTTCTCGTCGTGGAATCACCCACGAAAGTGAAAACGCTGAAGAAATATCTGGGCGCGGAATTTGACATCCGTGCCTCCGTAGGGCACGTGAGGGATCTTCCGAAGAAAACGCTCGGCATCGATCCGGCAAAGGACTTCGAGCCGACCTACGAGGTCATCCCCGAAAAGAAAAAGGTGATCGCGGAGCTGAAAAAGGCGGCCAAGGCGGCCGACCGCATCCTTCTTGCCCCCGACCCCGACCGCGAAGGCGAAGCGATCGCCTGGCACATCGCCGAGGAAATCAAGGCCAAGGGGAAACCGGTCCAGCGGGTATTGTTCAACGACCTGACGAAGAGCACCGTGCTGGAGGCCTTGAACCATCCCCGGGACCTGGACCTGAACAAGTTCGACGCTCAGCAGACCCGCCGGATCCTGGACCGGCTGGTGGGCTACCAGATCAGCCCCATTCTCTGGGACAAGGTGAAGCGGGGTTTGAGCGCCGGCCGGGTCCAATCCGTCGCCGTGCGGCTTGTCTGCGATCGCGAAGACGAGATCCGCCGTTTCGTCGCGGAAGAATACTGGCTGATCGCCGCCCGTCTTCAGGGAAAGCTGCCCCCCGCCTTTGAAGCCAAACTGCTCAAGATCGACGGCAAGAAGGCGAGGATCGAAAACGCGGAAACGGCTTCCGCAGTCGTCGAGACGCTGCGGGCCGCGGAATTCCGCGTCGCCGCTCTCGACCGGAAGGAATTGAAGCGGTCGCCGCTGCCGCCCTTCACCACAAGCAAGCTCCAGCAGGAGGCGTCCCGCTGGCTGCATTTCTCCGCCAAGAAGACGATGAGCGTCGCCCAGCGCCTTTACGAAGGCGTCGAACTGGGCCCCGAGGGACCCGTCGGTCTCATCACCTATATGAGAACGGACTCCGTCCGCATCTCCGACGACGCGCTGCGCGAGGCCCGGGAATTCATCCGCGACAACTACGACGCCGCCTACCTTCCCCCCAAGCCGAGGGTCTTCAAGGTATCCGGGGCGGCCCAGGACGCCCACGAGGCGATCCGGCCTTCCTCCATGAAATACCGCCCCCTGGACATCAAGGGCTTCCTGACGCCCGATCAGTTCCGCCTGTATCAGCTGATCTGGAACCGCTTCACGGCCAGCCAGATGAATCCGGCGGTCTTCGACCAGACGACCCTCGATGTGGCGGCGGCAAATTGCCTGCTTCGCGCCCAGGGTTCCATCCTCAAGTTCCCCGGCTTCACCATCGTCTACACAGAGGGAAAGGAAGACAACGGCGCGGCCGATGACGAGCTCGGACACATCCTGCCCGAGCTTGCGCCGGGGGATCCCGTGGACCTCCTGGAAGTGAAGTCCGAGCAGAAATTCACCCAGCCGCCGCCGCGCTTTTCGGAGGCGTCGCTGGTGCGCGAACTCGAAGAAAAAGGGATCGGCAGGCCGAGCACCTACGCGTCCATCCTGAGCACGATCCAGGACCGGGGCTATGTGCGCCTCGAAACCGCCCGCTTCCACCCGACCGATCTGGGCGCCGTGGTCAACGAACTGCTGGTCAAGAACTTCCCCCGCATCCTCGATGTGGAGTTCACCGCCGGACTGGAAAAGCAGCTGGACGGGATCGAGGAAGGCAATCAGAACCGCCTGGAAACGCTGCGGAGCTTCTACGGCGCCTTCGAGGAAGAACTGAAGAAGGCAAAGAGCGAGATGCGCAACATCAAGCGGGAGGAAACGCCGACCGATCTCCTCTGCGAGAAGTGCGGCAGCCCGATGGTCATCAAGTGGGGGAGAAACGGCCGCTTCGTCGCCTGTTCCAATTACCCCGACTGCAAGAACACCCGCAATCTCCAGCCCAACGGCGATCCGGGCCCGGCGGTTTCCAAAGAGGAAGAGGCCACCGGGAAGACCTGCGAAAAATGCGGCAAGCCCATGCTGTACAAGCAGGGCCGTTTCGGGCGCTTTCTCGGGTGCTCCGGTTATCCGGAATGCCGCAGCACGATGCCGCTCGATCTCGGCGTCGCCTGCCCCGAGGAGGGCTGTACGGGAAAGCTGTCCGAGAAAAGAACCAAGAAGGGAAAAACCTTCTTCAGCTGCACGAATTACCCGAACTGCAAGTTCGCCCTCTGGAACCGCCCGGTGCCCGAGCCCTGCCCTTCCTGCGGAGCCCCCTTCCTCGTGGAGAAAGCCACCCGGAACGGCGGCTCCTACCGCGCCTGTTTCCGGAAGGAATGCAAGTACAAGAGCACGGCCGCCCGGAATGAATGAACCCCGGCCCGTAATCGTGATCGGCGGAGGCCTGGCGGGATGCGAAGCCGCCTGGCAGCTGTCCCGATGCGGCCTTCCGGTTCAGCTGTTCGAGATGAAACCGGCGCGTTTTTCCGCCGCCCACCGCTCCCCTCTGCTGGCGGAGCTCGTCTGCAGCAATTCCCTGCGTTCCGATCGCCCCGACTCCGCGCCGGGCGTCCTGAAAAGAGAGATGCGCGCCCTGGGCTCCCTCCTTCTGGAAGCCGCTGACGCGGCCGCCGTTCCGGCCGACAGGGCGCTTGCCGTGGACAGGAGCGCATTTTCCAGGCACATCGAAGATCGCCTGTCCGGCACCGGGAAAATCGAGATCCGCCGCGAGGAAGTGACGGCAATTCCCGGCGGGGAATTCGTCCTTATCGCCACGGGACCCCTGACATCGGATGCCCTCGCCAAAGAGATCGCCTCGCTGACGGGAAAGAAACACCTCTTCTTCTACGACGCCATTTCCCCCATTGTTGAGGCCGGCAGTCTCCGGTACGAACGGATGTTCCGCGCCTCGCGATACGTCGAAGGCGACGGCGATTACTGGAACTGCCCCCTGACGAGAGAGCAATACGAGGCATTTCGGACGGAAATCCTGGCGGGGAGGACGGTCGAGCCGCGCCCGTTCGAAGAGGCGGCCTATTTCGAAGGCTGCCTGCCGATCGAGGTACTGGCAACCCGGGGGGTTGACACGCTCCGCTTCGGTCCGATGAAGCCGGTGGGGCTGACCGACCCGCACACGGGGTCGCCGCCCTACGCGGTTGTGCAGCTGCGGACCGAAAACCGGCAGGGCACCCTGTTCAATCTCGTGGGATTTCAGACGAAACTCGCGTGGCCGGAACAGCAGCGCATCTTTCGAACCATCCCGGGTCTCGAAGAGGCCGAATTCGCCCGCTACGGAAGCATCCACCGGAATACCTTCCTGGAGGCGCCGTCCCTGCTGGCCGGCGACCTGTCGCTTCAGTCGCGGCCGGGTCTTTTTTTTGCGGGACAGATCACGGGAGTGGAGGGGTACGTGGAATCCACGGCGACGGGATTGCTTGCGGGAATCAGCATGGCCTGCCGGGCACAGGGAAGACGCTTTCTCCCGCCTCCCGCGACAACCGCCCTGGGCGCCCTTCTCCGCCATCTCGGCTCACCCCTGCCGCCGAAACGATCCTTCCAGCCCATGAACATCGCCTTCGGGCTCTTCGACCCGCTGTTCCGGCGGATTCCCCGCAAGCTGCGCGGGCAGGCCTATGCAGAACGTTCCGGTCGCGACCTGATTGCCTGGACGGAGTCGATGGGCATGGCACCGGCATCGGAGAGGCTGTCCGGGAAATCCATCAAGCCTTGAGCTCCCGGTAGCGGTGGGAGACTCGCTCCACGTAGGCAACCGTTTCGGCCGGCATCTTCTCCGGATGCCGCTCCACATTTCCCATGCCCCAGTTATAGGCCGAAAGGGCTGTCCGCACGTCGCCGCCGTAACGATCGATCAACCCGCGGAGGTAGCGCGTCCCGCCCATGACATTCTGCCGGGGATCGTAGGGGTCCTCGACACCCAGTTCCCGCGCCGTTCCCGGCATGAGCTGCATGAGTCCCATCGCCCCCTTCGGGGAGAGGCTGTCGGGCCGGAAACCGCTTTCTACCTCGATGACGCTGCGGATGAGATCGGCATCGACGCCGCAGGCCCTTGCCGCCTCTTCAATGACCGTCGCCAACGCCTCCCGGCCGGGATCGCCATTTTTCTCCGCCTGGTGCCGGATTTTTGACGCATCGGGCTCCTCAGGCTGAGGGGGAGACGGCAGGAAGAGGCCGCTGCGTGTGGAAAAATCCCGTTCGACATCTTCATCACCCTCCATCATCCGGAGCCACGATTCGGTCATCTGCATCTTGACGAGCTGAGGCAGATTCTCCGCGGGCGCCGGATTTCCCGATCCCGCCGTTTGCGGCTCCGGAGTCGCCTGTCCCAGCAGACGCCGGAAGGAGGAATCTTCCGCGGCCGGCGGAGTTGCGGCAGCGGCCGATTTGACCGGCGTCCTGATGTTCGCCGCGGCGGCTGGATCCTGAATCGAATACGGACGGATGGACATGGCTTCCCCCCGCTGGAAAGACAAAACAATATCCATGCCAGATAACTTTGAATCCGGCAGCGAGCGCATTCCCCGCGGCTTGCCGCGGAGTAAGCGAGCGAATGATGTTCAAGATCCCTTCCTTGGGCTGGTCTTTCGGGGGAATACGGCGTCTCTACGAAGCGGCGAAGAGAGAAAGGGTTGCCTCGACAATCTGCTGATCGAACTGCCGCCCGCCGTTCCGGCGGAGCTCTTCAAGGGCGGTCTCGAGGGGCAGTGCCTTCCGGTAGGGCCGGTTGTTCGTCATGGCGTCGAAGGCGTCCGCGACGGCGAGGACCCGGGAAAGAAAGGGAATCTCTCTGCCGCCAAGGCCCTGAGGGTAGCCTCCGCCGTCCCATCGCTCGTGGTGATGGCGGATGACCGTACGAACCCTGTCGAACAGGAGAACGGTGCGCAGGATGTCTTCCCCTGCCTCGGGGTGTCGCTTGATGACGGCATACTCATCATCGCTGAGGCGCCCCGGCTTGAGCAAGACGCTGTCGGGCACGGAGATCTTTCCGATGTCATGAAGAATCGCCGCGATCCGCAGGGATTCGATGTCTTCTTCAGGGCACTTCATCGCCTGGGCGATCCTCACGGCCATTTCGGTCACCCGCTTCGAGTGCTCTTCGGTGTAGAAGTCGCGGATCTGAATGGAAGCGACGAGCGATTTGAAGGTATCCATCACGTTCGCGTAGATGCTCTCGTAGAGCACCTTGTTTTCGAGGTTGAGCGAAGACCGCTTCGTCAGCGTGAGGATGTACTGAAGATCCTTCGCATTGAAGATGCCGCGGTTCTGCCGCTTCCGGACGCTGAGAACCCCCAGCACATTTTCCCGTATTTTCAACGGAGCACAAATGAGCGAGGGGCCGATCGTCGGATCCCCCTCGGCGTGAATCACCACCGCTTCCTTCTGTTCGACGACCCGTTCGCAGATCTCGCGCAACACGGGTGGAATCGCCTCGGCCACCCTCCGGCCCTCGCAATTCCTTATAATCTTTGGATGAAAGACCTGTTCCTCGTTGTCATACAGATACAACCCGCAGAAGCCGCCATCGACGATTCGCACCGCCAGATCGACCATACGCTGGAAGATCTGTTCATTGTCGCCGCCGATGGTTTCGACGGAATCATAGATGAAACTCTGCAGGGACAGGTCCTTCCCCGCCGCGATCAGACGGGCACGATCCGTCTCAACAGCGAAAGCCCCCTTCTTGTGGAGAATTTCCTTTTCGCGGAGATAGAGATCCACCTTATAGATCAAGTCGTTGATGTCGAAAGGCTTGATCAGGAAGTCGACGGCGCCTTTTTTCATCGCCGTGACGGAAAGATCGATGGCGGGAAAGGCCGTGATCATGATGACGCACACGGACGGGTCAATTTCATGGATATGATGAAGCAGATCCATGCCGCTCATGCCTGGCATCATGATATCGCTGATGACGAGATCGTGGGGATTGTCCTGCAGGACCTTCAGGGCCTCGATACCGTTTTCGGCTTCGCTGATGTCATAGTTTTCCGACGAGTTCAGGGCGTCAATGATGATTTGCCGGGAGGGCGTGTAGTCATCCACAACGAGGATCTTGTTCCGTCTGGATACAGACTTTCCCGCGCGTACCGCCTCGATCATGAACACACCCACCGGATGGGCAGAGATATCCTTCGCTGAACACTAGGGAAGGGAAGCCCCGGAGATTCCTGCAAAACAAGCTTTGACGACGTTGACCTCAGGTTCCGGCCCGACCGCCTGCGTCCTATCTTCCCTGTTCCTTCAGGATGACGTCGAGGACGCTGTAAGAGATCTTGTTATAGGCGTCCGCCAATCGCTCATCTTTTCCGGACAGGGAAACCGTGTCGGCATAGCGGTCCGACCGTGCGGCTTCCTGGGTCAAGGGCTGATAGATCTTGACTTTACTCTGCTTATTGTAGGCCTTGATGACACTGTCTACTTGATAAGCGGAAATCGTCATGATGCCACTCCTCACAACCAAGGCGCGGAACTTGCACTCTTGCATCCATACTATCGGAAGGATCGGGACAAAACTTTAGGGAAAAAGATGCCAGATCGCATGTAATGCCCGATCCACTCATTTTTGTTGACGTTTTTCCGCTGCTTGCGGAGGAACCTCTCTCTTCGGCCGGAATATGTCCGGCGCTGGAGCAAAGGAGGGCAGATGTCGGAAGTCATCAACAGAGACATACCTGCGGCCATCCTGAAGAAGCTGAACGACTGCCAGACACACCTTCAGAAGGGAAACGTCTACGCCTGCATTCTCCGTCTCAAGGACCTTCTGGAGAAGCTGATTTCCACCCCCATGATCCCGGCTGACCGGCGGGATGTGACGGATGCCGTCAATGCATTTCAGAAAAGGATGAGTGAATCCAAGGCGTTCCTTGATATTTACGGGCCCGTGACCTTCCGCGACGGAGAGATCGACACCCTGTACGATTTCGTCAAACAGCTCATCAACATCAAGGAAGAGGAGATCCTTGCGGTCGTCAAGGAAGAGAGTCAAAAGAATGACGCTCTTGCCGCCGCTGCGGCCGCCCGCACTGAAGAACGCGAACGCCTGCTGGCGGAGATCCGCCGGCTGCTGGACGAGGGGCAGCACGGTGAGGCCACGGCGCTCATCGGAGACAGCGACGAGGTCATCACACTGCTTGTGAAGGAATACAACGGCGCAGGCATCGCCTGCCGCCGGCAAAAGAACTACGCCGACGCCATTCTCGCCTTCAAGAAGGCCATCGCCGTCTACGGCAAGGATGAAGGGCTGCACTACAACCTCGCCCGCGCCTATGTCGAGCAGGACAACTGGCCCCTTGCCCGGGACGCGATCGGCGAGGCGTTAAAGCTCAATCCCAACTTTCAGGAAGGCCGCAAGCTCTTCCGCTTCATCGAGGAGCGAAAGAAATGACGCCCTGCCTTCCCGGGAATATCGCCCTTCCCTGCGTTCCGTGCGCCATATGCCGGGCCCGGAGAATTCGACAGGCGGATTGCGGAGCCCTGCCATGCGCATCCTGATCGTCGGCGCTCTTCAGGGCGGCACGGTCGCGATCGGCGAGGCCCTCGCTGCCGCCATGCCCGATGCCGGCGCGCAAGCGCTGCATCTGGACTACAGCGGCTTCGCCGACGGGTTCGCGCGAGTACGCGCATCCTCTGACCCGCAAGACGCCGGCAGGTTTTATCTTGCCCTCAAGACGCGCCTGCTCGAGACCGTTCTTGCCTTCCGGCCCGAGGCGATCCTGGGAATCGCCCAATCGCCGCTTCAGGATCCGCAGATCCTGGCGCAGCTCCGTCGGGCGGGCATCGTCATGGCCTATTGGTTCACCGAAGACTATCGACTCTTCCCCTACTGGAAGACGCTGGCACCGCACTTCGACATTTTTTTCGCGATTCAGAGGGAGCCCTTCCGTCGCGAGCTCGAAGCCGCCGGGTGCCGGAATTTCTGCTATCTCCCGGCCGCCTTCGACAGACGCCTGCTCCCCCGGTCCCCCGGAGATCCGACACCGCTCCCCTTCTCCTTCGTAGGGGCCCCTTATCCGAACCGCGTCCACTACCTGTCCCTTTTGGATAAAGACGCCATCCGCATCTATGGAGAAGAATGGGACCGCTGCAATCATCCCGGCACGATCGTGGGCAACCGGCGCATAACGGATCGGGAGGCGCAGGCGGTCTATCGCGAATCCGCCGTCAACCTGAACCTGCACTCTTCCATGGCCGCAAAGGACTTCGGCGCCGGCGATTTCGTGAACCCGCGCACGTTCGAGCTCGCCGGTCTGGGCTGCTTCCAGATCACCGACATGCGGTCGCTCCTCCCCCTGCACTTTCATCCCGCCGACGAGGTGGTCGGCGTCCGAAGCTGGCCCGACATGATGGAGGCCGTCGCCTACTACCGGTCCGCGGCTGCCGAAAGAGAGGCCGTCGCCGCCAGGGCCCGCCGCCGCGTCCTCGCCGAGCACACCTATCAGCATCGGGCCTTCCAGATACTCGAGGCCATCGCGGCAGCGCGCGCCGGCACGCCCGCCGAAAGGGACAAGACATGAAGCTCCAGCCGGATGCACGCATCCTCATTCTCCACCTGAGCCGCCTCGGCGACATGATTCAGTGTCTGCCGGCCGTGAAGCTGCTCCGGGAAGCGTGTCCGCTTGGATCGATCACTTTTTTCGGCATCGAGGACTTCCTGCCGTTGCTGGACGGCATTCCCTGGATCGACCGCATCGTCGCCTTGCCCGCCTCCGAAATCGGCGTCTTGCACGAAGAAGAGCGCGCCGCGGCATCGGCGGATCGAATCCGGCAGAAATTTCCTCCGCTTCGGGAAGAATATGATCTTGTCCTCAACTGGACGCACAATGCCCTCAGCGCTCATCTTTGCCGGAAGATACGGGCCGACAGGAAAAGCGGGCGCGTCTCCTCGCAGGAAGGAGAGATCGTCATCCGGGGGGATTACGGCAAGTACCTCTTCGCCGTATCCCGCTGCCGCAAGGAGAACTGCCTGAACCTCGTCGACCTCTACGTCGGGATGGCGGGATTGAAGCCGCAGCCGGTCAGGGGTTATCTTCCCGTGGAAACGCCGCCGGCGGGCGCCGCCGAAGGACCGTCCGTCGGTTTCCAGCTGGGTGCAAGCAATGCCAGGCGCACCTGGCCGATCGAGTCTTTCCTGACCCTTGGATCGCGGCTTTACCGCGACCTCGGCGCATCCGTTGTCCTCTTCGGCTCCGCCGCCGATCGGCGGCTCGCCGATGCGTTTGTTGCCGCCGCCGGCTACCCCGTCACCGATCTCGTCGGACGATTTCCCATCCGGGAACTGCCCGCCCGACTGAAAGCGCTCGATCTGCTGGTGACCAACGATACGGGACCCATGCACATCGCCGCGGCCGTGGAAACCAGAGTGGTCGGAATATTCAACGCCACGGCCCATTTTCGGATTACCGGGCCCTATGGAGAGGGACACATCTGCCTCCAGAACAACCTGCCCTGCTGTCCGTGCCTGCCGTCCCACGCCTGCGCTGCGCCCGTCTGCAGGGAACGCATCTCCGTCTCTACGGTTCTCGCCGCCGCAAAGAGCGCCCTCGGCCTCGGCGATGCCGGCCTGGCTTCCGTGGAGGATGCCGGGGTCTACCGGTCGCGCTTCCTGAAGACCGGCATCCTCGCCTGGGACAGGGTTGGCGGAAACGGGGGAGGCTTCCCTTGCCGGCTCGACGCCGCAAGCGACCTCCGGGCAACCGTCAACCAGCGGATGTGGAACCGGTGGCTCGATATTCCCGATGATCCTGACGAAGCGCACGTACCGTCGCCCTCATCGGAGGAGATCAGGATCAGCCTTCAAGCTGCCTGCCGCGCCTACCGCGAGAGTTGCGGGCTTGCCGCAGCCCTCTGCCGTCAAATTCTCGGCGATTTCCGGTCGGGCAGACCCAAAACGGCATCGATCGAAAAACGGATCGCCTCATTGAAATCTCTGGAGGACGGGTTTCGTCTGTCCGAAGGCCCTCTCGGGATTCTCCGGGAGATTCATGAACTCGCCATGGCCGAAATTCATCCCTGCACCTTCCCGGATCTGGCCCGCGAATTTCTCAAGGTCTATGGGGGGCTTACCAGAATCGCCGTCCGGCTCGAATCCGGCAGCGAGCGCATTCCCCGCGGCTTGCCGCGCGGGGATGCGAGCGAATGATGTTCAAGATCTCTCCCTGGGGATTGAAGTTCTCCGGAGCTTGCTCCGGAGAACTTCAATCGGAATTCAGAGGAGACGAATTCGCCGCCGGCGGGAAAGGCTGAAGCCGGCCGGAAAATTTTTCCCATCCGGCGCCGCAGTTTTTGTCCTTTTTTCTAACACCCCGAACTTGCTGAAAAAATAAATGGCGACGACACTGGCACATCGTTTGCAATTCTTAAGTTCACCTGAAAGTTGAATTCAAGTTTCCTGCCGCGGAAACCGAAAGAGCAGGCAAAGACACGAGGTGCGGTTCCGACGTTCGCGAACCATGCGGAATCGGAAAAAATCGACCGACCACAAGGAGCAGGACATGGAGACCAGCGCAGAGTCGAAGATCCAGGAAGTCAGCCAGAATCTGGGAGTTCCTCCCTCCACCATTCGTTTCTGGGAAAGCGAGTTTCCCGAGTTCGTGAGGCCCAGGCGGACGGCCGGCGGGCAAAGGCGCTATTCGGAACGGGACGTGATGAATCTCTCGCAGATCAAGGAACTGCTCCATATCAACAACCGCACCATCGACCAGGCCAGGCGAATCCTCAGGAAGGGGAATGCGGACATGGATACGATCAACTGGGGAAAACAGTCCATCCTGATTACCGGGGGTACCGGTTCCTTCGGAAAACATTTCTGCAAGGTCATGATGGAACGCTACCACCCCCAGGTTCTCCGCGTCTACAGCCGCGACGAGCTGAAGCAGCACGAGATGCGGCAGGTCTTCGGGGAAGAACTGGTCCGTTACTTTATCGGGGACGTCCGCGATGCCGAACGCCTGAGGCGGGCGATGGAAGGTTGCGACCTGGTCGTGCACGCCGCCGCCCTCAAGCAGGTCCCCTCCTGTGAGTACAACCCTTTCGAGGCCGTCAAGACGAACATTCACGGCGCCGAGAACATCATTGATGCCGCCATCGACGTCGGGGTGAAGAAGGTCGTCGCCCTCAGCACGGACAAGGCCGTCAATCCCGTGAACCTCTACGGGGCCACGAAGCTCTGCGCAGACAAGCTCTTCATCCAGGGCAATTCCTACTCCGGCGCCCGCGGCACCCGCTTCAGCTGCGTCCGTTATGGAAATGTCATCGGCAGCCGCGGGAGCGTCATCCCGCTGTTCAAGGAACAGAAGAAGACCGGCAGGATCACGATCACCGACGAGCGGATGACGCGCTTCTGGATCACGCTCGACCATGCCGTCGATCTCGTCGTCCGCGCCTTCTGCCACATGCAGGGTGGAGAGATCTTCGTCCCGCGGATCCCCAGCATGAAGATTACGGATCTGGCGGAGGCGGTCGCCCCCGATTGCGAGGTCGTGAACACCGGCATTCGTCCCGGCGAAAAGCTCCACGAGGTGCTGATCACGGAGGAAGAAGGACGCCATGCGGTGTCGTACGAGGGGATGTACGTCATCCTCCCCAATTATCCCTGGTGGGAACGCCAGAACTACAAGAGCGGGGGCCAGCTCCCGGAAGACTTCTCCTACGAAAGCGACAGCAACGATCAATGGCTCTCCGTAAGCGACCTGCGCAGGATGATCTACGATTTTTCCGCGGAAAAGGATCCGGCGGCGCAGTTCCTTTCCACCCTGCACAGGCTCAATGAAAAGGTCGTATTGAACATGGTCAATGCCGAGGAAGGCTTCGCGGAGCTTCCCTTGGCGGAAGGAGCCGGAGCGAGATGATGACGATCCCTTTGAGAATCCCCAGACGGTCGAGATGGAATGATGCCCGCGGCCACAGCCCCGTTCTTCCCTACGGACGGCAAAGCATCAAGGCGGATGACATCGAAGCAGTCATACAGGTTCTGAAATCGGACTGGCTGACGACGGGACCCGCCGTCGAAGAGTTCGAAAACGCTTTTGCCGCCTTCGTCGGAGCCCGATACGCCGTAGCCGTCTCGAGCGGCACGGCCGCACTGCATGCCGCCATGCATGCGGCCGGGATCGGCGCCGGCGACCAGGTGATCGTCCCGCCCCTGACATTCGCCGCTACGGCCAATGCCGTAATCTATCAGGGCGGACATCCTATTTTCGCGGACATCGACCCAAAAACGCTGCTGCTGGATCCCGAGGCGGCGGAGGAGTGCGTCTCGGAGCGCGCCCGCGCCGTGGTCGCCGTCGATTACGCGGGGCAGCCCTGCGACTACGACGCCCTTCGCAACCTTGCCGACCGCTGCGGGCTCGCGCTCATCGCCGATGCCTGCCACTCCCTCGGCGCGGAGTACAAGGGGAAAAAGACGGGAACCATCGCCGACCTCAGCGTCTTCAGCTTTCATCCCGTAAAGCACATCACGACCGGCGAGGGCGGCATGATCACCACGGACAACTCCGAACTCGCGGCCCGGATGCGCCGTTTCCGCAATCACGGCATCGACACCGACCACCGGCAGAGGGCCGGGAACGGAACCTGGCACTACGAGATGCTGGATCTGGGCTACAATTATCGTTTGAGCGACATCTCCTGCGCGCTGGGGACGAGCCAGCTCCGCAGGCTTCCGGAGACGCTCGCGCGGCGGCGCGAACTCGCCTCGGCATACGACCGCGCCTTCTCCGGCTGGAGCTCTCTAGACATCCCGGAGACATCGCCCTCCGTACGCCACGCCTATCATCTCTATCCGGTGCGCTACCGGGCGGACCGCACGGGCGGGGACCGGGGCAATTTTTTCCGTCTCCTGCGGGAGCAGAGAATCGGGGCCAATGTCCATTACCTCCCCGTCCACCTCCATCCTTATTACTCGAAACGCTACGGCTACCGGCGCGGCGACTACCCCGTGGCGGAGGCCGCCTATGACGAGTTGATCAGCCTCCCCCTCTTTCCGGCCATGACCGACGGGGACCAGAATCGGGTGATCGAGGGCGTCCGGCAGGCGATCGCCCTCGACTCGCGCAAGGACCGAGTATGAGCAGCCGGTCCGGACGGGAGAAAGTCCCGCAAAAGCCGCGCATCCTCGTGATCGGGTGCGGCTCCATCGGAAAGCGCCACATCTCGAACCTGATCGCCCTGCGTGCCGGCGACATACGCGCCTGCGACGGGGCACCCGAACGGGCTCAAGAAACGGGAACGCGTTTCGGGATCGAGACCGGAACCAGCCTTGCGGCGGCCTGGAAATGGAAACCGGACGTTGTCCTCATCGCGACGCCTCCGTCCTCCCACGTGGAACTGGCTCTCGAGGCGGCCCGGCGCGGCTGCGATCTCTTCATCGAAAAGCCGCTCTCCAACCGCACACGCGGCATCCGGGAGCTGTCCGGCCTGGTGCGGGGAAAAGACCTCGTCAGCATGGTGGGCTGCAATCTGAGATTCCACCCGGGGCTCGTGCGCGTGAAACAGCTTCTCGAGGAGAGGCAAATCGGACGGGTGGTATCGGCCAACGTCGAATTCGGCCAGTACCTGCCGGACTGGCATCCGGCCGAAGACTACCGGAACGGCTACAGCGCGCGTGTCGACCTCGGCGGCGGCATCATTCTCGACGCCATTCACGAGATCGATTACATCCGCTGGCTGATCGGCGAGGTCAAGGCCGTCGCCTGCATGGCAGGCATCTTCAGCAGCCTCGAGCTTCGGACCGAGGATACGGCGGCGATGCTCCTGTACTTCACCCGCGGTGCTGTGGGGGAGGTCCACCTCGATTATGTCCAGCGCGCCTACAGCCGCCGCTGCAAAGTCGTCGGAGAGGACGGCACGATCGCCTGGGACTTCACGGCAGGGACCGTCCGCTGGTTCGCAGCCGACGACGGCTGCTGGCGCACCTTCCGCACCCCCCGGGCCTGGGACGTCAATCGCATGTATATCGACGAAATGCGTCATTTCCTCGCTTCGCGGGCAGGCCGGACGCGGACCTGTCTTGATGTCGCCGAAGCCTCGCGCGTGCTGGAGATCGCCTTCGCAGCGAAACGCTCGGCAAGATCCGGCACATTCGTTCAGATGGAAGGTCGTTGAGAATGGAGAGGAGAAACCCTTTGAATAATAAACCGAACGTCGTCGCCGTTGTTCAGGCCCGAATGGGTTCCAGCCGACTGCCAAACAAGGTCCTGGAGCCGATCCTCGACAAACCGATGCTGCAGCACGTCGTCGAGCGTGTCCGGCGGGCACAGGCTGTGGACAAGGTTGTCGTCGCCACGACGGACCGCCCCGCGGACGATGCCGTCGAAGCATTCTGCCGTGCCCACCGCATCAATCTCTTCCGCGGCAGCGAAGAGGATGTCCTGGATCGCTTCTATCGCGCCTCGTCGGCGTTCGGCGCCGACATCGTGGTGCGGATCACCGCCGACTGCCCGCTGATCGATCCGGTTGTCGTGGACAAGGTCATTCTCCGCGCGCTCGCCGGGGATGATGTCGACTACGTGACGAACCGCCTGCGCTACACCTATCCGGACGGACTGGACGTCGAGACGTTTTCTTTCGCCGCCCTCGAAAGGGCCTGGAAGGAGGCTCATCTGCCCGCGGACCGCGAACACGTAACGAGTTACATCCGCAACCCCGAACGCTTCCGGATCGCCGGCGTGGAGAACGAAACCGATCTGTCGCTGCGCAACCTGCGCTGGACCGTCGACGAGCCGTCGGACCTGCAATTCGTCCGTACCGTCTACCAGCGTCTGGGAGGCAACGGGAATCCTTTCGGCCTCCCGGAAGTCCTCGCCCTCCTGGACCGCGAGCCCGACATTGCACGGATCAATGCGGGCGGAATCCGCAATCAAGGATTCTATCGCTCGCTGGCCCGCGAAGCGGCGCCGCCGGCGCGTTCGCGGAGCATCGTGCAGTCGCTGGCCCTTCTGGCGCGCGCACGGCGGGTCATCCCCTCCTGCACGCAGACGATGAGCAAGGGACCGACCCAGTTCGTCCAGGGAGTGGCGCCCGTATTCCTGGCGCGAGGGAAGGGCTGCCGCGTCTGGGACGTCGACGGAAACGAATACATCGACTACCCTCTGGCCCTGGGACCCGTGATCCTCGGTCACGACTATCCCGCCGTGACGGAGGCGGCCACCCGGCAGATGGCGGACGGCACTTCTTTCTCCCTGCCCCATCCCCTGGAGGTGGAGGTGGCGGAGATTCTGACCGAGGCCATCCCCTGCGCGGAGATGGTCCGATTCGGCAAGAACGGCTCCGATGCAACCGCCGGCGCGGTCCGCGCCGCACGCGCCTTTACGGGCCGGGAAGTGATCGCCTGCTGCGGATACCACGGCTGGCAGGACTGGTACATCGCCTCAACGACAAGGAATCGCGGCGTACCGAAGAGCTGCCGCGAGCTTATCCTCCCCTTCCCGTACAATGACCTCTCCTCTGTGGAGCGGATCTTCCGGGAGCATCCGGGCCGCGTAGCTGCGGTTATCCTGGAACCCGCGGGCGCCGTCGAGCCCCGGAACGGCTTCCTCGAGAAACTCCGCGAGCTTACGACCCGGGAGGGAAGCGTCCTCATCTTCGATGAAGTCATCACCGGTTTCCGTCTGGCCCTCGGCGGCGCCCAGGAATATTTCGGCGTAACGCCCGACCTGGGCTGTTTCGGCAAGGCCATGGCCAACGGATATCCGCTTTCCGCGGTCGTCGGCAAACGAGAAATCATGTCGCTCTTCGACGAGGTCTTCTTTTCGTTCACCTTCGGCGGCGAGGCCCTTTCCCTGGCCGCGGCCAAGGCGACGATTGCGGAAATGAAACGCTGCAATGTCATCGGGCATCTCTGGGAACAGGGGCAGAAGCTCAAGGATGGCTTTAACGTCCTGGCGGAAGAGTTCGGCGTTGCCGCCCACGCCTCCTGCCGCGGATACGCGCCGCGGACGGTGATCAGCTTTCTGGACGAGGCGGGCGGCGAATCGCTTCTGTATAAGAGCCTTTTCCAGCAGGAGTGCCTCAAGCGCGGCATCCTCTTCATGGGCTTCCATAACTTGTGCTTCTCCCATGCCGACTCCGATATCGACGAAACGTTGCGCGTCTACCGCGCCGCCTTCGAGATCTTCGCCGAGGCGATCCGCTGCGGCGACGCCGCGGCGCGGCTGGAGGGCGAACCGCTGCAGCCGGTTTTCCGGAAGGCGTGACCATGAAGGGAACCCTCCTCATACGCGCCGACGGCAACAAAGGGATCGGCGCCGGCCACGTGATGCGCTGCCTCGCGCTGGCCCAGGCGTGGCAGGACGGAGGCGGGATGGCCGTCTTCGCGTTCGCTTCCGCGTCTCCGGCCCTGAAAAAAAGACTGAAGAGCGAGGGAATGAAAACGGCGGCGGTTAAGGCGACAGCGGGAGGAAACAGGGATGCAAGGAAGACGGCGGCGATTGCCCTCAGGCTCGGCGCTTCCTGGGTCGTCGTCGACGGATACGCCTTCGGCGCCGACTATCTCGCACGCCTGCGTGTCGACGGACTCCGCCTGGCGCTGATCGACGACAACGGCATTGTCGAACGCCATGAGGCCGAGATTGTGATCAACCAAAATCTCTACGCCCGGGAGGATCGCTACCGAAGGCAGGGAAAGAACACAGGTCTCCTGTTGGGGAGTCGCTACGCGCTGATCCGCCGCGAGTTTCTCGGGCAACGCACCAACCGGAGAAGGTTCAGGGAAAAGGGGTACCGGGTTCTGGTGACTTTGGGCGGCGCCGATCCCCTCGGGCTCAGCCCGGCAGCCATCCGCGCCCTGGGGAAACTCGCGCCGGCGGAACTCGAAGTCCGCGTTGTTGTCGGTCCGGCCAACCCGAACGGGAATCGCTGCCGGGAGGAGATGCGCGCGGCGTCCCTGCGGGGCGAAGTGATATCGGCAGCGGAGAATATGGCGGAGCATATGGTCTGGGCGGATGTCGCCGTCGCCGCGGCGGGGAGCACCTGCTGGGAGATGGCCTGCCTGGGCCTGCCTGCGATCCTGGTCGTCACGGCGGACAACCAGGCCCCGATCGCCGCGTCCCTGCACGAGGCCGGGATCGCACGGAGCCTGGGCCGTCCGGGCCTTACGCTGGAATCGCGGATCGCAGCGGCGGCAAAGGGGCTCCTGGCCGATGCCGCTGCACGCCGGGAAATGTGCCGGCGGGGACGGAAACTGATCGATGGGCGCGGCGCAGAACGGGTCGCCCGCGTCTTGATGAAACGTCAGGAAGGAAGACAACCGTGAGGATCGTTTTCTTCGGCAACAACCGCGTCGGCTGGCAGGTTCTCAAAACCCTCCGGGAATCCGGCGAGGAGATCGCCGGAATCGCGCTTCACCCGCCGGGGCGGCGCCAGTTCGGCGGGGAAATCCTCGCGGCCGCCAACCTGGCGCCCGAGTCCGTCCTTGACGGTTCACGACTCTCCGATCCGGCTGTTATCGGGCGTCTCCGCGAGTTGCAGCCGGAGATAGGGATCAGCGCCTTCTTCGGATATCTCCTCCGGAAAGAGGTCCTGGCTCTCTTTCCCCGGGGCGTGATCAATCTCCACCCCGCCCTGCTGCCCTACAATCGCGGCGCATACCCCAACGCCTGGAGCATCCTCGACGGGACGCCGGCGGGCGCAACGATCCACGCCGTCGACGAGGGCATCGACACGGGCGACATCCTGGCCCGCCGGGAAGTCCCGGCGGAGCCGATCGACACGGCGGAGACGCTGTATCGAAAGCTGGAAAAGGCCTGCGTCGAACTCTTCGCCGATTCCTGGCCTGCAATCCGCGACGGGGCGGCCGTGCGCCAGCCCCAGCCGTCGGCTGCCGGGACTTTCCACCGGGTGCGGGACATCGAAGAACTGGCGGAGATCGATCCCGAGCAATCGTATCCCGCGGGACGCCTCCTCGACCTGATCCGGGCGCAGACCTTCCCGCCCTACCGCGGCGCCTTCATCCGGCGGAACGGACGGAAGATCTACCTGCGGATGGAACTTTTGTACGAAGAATCGCTGAAAGGACCTGTCCATGGAAACAGGCATCCGGATCGGTAACTGCATCGTCGGTGGCGGCCGGCCGGCCTATATCGTCGCGGAGATGTCGGCGAACCACCACAACGACTTCCGCGAAGCCGTGCGCATCCTCGAAGCGGCCAGAGAAGCGGGCGCCGACGCGGTGAAGATCCAGACCTACCGGGCGGATTCGCTGACGATTGATTGCGACCGCGAGGCCTTCCGGATCAAGGATACGCTCTGGGGCGGGCGAACCCTCTACGACCTGTACGCCGAGGCCGCCACCCCGTGGGAGTGGCAGCCGGAATTGAAGCAGATCGCCGGCCGTCTCGGCATGGACCTCTTCTCCTCGCCCTTCGACGGGGAAGCCGTCGATTTTCTGGAACGGATGGAGGTGCCGGCCTACAAGGTCGCGTCCTTCGAGATTGTGGATATCGGATTGATCGAAAAGATGGCCGCGACGGGCAAGCCGCTGATCCTTTCGACGGGGATGGCCTCCGAGGCGGAAATCGGCGAGGCTCTTGAGGCGGCGCGCCGCGCCGGATCGACGCAACAGATCCTTCTCAAGTGCACGAGCGCCTATCCCGCGCCGCCGGAATCGATGAACCTCCGGACACTCCCCGCCATGGCCGCGGCTTTCGGAGTGCCCGCGGGTATTTCCGATCACACCCTGGGAATCGCCGTTCCCGTTGCAGCCGTCGCTCTGGGCGCCTGCCTCGTGGAAAAGCACTTCACGCTTTCGCGGAGCATCGCCGGCCCGGACAGCGCCTTTTCCCTGGAGCCGCAGGAATTCCAGGCGATGGTCGACGCCGTGCGGACCGCCGAGAAGGCCCTGGGCGGGATCCGCTACGGCATCGGCCCTGCGGAGGACAAGAGCCTCGTTTTCCGCCGTTCGCTGTTTGTCGTGGCGGACGTAAAGGCCGGCGAGAGGTTCAGCGGGCGCAACCTCCGTTCCATCCGCCCCGGCTACGGCCTGCCCCCCAGGCATCTGCCGCAGATCCTGGGCCGGCGGGCCCGGATCGATATCGAGCGGGGCACGCCGCTCGGCTGGCACATGATCGACGAAACGCATCATCACGCAGGCGCAAGCCTGGAGAGAGGAGACAAAGTTCATGAAGGATCTCAAGCGCTGCAGCCGTTGCCTCCTGCCGGAAACCCATGAAACGATCGTCTTCGACGACGCGGGGCTCTGCAACATCTGCCGCCAGCAGGAATTCAAGCAGAAGGCCATCGACTGGAATGTGAAGAAACGGGAACTCGATCAGCTGATCGAAACCTATCGGGGAAAGTCCGACTACGACTGCATTGTGCCCTTCAGCGGCGGCAAGGACAGTACCTGGACCCTCTACTACCTGGTCAAGGAATACAGACTGAAACCCCTGGTGGTCCGCTTCGACCACGGCTTCCTGAGGCCGACCGTCAGCGAAAACACGCTGCGGACCGCCCGGGCACTAGGCGTCGACGTGCATCATTTCACTCCGAACTGGTGCGTCGTCCAGAAGCTGATGCTCCAGAGCTTCCTCGAGAAGGGCGATTTCTGCTGGCACTGCCATACGGGGATCTTCGCCTACCCCATGCGGGTGGCGATCAATTACCGCGTGCCGCTCGTGATCTGGGGAGAGCCGTCCTCGGAATACACCGCCTATTACAGCTACGACCAGCCTGAAGAGGTCGACGAAAAACGCTTCAACCGCTACATCAACCTGGGCATCGGCGCCGACGACATGTTCGTGCGCCTGGAGGGAATGGTGGACAGCCGCGATCTCGACCCCTTCCGTTACCCGCCGCTCAAGGAGTTGCGGAACCTCAACTACCGGTCCGTCTGCCTGGGATCCTTCATCCCCTGGGACGTCAGGAGACAGTCGGCGATCATCCGGGACGAACTGGGCTGGAAGGGCGACGAGGTGGAAAACGTTCCGCCCGGCTACGACTACGAGAAGATCGAATGCTGCCTGCAGGGAGTGCGGGATTACATCAAGTTTGTCAAGCGGGGCTACAGCCGTCCCACCCACCTGGCCTCCATCGATATCCGCAACAACCGCCTCTCCCGCAGAGGGGGTCTGGACATGATCGAACGGTACGAGGGCCGAAGGCCGCCGAGCCTGGACCTCTTCCTGAAATTCGTCGGCCTCACGGAGGCGGAGTTCATGGACATCGCCAGGAGCCACATGGTCTCACCCTACCGGCATGACGGGCGGCCGGCGAAACAGGGGGAGAAGGTCCACGATTTCGGCGTCTGGCCCCGGTACGGCGAGATGCCCCGCGAAGAGGCCCTGGTCCAGTTGGAACGCTTTCTCCGTCGCGACCGCGCCCGCGTAACGGCGGCGGCAGGATGAACATCGTGGTGGGCATCGTTGATTACGGCATGGGCAACCTCCTCTCCGTTCAGCACGCCCTGGAGTTTCTGGGCGCGGACACGGCGATCCTCGGGAACCCGCGAGAGCTGGAGCGGGCGGACCGTCTGGTCCTGCCCGGCGTCGGCGCCTTTGCAGAAGGGATCCGCCGGCTCCGCGAAACCGGCCTCGCCGATGCGCTCGGCGAGGCGGCCACGGGCCGTCTCGTCCCCATCCTCGGCATCTGCCTGGGCATGCAGCTCATGGCCCGGCGCGGTTTCGAAGGCGGCGCCCGTGACGGCCTCGGCTGGTTCGACGGCGATGTCGTCCGGCTCCCCCGGGAAGCGCAGTCCGTCCGCCTGCCGCACGTCGGATGGAACGAGGTTTCCTGGCGCAAGGAAAGCGTTCTTTTCCGCGATCTGCCGCCGCTCGCCGACTTTTACTTCGTTCACTCCTATCACCTGGAGTGCAAAGACAATCGGGATGTCGAGGCCGTTTGCGAATACGGCATCCCCTTCACCGCCGCCGTGCGAAAGGACAACATCTTCGCAACGCAGTTTCACCCTGAAAAGAGTCAGGACTACGGCATCAGGGTCCTGGAAAATTTCCTGAAATGGAGGCCGTGAACCGGTGCTGAAGAGGAGGCTGATCCCGAAACTCCAGATGAAGGCAAGCCGCTTCGGATCGACCGTGCGGATGGTGCTCGTCACCACGATCCGGTTCGACCAGGTGATCGAAATCGGCGATCCCGTCTCGCAGGCGAAGATCTACGAGGCGCAGGCCGCGGACGAACTGATCTTTCTGGATCTCGACGCGTCCGCGGAACACCGCGACACCCTGATGGACGTCGTGCGCCGCTCCGCCGAGGAGATCTTCATGCCCTTCACCGTGGGCGGAGGAGTCCGCAGCATCGGCGATTTCCGCAGGCTGCTTGCCGGAGGCGCGGACAAGGTGAGCATCAATACGGCGGCTGTGCAGAGGCCGGGGTTGATTACGGAGGCGGCGGATACGTTCGGTGTCCAATGTGTGGTCCTCTCCATTGACTATCGACGGAACGCTGACGGAACCGGCCGCGTCTGGATCAACGGCGGCCGCGGGGAGACGCCGCTCGATCCCGTTGGCTGGGCGGAAGAAGGAGAGCGCCGGGGCGCCGGGGAGATTCTCCTCACCGCCGTCGACCGCGACGGAACCAGGCAGGGACTGGACCTCGAAACCACGCGCCGGGTCGCCGAGCGCGTATCGATCCCCGTCATCGCGTCGGGCGGCTGCGGCCTCGCCGTCCATTTCGTCGACGGCTTTCTCGAGGGAAAGGCGGACGCGGTTTCGGCCGGGACCTATTTCTGCTTCAAGGACGAAAATCCGATGCAGACGCGCTCGCGGATCAAGAACGCGGGCATCCCCGTCCGCCTGCATACCTAGCCGGAAAGAGGGAATGATGAGCCGGGAAGACAAAGAGATGATCGACAAATTGCTCGACGGCTGGACGCTCAAGACGCTCATGGAGCCGGACGACGCCATCGCCAGCAACGGAGGCTTCCATCTGGAGAACCTCTCGCTGAAGGCGGTCATCGTAAAGGGAGATATCTTCTGGGGTTATACGCTCCATCAGCATCTGGGCATCTCGAGCCGGGACTATTTCCTCAACGGGCCGCCGCTGATTTATTCCTTCCTGTACACGAATTTTTCCCGGAAGCGCTTCTTCTCCTTCCTGACGACCGACCTGGCCGGCCGCGGAAGCGGACAGAGGCTGGCGCCGATTTCCCGCTACCGGTCCCACCGGTGGGTGATGGTGCGCGATTACGAAAAGATCTTCGACAGCGGCGAAGACACCGGTAAGGACGGTGTGGTTGCGGCCGTCGCCGGGAACGACGACCTGAAGTGCGCCTTCCGAGACGCGGACGGATACTGGCATATCGGCAACATCCACATCCCCTATCATGTTTATGACACGCGGAAGATCTATCTCCAGACCGAACCCTTCAAGATGCAGCCGCTCCTCCTCTCGGATGAATGGATTCGAATGATGGAAGACAGGGGAGACGACTTCTCGGCTGCAATGACCGGCGGCGCCGCCTCCGAACAGAAGGTTATGGTGCTGGAGGGCCCCGTGACCCATGCCCAGTACGTGATTGATGTGGACGGCTGCTTTACGGATCTGGAAAGCCAGACGCGGCGGGTCTGGCATGAAGCGCCGCAAATCAGGATCTTCAAGCGGCGCATGCCCGCCGATACGGAAAAGACCGTCGTATGACGGAAGTGAGATGCGCTCCTGTCCGCATCTCCGATAGGAAAAGGGCGAACTGATGGGCCAGGAAGACAAAGAGATGATCGACAAATTGCTCCACGGCTGGACGCTCAAGACGCTGATGGAACCGGACTCGCAGATACCGAGCAACGGAGAGGCCCATCTGGAGACCATGGCGCTGCGCGGCATCATCATCAAGGACGACACGTTCTGGGCTTACAGTCTTCATCATCATCTGGCCATCTCCAGCACCGATTACTTTCACGTGGAAGGTCCGCCTACCGCGATCACCTTCCTGTACACCAATCTCGGGCAGAAGAAGATCTTCTCGCTCATCATGGAAGACATCGCTCAGCATCGGTGGGCCCAACGCATCTTCCCGACCAGCCGCTATCGACAACACCGCTGGGTGCTGGCCAATGACTTCGAGGAAATCTTCGCCTCCTCGAACTCCCCTGATAAGGAAGAAGTCTACAGGAGGATCAGCGAATGCCGTGACCTCAAGTGCGCCTTTCTTGACCCCGACGGATACTGGCATGTTGCGGAGGTTCACCTGCCGTACGTCCTTTGCGGGCATCACAAGGTCTATCTCCAGACGATCCCTTTCAAGATGCAGCCCGCATTGCTCTCCGACGATTTTGTTCGCGCGATGGGGAAAAATGCCGGTGCATTTGCAGCAACGCTTCAGGGCGGCCAGGCAACGATCGAGGGAACGGTTACACACGCCCAGTACGTCCTCGATCTGGATGGTTTCTACACGGATCTTTCCAGTTCGATGAAACGGCAGTGGCTGCGTGCGGAATCCATCAGGATTTTCTGCAGGAAGGATGCGGCGGATATCGAGCGAGCCGTGTTTTGAAAAGGGGGCGCTGTTCATGAAATTCGGTCCTATCGATCACATCATTCTGTTCGGCGGCGCGCCTTTGCTGGCGGCCCTTGCCCGGGATCTGGCCGAGGAGGGAAAGTTCGCTGTGACGGTCTTCAGCAGCAGCCGGCATCTCGGGGAGATCATTGCCGCCGGGGGAAAATCGCTGCGGCAGCTTCTGGAAGACGCGCAGATCTCCTGGTTCGACACCCCCGACGTCAACGCGGATCCGAACATCTGCGGCCTGATCACCCCCGCGACATTCGGTCTTGGACTGGGCGAGGCATGGAGTTTCTCGCCGGATCTCATCGCGCGCTTCGGCGGGCGCCTCCTGGATTTCATGGGCATCCGCCTGCCCCAGTACCGCGGCGGCGCCCACTACTCCTGGCAGATCCTGCGCCGCAACCGGATCGGCTGCTGCAACCTCCAGATCGTCAACGAGCAGATGATCCAGGGCGTTTTCGACTCCGGAGAGATCGTCAAGTCCAGGGAATACCTGTTTCCGCCGGGTGTCCGCATCCCGCGGGACTATTTCGACTTTGCCGTCGGCGAGGAGATCTCTTTTCTGAAGGAATTTCTGCAGGAAGTTGAAGCGGGCAAAGACTTTCCCCTCACCCGCCTGCAGGAGAATTTCAGCCTCTACTTTCCCCGCCTCCACACGCTGAAGCACGGCTTCATCGACTGGGGCTGGAGCGGCGAGGAGATCGAGCGCTTTGTCTGCGCCTTCGACGACCCGTATGCCGGCGCTTCGACGTTCTGCGGCGAGGACCGGGTCTTTCTCAAGGATGTGCGCCTCGAAACGAACGACGGGCCGTTCCATCCCTTTCAGAGCGGACTCGTCTACAGGAAAATGAACCGTTCGCTCTTTGTCTGCGCCCGCGAGGGCAGCCTGATCATCCGGAAAGTGTCGGACGAAAAGGGCTGTGACCGGCTGAACGATATCGCCGTCGGCGACCGCTTTCACACGCCGGGCCGGCTACTGGAAGAGGCGCTTCGCTGCCGCGTCGACTATGACGCAACGGGACTGGCAGCGTCACCGCGGAGAGGAGCATCATGAACGAACCTTCGCGCCGCAGCGGGCATTTTCTGGAAAGCGAAAGAATCCATCTGCGGGAAGTGCGTCTGTCCGATGTGAATGAACGGTACCGCGCATGGCTGAACGATCCGGTCGTCACGGAATTCCTCGAAATCCGCTACACGCCTCACTCCCTGGAGGACATCCGGACATTTGTGGAAGCCATGGACGGCAAAGCCGACGAGATCTTCCTGGCCATCTGCCTGAACGACGGCGGCCGGCACATCGGCAACATCAAGCTTGGGCCGATCAACCGGATCCACCGTTTCGCGGATGTCAGCCTGCTGATCGGAGAACGGGATTGCTGGAGGGCGGGCTATGCGACGGAGGCGATCCGCGCCCTGACCGCTTTCGCCTTCAATGTGCTGAACCTCAACAAGCTGCGCGCCGGCTGTTATTCCGCAAACCGCGGTTCCGAAAAGGCTTTTCTCAAGGCGGGTTTCCGGCGCGAAGGACTCCTGAAGAACCATTGGATCGTCGGCGGCGCTTTTCAGGACGAGGTGCTGATGGGGCTCTGGCAAGCCGACTGGAGGTCTCATGCTTAAGCTTCTGAAGACGCTCTATCCTCTGCGCCTGGCGCCCAATTCGCCGGATACGGACCGCGCCGTGGAAATCCTCTGCCGTGAACTGCCTTTTGCCGTCCATGAGTTTCACCCCGGTGACGAGATCAACGGCTGGCAAGTCCCCCGCAGCTGGCATGTGGAGAAAGCCTCGATCCGAAAGGACGGACACGCGATCTTCGACGGCCTCTGTCACCCGCTCGCCGTCATGGGATATGCGAAATCGTTCCACGGCTGCGTAGACCTCGAAACGCTCCGGCAACATCTCACAACGCGTCCGGACTGGCCGTCCGCCATCGGGTATCACTGCGATTTCTACTACAAGCCATGGCTGGCGGACTGGGGATTCAGCATTCCTTACAGGCTGTACAGAAATCTCGAGCCGGGTTCGTACGAAGTGGAACTCGAAACGGTCTTCGGAAACGGGACCATGAAAGTCTGCGACTTCTTTCTCCCGGGGGAAACTGCGGAAACGATTGTTCTCAACGCCCACGACTGCCATGCGGCTCAGGCGAACGACGACATCTCCGGGATCGTCGTCGGCATCGAAATGATGAAACGGCTCCGCGGAAAGAAGAACCGCTTCAGCTACCGCCTGATCGTCTGCCCGGAGCACCTCGGGACGGTATTCTACCTGGCGCATCTTCCGGATCATGCCGTCGGTACGTTCAAGTACTGCTTCTTCCTCGAGGCCCTTGGCAACAACCGTCCCCTGGCTCTGCAGAAGTCCTTTACCGGGGACACGCTTCTCGACCGGGCCTGTCAAAGCCATCTGTCCGCCGTTTCTTCCGATGTCCGCGTCGAGAATTTCCGGAAGATCATCGGCAACGATGAGACGGTCTGGGAATCCCCCGGCTACGAGATCCCGACCGTCTCGCTGTCGCGTTTTCCTTTTCCCGAGTATCACACGAGCCGCGACAACGAAGACATCATCCTCGAATCCGGGCTTGCCGACGCGGCGGACGCGCTGTCGGAAATTCTCTTCATCCTCGAGACGAACGGTCCCGTGCAGCGGAAATTCAAGGGACTGATCGCGCTGGGCAACCCCCGCTACGATCTGTACATCGCGCCGGGCACCGATCCTTCCGTCGACAGCCCGCGGATCAACGACCGCCGCAAATGGAACTACCTCATGGATTGCCTGCCGCGCTACTTCGACGGACGGACCACTGTTCTGCAGATAGCCGACCGCCACCAATTGCCTTACCGTCAGGTATATCAGTACATGAAACGATTCGAAGAAAAGGGGCTCGTCGCGTTCGTTCAGGACGCCGTCCCGGAAGGCTTCAGGAAGGAGCAGACATGAAACCGCCGTTGAGCATCTGGATTGTCGGCAGGGACCGCGGAACCGCTCTTGCCGACTGCATCGCGAGCTGCCGTCATTTGTCGGCGGACATCACCTATGTGGATACAGGCTCGGAGGACGCAAGCCTGCGCCAGGCCGGGGAACTCGGCGTCCGCGTATTTTCCGTCGACGGTCCTCTATCGGACTTTCTCGAAGGGATGGAAAAAGCCCTTGCGACTCCGTGGGCGCTCTTCCTCCGCCCGGACGAGGAACTGCGGATCGATCCGCAGTTCCGACTCGGGCAGATCCCGGCAAACGGGAACATCCGCTGTTTCAGCCTGATCGTCGAAGAGCCGGTGCACCCCGAGGAACTGGAGAGCTGCCGGTGGACAAAGAACATCGGGAGTTGCGGGACCGGATTGCCCGCGGCCTGTATTCCGGCCGTCGAAGTCCGCCTGGTCCGCCAGCCCCTTTTCGCCAGGCTTCTGCGTCTGATGATCAGCCGATCCGAAGAGGATGCCTTTCCCTTCGAGAGCAATGTCCTGCCGCCGCTGAGAATCCTCCCGGCCCTCTGCGGCAGGAAACCGGAAATCAGCAAAGAACAGCGTCGGGAGTTGCAGCTCCAGCTGCTCCGCGGGGAATTGTCCTGCGATCCCGCCGCGGAAGACAATCTGGACGAGTTCAGCGATTCCTACCTTATTTTCAGCGTCCTGACCCGGGAAGATCTTCTGCGCTACCACCGGGGGGTCGAACAGGGCCTCGGCAACGAACGCATGTACCTGACCATGCTGCAATACCTCAGCCGTTTCGGACGATTCCACGAGGCCAAAGAATTCCTCGAGAAGTGGGAACGCAGCTGGGGATTCTTCGACACCTGCGAGCCTTATCGCGCCGCCGGCATCGTTCATCTGAATCTGCTGGAAATCGATGCGGCCATCGCCTGCTTTCGAAAATATCTCGATGCGCCCCATCCGGACTATCGCGACGAGGTGCTGTCGTTTCTGGCCAAAGGCCTCCTGCTCAAGGGAAGCAAAGACGAGCTGGTCGCCGTTCTCGAATCGCTGGTGAAAGCGAAAAATGATCCCTTCGACGCGCGCATCCTCCGGATCGTCCGCGACCCGGATTGGCGGCCCGCAAAGCTCTCGGCATGCCTCATTGCCCGCGACGAAGAAACCGCGCTGCCCCGCGCCCTTCAGTCCCTGTCAGGAATCTCCGACGAGACGATTCTCGTCGACACCGGTTCCACCGACGGTACGCGTGAAGCGGCCGCGCGCTTCGGCTGCCGGACTCTCGACGTCCCCTGGCGGGACGATTTCTCCCGGGCCCGCAACGCGGGCATCCGCGAAGCGACGGGGGACTACATCCTCTGCATGGATGCGGACGAGTATTTCGACCCGCGCGAACGTCTGAAGCTCGCCCTGTTCAAGCAACTCCTCCCGGCGAATCGCGATATCGCCTTCCGGACCAGGATCGAGACGGAAGAGCCGGAGGAAGAGATGCTCGTCATGCTCCGCCTTCCCCAGCAGTCTCAAAAAGATCACCCGGTGAGGATATTTCCCGCCCGGCGGGGCGTCTATTTCGAAGGACCGGCCTTCGAAACCGTGGAACGCTCCCTCGAAAGACTGGGCATCGCCGTCGTCTGGAACGACCTTTTTAAACTTTCCCATGCCCGGGCGGACCGTGCGGCACGGGAAAAAAGGAAACGGCGCGCCGCGGAAGGCGCTTTTGCCTTTATCGACGTCTTTGACATCGCCTGGAAAGGATTTGCCTATTTCCTCGCGATCGGAGATCTGAAAGCGGCGCTTCCCTGGCTGGGAAAAATCGAGCCGGCCGATGAACGCCTGGCCGCCAGCATCATCAGCCTGTATGCCCTGCACGGAATCGGCGGTCTGGAATCTTTCCTCGGGCAGGCGCTGGTCCGCTTTCCGTCGTCGCCCGCGATCGCCGTCGCCGCCGCCGATTACCGCGCGTCCGAGCGGCGCTTCGCCGACGTCCTCCCGCTGTTGAAGCGTTTCATCGATACTCCCGGTGCGATCACGGACAGGACATTGAAGGCCCGCTCCCGGTACCTGTTCGGCCTGGCGCTGCTCGAACAGGACGATCTTGACGAGGGCATCCGCCACATCGCCGACGCGCGGGACGCGGATCCCTGGAATACGCGCTACAAGGCCGGCGGCATCTACGCCATGGCCAGGGTGAGCCACTGGGAAGGCGTTATCGGTGCGCTGGATGACGTGTTGCGCGCAGAGAACATTGCGATCTCCGCTGCACTGCACGATGTCTCCGATCTCGGCATGGCGCTTCTTGAAACGAGCAGGCACTTCCAGGAGACCGGGCGGCGCGATGAGGCGGATCTCCTGCGGCGCGCGGTCGAGGGAATGATCGGGACCGTTTCGGACACCGGGGCGATGCCGAATTCCCCTTTGACCGGACGAGCAAACTGAGGATGGAAAGGAGCACCGGCATGCCCGAAGCGGCGTTTGTCGAAAAGAATATGGCGGCGCTGAGAACGCGCTACCCCGGAATCGCGAAACGTCTGGCGGATCGATCCTGCAGGGATGGACGTCTCCGCGTCGTCCGTTCCGCCAATGGCGAGCCGAATCTGATCGCCGCACAGGAAGGGCGTTTCAAGATGCTCTATGATTTCGACGCGCCGATTGTCCGATGCCGCGACTATCTCAACGGCCTGCAGATGAGATCCGCGCCCATCGTCGTTTTCCTCGGGATGGGACTGGGATATCACCTCTCCATGTTTGTGCGGCACTACGCGGAGCGTTTGGGCACAAAAAAAGTCATTGTCTTCGAAGAAGACATCGACATGCTGCTTCTGGCGCTGCGCCACATCGATCTGCACGAGATCATCGCCCATCCGGACGTACAGCTTTTCATCGGGGAAGACATCGAAAGCGCCCATCTGACGCTGCGCCAGGAAGTCGCCATGGACAAGGGCACGCAGAACTTCATGAGGGGTACAAGGGTCATTCCGCTGCCCGTTCACTTAAGGCTGAGTCCGGACTACTACCGCCGGGCGGTTCAGGCCACGAAACGCGCCTTCGCCCAGATGATGATCCTGGCCGGCAATGATCCGATTGATTCGTTCCTGGGCATGGACAATCTGCTCATGAACATCCCGCACATCGTTTCCAATCCCGGCATCAGCCTCCTCTTCAAGCGTTTCAGCGGGAAACCGGCCGTGACGGTCGCCTCGGGGCCTTCCCTGAACAGGAATATCCATCTGCTCAAGGAACTTCGCGAACGGGCGCTGATCGTCTGCTGCGATGCAAGCTTTCTTCCGCTGATGAAGAGGGGAATCCGCCCGCACCTGGTGGTCGGATTCGAACGCACCGACGGATCCGAATTCTTCTACGAGGGGATACCGGATTTCGACGGCATCTATCTGGCCATCTGCCCGCTTGTCCGCCCCCGCACATTCGACAGCTTCAAGGGGAAGAAGATCATCGCCCAGCGCGCCTTTTCCCACTTCGATTGGCTCCGCCAGGACAAGGGAACGCTGTCGATCGGGCCCTGTGTCGGCAACATGGCCTACAAGGTCGCAGAAGTCCTGGGCTGCGATCCGATCATCATGATCGGCCAGGACCTGGCATTTGCCTCGGACGGGGACACCCATGTCAAGGACATGCCCTTCGGGGAACGGGACGAGTTCTATCACGAGAAGGTCCTCGAAGTGGAGGGGAACGACGGCCGGCCGATCAAGACTTCCAAGGCCTGGGATGTGTTCCGCATCGCCTTCGAAGAGGATATCCGCGGCAACCAGGGGGTCACCGTCAATGCAACGGAGGGGGGCGCAAAAATCCGGGGGGCGATGGTCATGACTTTCCGGGAGGCCATCGATACCTACTGCCGGGAGGATTTCTTCCCCCTGTCGATCATCGATAAGGCCCTGGCGGGCTTTGAAGATTCGCTCGACATCCCGGCGGAACTCGAGAAGTTTCATGTTCGCATCGACGGCACGTACGGAAAACTTGCCTCCCTGCTGGGACAGCTCAAAGAGCTGATGACCGAAGCGAGGAAAGTGCAGCAGGACTTTCTCCTGCCCTTCATCCGGGAGGGAAAGGCCTTCGACCGGGCGCCCCTCGAGGAACTTACGAAGAAGTTCCTGGGGCTGCTTGACGGGTACCTGAATGACCGGGATGTGCACGACATCATGCTTCATACCGTCCAGCCGCACAGCCTCTGGTTCGCAAACCGATTCAATATCCTGCCCGATCTGTACGACGATCCGGATATCCTTCTGGCGGCCCAGGTCATGATGATCAAGGATTGGCTCGGCGTGGTGGGACAGCTCTTCGTCTCGACGATGGATGCCCTGGCAAAGGCGGGACCGATGCTGACGAAAGAACTTGAAAGGCAGGCCCATGCTTCCTGATGCCGCCCCTGCGGAACCGGCGCCCATGAACGTTTTGCCGTCCGGAGACCCGTCTGCCGCCAGCGCGTCAGCGCGCATCTCTTTCTTCCCCTCCGCCTCGGGAACAATGACCGCCGCCGTCGCCGGAGAAGACGGCGGAGAACGGCTTGTCCACAGCCGGATCGACCCGCTCGCGGAGGCCGCCGAATGGGCGCGCGTGCAGAGCGCATCCTGCCGCTGCGCTGTCCTCGTCGGCGCCGGCATGGGATACACGGCGGCGGCGCTCCTGGAGATGCACCGGGTCATCGGTGAATTGTGGCTTCTGGAGGCGGAGCCCCTTCTCCTGAATGCGGCCGCGGCGAATCTGCGGCTTGCAGGAACCGCCCGCGCGCTCCGCTTCCTGCCGGTCGACGACGCCGCCCTGCTCCTTTCGATCCTGCTGCCCCGCCTTCAGGACCCCTTCTCCATCCACCTGTCGCCATCGGCCCTTTCCCTGGCGCCGCAGCGCTACCTCCCCGTCGTGAAGGCTTTGGAGGGAAGGCTGCGCGCGATCCTGCTCGAACCGCCGAAGCCGCCGGACGGGTTTTCCCCGGCGGCCGCGCTCGTCGAACGGATGATTGCGGAGATCGGCGCATGAAGATCCTCGTCATCCGCCTGCACCGCCTCGGGGACGTCCTGCAACTGACGCCGATGCTGGAAGGAATCAAGAAGCGCTATCCCGGGGCTTCCACCACCTTTCTCACATCCGGCGGACTGTCCGACGCGCTGTCGGGAAATCCCTTCCTGGATCGGATCATCACGGTTCCCGAATTGCGATGGCGACGCCTTGCCAGGGGCGGTCCCGATGACCGTGCCAAGGTCTTCCATGCGGCATACGGCCTTTCAGAGGACCTGCGGCAGGAGCGTTTCGATCTCGTCGTGAACCGCCAGTATGAAGAAGGGGCCATCCTGGCCGCCCTGACGGGCGCCCCGCGGATCGGCGGCGGAGTCTTTTCCCTGCAGCACGGCCACGTCTTTGCCGATGAACCGTCGCGCGAACTTTTTGAAGTCGTCAAATCCGACCGCAGACGGAACCGCAGAAATCTTGCCGACTGGTCTCTTTGCATCGCCGGTGTGCCGCCGGGAACCGGGCGGATGCTCCTGAATATCCCGCCGGCGAATGCCCGCGAGGCCGACCATCTCCTGGATTCCATCCGCGGAGAACGATCCCCCGTCGCCGTCCAGCTCGGGGCGGCGCGGTCCTTCCGCTGCTGGGGAACCGACAGGTTCCTGCCGGTGATCCGCCATCTGGCGGCCTCCCGGGAAAGGCCGGTCATCCTGCTGGGCAGTCCCGATGAGCGCGGTCTTGCCGAACGCATTCTCGCCGGCTGCGGCCCGGTCTCCGGCCGGATCGTCGATCTCGTCGGCAAGACAAGCCTCAAGACCCTGGGTGCGGTCCTGCAGCGCTGTGAAGGACTGGTCAGCGGCGATACCGGCACGGCCCACGTGGCCGCCGCCGTCGGCACACCGGTGCTCAGCCTTTTCTTCGGTACCGCCTACCCCTGGGAAACGGCACCCTACGGAACGGGGAACCTCGTCCTCTTTCCCGACCTGCCCTGCGCCCCCTGCCTGGACCCTTCATCGTGCCGGCACGGTCGAAAGTGCCGGGAGGCCATACGGCCCGAGCATGTTTGCCGCGCCTGGGAAATGCTTGACCTTCTGTTGAGCGGCGCAGAGCATGCCGGTCGCTGGCAGGACGACGGCGTCCGCCTTCTCGTCAGCCGCGTCGACCACGGCCGAGGTATGACGCTGGGCGATTTCAACGAATGGAAGCTCTCCGGAGCAAGCTCCGGAGAATCTTCGATCCCCAAGGAAGAGAGCTTGAACATCATCCGCTCGCTTACCCCGCGGCAAGCCGCGGGGAATGCACTCGCTGCCGGATTCGAGACCGGCGACCTTGCCCGCCTGCTTCACTCCCGGAAAGAAAAGGCGCCTTCGCGTTCCGAAGAATCAGGAAAAGACTTTCAGCTCCTGGAGGAAAGGGAATCCCGGCTGTGCGGGGCCCTGTACCTCCATGAAGAGCCGTGGGAGGACGCCTTTGCCGACTATCTGGACGCCTGGCGGCATTTCATCGCCTTCGGATGCGCGAAGCAGGAATATCCGGAGGGTCTGCGGATTCTGATGAAGAACCTTCCCCCGCTCTTCAGCGAGGCTTCTTCGGCCCTCTCATCCGGCGATCCCGTGGCTCTTGCCGACCTCCTTCGCTCCGGCTTCCGCCCCCTGAGGGAATCCATCCGGGCGTCGATCGACCAACGTACCCGCGCCGCGAATTAATCCCGCACCGCAACCCCTCAGGCGGCGCCGCCACAATCCCCTAAAGTTGAATTCCCATTGTTCCGATACTTCTTTCGGACGCGGTTAGCGTACCATCCAGACTTCGCAGGAAAGGAGGGAAACGCCGACCAAGGTCCGGATCCCCCGAGGGATCCGGAAAACGAAACCGGCAAGGATGCCGGAAAAACCCGGACGCCGGATAGGCGGCGGGTCAACACACATCAAGGAGGATAAAAGAGTATGGGTCTTCGAATTCAGAACAACATCGCCGCGCTGAACGCGCATCGCCAGTTGGGAATCTCCGATGCGGGCATGTCCAAGTCGCTGGAGAGACTCTCGTCCGGTTATCGTATCAACAGGGCCGCCGATGATGCGGCGGGATTGGCCATTTCTTCGGGTTTCCGCGCCAACATCGCGAGCTTCAAGGTTGCCTCGCGCAACACGTCGGAAGCCAACGCTCTGTTGCAGGTCGCCGAAGGCGGTATGGAACAGGTTGAAAACATGCTGACCCGGTTGAAGGAACTGGCCACCCAGGCCTCGTCCGCCAACGTCGGAACCAGCGAGCGCGTCAAGCTGAACGCGGAAGGAAACGCGCTGATCTCCGAAATCGACCGGATCGCCAACGCGACCAAGTACGGCAGCACGAACCTCCTGGACGGCACCTTCGGCGCCTCCAAGAGCGCCGGCACGTACGCCATCGCCACCAACGCGAAGGTCTACGGCGACATGGCCTTTGCCTATTCCGTCGCCGTCGGCACGGCCAACACGGGAATCCTCGACATGGGAATGACGATTACGACCATGGCGGCGGATATGGTCGAAGGCAACTGGACCTTCAGTGCGACGGACGCCACCCATGTCAAGATCATCGGCAACGGTGTTTCGGAAACCGTGACAGCGGCAATCGCCGGCGCAGTTTCCGGTTCGCAGACGCTCAGTTTCGTCAATCTCGGACTCACCATCACGGTCAACTGCAGCACCACAAGCGCGGCGTGGACCGGTGCGATTCTCTCCGTGAGAGACACGGGCGTCAGCAGCCTCAACGTTACGGGCGCTGCCACCGGAACCTGGACCTTTGCGACGGCGGGCACCGGCGCAGTCACGCTGGGCAACGGGACGGTGTCGCAGACGATCTCCGACATCAACCCGGGCACGGCCGCAGCGTTGAATTTCGACACGCTGGGCATCACCTTCAGCCTGGGTGCGAACTACGACGAGAACGATCTCGAGGGCATCAACTTCCTGGTTTCCTCAACGGGCAGCGGTTCGACCTTCCAGATCGGGGCGGACAACGACAGCAACAACCGCATCTCTCTGAGCGTCGGCAACGTCATCGGTTCTTCTTCGAGCGGTTTGGCGTTGAGCTTCGATTACCTCGATTCCTCGACGGAAGCACAGAGCATGCTCGACATGGTGGACAGCGCCATGAGTACGCTGGCCTCCCGCCGAGCCGACATCGGCGCCTCCATGAACCGGTTGTCCTATGCCGCAGCGAACCTCTCGACGACCATCGAGAATACCCAGGCTGCGGACTCGGTCATCCGTGACGTCGACATGGCGGCGGAAATGACAACCTTCACCAAGAACCAGATCCTGATGCAGGCCGGCATGGCGATGCTGGCCCAGGCGAACCAGGCCCCGCAGCTCATTCTGTCGCTGCTCCAGTAGGCCAAGGGATCTTCATCGTTCCTGGTGATTTTGACCGCGGCGGTCCCGCCTCCCCGGAAAGGGGGCGGGGCCGCCCTTTTTTCTCCCCCTCTCTCATCCTGGCTGGTTTCTTGCTTTCCCAGGGAAATAACTAAAGTTTCCGGCATTTTTTTCCGATAGGAACAGCAGGAGACCGCCGGCGAAACGGCCGGAAACAGCGATCCGGAGAGCCGCGCTCAGGGCCGGCTGCAAAACACCAGTCGGGAGGGAGTTTCATGGCCGTCAGCACCAACCTCATCAGCGGTTTGTCCAGCGGTTTCGACTGGAGGAGCATGATCGACCAACTGATTGCGCTCGATCATGAACGCGTCGATCTCATCTCCGACAGGAAAACCGAATACGAAAGCAAGCTGGCCGAGTGGCAGGGCGTGAATACGAAGCTGCTCACCCTCAAGACGTCCGCCGAAACGCTCTCCGATTCCGCGGCCTTCGATCTTTTCCGCACCACGCTCAGCTCCGACACGACCACGGCCGCAGCGGATCTCCTCGCCGTCTCGACCGATTCCACGGCCGCCTCCGGCACCTTCAGCCTCAAAATTCATCAGCTGGCCCGCGCAGAAAAAATTTCCTCCGGCGCCTTCGCGGCAACCGACACGGCCCTCTCGATTGCGGGCGATATCCTGATATCGGGCAAGGTGGTCAATATCGTCGGAACGGATACTCTGGCCGACATCAAGAACAAGATCAACGCCGTCAATACGGGAAGCGATCCCTCGGGCGTGACGGCCAGCATCGTCAGCCATTCATCCACGGATTACCACCTGGTGCTGACGAGCGACGAAACCGGGGCAGCGGGCATCAGCCTTCTGGAGGCCTCTTCCGGCGGCGTGCTCGACAATCTCGGACTGATCTCGGCGGGCACAGCCATCAAGAACACGACGAGTGACGGGGCCATGAGCGACCTCTTCGCCGATTCGAATACCGCCGTCGGCTCGCTTCTCGGACTGACGAGCCCGCCGGGGGACGTCTCCGTGACCATCGGCGGACAGGCGGTGACGGTCAATCTCGCCACGCAGTCGATTACGACGATCGCGGCGAACATCGACGCCCTCGCGGGGGTTTCCGCTTCCGTGATCGCGGACACGGCCGACGGCGAAACGAAATACCGCATCGATATCAGCGGCACGACGTCGTTCGTTGACGATACCAATGTTCTCCAGAGCCTCGGAGTTCTCAGAGGGACCTACGGCACCATCGCCGAAGTCCTGACGGGGAACACCGCCAATACGACCGACGGAACGACCGCCATTGCCTCGACGACGCAGTGGGATCAGATTTTTGGAGCGAACGTCCAGGCCGGAACTTCCTTCACCATGACGGGCCGTAAACACGACGGCACGGCCGTCTCCGGATCCTTCACGATCTCATCGACCTCCGCTCAGGTCAGCGAACTCCTGACCTGCATTGAGGACACGCTCTTTTCGGGAACGGTCACCGCCGCGATCGACGCCGCAGGCAAGATCCAGATCACCGATGGCGCAACGGGCGACAGCCGGCTGGAACTCGACCTCATCACAAACAACCCGGCCGGAGGCAGTCTCGACTTCGGGACCGTCTCCACCAGCACGGAAGGCAGGAACATGCAGCTTGCGGCAGGCGCCGATGCCGAGATCGAGCTCGACAACGTTGTCCTGACCTCTGCCTCGAATACCCTTGCCGATGCCATCGCGGGAGTGACGATTGACCTCAGAGGCGCCAGCGATTCGACGACGGTCACCCTGAAGATCGAACGGGATATCGATTCCATCCGCACCAAGATCCAGGGACTGGTCAGCTCCTACAACGCCATCATGACGTACATCGGCACGCAGTTCAGCTACGACGAAGACGCCGAAACGACCGGCGGCATACTCTTCGGCGACGGAACGCTGTCTTCCGTGAAGTCGGACCTGATCGGCATCGTGACCGGGAGCGTCACGGGGCTGTCAGGCGATTTCAGCCGCTTGTCGCTCGTTGGAATCGCTTTCGACGATCAGGCAAAACTCGCCATCGATACGACGGTTCTGACGAACGCACTGAAGACGAATTTCGACGAGGTGAAAAAGCTCTTCGTCGCGACGGGCTCGGCCCCCAACTCCCTTTTTCAGTATGTGAGCCACACCTCGGCGACGGAGGGGGGAGCTTATGCCGTTTCGGTCACGCAGGCCGCCACCCGTACGACGGTGACGGGTTCGGCAGCTCTCGCCGGCGTTCTGTCCGCGCCGGAAACGATATCGATCGCCGATTACGCGTCCGGACGGGAGGCCCAGGTCTCGCTGACGGCGGGCATGGACCTGGACGACATCGTCAATGCGGTCAACTCCGAACTGGCAAAATCCTATCTGGAGATTCTCGAGGGCAGCGTCGAGACCGGTTATGCCGCCTCCACGAGCTTCTCCGAAGTCTCCGGTGCCGACGACGGCGACGTCATCACCTTCACCGGCAAGCGGCCCAACGGCCTGGGTTTCTCCGGAAGCTACACCGTCGGCACGGGCGACACGATCCAGGATCTGCTCTCGGCCGTCGAGGACGCTTTCGAGGAAGAGGCTACAGTGACACTCAGTGCCGCGGGTCAACTGGTCGTCACGGACCGGACCGCGGGCGACAGCCTGCTGGAACTGACCATGAATACCTCGTCCGTCTCCGGCCTCGACTTCGGCACGATCGCCGCTTCAACGGAAGGCCGGAACGCCATGACCATCACGGCCTCCAAGACGGGCGACAACCGCCTGCTTCTCACCCACAACAATTATGGTACCGGGTATCCCATCATCGTCTCCGAGACCGGAGGAGCGGAACTGGGGCTCAACGACGCATCCCTGGTCTACGGTGTCAACGTGGCCGGAACGATCAACGGTGCAGCGGCGACCGGAAGCGGACAGTCCCTGACGCTGGCCGCCGACGGCAACGGCGCCGACGGTTTGTCCATTTTCTACACGGGAACAAACCCATCCTCCACCACCTTCAACCTCACACTGGGCATCGCGGACCTTCTGGAGAGACAGCTTTCGATCATCACCGACGCCAATGAAGGCTATGTCGGCTTCAAGCAGACATCTCTCCAGGATCGGATCGATGCTTTTGAAACCCAGATTTCCCAGATGGAGGCACTCCTGGAGCGCAAAACGGAAGCCATGATCAACCGTTTTGTCCGGATGGAGACGGCCTTGAGCAAGATCCAGAACCAGGGGAGCTGGCTGTCAAGCCAGCTGGAAGCGCTGAGCAGCGGTTCATAAACAACCGATCGGGAAGCACCCGGCCGAATTTTTTTTCGAAGAAGGAGAAGAGCCCATGTTTGGAAACGGCGCGAAAGACTACAAACGGATGGAAGTGGTGACGGCAGACCCCAAGCGGCTGGTGATTTTGTGCTACGAGAGCGTTCTCGGCAACCTCAGGCTCGCGCGATCCTGCTATGCATCGGACGAATTTGAGGTAAAGGCCAACGCCCTTCAGAAGGCCCTCGACGTGATCTGCGAGTTGCGCAACGCCCTGGATTTCGAAAGAGGCGGCGAGATCGCGCGGAATCTCGATGCCCTCTACGCTTACATGAATCGCCGTCTTCTGGAAGCGGACCTCCGCAAAGATCTCCAGGGAATCGACGAGGTGATCGCAATGCTGGAAGACCTGGAATCCGCCTGGAAGGAGATCTTCTACGGCCGTGGCGAAGCCACGGTCGATGAAGCAAGCGCCGACCTCGCCCGCATGGCCTACCCGGCACAGGCAGCGATGAGCGCCTGACTGCCTTCGGAGGAACGATGGAAAAGGACCGGACGGTAAGCGCAAACAGGAATCCCTCCGAACGGAAAGCCGACGCCTTTCGAAAGGTGCTGGAGCTTACGGAACGCATCGAAGCATGCCTGCGCAAGGATGAAATCGATGAAGCGGCAGGCCTCTTGAACGAGCGCCAGCTGTGGATGGACCGGATTGACAGCCTCGCCAGGTTCCGCCCCGCTCGCACGGAAGAAAAGACGCAGAAGCCCGTCAAGGACGACCCCTCGCAAGCCGCAATCGACAATGCCGAGCGAAGCCGGATTGCCCGGCTTATCCGCGCCTGTATCGACAAGAACGTCCAATGTGAGGATCTCCTGCAGTCGGCCTGCGGAAAGGCGCGTTCGGCGCTGTCCGCAATGCGTCCTTCCAAGCCAGCTTTTGTCAACTATCCGGATGCCCGGAACAGCGTGCCGCGCTTCGTGGATGTTCGATCGTGAAGGCGGCTTCAGGAGGTCTTTCGATCCCTAAAGTTTATCGCGAAAGGAGCCGATGATAAAAGTGAAGGAAAGGAGAGGTCCTCCTTGAAAGGAGAGGGTTCCAGACCATGAACGTCAACAGTGCAACAGCGGCGCCCGCGAGCGCCGTCGAGTTTTCTCCGCCGAGCCAGGTTGAGCGGGAACCGGCGCCGGTGCAGGAGGTAAAGCCATCCGCCCCTCCCCCGGTTCAAGTCGAGCCTGACAATGAGGCCATCCGGCAAATGGTCGAAGAAATTCGGAACCAGTTCAACACCATGAATCTGAGCCTGAATTTCTCCACCTACGGGGAGCATAACGAGCGGATCGCAATCGCAGTGGTGGATAAGGAAACAGGCAGGGTCGTCCGCGAGATTCCACCGAAGGAGCTTCAGCATCTGTCGATGAAGTTCGACGAACTGATCGGCCTTCTCTTCAACGCGTCCGCCTGAAAAAAACTCCGGCGCATTTCAATCGCCATGCCGGCCTCTTCCCTTCGACATCTTCCCTTCTTCAGAATACCGGCGCACCGTCTTCCCATCCTGTCCTTGAAACGCTTTCGGCTGTGCGGCCGGACAGGCAAGCGCACAACCACAAAATACGACCTTGTATTCAATAGATAGAAGATAACGCTGAAGTTGTGCTTTGAGGCGGCTACTTTCCGGAGGCCGCCGCTTTGCGGCTTTCATCCGGCCGGTGGGAACCATGAGCCATTCTTACTCCTGCCCGGGAGGATTCTCCCGCAAGGGCATATTGAACCGGATAGGCATCATTTTCCAGGACGATCTGCTTGGCGATCCGTTTGGCCGCATGGACGATGAGCGGGGCACGGAGATTGACCGTCGCCGCAAAAGGTTCCTTGCGGATCGTCACGATCGCCAGCACGAGGACGTCGGCCGGAGCGCCGATCTCGAGAAGCCGGATATCCTCATCCCCGATGGCGGGCTCGTAATCCGATCTGACCATGAAGGGATCGACCACGACAAAGGCGACGGCGCCGTCTTCCGCTGATTGGAGCCACCAGAACGGGCTTTGATTGTCGTGCTGAATCAAGGCGAATTTTCGCAGATGCTCGAATCCGAGAATCGGCCCTTTCATCTCGACGACCCTGGAAGAGTCCAGTTCGATCGTCCCGAAACGGCTTGTCGATATCTTCACCGCCCAACCTCCCTGATGCCCTTTTTCCCACCGACGATCCGGTGCAGTCTGTCCATCATATCCGGCACGTCGCTGGCGTTGAGCAATGCGGCGTTCCGGTTCTGGTCCTGAATGACCCGGTAGACCTCTTCGCGGTGCACCGTCACTGAGCCAGGCGCCTCGACGCCCACCTTGACCTGCTTGCTCTTCACTTCCAGAAACGATATCTTGATGTCGTCTCCGATCTGAATCGATTCCCCCAACTTCCTTGTCAGGATCAGCATACCAGTCTCCGCAAGTTCTCCGCCGAACGGATCGCCGCCGTCCGCTGCGGTACTATTTCAAAAACTGAATGATCGAATTGTTCCCGATTTGAGCAGCCATCGAATAGCACGCCTCAAGGGCGATCTCATGGGACTTGTATTCGATCAGCAACTGGGAAACGTCCGTATCCTCCGCATTGGACATCAATTCCGTAAGTTGCAGGTCCAGAGCGGAATAGCTGTTCCTGGCCGCCTCCAATATCTCCATCCGGCTGCCGCATCGGGAAACCTGCCGGGTGGTCTGGTCGTAGCCCTCCTGCAAGAGATCGATTTGAGACGAGATCCCGGTCGCGTTGTTCGTCTCCAGGGCCGTCTTCAGATCGTCCAGCACCGCAAAGACGTCCACGGAACCGCCGTTCGCATCGGTGAATACGCTCTCGCCCGTGATCCCGTAACGGAACGTGTTCCCCTTCCCGATTTCCACGGCCGCTTCTTCGCCATTGCCCTGATAATATCCGGCCGCAAGGGTCTGCACGCTGAACAGATCGCCGCCCGTCAACTGCTCGGTCCCCGTCTCCTGGAAGCGGATGTTCACTCCGTCGCCGATGGCGACATCTCCGACCAGGCCCGTCTTCACCGCCCCCCACGTCTTCCCGCCGTCGCTGGAAACCTGGTAAGTGGTTGCGGCAAGCGCCCCGCCGGCGGCGATGCGGACGACATACGTCTTGTTCCGGTCCGCCGTGTACGCGCCTGAGGCAGTGACAGTGCCGTCGAAGACGTTGGCATCGGAAGCGACGGCCGCACCGATGGAAGCTAGACCGGGAGCGGTGGAAAAAGGCTCGGCATCCGCGCGCGAGCCGGCGAAGAGATAACGGCCGCCGAATTTCGAATTGGCAATCGCGCGGAGTTCGTCGATGAGGGAGGAAATGGACGTGGCGGCGCTTTTTCGCGAGTCTTCCGAAGCCGTTGCGCTCGATTGCGACAGGCTGAGCCCCTTCGCCTCGATCAGTATGTCCGCCGCCGATGAGAGCTTGGATTCCGTCACGGACAGCCAGGATTCGGCATTTTCGATGTTCCTTCCATAGTTTTCAAGGGAGGTGCGGGTCGTTCGCAAGTCCAGGACGGTGCTTGTCCCCAGCGGGTCGTCCGAAGGGCGGTTGATCCTTTTCTGCGATGCCATCTGTTCCATGAGCTGGCCGTTCTTGTTCTGCACCTTGAACAGGTTCTCGGTCATGAGGAAATATTTCATCTGTTCCGTGACCCGCGTAATCATCGCCCGCTCCCCCTATGGCCTCCGCCCTATCGTGCCTGTTATTTCCCGAGAGTCATCAGCGTATCCAGCATCTCGTTGACCACGCCGCACAGTTTTCCGGCCGCGTTGTAACCGGCCTGATACTTGATCAGATTGAGCATCTCCTCATCCAGGGAAACGCCGGCGACGGACTCCCGCTGGCTCAGGAGCTGCGAGGAGATCATTCCCTGCCGCTCCGCCGCGCGCGCCGCCTCCACGGCGTCCTGACCCACTGACGCCAGGAACGAGGAATAGTAGCTCGCGATCGTGACCCGTCCCCCGCTCATCAGGAGTTCATCCTGAAGAGTGGCAATGCTCCTGGCTTTATCGCCGTCGCCGTTGACCGTCGCCGATGCGGCGATCTTTCCGGAATCGGCCTCAATCACCGGATTGAGCACCATGCCTTCGGCGGTCGTCGCCGGAAGAAAAAAGGCAACCCCGGCATTGCCGTCGACGTCGTACCCGCCCTGGTGCGCATTGTTGACCGCCGCGATCAGGGCGGAGGCTACGGCATCGAGTTCCTTAAGGTATTCCGGAATTCTGACGTCGCGGATTTCGAGAAAGCCCCCGATCTTGCCTCCGTCGATGGCGTTGTTCAAAGAGACATCGGGCTCGCTGACGGCAACGACGTTGTACAGGTTGCTGTTGTCTGGATTGTCCTTCACGGTGAGCGGAAAGGTTGTCGCGCCCTGAACGAGCGGCGTTCCGTTGGACAGAAAGATGTTGACGCCGCCGTCGGCATCCTCAAAGTACTGGATATCGGCCAAGGCGCCGATGGTGTTCATCAGCTCGGCCCGCTGGTCCTTGAGGTTGTCGGCGGACATCCCGCCCGTCTCGCTCTGCACGACCTGCTGGTTCAATACCGCCATGTCCGCAAGATAGGCATTCAATTGGGACACCTGATCGGAGACCCCTTCATTGGCGTCACTCTGCAGCGATTCCAGCGCGCCGGCGTACTGGCGGAAAGCGGAAGCGAGACTGCCGGCGACGGAGGCAAGAACGTCCCGTTCCCCCTTGCCCGAGGGATCGGCCGACAGATCCGACCATGCGCCCCAGAACTGGTTCATGAGGGCGTTCAGGCCGTCAACGGAGCTCTCGTTGAATACCTCCTCCACCCGGCCCAGGAGATCCTCGCGGATATTGTTGTAGCCCACTTCCTGTTGCTGCTGGACAAGCTGCTCCTCCAGATACCGGTCGTAGATCCGTTCGACATTCGTGATCTTGACGCCCACCTGGAGCGAATCGACCCCTGCGGCGGCCTGCCGTACGGAGCCGAATATCGGCCTCAGCCGGGAGTAGCCGGAGGTGTTGACATTGGCGATATTGGAACTCGTGATGTTGATTGCGGTGAGATTGCTGAGCAACGTCTCTTTCGCCGTATTGAAGACTCTGCTGATGTCCGACATTTCGTCACCCTTCCGCTTCGACGATTCGGCCGTTGCGGCCGGCGCGCATCAATCGCCCGCTCTGCTGATAGACGGGATTTCTCATCCCCAGTTCCTGGATGAAATCGATCGCGCCCCGGAGAAGTGAAACGGACACATCCAGGAGATCCTGGTTGCCCCGGTTCAGTTCGTGGATCTCGCGGAGCAGAGACCTCAAGTTCTGCCGACAGGACTGGAGATCCGCCCTTACGTCGCCGTCGACCGCGTCGGCAAGGGAGGTCAAATTGACCTCGCCTTCCGGCATCCCCATCGCCCTGCCGATCTTCCTGATGTACCCGGCACGGACCTCCTCCAGCATTTTCAGCTTCCAGATAACGGTCTCTTTCTTCGCCTGGAGACTGCGCAGATCTTCGATCGAAGAGGGCCGTTTGATCGTTTCCCGTTCGTCTGCGATAAGCCCCCGCAGCTCGCGCCATACGCCCGTTTCCGTTGCGAGGGCCGTCAGCAGCGACCTGCAAAGGTCACCGGGATTTCGGGAACTTACCAGATCCTGTTTCAGCCGGAATTCTTCCTGCGTCATGGCCCTTTCCTTGAGAGCTTCGGAAGCGCAATACCCGTAGATCGAAAGTCCACGGTGTGCTTTCGCGAAAGCCGATAATCCTGGCCCGGCACGGGAAAAGAGGAGGTCGGATGGGAAAATCAGGCAAAAAGGTCGATGATCGACTCTCCCACCATCTTCTCGGCAATCTTCTCCCCGCTCACATCGTAGGCGCCTTTTTCGATCCGCTCCTGGAGGTCCTTCACCTTCTCTTCACGAACCTCCGGGAGTTCGGACACCGCGTCCTTGAGCTGCTGGATATCCTTTGCCTTGGTGGAAAGATCGACCTTCTCTTCGGGAGACTTGAAACCGTTCACCTGCTTTTCGGCTTCCTGGCGCGTCCCGTCAGCACGCTTGTACTGCTGGACCAACTGGGCCGCCATATCCTTGACATCTGTCACCTTCATGTCTTCGTCTCCTTGCGCGTGATCTTAACACACCTATCGGCAAGTTCGCACCAATACTTTAACTTTATTTTTCCCGACCGTCATTTTCGCGGCCCCGGCTCATCTGTTCGAAGAGGATTTTCTGGAGACCCAGGCCGTTTGCCCTGTTTGCCGCCTCCTCGGAGATCTTCTGGTCCATCAGCATCTCGTAGGTGTCCTTCCCCGCTACCTGCCCTATTGCCCCCCCTGCGGGAACCGTCCGCCGCATGGTCTTGAGCAGGGTATATGTGAACATCGCTTCGAAATCCTTGCAGGCCTTCTTCAGCTGCCGCTCCTTCTTCAGATCTTCCGCCGATTTTGCGGCTTCTCTGCCCTTGCCTTCCGCCGCGGCGGAAATCGCCGCTGTCGAAATCTTGTGTATTTCATTCATTCCCGGCCCCTCATCAGATCAGCCGAAGATCCGCCTGCAGGGCGCCGGCCGCCTTGATGGTCTGCAGGATCGTGATGAGATCGCGCGGCGTCACGCCGATGGCGTTGAGCGCCTTGACAACATCCTGAATGGTGACCCCCCTGGGAACGACCATCAGCTGCTTCTGCTCTTCCCCGACCCCGACCGTCCTGTCCGTAGTCACGACGGTCTGACCGCCGGGTGCGACAATGGTGCCGCTCTTGTCGGCCGTCACCGGCGCGCTGCCGGCCGGCGGCGCGGGCGCAAAGGGCAGCGGCTGGGACACCTTCTGCTCCTCCTTGATCTGGATGCTGAGATTCCCGTGGGCGATTGCCACGGTGGAGATGCGCACGTTTTCACCCATCACCACGGTGCCCGTTTTTTCGTTCATGACGACGACAGCCGTTGAATCGACCGGGATATCGAGGGTTTCGATCTGCGGGATCAGGTCGATCATCGTGCCTGCAAAGGCGGACTTGAGCTTCAGGGCCACGGTCCGGGAATCGACCTGCCTGGCATCCACATGGGGATTGTTCTGTGCGACGATTTCCGTCAGCCGTTTGGCGGTCGTGAAATCCGGGGCATGGAGGTTCAGGGTGAATGTTCTGGTCCTGTCCAGTTCAAGTTTCACTTCGCGCTCGACGGACGCCCCGTTGGCAATGAATCCCACACTCGTGTGATTCTTCGTCACGCTTCCCCCGGCGCCGCCGGCGGAAAAACCTCCGAGCGTCAGCGGCCCCTGGGCGACGGCGTAGATCTCCCCGTCCGCTCCGCGAAGCGGCGTCATCAGCAGGGTCCCTCCCTGGAGACTCTTCGCATCGCCGATGGAAGAAACGCTCACGTCGATCCTGGTTCCGATCCTGGAAAATGGAGGAAGACTCGCGGTAACCATCGCCGCCGCGACATTGTCAGCCTTGAGAATCTTGTCTTTCGTCGAAAGTCCCTGGCGGCTCAACAGATTCGCCAGTGTCTCCTTGGTGAAACCGTTCTTGACGTCGTCTCCCGTCCCCGCCAGTCCGACGACGAGTCCGTATCCGATCAGCTGGTTGTCGCGAACGCCGCCGATTTCCGCAATGTCCTTGACCCTCGCCGCCTCGGCGCCCGTGCCGATCAGGAATGCGGCCAGCAGGAAGATGGAAAGTCCGATTTTGATCTTCATGATTTCACCGTTTCCAGCCGCATTTGATCCATAACTCACTTTTCCCAGGACTGTTCAAAAATGCCTGGCTGCAAGGCTCCGAAATCCTGAGGAGTGAGGCGTACTGTATGTACGCCGCAGCGACCGAGGGATGAGGAAACGCCGCAGACGGGCGTTTTTCAACAGTCCGGCTAGAATGGCCATACCCAGTCCACCACCCTCGTCAGCCAGCCGGGCCGCATCTTGTCGTTGATCACCCCTTCGCCCGTGTAGATGATCCTGGCGTCGGCGATGTAGCGCGAGGTGATCGTGTTTTCAGTCGTGATGTCCTCGGGCCGGATAACCCCCGTGATAACGAGGTACTGGTCTTCGGCGTTGACCGTCAGCTGCCGCTTCCCTTCAATGAGAAGGTTCCCGTTGTCCGTGACATTCACGACGCGGGCGGACAGGCGCGCATCGAGCTTTCCGCCTCGTTTCGTGTCGCCGGTTCCCTTGAGCGAGTTGGTCGAGGATCCCCCGACACTGATCTTGCCCCCCATATTGGCGTTGCGGTTCAGTATGGACTGATCCAGTCCCAGCAGGGCGGATATGCCCGTTGTCGTCGAGGTGTCCCGGCCCGTATTCGTGCTCGCGGTATTTCCGCCTTCCGCATCCTCTTCGATGATGATCGTCACGATGTCGTTGACGTACCGTGCCTTCGTATCGGCGAAGAGGGAATTCTTCGCATTTTCACCCGGCCAGATCGAACCGGCCTGAGGCTGCGGCCGCACGACCCGGGGCGTCGGTGCGAGCGGCTTCACCTTGAGCATCTCCGCCTGAGGGGCGCAGCCGATTATCAAGACGGCACAAAAGGCTCCCAGGAATCCCGTTCTTCTCATGTCCTCCCCCCTCAGAACTCCACCCGTACGACGGATGCGCTTTCCACACGGGCATAGACGACTTTTTTCGAAGAGATGTTCTGTACGCGGATCATCTGACCGTTTGCCCCGTCTTCTTCGGTCAAGCCGACCGTGTTGACATTCATGGACTTGTTTTCAAGCACGATCCGTACCAGCCTCCCCTTCTTCACGGTGGGAATCTCTCTCACCATGGAACGCCGGATCTCCATGTTCTGCCAGAGGTCCGCGCAGAGCTTCTTCCCGACGACATCCGCGGGATCCGTGAAGACCTGATAGGGCGTGCCCCGCATCCACTTCTTTCCGATTCCAACGTCTTCCGGGGAAAGAATTTCGTCGCGGCTTAAGGTACGCCTGGCTACGACGATATCCATCAGAACCTCGATCTTCGCCGTGACGTGCTTCTGCCGCACCGGGAGGCCGTTCACGAAGAATTTCACCGCGTACGTGCTGTCGCCGAGAAAGCGGTCATCGGTGCGGCCCGAAATCGAATAGGAAAATTTTTCCGCCGGCAGCAGGACGTCGTCGAGCCTTCCCATGATCTCGAACCGCGCGCAGCCGGGCGCCCACGGCATATGGGCGTCGAGATACTCGCCGACCATGGCCCGGAGCCGCTCTGCATCCACCCGATAAGAAGCGGACGGCGCAGCAGAGGCAGCCGCCGCGGTCAGAACCATCGCCAGTGCGATGCACCAAAGGAGTCTTCCTCGCCTCATCTCGATTTACCTCTTCAGGTTATTGATCATCTGCAGCATGGCGTCTGCCGACTGAATCGCCTTGGAGTTGATCTCGTAGGCGCGCTGCCCGACGATCATCTTCACCATTTCCTCGATGACGCTGACGTTGGACATCTCCAGGTAGCGCTGTGTAATCGTACCCATCCCATCCACGCTGGGATTCGCCAGGACCGGGTCACCGGAGGCCTGCGTCTTGTCGTAGAGATTCCGCCCCAGGCTGGTGAGACCCGCCGGATTCATGAACTTCGCGAGCTCGATGCGGCCCGTCGCCAGTGAATTGCCGGCATTGTCCGTGGCCGACCAGGTCCCGCCGCTGTCGATCGTGAAGACCGTGGCGTTCGCGGGAACCGTGATATTCGGAACCAGTTTCAGACCTTCGGAATTGCAGACCGCCCCGTCCTTGTTGACCTTCAGGCTTCCGGCCCGCGAATAGAGCGTTTTCCCGTTGTCGTCGAACTGGAAAAAGCCGTCTCCCTCGATCGCCCAATCGAAGGTGTTGCCCGTCTGCTGGTAATCCCCCTGGGTGAAGATCTTCTGTGTCGCGACGGGCTTGACGCCCATGCCGATCTCGATCCCGGCCGGCAGCTGGTTTCCCCCCGACGTCTCCGCGCCGGATTTCGAGGTGATCTGGTACATGAGATCCTGAAAATCCGCCCGCGACTTCTTGAAGCCCGGGGTGTTGACATTGGCGAGGTTGTTCGCAACGACATCCTGGTCCAGCTGCTGGGCAACCATGCCGGTTGCCGCCGTGTACAGTGATCGAATCATTTCCTTCCTCCTCTTTTATACGAGCTTTCCGACCCTGTTCGTAGAAAGGCGGTCCAGGTCCGAAAGGTTCTGGATGAGTTTTGTGTACGTCTCGAACACTCTCTGAACTTCGATCATGGCCACCATCTGTTCCACGACGCTGGTATTGGAGCGTTCGAGGTGGCCCGGTGCGATTCGGACATCTTCCGCCTTCCTAGGCAAAGCTCCTCCCGCGTCGACAAAGAGTCCGTCACCCCGTTTTTTCAGGTCCGCGATCCTGGCGAAGCGCACGACCTTGAGCTTATCCCCGGCAGCTCCGTCCACGACGACAGCGCCGCTGCCGTCGATCCGGACATCCGTACCGCGGGCGGTAATCCGTCCGCCTTCTCCCAGCACAGGCATCCCCTGATCCGTCACCAGTTCCTGCCTTGCGTTGAGCAGGAAGTTGCCTCTGCGCGTGTAGGCAACGCCGTCCTTCGTCCGGACGGCAAAAAACCCGTCCCCCTGAAGGGCAACGTCCAGCGCGTTGCCAGTGTGCTCAAGCGAGCCCTGGGAGAAATCGATATTCTGCAGGACATCGACGAAACGCGACGGCTCGGCAGCCCGGATATGAAGATGCTGGGCCTTGAATCCCGGTGTCGCCGCATTGGCCACGTTATGGGCGATGGAATCCAGCTGATTGATCTTTTCTTTGCTGAGATTTGCCAGATCCTGAATCGTGTAATTCATGAAACGTCTGCCTCCCGGCTTTTGCGAACAGATTTGCAACAGGCATGCCACCGGGAAGGGCCTTCTCTTCTCAGCCCGCCTGTTTTGGCATTACGAATGGATCTTATGGATATTGCTAATGTTTATTTTTGATGATCCCGGTGCAAAAAGAGCCCTGACATCTTCCCGCCGATGGCCCGGACCTTCGCGGAAGTTGGTGCGGCATTTTTTTCCGGGTCGTCTTCTCAGGCGCCCTTCTGTTCTCTCCAGGCGGCGTTGAGCGAATATACAAAGGCGAGAATTTCGGCGACGGCCCGGTACAGTTCCACCGGAATCTGCTCGTCCAGATCGAGCTTCGCCAGGATCTGCGCCAGGGCGGGATCGGTCGTGATGGGAATGCCGTGCCTGCGGGCTGCCTCCAGAATCTTCTCGGCGACGATGCCCCGTCCTTTGGCCGTGAGGATCGGCGCCTCGTCCTTCGAACCGTCATATTTCAGGGCGGCGGCAAGCAGCGGCGCCGCGCCGTGTTTCCGACCCGTTTTCTTCTTCCCGGCATCCTTCGTCGTCACGGCGATCGCCCCCTTCGTCACGCGAATAGATTGACGGAATCCGTGCAGTAAAGGGACAGGGATCCCATAAATTCCCTGCGGTCTTCCATCAGATCAGGTTTGGCGGTACAGTCGAGGAGCCTCACATCATATCCCGCGTCCGCCAGCCCCTGCTCGAGATCGCCGATCCGCGCGGCGACAAATTCCCGGACGGCTTCTTCAACACACTTGATCCGGCATTCGAGCCCCTTTCCCGCAAGCTTCACATCGATCATCATCTCTCCCACGGCGTCGAGGTTCAGCATGAACACGAGGCGGCTTTGCCCCTCTCCAGTCCTGTTCCTCTCGGCATCGCGATCGACCTGGATGTAGATGTCCTGAATGCGGATCCCGTCCGCCGACTGAAAGGGAATTTGCAGAAAATACGTTGCGTCGGATTGACCGGCGGCGTTCATCACCTGCTGGGTCTCGATGGACTTTACGGACGCATCCAGCAAAGAGAGCACCCTCGCGAGCGGATCCGCAGTCGACCGGTCGGCCGTTTCAACCGCGATTTGCGATTGCAATTGTTCCGCGAGCTTGAGCAGCAGGCCCTTCAGGCTCTCTCCCGTCTTCCGAGCCGCACCCGTCTTCGCGTCCTTATCGCCGCCCGGCAGGCTCTTCAGGAGCCCCGATTCCAGCAGCAGCCCCAGCTGACCGGGATAGTTCTTGACGAAGAGCGGGTTTTTCAGGGTTCCCCGCGTGACCACGAGTCTGTCGATGATCCGGAGGATCTCTCCGATCAGCTTCTTTGTCGATGCCTGGCTCAGGAGGGGCAGGGCCTCGGTGCGCAACGTCTCCGGCAGAAATCCGAACAGTTGCGCCAGGGATTGCGGCTGGGACCGCTGCAGACGGAGATAGCCGCCGACCTTCTCCACATCGGATATCTCCGCGCTCAGGACCTGCAGAAGGATTTTCGGTTCGACCTCTTCCACACGAACGACCAGGCGGTCGCCGGCGCGGAGCACGGCTGAGGATTCCGCCGCCACGGTGCCGCCCTTGATCGCGAGCAGCACGCGGCGGGAGTCGAGAATATCGGTGACGAAGGCTTCCAATGTATCGCCGACAAGGAGGCCGGCGGAGGAAGGCGACAGAGCGCTGACCGGAGAGGGATTCTGGACCGGCTGCGGGACAATGCCGGTGACGTTCTGAACGGACATCAGCTTTTCTCATCTTCGACGGGTTCGCGAGACGTCCGCATGCCCTTTTGCGTCTCCCCCTCCCCCGGTGAGCTCGGGACGGGCCGGGTTCCCGTTATGGTGAGCTTCCCGAACCGTGCGGGCCGCGGCGCTGCAATCCCGGCCGCCGGACTCTCAGGATCTCATGCTTTTCTGATTCTGTGCCAGGCTGTCTCCCCTGGCGCGTTCCAGATCCAGGATCAGGCTGATCTCCCCTTCCGGTATCCCCGACTGCCGGGCGATATCGCTTCCGCTCATCCCTTTTCTATACAGGGCAATCACCTCCCCGTAGCGGTCTGAAGCGTTTGCCGCGGTTTCGCCGTCCGCCTTTGCAGGAGGGCCTCCGGCGGCCGGGACGAATGCTCCCGTCTGCAGGAGTTCCTTCATTTTTCTTTCCTTTTCCTCGAGTTGGAAGAAGAGTCCCTTCAACGACCTGCGGCTCTCTTCAACGCTCTCCAGAAAACGGGCCGCCGCCTGCTGAGACTCGTCGAGCATGTCCCGCAATTGCTTCAGATTCTGCTCGACGGCGCCGGCGCCGTGTTCCTTCATCCCGGCTGTCGTTCGACGCAACAGGACGATGATGGCCGCGCACAGCACGATATCGGCAACAATCTGAATTCCTGACAATATCTGGATGTCCATCTCAAACCCGAATGTTGATGTGACGGCCTTCTTCGTCCTCTTCTGTCGCGGCAGCGGGCTGGTCGGTCTTCGGCTTCCCCTCGGAATCCTCTTCCCGGGCATCGCGGCGACCCTCCCGTTCTTGACGCTCGCGGATGGCCGCCCTCTCCACTTCTTCAGAATCCTTGACCTTTTCCTTCAGCAGCTTCTTTTCTTCCTGCAAGTGCAGTTCGAAATACCGCTGCTGCCTGTCGGGGTGCTGCTGCAGGGTTTGCTGCACCTTCTCCGAGGTATGGGACTGGAGCAGGACCTGCTGCATGTCTACCGCCCGTACCATGGTCTTTCACCTCCCTCTCAAAAAGAAGGATGGGGACTGCGAGGAGAACACTCCTTCCCTTGGTTTGTATCGTCAGACCAGCGGTAAATCTTTAATAGAACAGGAAAACTGTCCAATCACCCCGTCAATCCCTGCCGGAGGTTCCGCAGCCGGCGCAGGGTATCCGCAACGAGATCCTGTCGAATCCGTCCTGGGTGGAGAGGTCGATCCGGGCGCCGCAGCTTTTCATGATCACCAGCGCCTGAAACAACCGCTTCTCCGAACCGAGCCCCGCTCCGGTCTCCGACAAATTTTCGAGACCATCGAGAAGCATGCGAATCTTCTGCTCGGACAGGACGCCGCCGCTGTGTTCGGCGGACAGAAGCACGCACCCGTCATCATATTCCGTCGAAATGGAGAATTCCTTGACCGGTTTTCCCCTCAGGGAATCCATCACGTAACGAAGAAGGGCCGTCAGGAAAAGCGAGAAATCGGATACCTGGCCGTTTATCTCGGGCAGCTCGCTCTTCAATTGGATTCGTTTGGTCACCTCGTGCTTGAAATCAAGATAGAAATCCGCAAACGCAATTTCCGACTCGATGAGGCGCGACAGATGGAACAGGCGATCCGATTCCTGCGCAATGGCGTCGATGTCCCGGACTGCTTTTTGACAGCCCTCCGCAAGATCCTCCGCAGCGGAAGGGGGCTGCGCCTGCACGCGGCGAACGTGGTCGGCCATCCGCTTCTGAAGCAGCCTTGTCCGGCCCATGATGCCGTTGAGCGGATTGGCGAGATTGTGGAGAATGCCGGGAATCAGCTCCTCCGCGATCGTCGCCGTGAAATCCGTTTTCAGTTCTTCGCGAATCGCTTCGATATCTTTCACCTGTTCCCAGCCTCCGGCGGTCATGATCTGTCAGTCGCTGAAATGGATCGTTTTGCAGGCTGTTCAAAAGCTTGTCACAGTACAACAAATTTCGTAAAATATACATCCCGGATCTCGGGAGTGCCGGGCCTTTTCATCAGCAGCTCCCGGATCTCTTTTTTCACGGCGTTCCTCCCCTCGGATGTCATCAGGCTCTCGACCGGCCGGCTGCGCAGCGTTTCGTAGATGATGCGGCGACACTCCATGTCGCGGTCGAGGAGCGATGCCTGCTGCCCGTCCGTATCCAGGGCAAGGCCGCACAGGACGATGCGGGAGGTGCCCTTCTCGTCCGTCATATCGACAACGAATCCCTCCATCTCCGTTGCGCGGATCGGCACAGCCGATACCGGGACGCTTGCCCCCGTTTCCCCCGCGGCCTCAGGCATCGACGCCGTTTCAACGGCGGCCGTCGGAACGGAGAGATTCGTCCACAGGACGTATCCCCCGGCTGAAAAGATAAGGGCCGTGAAGAAACCGGCGACCAGGAGTTTGCCTGTTTGGCATGTTCCGCCGCCCTGAATCGCTTCCTCTTCCGGCGGTGTTCCCTCTTCCGAAAGGGAAGGCGGCACGTCGATATCCAGAATGTCTACGGCAACTTTTTCGGGCATATTCAATCCTTAGCGCAGATCCTTCACGGCTCCCCGTAGGCGCAGCGTGGCCTGGGAATGAAGCTGGCAGACACGGGACTCCGTCAGCTTCAGGACCTTCCCGATTTCCTTCATGGTCAGTTCTTCGTAATAGTACAGGGAGAGCACCAGCCTCTCCTTGTCCGGCAGATCGTCGATGGCCTCCTTCAGGCGTTCCCGAATTTCACAGTTTGCAAGGAGTTGCAGCGGGTTTCCGCGGTCAACCTCCTCGATCACATCCTGCCGACTGAAGTGCTCCAGAAAATCGGGTGGAAGGTCCTCGGCGCTGACGATGGTGACGAATTTCGCCTCGTCAAGCATTTTGTAGTACTCTTCCACTGCGACGCCGAGGTATTCCGCGACCTCCCCGTCCTCGGGCGCCCTTCCCAGATCCTTCCGCAGCCGCGAAAAGGCCTCTTCGATCCGATCATCCTTGTTCCGGACGGACCTCGGCACCCAATCGCGTGCGCGCAGTTCGTCCAGTACGGCCCCGCGGATGCGGAAGCGCGCGTACGTCTCAAACTGAACGTTGCGCGCCGGGTCGAATTTCTCGAGAGCGGAGATCAGCCCGATGATCCCGACATGAACCAGATCCTCCCGGTCCGCCGCCGGGATGGGCAGTTTTGCCGTGATCCGGCCGACCGTGTACTTTACGAGGGGCGCGTATTTCAGGATCAGTTGATCTCGCCTTGCCTTGTCCATTCAGAAGTTCTCACTGTCGAGGGTTTTTTTCGAAAGAAATCGCAAGCCGCCCGCGTCCTCCTGGGGAGGCTTCTCGCGGCAGAGACGATCCGCCACGGCGCGCAGACAGACCGCTGCCGGCGACTCCGGATAGAGCTCCGCAAATATCTGCTGTCGCCTCACGGCATCCGTAAAGTGCTCGTCCTGCAGGATATGACCCAGGTGAGAAATCTGCAGATTGAGGAAGTATCCCACGGCATGGTTCAGACGCTGAAAGACCTCGCGGCCCTCCGCCGCCGACCGGACCATGTTGACGAGCAGGAAAAACCGTTTCTTCGCGTGTCGCTGATAGAGGATTTTGATGAGCGCATAGGCGTCCGTCATGGCCGTCGGCTCCGGGGACGTGACGACGATGATCTCTCCCGCGGCCATGTTGAAATACATGACATTTCCCGAAATCCCCGCGCCCGTATCGATCAGCATGAAATCGAGTTCCTGTTCGAGGGAGTCCAATTCATCCAGCAGCAGCAGCTTCTGTCCCTGCGACAATTCGGACATTTCCTGGATACCGGAAACCGACGGCAGGATGCGGATGCCTCCGGGCCCCTGGATCATCGCCTCCGACAGGTTCCTGTCTCCATTCAGTACGTGCTGGAGATTGTACCGCGGGGTCAGCCCAAGGATCACGTCGATGTTCGCCAGGCCGAGGTCCGCATCCAGGATGAGGGTCTTCCGCTTCTTCTTCGCAAGCAGATAGGCGAGATTCGCGGTGATGTTCGTCTTGCCCACGCCGCCTTTCCCGCTGGTGATGGCGATGACCCGCACGGGGGAGGCCGCGCAATGGAGTGCGCACTGCCCGCGGTCGAGCACCGCCCCCTTCCTGCGCAGCCCTTCCGCTTCTTTCGTCATTTCCCGCAAGGCCTCGGCCTGATCCATTGCACACCTCATCTCCCGACTGTCAAACTTCTTCCGCCCGCCGCGCCTCAGTGCGCGCATCCCCGCACGATCAGGTTCGCCAGCTTTTCCGGATCGGCCTTTTCGATATCCTGGGGAACGGCCTGCCCGTTCGTTACAAACGAAACGGGCTTGGCGATCCTTTCGATCACGTCAAACAAGGAACCGAAATTGCGGCATTCATCGGCTTTCGTCAGGATCAGGGAATCATACGAGAACGTCCCGAACCGGGACGCGGCGTCCAGGGACGCCTCCCGGCTCGACGTGAGGCTCAGCAGCAGGTGCTTCTCCGGTGCCGCTTCCCCTTTCAGGGCGTCCTGCAGCTTTTCCATGTATTCCATGTCCGATCGATTCTTCCCGGGTGTATCCACGAGGAGAAGATCAAAGCTCTCAAAGCGGTTCATGGCTTTTTTCAAGGCGTTTTTTTCGGAAGCGACGGCCATGGGGATGCCCATGATGTCCGCATAGATCTTCAGCTGCTCCGCGGCGGCGATCCGGTAAGTGTCCATCGTCACCAGCGCCACTTTCTTCTTCTTCTGCAGGGCATAATAGGCCGCCAGTTTTGCAGCCGTCGTCGTCTTCCCCACCCCCGTCGGACCGATAAGAACCTGGACCCTCGCCTTCCTGTCCTGCAAGGCCGGAACACGGATCGCCCGCCGGACTACTGCTGCCGCGGCGGAAATCCCCCCCTCGAGATGTTCCATCCGCCCCCCGGTTTCCTGACGGGCCGCCTGGAGAATCTTCCACGCCTTCGCGCGCGGAAGACCGCCCGCGATCAACCGCCGGTAAATCTTCAGCCACGGTCCGTCCGGCCGTCCCTCCAGACGGTAACCGGCGGCGGACAGGAGTTCCTCCAGGGTATCTTTCAGTTCCGCGAATTCCTCGTACAGGAGGCGCGAATCCCGGAATCCGGCCAGGAGCCCCTTGATCTCGGCGATCTCCTGCCTGATGCCGGCAAGTCCGTCATGGCGGCCGGATGTTTCCGGAAGCCCTTCCTTCGTCTCCGCCATCCGCATCTTCCCGCCTGCGGGGGGCAAAGCGGCATGGTCTCTGGCTGCCGTGAGCTCGAAGATCGCTTTCCTCCCTTTTCCGATCCGGTTCGTCGAAAGGACGACGGCCTCCGGGCCCAGATCGCTCTTGATCTTCATCATGGCTTCCTGAAGTGTCGCCGCTTCGTATCGCTTGATTTGCATGTCAGATCTCCACCACGCCGAGGGACTTGATGAGCGCCTCCCGGGTCACTTCGTTGTGCGATATCACGACAAGGTTCGGGAAGAATTTTTCCAGAATCTTCCGCAGATGAATGCGCACATTGGGGGAGCACAGCAGAATCGGCTGCAGGCCCTTCGCCGTAAACCCGCTGATGAACTTCTGCAGGCCGGCCGCCAGGCGCTTGACCAGGTTCGGATCGGGAGAGGCGAAGGATTCATATTCCATGTGCTGGATCGATCCGGAAAGGGCCTCTTCGATCTCGGGAGACACCATGATGACGGTGATGTTCCCGCCGGCGTCCTGGCACTGCCGCGTGATCGTTCTCGACAGGCTCTGACGGACGTATCCCGTGAGAATATCCACATTCTTCGTCATGGCGACGTAATCCGCCAGCGTTTCGACGATGCTGGACAGGTCCCGGATCGAGACGCGTTCCCGGAGGAGCCGCTGGAGGACTTTCTGCAGGACACCGATCGGCAGGACTTTGGGCACGAGTTCCTCGACGAGCTTCGGGTACGACGCGGCGAGGTTGTCGAGCAGCGCCTGAACTTCCTGCCGTCCCAGCATTTCATCGGCGTGGGTCTTCACGACCTCCGTGAGGTGGGTCGTAATCACCGTCGCGGGATCAACCACCACATAGCCCTTGGCCTGCGCCATCTCCTTGTCCCGTTCGGGGATCCAGACCGCCGGAAGACCGAACGCCGGTTCTTTCGTCTCGATCCCCTTGATTTTCCCAAGCCGGTCGTCGGAAGTGATCGCCAGGGAATGTCCCGTCAGAAGTTCGCCCCGGGCGAGTTCAATGCCCTTCATGAGGACCGAGTATTCGTTGGGCTTGAGATTCAGATTGTCGCGGATGTGGATCGCCGGAATGATGAATCCCATCTCGAGACCGATCTGTTTCCGGAGGGACTTGATCCTTTGCAGAAGCTCGCCGCCCTGGGCGGTATCGACCAGCGGTATGAGACCGTATCCGACTTCGACGCCCAGCAGATCCAGCGGCGAAAGGAGATCCGCAGGCTCCGCCGCCGGGACGGGAGCGGGCGCTTCTTCCACCGGTTCCCTGGTCTTCGCAGCGCGCCGGATCAGGCTGTAGGCCATCCATCCGACGCAGCCGGAGACGAGGAGGAAAGAAAACTTCGGCATCCCGGGGATGAGGGCAAAACTGAACAGCATCACCGCCGCCGTCCCGATTGCGCGGGGCTGCATGAACAGCTGGCTCTTCATCTCCTCCCCGAAGTCGTAAGATGCGGCGCTCCGGGTAACGAGCATGCCTGCGGCCGTCGATACGATCAGCGCCGGCACCTGCGTCACGAGACCGTCCCCGACGCTCAGCAGCGTGTAGTTTCGCGCCGCCTCGGTCATCGGCATGCCCTGCTGCACGATCCCGACGACAAGACCGCCGATGACATTCACGAGCACAATGATGATGCCGGCGATCGCATCCCCTCTCACGAACTTGCTGGCGCCGTCCATCGCACCGTAGAAATTGGCCTCCATCTCGATTTCCCGGCGGCGTTTGCGCGCCTCGGCGTCCGAGAGAAGTCCCGCGTTCAGATCGGCATCGATGCTCATCTGTTTTCCGGGCATGGCGTCGAGGGTGAAGCGCGCGGCAACTTCGGCGATGCGCGTCGCGCCTTTGGTGATGACGACGAAATTGATCAAGACCAGCACGGCAAAGACGATGAAGCCGACAACGTAGTTCCCTCCGACGACAAAGGTCCCGAAGGCCTTGATGACCTGCCCGGCGGCGGACGTCCCCTCGCTTCCGTGGAGGAGGATCAGGCGCGTCGACGCCACGTTCAGGGAGAGGCGAAGCAGAGTCACCGTCAGGAGCACCGATGGAAAAACGGAGAAATCGAGCGGCTTCAGGACGTACATGGACATGAGAAGAATGACGATCGAAATCGTGAGATTCAGCGACAGCAGAATATCCAGAAGGACGGTCGGCAGCGGAATGATCATGACGACGAGAATCCCGACCACCGCCGCCGCCATGACGGCGCTGCTGTTCTGGAACAATTCCGCAAGAGGATTTTTTTCGATCGCCGCAGCGGTCGCCATCACCTTCTCTCCCTTCTACCGCCGTTCCCGGCGCAGCCGGTAAACAAAAGCCAGGATCTCGGCCACGGCGCGGTACAGGTCTTCCGGCACACAGGCATCGATGTCCACCATCTTATACAATAGTTGTGCCACAGGTTTGTTTTCGACGATCGGCACTCCGTGCGCCAAGGCCACTTCTTTGATCTTCGCCGCGACGTAGCCCGCGCCCTTGGCGACAACGGTCGGCGCAATCATCCGCTCCTGTTCATAGACGAGCGCCACCGCCAAGTGCGTCGGGTTGGTGACGACGACCGTCGCCTTCGGCACGGCCGCCATCATCCGCTTGCGGGCGGCTTCCCTCTGCATCCGCTTGATACGGGCCTTCACGAGCGGATCGCCTTCGGTGTGCTTGTATTCCTCCTTGATGTCCTGACGGGACATCCTCAGGCCTTTTTCGTATTCCCAGCGCTGGTAGCCGTAGTCGAGAATCGCCAGGAGAACGAGCACCCAGCAGGTCGTAAACATGATGCGGAACGACACCTGGCCGATATAGACGAGGATCTGCCAGGCCTCCTTGTCCATCAATGCCGGCAGATCCTGGATCTCGTCGCTGATCGCAAGATAGGCGACAACGCTGACGATGGTGATTTTCATAGTGTTCTTCACGAGTTCGACGAAGGCCTTCATGGAGAACAGGCGTTGGAATCCGCGCAGCGGATCGATCTTGTCCCATTTCGGCGCCATGGCCTCGGTGGAGAAGAGAAAGCCCACCTGCATGAGGTTTGCCGCAGCGCCCGCCACGGTCACGGCCAGCAGGAACGGCAGAACGATGATCGCCGAGTCGATGGTCAGATCGACGAACATCGGCACCAGCGCGCCGGTTTCGAGATTCGGATGGGCCGCCTCGCGGAAGATCCTGATCATCAGGGACATCATTTTTTTGACGGCGTCCCCCGAGGCGAAATAGAAATAGATGAGGCAGGCCCCCAGAACGGAGACGGAGACGATCTCCTGGCTTCTCGCCACCTGGCCCTTTTCGCGCGCCTCGTCCTTGCGCCGCGGGGTTGCCTGTTCGGTTTTTTCCTGATCCTGGTCGTGGTCAGCCATGTCCTTTTCATCCTGTCGCTTTCATGGCGCAATCGTCAACAAACCGCCCCGCGGCTTACGATCCCGCGGGCCCGATCATCAGCCGCAGCAGCATCTGGATCTGGCCGTCGAGGCCGCCGTACAGCCGCTCCAGCACGAAGGCGAATACGGGCATGCACAAACCGAGGAAAAGCAGTCCCACCGCGATCTGGAGGGGAAACCCGACGATGAAGATGTTGATCTGGGGAACGGTGCGCGCCACGATGCCCAGTCCGATCTGCAGGAAGAACATCACGGCGACAAGCGGCGCGCTCAGCTTTGCCGCGACCACAAAGATCCCCTTCGAGAGATCCAGGATCGCCGACATCAGCGTCCCGGAATAATGCAGGGACAGCGGATTCAGAATGCGGAAACTTTCCGCAACCGCGGCGATAAACAAATGGTGGCCGTTAAAGATCAGGAAAAGGAGCAGCGCGACCAGATACTGAAATTCCGAAACGATCGAAACCTGGGCGCTGGTAACCGGGTCGATGACGTTGACGATCGCAAAACCCATTTGAAACCCGATGAATTCTCCGGCGAGCTGGACGCCGGCGAAGATCACCTGCGCGGCAAAGCCGATGACCACGCCGATGATCGCCTCCGATGCCATCCGCAGCGCCAGCGGAACCAGGCCGGTTTCAAGAGGTTCGCCGCTCAGCGGAACCACCGGAAACAGCAGTCCTGCAAGCAGAAGGGCAAACCCCGCCTTCACCCTCGCCGGCACCACCTTGTCGCCCAGGATGGGCATCGTCGCCACGATCGCGCTGGTTCTCAGGAATACGAGGAGGAAAGCTTCCAGCGTATCGGCACTGATCATGGGAATCTGCATCGTTGTTTTCCCTAAAGGCTGTTCAAAAAGGCCCGGATGCAAGGCCCCCGAAATCCTGAGCCGTGAGGCGTACTGGGATGTACGCCGAACGGCGAGGGATGAGGGAAACGCAGCAGACGGGCATTTTTCAACAGCCTTCTCATCCGATGTAATTTGGCAGACTTAGATAGAGATTCTGCGTAAAGCTGACCAGCAGATTCAGCATCCAGGGAAGCGCCGCTACCAGAGCCACCAGGACGGCGATGATTTTCGGAACGAAAACCAGCGTCATTTCCTGTACTTGAGTGACAGCCTGAAAGAGACTGATCACGACGCCGACGACAAGACCGACCAGGAGCACCGGCGCCGATACCAGCAGCGTCACCTTGATCGCTTCCGCCATGATCCCAACGACAAGATCCGCTGTCATTTTTCCGCTCCCCTCCCCGACCTGAACTTCGTCCGAATACGCTTCGCCCTGGGAACAACCGCCGGTGCGAAGGTGCCGGCCTTCCATCTCCCCGCTACAGATGAAAACTCTGTATCAGCGATCCGACAATCAGATGCCAGCCGTCGACGAGTACGAAAAGAAGAAGCTTGAAAGGCAGGCTCATCATGATCGGCGGGAGCATCAGCATGCCCATGGAAAGGAGAACGCTCGAGACCACCATGTCGATGATCAGGAAGGGCAGATAGATCATGAAGCCGATTTGAAAAGCCGTTTTCAACTCGCTGATGATGAAGGCGGGGATCAGGACGAGCATGGATACATCGCCCGCCTTTTCCGGTTTCTTCTCCTTGGAAACCTTCACGAACAGGGCAAGGTCCCGCTCCCGGGTCTGTTTGAGCATGAATTCCCTCACGGGCTGCGCGGCCTTTTCCAGCGCCTGTTCACCCGAAAGCTGTTCCTCGTAATAGGGCTGCAGCGCCTCCGTGTTCACCCGCTGCCAGACGGGCGTCATGATAAAAAAGGTCAGGAACAGCGCCAGCGCGACCAGGATCTGGTTCGGCGGCATCTGCTGGGTCCCCAGGGCATGCCGAAGCAGGGAAAGAACGACGATGATCCGCGTGAAAGACGTCAGCATCAGGAGGATCGCCGGCGCCAGCGAGAGGATCGTGAGGACGAACAGGAGCTGCAGGACGACGGCCACCTTTCCCGGCTGGTCCGCCGTTCCGCCGATATTCAGGCTGATGTTGGGCAGTTGCAGGCCCTGGGCAAATGCGGATGCGGCGGCCAGGATGACGACGACCGTCAGGACGAACCCCAGGACGACGGGATACCGGCAAAACCGGCGCAGCGTCGCCGACGCTCGCACCAGGGAATCGCGTGCCCCCGACATTCTCCTGCGCATCGGATCAGCCTTTTCCCTTTCCGCCGGGACCCGCGTCACGGAGCCTGCCCAGGCGCGCAAGAAGCGTCTCGGGAACTCCGCCCGACGGCCTCGAATCGCGCAGTTTCTCCAGAGCGCCCATGTCGGAAACCGTTCCCAGCAGCGACATCTGGGCCTGGCCTACTCCCACGATGAGGACCTGTCCAAGGACATCGACGAGGACAATCATGTTTTTTGGTCCCAGATGGCGGGTCGAGACGACGCGGATGACCTCCTGCGCGCCCGCGGAAAGCGGAGAACCGTGAAGCAGCTTGCGAAACAGAAAAAGAGCCCCGATGAGGACGCCCAGGACGATGGCCAGGGCGGCAAGCATCTTCAGGAGCGATGTGAAGAGAGACAGATTGTCCATCCTATTCCTCGCCAATCTTTCAGAATGTCCATGGGCGGGACATTTTTTAAGATTCTCCGGGATCCCCCTCAGCCCCGTCCCCTTATCGCAGGCGGTTGATTCTTTCCGTCGGAGAAACGATATCGGTGAGCCGTATGCCGAATTTTTCGTTCACGACGACAACCTCGCCCCGGGCGATCAGGCGCTGATTGACAAAGATGTCCATGGGCTCGCCGGCAAGCTTGCTCAATTCGATGACGGACCCCTGCCCCAGTTGCAGCAGCTCGCTGATCAGCATCCGGTTTCTCCCGAGTTCCGCGGTCAGTGTCAGCGGTATGTCGAGGATGAAATCCAGGTCAAGGACCCCTTTGGCGGATTCCGCCTTCTTGATCTCCCCGAAGGCGACTTCACTGACTTCCGTTTTCGGAGTCTCGGCTTTGGACTGACCCAGTTCTTCCTTGACGTCGTCCCACCCGATGTCCTCTTTGACCGGCGGCGCTCCCGCTCCGGCAGGGGGCTGAAAATCCTTCATAAGGTTGTCGATTTCATTCTGCTCCATATTCCACCACCTCTTTGCCCGTGATGACCTGCGAAATCTGGACTGCCTGGTTTCCCTTGGACACGCCCGGAACAGCCCTGAACTTGAGAACGCCCTGCACGTAAACATTCAGCGCGTCGCTCGCGTATTGCTCCAGGGGGATGATGTCCCCTTTCTTCATCGAGACGAGGTCTTTGCCGTGAATCTTGGCGCGCCCCAGCTCCGCCAGGACCTCAATCTGCGCCGACTTCAGGCTGCCGCGGAATTTGTCGGTCCAGACATGATCGATTTCGAGCTGCTCGCTTTGGAAGCCGGCCTGCAGTCTCTCCTTGAGCGGCTCCAGGGTCGAATAGGGGATGCAGACCGAAAGGATTCCCGTGTTGTACTCGACCTCCAGTTCGAAATTCACGACGACGACCACATCCGTGAGCGGCACCACTTGCGCAAATTGGGGATTCACCTCGGAACGCTGATACGCGACCTTGATCTCCGTCAGCGGCTTCCACGCCTTTTCCAGATCGGCCAGGGCCGTCATGACAACCTTGCGGATCAGATTGCTCTCGATGGCCGTGAACTCCCGCCCCTCGATCTTGAAGAACTCTTTCCCGGAACCGCCGAAGAGGATGTCGACCAGCGTGAAGATGATCTTCGATTCCACGACGAAGATCGCGCTTCCCCGAAGCGGCTCCATGCGGAAGATATGCAGGCTGGTCGGAACCGGAAGGGTCTTGAGAAACTCGCCGAACTTGATCATGTCGACCGACACCGCCGTGACGCTGACGACCTTCCTGAGCATGGCCGAAAGAGAGCCGCGGAAGATCCGGGCGAACTTCTCGTTGGTCATCTCGAGCGTGGGCATCCGCCCGCGGATGATCCGGTCCTGGCTGGTGAGGTCGTAGATGGCGACATCCGACAGTTCGCCGACCTCTTCCGGCGCAGTGTCGACGTCTCCGCCCGCGATTCCCCTCAACAGGGCGTCGACTTCTTCCTGGGACAATATTTGCGACATGGGCGCACCTTTTCTGCTGACCGCCGCCCCGCCGGGGCGCGGACAGGCTTATTGAAGCTCTCCGGAGCAAGCTCCGGAGAATCTTCGATCCCCAGGGAAGGGATCTTGAACATCATTCGCTCGCATCCCCCCGCGGCAAGCCGCAGGGAATGCGCTCGCTGCCGGATTCGGCAGCCGACTATTGAATGACGAATTCCGTGAAGTAGACCTTTACGACCTTCCCCTTCGCCAGGAAGCTGTTGAGCCTCATGACGATTTCATCCCGCAGCCGCTGTTTTCCTCCGACGTCGATCAACTCCTTGTAGGACTTCACCGACAACAGGTCGAGGATGTTGTCGCGCAGTTTCGGCTTGAAGGCATCCAACTCGGCCAGCGCCGCCTGGTCATTGACTTCCAGCTGCAGAATCACCTTGAGGTAGCGCTCGCCGTTGTTGTCGACCAGGTTCACGATGAACGGATCCATCGGCCAGAAAATCCCGGCGACGGATTGCTGCGCCGGCGCGGCCTTCTTGTCGCCCGTCATCTTGAAATAGAAGAACGCGCCCCCGCCGGCGAGGGCGCCGAGAACGACGAGAAGCACAAGCCCGATCAGAATCCATTTCACGAGGCTGCCCTTCCTCTTGACCTCCGGCTGCTGCGCCTGCTGTTCCTCTTCCTTCAGCTCTTCTCTTGCCATATTCCCGCCTCACTTCACTTTTCTTGAAACGTCAGAACCAGCACCATGCCCCACTGCCGAATCCCGCCGCCGTGCGGCATCAGAATCTCCGGCCGGGAGTTCACACAGGGGCCGGCCGACAACCGCTCCGGGAGAATGCCCCCCTCGTCGAGGAGGAGTTTCACTCCGCTCAGCGACCGCGCCGTGGAAAGCGCCCATTTGGACGGATTGGCCTTGCCGCCGCCCGCCGAATCTGCCGCGTGACCTTCCACGCGGATCAGGGCGGCCGACGGTCGAAGGGCCGCCATCACGGCGGCAAGGGAGGGATCGTCCCGGCGGCGGATCTCTGCCGTATCCGGTGAAAACAGCAGCCGCTCCTCCAGGCAGATCGAAAGTCCCTCCGGCAGAATCTTCGTGCCGATGCCCTGCAGGCCGTTCAACGTCTCGATCATTCGCATCCGCTCATCGTCGAGCCCCCCCGGAAGACGTCCGTTCGCGGCGTTCGCCGATCCCTTTTTCTTCGTCTTCTCCCGTTCGATATCCCGATCCCGGGTGGGCAGCGCGAAGGGCTCGAAACGCGGTCCCGCCGCCGGCGAGACCCTGGCCCTCCCGAAAGTGTTTCTTGCCGCGGCCGTCGCCTCCGTGAGTTTGCCCGGATCCATCATGGACATCGACAGGATCAGGACAAAAAAAGTCAGGAGGAGCGTGACCAGATCGTTGAAGGTGAGCAGCCACCGGCCTCCCTCCGCCTGCTCCTCTTCGTTCTCCCGGTCTTTCATCGCCCTTCACCGGCGGACGAAAACACCAGTTCAATCCGTCCATCTTCCGTTCTCCCGGGCGTCGCCGCATCGGCGGCAAGCGGCCGATACTGGGCAAATCCAACCGCCTGCAGTCTCCCGGCGTCGACGCCCTCCTCTTCGAGGAAAAGGCGGACCACGCGAACCGCGCGGGCCGTCGACAATTCCCAATTGGACGAAAGTCCCTCGCGACGCTGCCGGGAATTGTCCGCGTGCCCCTCCACGGTCAGTCCATAACCGCCCTTCCGCACCTCCTGCGCCATCCGCCGGAGGCAGGGCTGCAGGTCCGGCCGGAGATCGGCGCTGTCCGTCTCAAACAGCGCGTCGCCTGCGATTCGCGCCCGCAGTCCTCCCCGGCTGCGATCCAGGACGACCTTCGAGCCTGCGCCGGAATCGGCAAGGATCTTTCGCAGGCGCTTCTCGGCGTCCGCCAGGGAAGGCATGGCTGTTTTGCTGCGATCCAGCGCGGCCGGCTGTCCTTTGCCCTGTTGTTCCGTTGCCGGACCGCCCCCCTTGCTGAACTGGCCCTGAAAGTCTTTCACGCGGCGGACGTCCGCCGTGGAATAGGAAACGAGCATCATGAAGAATACCGCCAGGATCAGCGCCAGCGCGCAATAGATGCGCTGCCACGCCTCCACGGGCGCTTTCCCGACTGAGGGCTCCGGCGGCCTAGTCATGCTGAAAAACCGATTTTCTTTCATGAGGCGACACAAATGAGTGAAGTTTTTGTTCCACCACACGCGGGTTGTCACCCGATTGGATGGAAAGGATCCCGTCGATGATCAGCCGCTTCTCCAGCCGCTCTTCGGCGCTTCTCTTCCTCAGCTTTCCCGCAATCGGCAGGAACACGAGGTTCGCGAGAATGACGCCGTAAAAAGTCGTGATCAGCGCCACCGCCATGGCCGGCCCGATCGAACTCGGATTGTTCATCTGCATCATCATCTGCACCAGTCCGATCAATGTGCCCATCATGCCCATGGCCGGCGCGAAATTTCCCATCGTCGTGAAGATCTCCGCCCCGAGGCGGTGCCTGTCCGCAATGGCTTCAAGTTCCGTTTCCAGGATTCGCCGCATGTCGACGGGTTCGATGCCGTCCACCATCAATTCGACGGCCTTGTCAAAGAAGGGGTCCTTCATCTTCCCGGTCATCTTCTGGAGGGAGAACACCCCTTCCCGCCTCGCCACCCGCGACATCTGGACGATGAACTTGGTGATCTCCGCCGTCTTTCGCCTCCTCTGGAAGAAGACGTTCCTGGCGACGCGGATCACGCCCAGGAAATCCGACATCGGGTAATTGATCAGGACGGCGCCAAAGGTCCCTCCCATGACGATCATGGCGGAGGGAGCATCGACGAACCAGCCCAGGCCGCCGCCGGAGGCAATGGCCAGAAAGACCAGCGAGAAGCCGCCCAGGATGCCGATGATGGTCGCAAAATCCATGCGGAAGCCTTTCCGAATGTTTCCAGCGAGGCGCTGGGATCGAGGCCCTCTGCCCCGCACAGGAACAATTGCACAGGAGAACAGCAAAGAACGTACCAGAAGAACGGCGCTTCCCGGACCTGCCCCCCGGCCCGCAATTGCAGCCTTCCGCAGACATCGCGGGCCGGGGGGAAAACCGGAACGAACCCGGTCTTTTGACAAGTGGTCAATAAATTGACGGAAGCGGCTTGCCGGAAGGGGCGAAGGGGCAAGAGGACGGCGAAGAACGGGACAGATCCCGCTCCCCGCCGTCTCTTCAAGGAAAACTTGAACATCGCCGCGGCGCGCGGCTGTGAAAATCAGATATTATCTTTTGATATTCATGAGTTCCGTCAACATCTGGTCCGCCGTGGTGATGATCCGCGAACTGGCCTGGTAGGCCCGCTGCGCCGTGATCATGTTGATGAATTCCTTGGCGACGTCCGTGTTGGACACCTCCAGCGTGTTGGACATGATGGAGCCCAGGCCGCCGGAGCCGGGCTTGTTCTTGATCGCCTCGCCGGAGGCGACGGTCTCTCCGAAATAATTGCCGACCTTCTGCAGCCCCCCGGAGTTCGGAAAATCGGCAAGGATGATCCTTCCCAGCGTCGCCGTCTGTCCGTTCGTGAAGAAGCCGCTGATGATCCCGTCGTCCTTCATGGAAAGACTTTTCAGGACGCCCGAGGAGTAGCCGTTGTCGCTCAGGGACTTGATCACCGAGGAGCTTGCATAACCGGTAATGCGGTTCGACGTGGTATCGGTGAGGTTCCAGAGGATCTGATTCGAACCGGAGGACGTGTCGCCGATCGTCGCCCCGTTGTCGAGGGCGCCGAAGGTGAGCGTGATATTGGTCGTATCGATCTCGGTCTGGTTGATGGCGAAGGCGATCGTGTCGGCGGCCGCCCAGGTGTCCTCGAGATTGAACGTGATGTCGGCGCCGCCGACACCGTCAAGGTCAACTGTCACGGCGTCCGCGTTGGCCGAATAGATGATGGCGTTGGTGTAGCCGCCCTTGTCGGTAAGCGTCCACGTCGTCGCATTGGCCCCTCTCGTCAGAGTGATCGCGGCCGTGGTATCCTTGTACATCTGCCCCAGATGATTGACCGTCGCTGTCGCCGTGCCGTCGCCCGCCGTCGTCACGGTGGGCGTGCCGATGTCCGCCGTATACATCTTGGTCAGGGCGCCGTTCGCGTCGAATTTGAAGCCGCTGGCGATCTGTCCCGTGCTGTAGAGCGAATCGTCCAGGCGCACATCGAAGCCCCACATGCCGTCAGCCTCCGTCTTCATAAACCGGGACGTCAGGGAATGGACCTCGCCCTTCGAGTCGAAGACCGACTGCGAGGCGTTGAAGACCTCGCCTGCGACGTCGCTGTCGTTGAGATTGAGGCCGAAGGCGATCTCCGTCGAGGCCTTGGGAGACGACTGGACGTTCTTCAGGCTGATATCGGACATTTCGTCGGTATCGGAGACGAAGAGGTTGTAGCCCTGCACCTTGTAGTCGCTCAGATCGACGAGGTATCCCTCTTCATTGATGTGGAAAGCGCCGGCCCTCGTATAGTAGGCGCCGCCCTCATCGTCGCGCAGGATGAAGAAACCGTCGCCGTCGATGGCGAGGTCCGTCGCATTGCCGGTGGTCTCGAAGGATCCCTGGGCGAACTGCGTGGAAACGGCGGCCACCGTAACGCCCTGCCCGACCTGCATCGCGCCCGACGACCCGCCGGTGAGGCTCTGGTTCAGCATGCTGGCGAAATAGGTGTTGCCCGCCTTGAAGCCCAGCGTGTTGGAGTTGGCCAGATTGTTTCCGATGACGTCCATTTGTTTGGAGCTGGCCGTTAGGCCCGTTGTCCCGATGGAAATTGCACTCGACATGGTTGTTTCCTCCTCCTGTGGGATTTCCTGAGCGTCCTTGTTTGCCTGTCCCTTCACTTACGGCGCTGCCGTCGTTCCCTTCACGGAAACGACGTCGCCGAAGGCGATCTCCTGTCCGTTCACGGTCAGGTAAACGGTCTTGTCCTTGAACTGGACCGCCGTCACCGTGCCGGTCATCATCGTATCGGCCGTCACGGCGTTGCCTGTCGCATCCAGCGCCGAAACCTCGAAGGTGTAGTCGCCCTTGCCGTAGCGGCCCGCGTTCCACTGAAGCGTCTGGAGCCCTGCCTTCTGATCGGCCGACTCGACGGTATCGACCAGTTTCCCGTTCAGGTCGTAGATCTTGACCGACACCTTCCGGGCATCCTGGGAGAGACGGTAGGAAAGGTTCGCGGACGTGTCCTCGACGCGGAAGTTGCCGCTCTGCGCGGCCGTTATCTCCTTGCCGATGAGGCTCACCGCCTGGGCGTTGCCCTGGGTCATCTGGTAGAGCCCCAGGTTCTTGAGCTCGGTGTTCATGTTGTTGAGCTGCTCAAGGCTGGAAAACTGCGCCAGCTGCACGGCGAATTCCGTCCCGTCCAGCGGCTTCAGGGGATCCTGATTCTTGAGCTGCGCCAGAAGCATCTTCAGAAAATCGTCTTTGCCGAGCGTCTTCGCCGCCGCCTTCGAGCTGCTTGAAGAACTCGTGCCGGACGATACGACGGCGTTGAGGCTTGTATCGGTCATCATGAGTAAACCTCCCGACAAGTGCATCCTTTCATACGAACAGACTGATCCCGTTTCCCAGGGCTTCATCCCTGATGATGCGCGCGGACGCGGCACTCTCCGCTTCCGGCTCCGCGACACCGTCCTGCGCCGTCCCTGCCGCCGGAGCTCCCTGATGCGCCTGCCCCCGCTGGAACGAAGGATTCCCCCCGTCCGCGGAAGAGGACAGGACGACGTCGAAGGATTCCACGCGAAGCCCGCCTTCCGCGAGCGCCCTTTCCAGGACGTCCCGCTGGGACTGCAGCAGCTGCTGGACGTTCCGGTCCTCGGCGGTCAGAACGATCTGCACTGAGGAATTCCGCACCTTGACGTCCATATCCAGGCTTCCCAATTCCGGCGGCTCCAGCGACATGCGAACCTGCCCGCCGCCCTCATCGACGACCAGCCTCCGGCCCTCTTCGGCGATCCGGACCATGGTGGCCTGAATTTCAACACGCGGCGCCTGATCGAGCCCGGACGGCGCGACAAAAGCGCTTAAAGAACCGGCCGATCGCCCCTCTCCGGCGGCAACAGCGCCGTTCTCTGCAGAACTCATCGGCATCCCGGAGACGTCCGCCGTTCGTCGCTGCGTTTCCAGCCCGGCGTTCTCGGCCTTCCGGACGCTGTTCCCGATCGTCTCCGCAAAGGCCGTCCACGAATCTCCCCCTGCCGCGGCGCCTCGCCCGCTCTCGGGAACCGCCGGCTCCACCACCGTCGCCGGGTTCTTCGCGCTCGAAACTCTTGCCGCCGCTGCGGTATCGTAAGGTCGGCCGCTCCCGGCCGCCTCGGCGGGCCGCCGGTCTCCTTCGCCGCTCTGTTTCCGCGCCAGTGCCGAGACTTCCTGCGAAGAGATCCCGCCTGCCGCAACTCTTTCGATCATCCGATCCGCAGTCTGCGAGGTCATCTCCGCGCCTTGCGGGATTCCTGTGATCGGGACGGGTTTGTTGGACCTTGTCTTTTCCAATCCCTTGTCGATTCGCGCCGCATTCTCGAAATCCGCCGGCACCGTCGAATCTTCCGGACCATCAGCGTGGGCGACGACCGTGGCGGCCGTTTCCGGCGCGGCGGTTTGGTTTCTTGTCTCTGAAACGGTCTTCAGGTTCTCTGCGAAGCGGCCCGCTCCTTCACTGCGCGAAACGCCCGGGAAGCTTACCTTCCCGTGCGGCGCCGTCCGGGCCGCGGTACGAATGCGTCCGCCTTCCATCGCGGAAACCTTGCCGGCCGACGACTGCGCGGCCGTTTCCGGACGCGCTGAATGCCCGGAAACGGATCTATCGAGACCCTCCGGGGCAGGCCCCGCTGCCGGACATTCCCTCTGAGCCTGCCGGTCAGCGGCGAAGACAAACGGCACAGGCGCCGTCACCTTTTCCCGCGCAGCGGGGTCCTTGCGCGGAACCGGCAACTCGGACGAAAGGATCTGCTTTTCCGGGGAAGCCTCGGGAATCGCTGCGGAAATCTCCGTTCCCGTTGCAGGAAGCGTCGCCGCATCGCCCGCCGGTCCTTTCGGACCGCTTTTTTCGATACCGGAATTCCTCTTCTCGGGAACCGCTGCGATTCTCTTCCCGCCGCCTGCGAACGCAGGTGTTTTTTCTTCACCGCCAAGCAGCCCTGCCGACGCGTTTGAATTCGCGCCGGGCACCTCCTCGGGCGCCGCTTCGCTTCCCGCGGCGGCGTTTGCAGGGCCGGTCCCCGTCAACTTGCCGGAACGACTGTCCGGCGCGGCCTGCGCAGTTTTCGCCGCCTCCGAACGGTCCATCTTCTCCATTTCCTTCTTCAGCTTCCGCGAAAAGGTGGATCGTGAAGAAAGTTCGGAGGTACTCCGCGGTGATTTTCCGCGCTCCCCTGCCGCCTCGCCGGCGAGTCCCGTCGCAGGAGTCGTGGCGGCCTGATGCCTCGGATTGCCCTGGGTCCGAGGAACGAGATTCATTTCAACCGGCAACTGTTTCATGTCTTCACCCTTTCGCCTGGTCAAGAGCAAACGGTATGCCAGCAAGGGAGAAAAAACATATTCGTTCGTGTTTACGAGAGGATACAAATATCAACGGACGGAAAGGGCGGCACCGGCGGAAAAAATTGCCGGGCGGCGGCGCAGAAATCGGCAGGTGGAAAGACGCCTGCGGGGTGCGTTGGAAGGCGGGGGAAACGCAACTTCTCCGTTGTCACCGCCGGAGAAGCTTCGCTTTAATGTTCCGGCGACGGGAGAGGCGCGCGGGTGATTTCTCTGGTGATCTCGACGGCCCGCTGCGGGCTCAGATACCCCCAGATCAGGCCGGCCTTGTCGCGTTTCATATTCATCGTGATGCCGGCGGCCGTCTTCAGGTCGAGCTTTTCCAGCATGGGTCCCACCTTGGCCGGAGGCGTCGCCTCGAAGACCTTGGCCAATTCCTTGAAGCGCTTGTTCTCCTCCGTCTTCTGGGCATCGGCGGTCACGTTGAGCCTCTGTTCGAGCACCTTGAGGGAATCGATCTTTTCGACGATTTCTTTCTTCAGCGCCGACAGCCGCTGTTCCTCGGCCTTCAGGGCTGCTTCCCGCGAATCGAGTTCTTTCCGGCGCTGCTCGAGGAGGGCGTACAGATCCCGTTCCTTTTTCAGTCCGTCGTCAAATGCGTCCTTCGGCGCCGAAACGGCAGCGGATGAAGCGTTGGATTTCGCAGGCGCCTGGGCCAGGGCCGTCTCGACGCCCCAGGGCGTCCAATCTTCCATGCGAAGCATCTTGAACATCCCCCCGACGGCGGCCATCTTTACCAGCAGCACGGCGATCACAAAGACGTGGATCAGGACCAGTCGTCCCTTTTTCATAATTCTCTCCTGATGAACCGGGCGATGGAGGTTTCATCCGCCTGCCTGCGATCGAGGCCGGCAAGATTGTCCCTGAACTCGGAAAGCCTCCGGTCCCGAAGCGTCTCCATGGTCTTGCGCTGTTTCATCGCGTCCAGAAGCTCTTCCTTCCTGTTCTCCAGTTCCAGCGCGACGCGGCGGATGTGCTCCTTCTGTTTCTTCTCCAGCTCCAGCATCTGTTTGATGGACAGCACCTGCAGAGACAGATTGTCGGCATTCAGCGCCCTGCCGGTGGTCTGCCGCAACTGGTCCGCCAGCCGGAACCGCTCCGCCCGCAGCCGATCGAGGGTCTTCTCCTCGGCCGCAAGTTCCCTCGTCTTCTCGGAGAACGCGAGGAGCTTGTTTTCCTCCGCGGCCTTCCAGCAATCGAGAACCGGCTGGAGCTTGAAAACGAACATCCCCGTCACCCCTCAAAGACCGCCCGCAATTCCCGGCAGGTCTGCGCAAAATCAATCCGTTCTTCGATGCCCTGCCTGAGAAATCCGTTCACGCGTTCGACCATCCGGATCGCGTAATCGATTTGCGTATTGCTTCCCTTGACGTAGGCCCCGATGTTGATCAGATCCTCCGCTTTCTTGTAGGTCGCGACGATGTTCAGGAGTTCGTTGGCCATCTTCTTGTGGCCGTCGTCGACGATATCGATCATGACCCGGCTGATGCTTTCCAGAACGTCGATGGCCGGGTAGTGATTCTTGTTCGCCAGGGCGCGCGACAGCGAGATGTGGCCGTCCAGGATCGACCGGGCCGCATCCGAAACCGGTTCGTTGAAGTCGTCGCCCTCCACCAGGATCGTGTAGAGACCGGTGATGCTCCCCCTCCCTTCCACGCTTCCCGCCCGTTCGAGGAGTTTCGGCAGCAGGCTGAAAACGGAAGGCGTATAGCCCTTGGTCGTCGGCGGCTCTCCCACGGAAAGGCCGATCTCCCGCTGCGCCATCGCAAAACGCGTGAGCGAGTCGATCATCAGGAGGACGTCGTTTCCCTGGTCCCGGAAATACTCGGAAATGGAGGTGGCGACGTAAGCGGCGCGCATCCGGATCAGGGGATGCATGTCCGAGGCCGCCACGATGACGACGGACCGCCGGAGCCCCTCTTCGCCGAGATTTTTTTCCAGAAACTCGCGGACTTCCCTGCCGCGCTCTCCGATCATGCCGATGACGTTGACATCGGCCTTCGTGTTTCGGGCAATCATGCCCAGCAGAACGCTCTTGCCAACCCCGGAACCGGAAAAGATCCCCATCCGCTGTCCCTTGCCGCAGGTCATGAGGCCGTTGATCGCGCGGATTCCCAGGTCCATGGGCTCCCGAATCCGTCCCCGCTTCATGGGGTTGATCGGCTCCGCATAGATCGGATATTCCCCGTCGCATTCGATCGGGCCGCGGTTGTCGATCGGATGTCCCAACCCGTTGATCACGCGCCCGAGGAGGCCTTTTCCCACGCCGGCACTGGCTTTCTTCCCGAAGGACATGATCTTGCAGCCCGGTCCCAGACCCTGGATGCTTTCCAGCGGCATGAGCAGCACCTTGCCTTTCCGGAAGCCGACCACTTCCGCGCTCAGCGGAACCGCGTCGCCGCTCGGATAAATCCCGCAAACCTCGCCGATGGACGCAACGGGCCCGTGGCCCTCGACCACCAGGCCGATGATTTCGCTGACCTTGCCGTTGATCCGGACCGGATTCAGCGATTCCAGGACCTTGAAATACTTTGCTGTGTCGATCTTGTAAGCTTCCGCGGCTTGCCCCACTACTCCAGCCTCTCCTCCAGCGCGATTTTGATCTCGCCCATCTGCTGTTCCAATCTCGCGTCCACTTCACCGAATGACGTTTCGATCACCGCCCCGCCGGGCCGGATACCGGAATCCTCTTCAAAAATGACATTTTTCACGCCGTCGATGCTCTGCAGAAAATCATGCTTCACTTCCATGATATGGCGGAAATCCCGGGGGTTCAGACGAATCTTCATTCCCTCCCGATCGACGATGCCGCGGATGGCATTGCGCAAGACGTGCAGGACAACATCGACGTGCACGGAAGCCTCCCGGTGGATCACCTTCTCCGCGACGGCCAGGACCAGACGGATCATTTCGCGCTCGGTGCCCGTGAAGATCCGCTGCTTGAGCCCTCCGATCTCCTCGATCAACCGGGACAGGCTCTCTGCGGCGGGCGCCATTTCCCGCCTTTGACGCTCGACACCGGCTTGAAAGCCCCGGTCGTACGACGCCTTTTCCGCCCGCTGCAGTTTTTCCTCGGCCGCGGCCAGCGTCTTCTCCAGCTCCGACGGGTGCTGTGGCGCCGCTTCTTTCGGCGTCTCCGCCTGCCCGTAGCGCATCTCAACAAAACGGCGCGCCGCGGCAGCGGTCCGGTCTACGATCTTGACGTCGGTCGCCTTGATGATTCTCTTAGACAAATTCATCTTCCGTACCGCCACGGGCGAGGACGATCCTTCCCTCAGCCTCAAGTTTCTTGGTTGCCTCCACAATGGTCCGCTGGGATTTCTCCACGTCCGACAGGCGGATGGGGGGCATCATTTCGATGTCTTCCTTGAGCATATCGGCCCCCCGTTTGGACATGTTCCGATAGACCTTGTCGCGCATCGATTCATCGACGACCTTCAGAGCCCGGGAGAGGTCTTCCGTAGTGATCTCCCTGAGGAGTTCCTGCAGACTTCGATCGTCCAGTTTCAGGACGTCCTCGAAGGTGAACATGTAGTTGCGGATCTGCGAAGCGAGATCCGGATTGCTGTCCTCCAGGGACGCCATGATCGCCCCTTCGGAGGATCGATTCATGCGGTTGAGAATTTCGGCAATGATCTCCGCTCCACCCAACGGCTGATCCGATGTCCGCCCGACGACGATCTCCTTTTCGAGGGTCTTGGCCAGGTCCTCGACGAATTCATGCGGAACGCTCTTCAGCGTCGCCATGCGCTTGCAGATCTCGAACTGCATCTCGGGGGAAAAGCTGTCCAGAACCTCCGCCGCCTGCTCCGGCCGGAGATGCGCGAGAATCAGCGCGATGGTCTGCGGATGTTCCGAACGCGTAAAATCCATCAGGATCTTGGGATCCACATCCCGCAGCTTGTCGATGATCGGATTGTCCTGATAGGCGCCCGTTTCCACATCCGTGAGGATGGCCTGGGCCTCTTTTTCCCCCAGGGCCTTGATCACGATATTTTTCGAGGTGTCGCCGGAAACGGAGATCGTGCCGCCCTTTTCCTTTGCGAGGCTGCAGAATTCCTTGGCGATGGAACTGAGCATTTCGCCCGGGATGTTCGTGATCCGGCTCATGTACTTTCCAACCCTGCGGATCTCGCCCGGCCTGAGATTCTTCATGACCTGCGCCGCGACGTCCTCTTCGAGGGACAGCAGCAGGATGGCCGCTTTTTCTTCCGATGTCATGTTTCTGCTCCAGTCGCGTTACCGCGGGATCTCCCGTCCTCAGCCGTCCTATTTCAACCAGTTTCTGAGCAGCTCCGCGAATCTCTTTGCATCCGCTTTTGCCAGTTGCCGGGCCAGATCGGTCTCCGCAAGCGTCTTCTCCTCCATCGTTTCCAGGGCGAGAGGCGCGCCGCCGCCGGACAGCCGCCGGGCCGCATCTCCTGAGGACAGCTGGGCCGCCGCGAGCTCCGGATAAGGCTCCCGGGTGAGAAGCATCCGCACCAGGGGCCGGATCACGAAAAACAGGAGGAGCGCCGCGATCGCCAGGATGGTCAGGTACTTGATCAGCGGGGCAAAACCCGCAACCCACCCGGTCCAGGAAGACCGCTCGGCGAATTCCTGATCATCGGCCTTCTTGAAAGCGATATTCGAAATTGCGACCTGATCCCCGCGGGCCGCATTGAAGCCGGCCGACTTGCGGACGAGTTCTTCGAGGCCGTCCATCTCTTTCTTGTCGCGGGGTCTGTAGACCTCCACGCCCTTGTCGTCTTTCGTGTAGGTCCCATCCACCAGAACGGCGATGGAGATCTTCTGCACCTCGCCGACAGGCATCACCGTCTTGTTGACGACCCGATTGAGTTCGTAATTGATGACTTCGTCGAGCTTCTCGTGCTCTCCTGCACCGGAAGCGTCCGCCGTCCTGGTCTTTTCTCCGGGCGCCGGGGGCGCCGTTTTTTCGGATTGGCGGCGGACGCTTCGCACGGCCGGCGCCTCGGCATCGTATTTTTCCTCGGTCTTCTCCGTCATCTGGAAATTGAAATCGGCCGCGACACGCACGACGGCCTTGCCCTGCCCCACGACGTTTTCCAGCATGGACTGAATCCGTCCCGCCAGATCCTTCTCCACGTTCCGCTGATACTCGACCTGCGAGGTCGAAAGCTTCGACAGCTTCGTGTCGGCATTGTTTCGGGACAGGATGCTCCCGCGGCTGTCTACGATCATGACGTTGTCCGGCGTGAGACCTTCCACGCTGCTCGCCACCAGGTGGGCAATTCCCTCGATCTGCGCGGGACGGAGATTCTTCCCCGATTTGAGTTTGAGCGTCACGGACGCCGTCGGCTTCTTCTGTTCGCTGACGAAAAGAGAGTCTTTCGGCAGGGCGATGTGCACGCGGCATTGCTGAATCTCATCGAGACCGTTGATGGTTCGGGACAGTTCCCCCTGAAGCGCCCGGCGGTAGTTGAGCTGCTGCTCGAATTCGGTGGAACCGAGCGTCTTGACGTCAAAGATCTCGAAACCGACGCCGCCCCCCTTTGGCAGGCCGGACGCGGCCATTTCCAGCCTCAACTCCGAGACCTTCTCATCCGGCACGGAGACCGTGTCGCCCCCCGCAGAGAGCTTGTAGGGGATCTTCTTTTCCTGCAGGCGGCTCACGATCTGCCCGGCGTCTTCGCTCGAAAGGTTCGAAAACAGCACGCGGTACTCGATCGAATTGGCGAAAAACACCAGGGCGGCGATTCCCGCCAGGGTCAGAAACGCCGCCATCGTCATCGTCATTTTCCTTACCGGCGTCAGCGTCTCAAACCCTTTTCGAAGTCTCTCAAAAAATTGCGCGAGGGGATTCATGAATCGGACACTCCCGAAAAACAATCGCTAGAGGAAATTCTGCCCTTTGGCGGACGGCGAAAGATCGAAGAACCCCTTGCCGCCTCTGCCCCGTGGCCCGCTACACCTGCATCCGCATGATCTCCTGGTAGGCCTCCAGGATCTTGTTGCGGACCTGCATCATCGTCCGGAAGGAAATATCCGCTTTTTCCAGCGCGATCATGGCCTCATGGATACTGCCGGTGTCGCCCACCTGGACCTTTGCAATAGCCTGATCCGCCTGGTTCTGCAGCGAGTTGATGTCGCCGATCATCCCTTTGAGCACGGTACCGAAGGGCGTCGCAATTTCCCGTTTCGCCCCCGCCTTGGAGGTCTCTGCGGCAGGAAGGGGGGAGGACCCGGCATGGACAAGCATGTTCTTCATTCGACAACTCCCTTGGGCGATTTTTTCCCGCCCGCGTTATTTCCCGATATCCAGCGTCTTGAGGGCCATGCTCTTCGACGCGTCGAAGGCCGTTACACACGCCTCATAGGTGCGGCTGGCGGTGATCATGTCGGCCATTTCCAGCATCACGTTGACATTCGGCATGGCCACGAACCCCTTCGCATCGGCGTCGGGATGGGTCGGATCGTGGATCTTCTTCGCGGGACTCCCGTCTTCCACCACGGCCTTGACCTGGACGCCCTGCAGGGCGTCTTTCAGGGAGCCGGCAAACGGGTTTCCCACGGGCTGGGCCGCCAGGACAACGGTCTTGCGGCGATAGGGACCGCCCTCCGGCGTCCTGGTCGTCGAGGCGTTGGCGAGGTTGGACGTGATGACATCCATTTTTGCCCTCTGGACCGAAAGCCCCTGGCCGGCGATCTTGAAAGTCGTCAGGAAATCCATGTTATCTGCTCTCCTTGATCACGTTCTGGAGACTCCGGAATTTCCTCGCCAGAAGCTCCACCGTCAGATTGTACATGAGGTGGTTCTCCGCGAGGTTGGTCATCTCCGTATCGAGGTTGACCTTCTCCTTGGACGTCGTTACCTGAAACTCGCCGTCCGCCTTCGCTCCCCCGTCCGTCGCAAGGTGGCGCGGATCCGTCCGCGCCAGCGGAAGCCCCCCCTCTTCGCCCAGCGCCCTGGCAAGGTCCGATGAGAAGGAAAGTTCGGAGGGTCGATAACCCTCGGAATCGATGTTGGCGACATTGGACGAAATGACCTTCTGTCTCTCCGCCCGGAAACTCAGCATGTTCGAAAGCAGTTTTACGGTCTTTCCGAATAGAGCATCCATCAATGCCGTCCCCGATTCTTCGCCTGCAGAAATGCAAAGCGCATACCAGACTTCCTTCCGGGCTGCATTTCAATGCCACGAGTCTCCCTGGCCGTATTCGTGAAGCTTGTTGCGCATCGTCCGCACGCTGATCCCGAGTATTTTCGACGCCTTGGTCTTGTTGCCGTTGACCTTCCTGAGGGTCTCGAAGATCATGGTCTTCTCCATCTCCCCCAGCGTCGCAGCCCCGGCGACGGCTTCTCCCTCCTCCCGTTCGGCGGCCTGCGGCGCTGCCGCGGCCGGTCGGTCCGCCCCCTCGAGGCCCAGGTGTTCCGGCAGGATCCGGCCGCCCGCGCAGACCAGCACCGCCCTTTCCATAATGTTTTCCAGTTCCCGGACGTTGCCGGGCCAGGAATGCGCCCGCAGCAGTTCCAGGGCTTCCCGGCTCAGGCGCGGCGTGCTGCATTCGTTGACCGAACTGTATTTCTTCAGAAAATGCTCGCCGAGGATCTCGATGTCCGCTTTTCTTTCCCGTAGAGGCGGAACTTTGACGGGTATGACGTTAATCCGGTAGTACAGGTCCCCCCGGAACCGCTTCTCTTCGATGGCCGCCTTGAGATCCGCATTCGTCGTGGCGAGAATCCGGACATCCACGGGCGTCGGTTCCTTCCCGCCGACGCGATCGACCTCCGACTCCTGGATCACGCGCAGCAATTTGGCCTGCAGCTGGACATCCATCTCGCTGACTTCATCCAGGAGGAGCGTGCCGCCGTCGGCGAGCTCGAACTTGCCGATCTTGCGCTGCGACGCGCCCGTAAAGGCCCCCCTTTCGTACCCGAACATCTCGCTCTCAAGAAGATTGTGCGGGATGGCTGCACAGTTGACGGCGACGAAGGGCCTCTGCCTCCGGTTGCTGTGACGGTAGATGAAGCGCGCGATCAGCTCCTTGCCCGTCC
>DIWJ01000009.1 GCA_002428445.1 Syntrophaceae bacterium UBA6109
AGAGTTTTTCAACAACCTGCTAAAGCGATTTTACGTACAGCATGACGAGAAGATTGTAGTGCGTGTAGAGCTTCTTTTCGAGGTTCTTGATGGCGTCGATGTACGCCGTGACGCGCGCATCGGCGAAGGTCGTGCGGAAGAGATCGCTGTAGATCTCCGATTCCATCGCCGTGCGAATCTGCTCGAGATCGAGAACATTGGACAGTCGCCCGGGATCCGAACAGTTCGTCTGCGCGCATTCCAGAAGGGTCTCGATTTTCGCGGCGTTCTCGGCGACCCGCTTTCGAATGTCCTCCAGCACAGCCTCCCGCAGCAGGGGATATTCCTTTTTCGGGTAGCCGCCGATTCGCGAGAAGTAGGGGATGAGGTGGTTGAGATAAATCAGGATGCCTTTCTTCAGCAGCAGCGCATCCTTCACGATCCGCGAGAAGAGCTCGGCGGGGATCTGGAACGCCGTGAGATCGATATGCGCCCCCTCGGGAGCCACGTGGATGTAAATCAGCGGCGGGGGCTCGCCTGGAGAGGGGAGGATGCGTGCGGTGCACGTCTGGCCCGGCAGCGCCGCGTCCCAGAGCGCGCTGTCGATTTTCCCCCTGGTGTAAAGGGTGTCGTTCAGAAGGAAGGGGAGATGGAAGTGGATCAGATCCCCTTCGTGGATTCTCTCCCGGTTGACAACCCACTGCGGAATCGCGATTTGCGCGCGGTCGGGTCCGACGTCCTGCAGGAGGTACTGAAAGGTGATCTGGTCCTCCTCCCGCGAGCCGATGAAGGGCAGAACGATCGAATTGATAAGCATGGCTGTCCCCCCTTCATGACGAGAAAGTTGAAAAGGTTATGCCCCCGGGCATAACCTTTTCAACTTGGATGGCCGTTGAGAGAAGCCGCAATTCAGGGACGGATGCTGTAGAAGGCCTCTCTGCCGCGATACACGGCGGCGTCGCCCAGCTGCTCCTCGATGCGCAGGAGCTGGTTGTACTTGGCGATCCGCTCGCTCCGGCAGATGGAGCCGCTCTTGATCTGTCCGCTGTTGGCGGCGACGGCGAAATCGGCCATGAAGGCGTCCTCGGTCTCTCCGGAGCGGTGCGAGATGACCGTCGTGTAGCCGGCCTCTTTGGCCGCCTGGATCGTTTCCAGGGTCTCCGTGACGGTCCCGATCTGGTTGAGCTTGATGAGGATCGAATTGGCGACGCCCATCTGGATGCCCTTCTCCAGGCGCGTCCGGTTCGTGACGAAGATATCGTCGCCGACGATCTGGATCTTCCGCCCCAGGACTTCCGTCATCAGTTTCCAACCTTCCCAGTCGTCTTCCGCAAGTCCATCCTCGATCGAGATGATGGGGTATTTCTTGACGAGCGCCTCGTAGAACTTCACCATTTCCTCGGCCGTTTTCACGGGCTTCTTCTCAGCCTTGAGGATGTACTTGCCCTTCTCGTAGAAGGAGCTCGCCGCCGGATCGAGCGCGATGAAGATGTCTTTCCCCGGCCGGTACTTCGCCTTTCCGATCGCCTCCATGATGCAGGCGAGGGCCTCCTCGTTGGAGCCGAGATTCGGCGCGAATCCGCCTTCGTCGCCGACGCCCGTGCTCAGGCCTTCGGCCTTAAGCACGGCGCGGAGGCTATGGAAGACTTCGCTCGCCATCCGCAGGCCCTCCTTGAAGTTCGGCGCTCCGGCCGGCACGATCATGAACTCCTGGATGTCCACGTTGTTGTCGGCGTGCTGGCCGCCGTTCATGATGTTGGCCATCGGCACGGGGATATCTTTGGCGGAGACGCCGCCGAGATAGCGGTATACGGGCAGGTCGGAGATCTCGGCCGCGGCCTTTGCGCAGGCCATCGAGACGCTGAGCATGGCGTTGGCGCCAAGGGTGCTCCGGTTCGGCGTGCCGTCCAGTTCGATCATCGTGTAGTCGATCTCGCGCTGCATGGTGCAGTCCATGCCGATGATCTCGGGGGCGATCTTCTGGATGACGTTGGCCACGGCCTTTTCCACGCCGAGACCGCGGTAGCGCTTCTTGTCGCCGTCGCGCAGTTCCAGCATCTCGTGCTCGCCCGTGGAAGCGCCCGACGGAACGGCCGCGCGGGCGATGATGCCCGACAGGAGGGAAATTTCCGCCTCCACCGTCGGGTTCCCGCGCGAATCCAGAATTTCCCTTGCATGAACATTGATGATTTCCGGCATAAGTTTCCTCCTAAAGCGTTAGATGAGAAAAATGAAAAGACAATGCATACCATGAACTCCGGAGGCGGCGGACCGCTTCCGGAGATTACTTCCCGACTTTGTCGTTCCCGGTCCCCGTCTCTTCGTCCCCGCTGAATTGCGCGATCAGGTCTTTGAGATCCACGTCGTCCTCGAGGACGACGTACTGGGGTTCGCCGTCTTCGCTCTTGGCCGCCGCCTGGGCATCGCGCTTCAGGTCGTCTTCGACGGAGGTCATGTAGACGATGTCCTGGACGGCGAGGGGGTCGATCAAGGTTGACTTGAAATCGGGCTCTTTCGCCGTCTCGGACAGCATCCCGAAGGTCTTGTGGGGATGAACGAAGGAGGTCCGGGCGTTGATGAATTCCCGTTCGTAGAGTTCGAGCGAGAACATGCCCTCGCTGCGGTTCGTCTGCATGATGGTTTCCAGCTGGGCGAGCTTGTTGTCGCGGATGCTGCTTTTCACGGAAGGCGTATCCCTCAGGATGGCCAGCACCGGAACACGGAAACCGGCCCTTTCGATAAAGGTCAGCTGCTGAACGATGAGCCACGAAAGGGCGGAGGCGAACTGGTAACGGATCACGTCCTGGTTCTCGCCGGACACGGAGTTGTTGATGCGGTAGATGGCGTCTTCGGCGTCGGTCGCGTGGAGCGTCGCGAAGACGAGGTGGCCGGATTCGGCGGCGTTGAGGGTGAGGCGGATCGTGTCCGGCTCCCGCAACTCGCCGACGAAGATGACGTCGGGGTTTTCCCGCAGGACGTCGAGGAGCCCCTGCTTGAAGGAGGGCACATGGATGCCGACCTCCCGCTGCTCGATGAAGGCCTTCTTCGGCTGAAACCGGTACTCGATCGGGTCTTCGATGGTGATGATGTGGACCGGCCGGCTGCGGTTGATCTCCTCGATGATGGCCCCGACGGTTGTCGACTTGCCGGAGCCCGTGCTTCCGCAGACAAGGATCAGGCCGGCCCGGAGGTCCTTGATCGTCGCCAGCGAGGGGTGCAGGTTGAGGCCGGCCATCTCCGGAATGGTCTCGGGCAGGAGCCGGATCGCCAGGCTCAGCCCGCGGGTCGTATAGAAGATGTTGACGCGGATCCGCACCTGGTTGACGGACAGGGCCAGATCGACGGACCAGCGCTTCCTGAGCGTGTGCAGCTGCCGTTCGCTGAGGACTTCCCTGACCATGACGTCGATCTCGGCCGGCGTCCATTTGATGTTCTTGTCGAAGTGGATGATGCCGTCGCGGCGGAAGATGAGCGGATGCCCGCCCGAGATGTGGATATCGGAAAAGCGGTTCTTGATCGAGGCCGTGATCAGGTCCGCAAAGCGCTTGTTCATGTCTGCCAGAGTCCTCTTCCGCGGGAAAGAATCCGCCGGTCCCGGAGAGCGGCGGCGCTGAGCCGTCCAGGCCACCGCGCCTGCCGGGCAACAATAGGATTCCGCCGCCCGCCTGTCAAGGGAAAAACGGGCGGAACGGGCCGGTTCCCGCTGCCCCGGGGGGCCGCCGCGGTCTTTGCCTTGATTCCGGCCGGAAACTCATGTACGATCGACGCTTCCTGCATTGGGGGAAGGGAATATGGAACGGCCGCGGCCGACAAAACTCTACCATCATCTGAAGAAGTGGCTCGAAAAGGCGGTCATGGATTACGGCATGATCGCGGCGGGCGACCGCGTCCTCGTCGGGGTCTCCGGAGGGGCCGACAGCCTGGCGCTCCTGGACCTCCTGGATACGCCGATGGTCTTCACACCCCCGTTCGAGCTGTTCGCGGTGCACGTGGACCTGGGCTTCGATCCCGAATGCGCCGATGCCGCGCGCCTGGAAGAGTACCTGGGCGAGGGCGGCTACCGCCATATTGTCGCGCGCACCGACATCGGCCCCCTTGCCCACGGACCGGTCAACAGGAAGAACCCCTGTTTCCTCTGCTCCCGTCTCCGGCGGAAGCGGATCTTCGAGGCCGCGGAGGAGCTGGGCTGCAACCGCGTCGCGCTGGCACACCACCGCGACGACATCATCGAAACGGTGCTTCTGAACATGTTCTACGCCCGCGAGATCAGCACGATGGTCCCGAACCAGTCCATCTTCGGCGGAAAGCTCTCCATCATCCGCCCGCTGGCCTATATCCGCGAGCCGCTCCTGAAGAAGTACGCGAAGGAACGGGGCTTCCCGGCGGTTGCGAACCGCTGCCCCACGAGCGGCACATCCAGGCGCCGTTACATCAAGGAACTCCTGGACCGGCTCGAGGGAGACAACCGCGACGTCCGGGACAACATCTTTCGCGCCCTGGGCCGCGTGAAGCCGGACTACCTGCTCGCGGCCGGACGCGCCGGCAGGGGAGGGACCTGAGATGGCCAAGTCGGAAGGCGGCGAAAAGGTCCTCTGCACCAACAAGGCGGCAAGGCGCGACTATGCCATCGGGGATACCTACGAGGCGGGGATCGTCCTCGTGGGGACGGAGGTCAAGGCGCTCCGGGAGGGGAAGGCGGATCTGAAAGACAGCTACGCCCGCGTGGAGGAAGAGGAGGTCTTCCTCCACGAACTGAACATCAGTCCCTACACCTTCGGGAACCGGGCCAACCACAACCCGATGCGCGTCCGCAAGCTCCTCCTCCACAAACGCGAAATCAAGAGGCTCTACGGGAAGTCACGCGAGAGGGGATTCACGCTCATCCCCCTGCGCATGTACTTCAAACGGGGGAAGATCAAGGTCGAACTCGGCATCGCCCGGGGGAAGAAGTACGTGGACCGGCGGGATGAGATCAAGCGCCGCGAGGACGAGCGCGACATGGAAAGGGCGCTCCGGGGGAGAAACCGGGGCTGAAAAGGCCGTTCTGTGCCTGAGCCGCGCCCGGCCGCACGTCAGCGGTCAAAATGCCCGGCTGCTTCGGGCTGGTAGAGAACCTCCTGGATCTTTAAACGTCTCGTACCGGAGGGAACCGGCCATTCTATGATATTCCCGACGCCATACCCGATCAGCGCCGTGCCGATCGGGGCGAGAATCGAGATCTTGCCCTCCCCGATGTCCGCTTCAATGGGAAAAACGAGTGTGTAGGTCAGCTCCTCCCCCGATGCGAGATCCTGAAGCCGGACAGCGGAATTCATGGTGATAACGTCTTTCGGAACTTCTTTGGACTCGACCACCTTCGCCCGGTCCAGTTCCTTCTCCAGGCTGTCCAGGTTCGCAGTCGGTTTGGCCGTGTTCTCCCTGACGCCGTCGATCAAGTTCCGCAACTTCTCCATATCCGGTTTTGTGATGTAAATGATTCGCTGTGCCATGGCGGCTTCCTTTCGTTTTTGCATTAACACCTATCATCTGGCATGTATTGGGTTTTTTTGCAACCGGGAAAGACGCGGACCGGCCGGAAAGGACGGCGGTGTTCAAATAGCTTGACGATCCGGACGGCAGCGCATATATTAGGCCGCAAGTCATTCCTGTCTATTGTGGGGGCGCCACGGTTTCGACGGGGATAATTGAAGTTGCAGAAGCGTGCCGAGGTTCCTACAGGCCTNNAGGCCTCGTTAAACAGGTAGGACAAACTTAGTCGCGAACGATAATTACGACTACGCCTTAGCCGCCTAATAACGGCTAACGTCTTCCCGGCCTCGCCTGCCGGTCCGGAGAAGACGTCAATCAGGCGGGCTGGCCTTTTCCCCTTTCCCGGAGGGGAGGGGCGAGAACGAACGGGATAGCGCCGGTTCGATCCTGCCTTTGGGAGCGGCCGGTGCGAAATCAAATCAAAGGATTCGCACGGAGAAACTGCAGCGGAAGGTTTCCGGACGCGGNNGTTCGACTCCCGCCGCCTCCACCATTTAGTCGAATAATTTCAATTAGTTACAAACTTTTTTTCTACCGCAACTCTACCGCAAGCTTGTCGGCGCAGGGAAAGTACCTGCCCGATACGCTTTGCAGTCCGCTTTGCATATCTTCGCGTCATTTCCTGCCGCCTGTGCCCTAACACTTCCTGCACCAAGGAAAGGTCATGCCCTTCGTCCAACAACTGGCACCCCAGGCTGTGCCGGATCGCGTTATACAGCTTGATCTTGATTCCGGCCTTCTCGCAGGCGCTCCGCCATATCTCATTCAGGTTTTTATTTGTGTAAGGTTTCCCGTCATGGCGAACGAACAAGAACGGTCCGATGTGTCTTAACCCGTCGATGATCTCTTGGGCATAGGGTGTCAATTCTTGCGCCCTGATGTCGCCCGTTTTTGTGGTTTCCCTCAATTCGTTTTCAGAGAAGGTCCGCTTGACATAGACTTTCCCGTCCTTAATGGCATCCTGTTTCAACGCCCGAGCTTCCCCGACCCTTAAGCCGTACTCCATCGCAAATCGAAAAATTGGGGCATCCTCGGCGGGAATATGAGCCAAAACCTTTTCCTGTTGGTCCAGGGTGAGATATTCAATCTCCGGCGATTCCCCCATGCTCATTTTAGGGAACGGCGGAACATGCTTGATTTCTTCATTTGAATAAGCCCACCGGATCATCGATTTCAGAGCACCCATGACGTTGTATCGCCACTTCTGGGAACCTTCGATCGACTTGTGAAAGCTTACCAGTTCAGCCTTCTTGAACTTGCGGATATCCTTATCAGCCCCGAAGAACGGCACAGCATAATTTACGATGGCCGTCCGGTAATCGCGTTTAGTCTTAACCGTCGCATCGATCTCGGAAAGCCACTTTGTGTGATACTCCCCCAGGCTCAAGGGGTTCGCAGGTCGGAAGGATCGAGGATCAAAGCTTTCTCTGTCTCGGTCAATATCTTCTTGGATCGCACGAAGAAGCTTTTCCCCGTTTTCGTGACTCTTTATGGGATACCACTGTCCCTGAATCAAAACGGACCAAAACTTTTCCATGCGTCCGTTCCAATATAACTGGACATAGTAACGGTTACCGTGCCGCTGTATGCTGCCGCCGCTATATCCCATACAGACCTCCCCTGAAGGATTTGGGGAGTATGTAATCTGATCGACGGCGGCAGTCAACATTATTCCACCGCCTTTCGGATCACGTAGACGGTCTGCCCAGCTTCAATCTTCGGTGCGGACTCTTCCCGGTGGAACTTTGCACGCTTCTTTTCAATCCTGGCTTGAATATCCAGAGGCTCTTGATGTTTCCTCAATTCCTCGTTGTAGGAATCAAGGCAATCTCCGATACCAACGGGCTTGCTTCTGTCGGCTTTCTGCTCCTCCAGTATTATTGCATGCAAAGACGTTAATAGCCCATTCGTCTGCTGGAGCAGCCGCATTTTGTCCATTCTTACGGCTTTTACCCTAACAAGAGGCTCCGCACCCTGGACACCCTGGAAGCCCTCTTGAATCGCCCTGTACCATTCGAAGGTTGACCGTTGCGTATGATGGAGCCCCGGCCTATCCTGAAATTTCAGCCATTCTTTCGTACAGTAGGCCCAGGCGTTCGCGGTTTTCTCCAATAGGTCCTCGACGGTCTTAAGGCCAAGCTGCTTCAACATCTCTCGCCGCATCTGAAATTCAAGGCGGATGATCTTTTTCCCCGCTGGGCGCTCTTTGATTTTCCAAACGTCAAACAGCCAGTATTTCTTTGACTTCTCGATTTCCAAGACCTTGTCATATAAACGGGCTAAGATGATGCTTCCCCCTGCTCCGATCCTGATTCCGTTAAGCTTCCTATGGCTGTAATAAGGATTGAAATCGGCGGCCCTGGTGACTGCGTACTCCATCAAGTCCCATGACCAATTCTTTTCGGGCATCGCAAAATCAAGACAAAGATCGACACGGCTGAGCTTGGCTTCAATGATATGCCCTCCGTTCGCCTCTACGAGCTTCAGCGCAATAATGACACTTTCCCCAGGCCCCAACCTCCATAGGGTCTCGGACCGTATTTCAACCATGACGTTCGGTCTTGATCCGGGGTGTTGTTTATCGGCTATCGTGAAAGCGTAATCTGAATTGCTGATGATCCAGGCAAAGCCCTTAGCCCCATTCGGCTTCACATTTACAGGAAAAACTTCGCCGGGATTGAAATGCTTGATATTGGCGGGAGCATCGGAATCGTACTCTTGAGCACGCTCTTTACCTTCACTAAGAATATCAAACACATCCACATTATCCCAATCAACATAAAGCGACAAAACAAGCGTATCTACTCCAGAAGAAAGCACCTCAACTTTCACCTTTGCGGGGTGGCTGATAGTCATTTGCCACCCCCTTTGATATCCGGATCAAACAAGCTTAAGCTTGCGCCTGTGCCGTCGTTTACGCCGGCGGTCCCGGCCTCGCCACCGGGCCTACCCGCCGGCGGCGCTTTCCATTCACCATTCCTCAATTGACGGACTTCGGCAGGCGTCAGGATTCTGCAATCAGAAAATGTACGCAGGATTTTCCAAAGCAGCTCTCCTTTCTTGAGATCACATGGATTATCTTCTAGACTAGACATAAAAACCCTCCTGGATGCTCCAGAAGGGCCGTGTTGACAGATAAGCCTTCAGTGTTATACTGAACGCAGATCCGTTCTGGTCTGTCGCACTCTCACGGGTTTTGGCACTTCTGGAACGAGATTTAGAAAGCCCGAACTGTTAGCCGCAGCTCGGGCTTTCGCCTTCTTACTTCCTCAACTCCAAATCTCCCTTTTCGGTCAGAGATACTTTCCCGCTGAACAACGCTTCCTTGAACTTCCTCATTACCTTTTCACCTGCAACAACCGCTTTGAACAACCCCACCTTTTCCATAACTCTGGCATCATCCATTGCTGTTTCGATCAGGTTGCCCATAAGCTGGCTCCGTGTCAGCCCATAGTTGTCAGCCATAGCGTCAATTTCTTTTACTAAGCTTGGCCTGAGCATCACGGAGTATTGCTGCCGCGCCTCTTTGACTGGTTTTCTTGGCATCTGCCGTCCCTCCTTAATCCACAATGTGATTCGTACGTAACATAGTGAGTATCCCCGTGTCAAGAATTATCTTTCGCCCTGCTCAGGAGGATGACGGCGCCGACTCCGACGAGCTCCGGGCGGGCCCATTCTCGTCGGCACCTAGTTCGTCTGGATGGAAGAGAACTTAAAAATGCTTGAATATTACCGATGTAAGTATTATCTAAGTAAAATCCAACTTGAGTTTTTCATTCGGAAGCAAGAAACCCATTGAGAGGGTAACTGCATTGGAACACTCTGAGTTTATCCTGGCATGGAAATCGGGTAAGTTGGCGGTCGACGTGGACCGATCAAAAGCACTAAGAATAGCTAACTCAAAAATACTGCCAAAGCGATATCAACTGGCGCACATCTTCTGGTCATGGATATGGATCCTCTCAATCCCTGCAGCAGTTGCCGTTATGTATTTCTATACGTGGTGGGTCGGCCTATTGATTTTGTTTGTGGTGACCCCACTCATTTCAAGTGCCACTAAAAAAACTGCGATGCAATTCATGATTGATCATGCCCTGGAAGATCCTCAGTTCTTTCTCTTTGCAGTATCAGAGGGCGTAATTCGGCTCAGACAAAAAAGTTCTGGTGACGAATAATGAAGGCAACGAGAGGGGGCACATATGGAGCAGATCGAACTTAAGGATTTTATAACGAGCATTTTAGTCGACGTGGCAGCGGGAATCAAGAACGCCAATGCAGAACTTATCGATCCGGCCAAAGGACAACATGAGGTTTTCAATCTGCGGCGTAACTTAGGAGATAATGCAAAAATCCCCGGGATACAATTCGACATTGCCGTCTCAGTAACCAAGAATCAGAAGGATCGAGCGGGGATCGTCGTTGCACTCATGAACATCGGTGCCGGTGCCAATACGGAGAAGGGCACAAGTAATGAAATGATACATAGGATAAAATTCGAAGTCGGCGTACTTCGCGAGTGGGTTTAGACCCATGCGGCGGACTCAAGTGACCTTAGTATCTCGCGTGAACAATGTCAAAGTGAGTAGTGAGGATCTCTTGCTTGCGACACGAGAGATACACAAATTACCCCAAAACAATCGGGACTGGGAGGGGCGCGCTATACTGATAGTGTCACTCTTCCACGACGAACCTGACAAAGCGCTTGCCGTCAACTTCAGAATCCAGGCAATGAACAATCTGGTTAGCTCAGGATCGCTTCCGGGTTGGGCCACACCGGAACAAGCCGACGGTTCGATCCTGATATCCGAACCTGTATGGAAAGCAGCCGCCTGCGAACCCGTCATCATTGGAAAGCACGATGCGTCTTTTGACAAAGAGGCTTTTGTAGACCGCGTACTTTCCTTTGCTGAACCGGAAGGGCACGCCTAATTGCACTGTTCTGTGGTAAGAACAAGGTCCAGGCAAAAATCGACACAATTTACCCTTTACCATTTCTTTACCATAACCTCGGTAAATTCAGTGGTGGCGCGACTTCCGCAGGTTCAAATCCAGCCGTACGGACGTCGGTTCGACTCCCTCTTGACTTGCGGTAGAAATGCGGTAGTTGTAAAATCAACTAGTTACAGAAACGACCAGAAAAAAACGTAATAAAATCAACTATATTTCGCGGGTTCGACTCCCGCCGCCTCCACCAGACCATCATCCGACAAAATCCGAGGAAGTGCAAAACCCGCTGGAATCAGCGGGTTTTTTCTTGCTATTCGTCCATGGGCGTGCTATGGGATTCATCAAAATCCAGCCATTCTGGTGGTAACTATGGCACTGTTATCCATGGTCCAAAAAGCAGTTACCCGCAGGCAAAACGAGGCGTTCATTGTTACCCACAGGCAAAAAGCAGTTACCACCAGAAAGGGGTAAGAAGCCTATGGCGAAAAGAATCGCTCCGCTATCCGACGAGAAGATCAACTCTGCGAAAGCAGCTGAGAAGGGCTACCGTCTTTTTGACGGCTTGGGGCTTTTCCTTTTAGTTGAGCCCAATGGTAGTAGGAGGTGGCGATTCAAGTATTGCTTTGAGGGAAAGGAGAAGCTGATTTCCTTTGGCATCTATCCAGAAGTAAATCTAAAAGACGCCAGAAATAGTAGGGACGCGGCGCGGACGCTATTAAGGCAGGGGATCGATCCTTCTGCGCTTCGTAAAGAATATAGAGAACGGGAAAAGAGCAAACTTTGGAAAATCGAAAGAACACCCTCAGTGCGTACCACGATTGATGAACAAAGTGAGTCACGGAAAACTCGCAACATGCCATTGAGTGACATGCGGGTTAGAACTGCAAAGCCAAGAGAGAAGGCCTACAAGCTATCTGATGGCGACGGCCTCTATTTGCTCGTCACTGAAAAAGGCCAGAAGTGGTGGCGCTTCCGGTACCGTTTTGATGGGAGAGAAAAACTGCTGTCCATGGGTACCTATCCGGAGATTTCCCTTGCAGACGCAAGAGCGAGGAGGGACGAGGCCAGAAGGCAGGTTGCTCATCACATTGACCCTGGCGCCCTCCGCAAGGCCCAAAAACAGGCAGAAACAGCAGAAACGGAAACATTCGAGGTGATCGCCCGGGAATGGCAGGAGAAATTCAAAGTAAACTGGACGGCCGGTCATGCCACCACGATCATAAGCCGCCTTGAGCGAGATCTGTTCCCATGGATCGGTAAACGCCCCATCATGGAAATCAAGGCTCCGGAGCTTCTGACGGTCCTGAGACGAGTGGAAAGTCGCGGCGCCTTGGAATCGGCGCACAGGATCCGGACAATAGCCGGCCAGGTTTTCCGATACGCCGTGGCGACAGGAAGGGCGGAGCGGGATCCATCGGCGGATTTGAAAGGTGCGCTGCCTCAGCCGAAGGAGACCCATCGGGCGGCAATCGTCGATCCGAAGGAAGTGGCGCCTCTTCTGAGGGCTATGGACGGCTACCAGGGGCATTTCGTCGTCAGGTGCGCTCTTCGGCTTGCGCCCCTGTTTTTCGTCCGTCCCGGGGAGTTGAGGCACGCGGAATGGACCGAAATCGATTTCGAGCAGGCTCTCTGGAGCATACCGGCTCTCAAGATGAAGACGAAACAGGCGCACGTTGTTCCCTTATGTCGACAGGCTGTTGAGATTTTAACGGAATTGAAGGAATACACGGGCAACAGTCGGTATGTTTTTCCGTCAGGACGATCCTTTGTCCGTCCGATGTCGAACAATGCCATTTTAGCGGCTCTTCGCCGCATGGGATACGATAAGGACACCATGACGGGTCACGGGTTCCGGGCTATGGCGAGGACGATCCTCGATGAGGTTTTGAACATCCGGCCGGATTTCATAGAACACCAGCTTGCGCACGCAGTCAGGGATCCGAACGGCCGGGCCTATAATCGGACAGCGCATCTAGAAGAGCGCCGGAAGATGATGCAGACATGGGCGGACTACCTGGACGGGTTGAAAGCCGGCGCCGTGGTGCTGCCGTTCAAGACGCAGCCCCGCGATAAGGATTCTTGATGCTCAATGACGTGCTGAGATGCGTACTGTAGTCAATAAAGCATCCTTCTCGAAGAAAGTACTTGGTTTCGAACGGTAATTCTTTCCATATCGCCAAACCTTGTACCCGGTTGCCCCTTGACATTAATAAACAAATAGTTTACGGCTAAAACCATGATCCGATCTTTTCGGTGTAACGAAACAGAGAAGATTTTTCGTCGTGAATTTTCTCGCAAATTTCCCGGCGATATTCAAGAGCGGGCATTTATGAAACTGAACGCTATTGATGCGGCTATTGAGATTCAGGATTTACGATTGCCTCCCTCAAATCGTTTAGAAGCTTTAAAGGGAACTCGTAAAGGGCAATGGAGTATCCGCATTAACAATCAATGGCGAATCTGTTTTATGTGGATAGGCGGGCATGCTGAAAATGTAGCAATAGAGGATTATCATTAGGGAGGTGTGGTGTGGTTAAGAAACGTATACCGCCGGTGCATCCCGGTGCATATCTAAAAGAATTATTGGACGAGCTGGCGCTGTCACAATATCGTCTTGCGAAGGATATCGGTGTTCCCGCCATGCGTATCAGTTACGTCGTGAACGGAAAACGGCCGATAACCGCCGAGCTTGCCCTGCGTCTGGGCCGATATTTTGGGCAGAATCCGCGTTACTGGCTGAACATTCAAAGCCGATATGACATGGACATCGTCGAAGATACCCTGTCAGACCAAGTGGCGCGACAAATTCGACCACTTTCGGTTTCCGTATCATAACTTCCTGAGGTGTTGCTTTTCACACTTTTATCTGCATGCCACATTACAAATTGCATTCACTGGCCAATAATTTTGATGATATCAAATCTTTTTATGTATAACCATCAGCGAAAAACTGGTTCCCGGTGGCCTTATTGTTACCCGATAATCACTTCATTAGTCGCCGAATCGAATAATTATACGAGATAATCTGCCACGCAATCAGAAGGAGAATGACCGATGTGCTGGATACGGGTAGCCCCTGGTAGGAAAAAATATCCTGCTTTTGGATTGTCTCTTCGGGCCGCTCCAGCTTGCCATCATTGAAAAAATGCAAACCAAGGCCCAGTGTAATCATCCCCGTTTTGCCGTCAACTGCCTTTTCATGCGGCACCCGGTAAAGGGAAACCTGAAAACAGGAGAGACAGAAGAGGAGAATAAGGAGAGCCAGCGACGTTACAAATGTCGTCCTCGCGGCCTTGCCGGTCAAGTGCGCTTCCCGTTCGTCCCGCTCCCTGATCAAGGTGATTCTGGCAATCACGTGATCCCGAAACGGTGCGGAGATCAACAGCCGAAAGCTGAGACAGAGGGATAGCGCCATCTCCAGGGCGATAGCAAGCCCGCCGAGGCTATTTAAGAACTTGGCATAAGGCGCGTTCCGGTCGACGGCCCCGGTACTGTATAAGTAAGCAAAAACAGCAAGCAGAACAAATACCGGAAGCCCGTACAAGAAAACTTTCAACAGCACAGAATCAAGCCGCTTCATATGGTTTCCTCCTCGACGGAAAAGATTGTCTGGATGTCCGTCTTAAAAAATCGTGCAATCCGGAACGCCAGCTCCAGGGAAGGGTTGTAGCCGCCTCCTTCGATGGCGACAATGGTGGCACGGGTTACGCCGACTTCCTTCGCCAGCTGTTCCTGGGTCAGCCGCTGTTCCGCCCGCAGAACATGCAGGCGATTGACGATCTTAAGCTGGGGCACGGTCTTGGACATGCATGACATCCTTGCTTCATTTTGCGCCTCATGTACAGTTAATTAATCTAATTGTCAAGTTTATTTTTCTTAATCAGGGGTAAGGACGTACAGGGTATCCGTGCAAAGATATTGAAGTAAGGTGTAAGAAAATCGAGCGTTGTTTA
>DIWJ01000091.1 GCA_002428445.1 Syntrophaceae bacterium UBA6109
GAATCTGCTTGATATCGAACAAAGAAAAATCATGCTGAGGGATCAGGATATCAGCGATTGACTTCAGTTTTAGAGTGCTGTTGTAAGCGTCATAGAGATTGACGAAATTTCCGGGGGGAACGACCCCCCAGTCGTGGCGCCTCTGTGCCTCCGTGGCCGGCTTGGGCGGATGAAAGTTGGCTCCTATAGAACACATGCCGCTGATGACGGCGCGGCCCTTTTCGGTATTGACCGATACGGCCTGCGTGCCCGGCGTATGGCTGGGGAGGTGAATGACATCGATCCCCGGGAGGATCTCCTGATCGCCGTCAACCAACTGGAAGCGCAGATCCCTCAACAGATTGACATCATACAGATAACCCTGCATGGGGTGCGGCGCAAGGGCGTACTCGAGTTCCGTCTTTTGCAGAACCACGCGCGCATTCCGGCATCGATGCGTGTTACCCACATGGTCGAAATGAAGATGAGTCTGGATGACCAGATCCACTTCATCGGCGGTAATCCCAACCGTTTTCTGCAGACCTTCCTCGAAATCGACGAAGTCCTCTATGACTGAATCGGTCAGGATGTTGCCCGCCTTTGCCGATATGCCGGTGTCAATGAGGATATGCTTCTCCGCACCTTTCACGTACCAACTGATCATGGGGATCCATTGCTTCACCCCGTAATTCATCCGGTACGTCATGATGCCCAAGTCAACCTTGAGCCTGCCGATATGAACCGGTATGAGCGTGTATGTCTTCATCGGTACTCTCCTTGCTCAACTGCCCTCAGCGATATCCTGCCGGCCACCAAGTCTCCAAACCTTCACTGACGGATATCCGACCATCTCTAGCCGATAAACCACGCCGGGAGGAACAGAACCAGCTTCGGGAAGAGGATGCATACAATCATCACCGCAACCATGATCGGGATATAGGGTATAACAGAACGATAGATCACCTTCGTGCTGACGTCCGGTGGGATGATCGCCCTCATGTAGAAGAGGTTATACCCGAAAGGCGGGGTAATATACCCAATGACGATCGCAATCGTAAAAAGCACGCCGAACCAGATGGGATCGAAGCCTAGGGTATTGATGATGGGAAAGAAAATCGGCACGGTGATCATGATGATGGCAACGGAATCGAGGAACATCCCCATACCAAGCAGGATAAACAGCAGGAAAACTACAATGCCCATCGGAGGAATTGGCAGATTCATCAGCATCTTTCCCAGATACATTGACATCCCCGAAGCGCTCATGAACGCCGCATAGCAGCTGCCGCCGATCAGTAACCACATGACCATGACATTCGCCTTCAAGGTCGAGGTCACGGCATCCTTGAGCCTTGTGAAGGTCAGCTTGTGTTTGATCACGGCGCAGACCATTGCCCCGAACGCGCCAACACCTGCCCCTTCGATCGCCGTCGTAACCCCCGTCCAGATGCCGCCCAGGACTGCCAGAACAAGGAGAATCGGCAGCGTTACACCGCCCGTCGCAATAAGTTTCTCTTTCAGCGAAGGCCTCTCGTTCAACGGTATCACCGGCGCCAGCTCAGGATTCATGTAACAGCGGACCAAGATGTAGATAATGAACCCCAGACTGATCAAAAATCCGGGAACGAATCCGCCCATGAAAAGCGCGCCCACCGACAACGATGCGAAGCCGCCCAGGATGATCATGATGTTGCTCGGCGGAATCAGCGGCCCGAGGGAACTGGCCGGAGGAATGGGACCGATCGCGATCATCTGGTCGTAGCCCCTCTTCATCATCTGCGGATATGCGATCATCCCTATGGTAAAAATGCCAGTGGCGCCGACGCCCGTCATCGCCGAGAGAATCGTAATCGCGGCGACGCTGGCAATGGCCAACCCCCCCCTGACGCCTCCCAGCCACTTCCAGATAGCGTCGAAGAGGTCGTCGGTTATTCCGGAGGATTGCAGGACGTTGGCCATGAAGATGAACAGAGGAACCGCCAAAAACGTCGGATTGGTCATCGTGCCGAAAGTGGCCGTAACGAGCACCGACATTTTCGAAAAACCCCAAAATACGATCGTAAAGATCAGGGAGGTGCTGATCAGGCAAAAGGTGATCGGCAACCCGAGAAAGATGAGAATCAGCAGGGTGGCCACCATCAAAAGGGTAATGAGACCGAGGTCCATTATTTTTCTCCTTCCTGTTCCTTCAATTCACGATAATGCATCACGTCGCTCAAGAATCTGGAAATGCCCTGCAGCAGGAACAGCAACGCGCCGACGGGGACGGCGATTCTCAAAGGATAGAGCGGCGGCTCCCATAGGGAAGTATGGTGTTCGTTGATCTTCCAGGATTGCCACGCCGCATCCCAGCCGTACCAGAAAAGAACCACCAGAGGCAGGAGAATGAAGGGCGAGAGAATCAATTCCAGAAGGATTTTGTTCTTGGGCCTCCATTTTTCCAGCAGGAACTCAACGGAAACATGGGACTTGTATAAATGAGCGTAGCCGGCGCCCAGGATCAACATCAACCCGCCGAGGTACATGTTGACGTCCCAGGCCCAAAGAGTTGGGGCGTCAAAGGCGTACCGCATCATGACTTCAATAACAACGATCACGGTCAAGGGAACGATCAAGTAGCTGATCGTTTTCCCGGTCAGTTCATTCACCCGGTCAATGACCTTGACAATCGCTCTTCCTGTCGACATCTCAGCCTCCTCGAAGAGGGAAGGCGGCGGCAGCAGACGCACTCCCGTTCTCCTGTCGCTGCCTTCCCATCAGTTCGCAGATCTCAATCTCCGCAAAAACATTTGGATATCTGAATTCCCGCCCGCTTAAACCTTCCCGTACGTTTTGGCCTGCGCGGTGACAATATCGACCAGCTTCTTGCAGCGCGCGCTCTTCGCCCCCACCTTCGGCCAGAGCTTCTCGATCATGTAGGCCCGCGACTCGTCTGAATCTTTCTTTGACCAGCGGACGACCTCGACCCCATATTTCTTCTGGATCGAGACCAGCGCCTTGTTCTCGTCCCACCCCACGACGACCGGCAGGACCAGGGGAAGACTGAAATCCTTCACGATCTTCTTCAGGTCGTCCGGCAATGCATTGTACGACTTCATGGAACAGAAGAGGTTCATGACGGTTGTGCCCGGATTGGGCTCGATAAGGAAATACTTGCAGACTTCCCCGAGCTTCAGATCATCCAGGACTTTCGCCCCGTAATGAACCCCGTCAATCGTCTTCATCTTCAACGCCATATACATCTCCCCCGCGGGAAGTGTTGTGGGAGCAGCGCCGTAGTGGGCGAGCCATTCGGCGGATATTCCCATGTCCCGCATCTTCATCCCCTTGAAATCCGATGGCTTCCGAACCGGCTTCACCGTGTGCATACCGTAGTAGATGTTGCAGTAGGTGGGACAGATGTAGAAGACATTGTGCTCCGCATAAATCTTGCGGAACTCCTCCAGCAGGCCGAGGTGGTAATAGGCATCATGGGCCTCCTCGGGCCTCACCCATGCAAAAGGCAGCCCGACTTCGATATCCGACTCCGGTATGATCCCGCGATAAAAAGTCGCGAAGGACACGGTGCAGTCGATCGTGCTGTTGGAAACGCTCTGAAACGTCTCCGAAAAGGGAACGATCGCGCCGGGTTCATTGTACTCAACTGTCAGCCGTCCGCCGGTCAGCTCCGTGATGGACTTGGCCCATGTGGTGGCAAATTTCCCCGCCTCAACGGTGCTCGGATAAGAATTCTGCATTCTCCATTTGATCACTTTTCCCTGGGCCTTCACGATTCCCGGAAAGCCCAGTACCGCTGCACCGCCCAGCCCCGCCGCCGCTCCTTTGACGAAATCACGTCTCGTCAAACCATCCTTTTTCTTGTCGACCATTTTTGAAACCTCCCTTTCAAAAGTTGTTTTGTTAACGCCTCTTGTTTCACTTCCTGTCGCTCGATGCAGATGGAAAAGCTTGACACACCGCGCGCTGATCGCCCGATCCCATCGTTCGTCCCCTTGGGTCACTTCTTGATCTTCAGATAGGCAACTTCCATCCTGCTGTGTAATCTTTTCCGTCCGCCGCGCTGAGCATGCTTCCCGTCGCCGCGCCCCTTCCCACGGCACTCGCCGGGCAGGTCCCATCCGTCCGTGGCAAAGGCTAATGAATCCGGAATAGTTTGTCAAGAATTACATTTAATATTTTATTAATATCTATATGAACCATAATATTCGATCGTTACGCCATGGGTTCCGTACCAATTGGCAGGATCGAAATCGCGAAGGCAAGGTCAGAGAAGGCCGGACGAAGAGCATCCAGTCAGGAGATCATAAAGGGATACGGGTTTCCGTGCCGCGGGGCCGATTGTCGACGACATCCGCGCGTCTTCGGACCGTGCCCGTGAAGGGTGACGGAATGCTTTCCCAGCGGGCCGAAATACCGTCCCCTCCCGTCGGCCGCGGCACGGCGCTGCCGGCAGTCCCGTCCACAGCCGCACCTCCGGTGTCAGTACACCCTGATGTCTTTCACCAGTTCCGCGCC
>DIWJ01000051.1 GCA_002428445.1 Syntrophaceae bacterium UBA6109
GCCCGTTTTTCAACGGCCTGTTAGAAATACTCCTCGAACGTCAGCGCGTATTGCAGATAGCTGTCCGTTGCGGCCCGCAGCTTCTTCCCTGTGCATGTCGCGTAGAACACCGGATAAATCACCGTTGACGCGGCCGGGAACGTGCCGGCGACGTTCTGCGTGAACGTGATCTGCGTCGTCCCGGTGAAACTCGCCTTGGTCTTGATCTCGCCGCGTTCCGCGCCGGAGACATCGATCAGCATGAAATCGGCGGCGAGGTTCCTGGTGCAGTAGTTGCTGACAAAGTCCGTCACGGGGATGTTCGTCAATCCCTTCAGGTTGCCTGTCCCGGTAGGCAGAATCGGCTCGGTGAACCACGGCACATAGAACGGGACCGCCTGTCCCGCCTGCAGCACGTTGAACAGGCGAAAGGCGTCCTGCGGGATGTCGAACGTGCATTCGAGCGATCGCTTCATCGTGGCCAGGAGCGGTTTGCGCTGCTCCTTCAAGAGACGCGATGCCTGAATAATTGTCATGAACGCGAATTCCGCGGTGAGCTCATGCCGCCAGTTCGGTTCATAGTCGAATACGATCATTACAGTCCGAGCGACCTCCGCACTTCGTATGCCTGGCTGCCGATGACATTGACGATCATTCGCCTTCCAGACTGAGAAGCCATGTAAGCGTCGATCATCCGGGGATCGACGATATTGACGAGGCTGATGTCGCCGACCGCATTTCCGCCGCCTTCGGAGACTTCCGGCGATGAGATCAGGCCACCTTCGGCATAGTGCGACCGGCCGGGATCTGCCGTCGGAATTGCCGGGATGGAGATATTCATCGTGGGAATCAACCCGCGGTTGAGCGCCTCCATGAAATTGACGCCGTACTTGTTGACGGCGCTCTGTTTCATCATGAATTCGCCGCCCATGGCCATGATCGGGACATCGTCCTTTTGGCCGGAGCCGCCTTCGATCAGGCCGCCCCTTGCTTTGCCCTGAGGGCCCTGGACCATCTGCGATCCGATGATGCCCATCTGGACGCCGACGAACGTGGCGGCAACGGCCGCGAATGCTGCGCCAACGTAGGGATTGATCTTCGATCCGGCCTCGTAGGAATTGATGATCGCCTGGGTTCCCTTGATCGCGGCTTCGGCCAGGGCCATCGCTTTCATTGCATAGAATGCCGCTGCAGACTGCTTTCCGGACTGCTCATAGATCATCTGCGCCGTCTGCGAGAGCATCGATGCCATGTCGGCGGCTACCTGGAGCCGTTCGTTCTGCGCCTGTTTTTCGTTCTGGACGATCATGGCGTTGCGGGCCACATGGCGCGCGGCCATCGCGTCGAGCAGGGAGTCTGCCGCTCTGATGCCCTGATCGAGCGCAGCGATTTCCTCTTCGCTATAGAGGCCGGAGAGTGCTGATTCCTGGAGTTTGGCCTTCCGGTCTTGAAGCTGACTTTCGGTGCTCGCCAGATAGTCGCTTGCCGATTCACTGCCTCTGCGGGAACGGATGTCGAGCCCGCCCGGTAGTTCCGAAGCCTTCGCGGAAATGAATTTTGACGTCTCTTCGTCAAAGGCCCCAAGCCGCATGTTCATGATTTCCTCGGCCGTATTGAAGCCGGCCGGGGCAAACGGAGAGTGCTTGCGGCTCCAGGTGACGCCACCGCCCGCGCCGAACGAGCCGATCCCCAGTGTCGGGGCGCCGGACTGCGTGTAGGCCTCGAGAAGAGTCTGCTTCGAATACTTGGAAAGCTCGGCAATGCCCGCGTTGAATTTCAGGGTGTCGGCCTGCGTGTCCAGTTTGATCTTCTCGCCTGCCTGCTTCAGGCCGTTGAGGAGATTGGCGAAGCCTTTCGCGGCCTCTGTCAGCTTGACAACGTCGCCCTGATCGAGGGAACCCTTCATGAGGTCATAGACCTCGGTCATCTTCGCGACGGCATCGCCCATCGACATGCCGGGCTGCAGAAGCTGGTCGCGCAGGGCGTCGAGCGCCGCGTTCGGCGTTTTCAGGTTCGCGGAAAAGGATTCGATCGAACTGAGGCCGGATCCACGGAACTGATCCGTCACGGCGACGGATTGTTTCGAGTAATAGTCGGGAATGGTCATCCCGCCGCGCTCATAGATGATCTTGAGCGATTCGATCGCGGCCGACGTCTGATCCTTCAAAGAGTCAGCCAGAAGGTCCGCGGTGGCCTTGGCCTCCTGGGCGATGCGTTCCTGTTTCTTGCGGCCATAGGTGGCATTGATCGCGTCAATCCGCTTTTCGATTTCCTCGGTTTTGTTCTCTCTTTTGAGAAGCAGGGCTTCTTCGCTGGACTCGAATTTCGCCACGGCGGCGGCGCGCTGCCGCTCGATTTTTTGAATGCCGTCGATTTCCGCGTCCGCGATCTCCTGCATCGTGGCGGCAAGGGCAGACTGCACCTTCCGATCGACCTCCTCGATCTCGCGGTCGGCTTGTTCCTTGAGTTCGGCGATCTGGATGATGACAGCATTCGGATCTGACCATGAACTCATTCTTGCTATCTGTTTGGTCCCTGCAATTTCAGAAGATAGCGCTTGCTGGATCGATCTGCTCGACTTGCCGGTTCCTGACTTCCGGATGTCGGAGGTCTTCGAAAGGAACTGGATGTATTCTTCCTGCGCACGATTGAACGCCTGTTCGCCAGGTGTCGTTCCGAGCGTGCGGCGGTATTTCATCAGGTCGTTGCCGGAATAGTACGCTTCGCCTCCGGCTGCGCGCGGAGAGGTCCACATGGCCGCGTTCTTCATGGTTTCCAGCAGGGCCCTGCGGTCTTGGTCGCTGATCGCGCCCGCCTTTACCCAGGCGTCTGTTTCGGCGGATTTCGTCTTGAGCTGGACCACCATGGAGTCGGCAAAGTTCTTGCCGATGTCGGGGCCCTGAATGAGAAGCTGCTTGGCCAGTTCCTTGCCGAGGTTCGTACCGGCATCGAGGATCATCTTGGAATCGCCGGGTGCGCCTTGGAGGGCGATCGTTTTGCCGTACTCGCCAATGGGCAGTCCGGTCGCGTCGGCCCACTGCTTTCTCGCCTTGGCAGAACGCGCGAGAACCGGATCAACCGGGACGTCCGGTCCACTGCCGCCGCCGAATCCGCCCGCGGGGTAGAAAGACGCCGCTTCGGCCGAGCCGATCGACCAGTTTCGGATGAGGTTGTTCAGGAATCCCGGCTTGCCGCCGATCGGATTCTCCATCTGGTAGAGATTGGTATTCTGCGCACCGGTAAGGGAGTAATCCTTGACCGGCCACCAGAGGTTTGTGCCGGGTTTCTTCGGATCGACGGCATTGAGGTACGTCGACAGGAATCGCTGTCCTACCTGTTCGGTCCCCCACCGTTCCCACGGGTCCACCGTCCCCGCGCCGGCATTGTAGCCGACCATGGACTGCAAAAAGGAATTCGCGTGCTTGTACTGCCCCGCGCCCTTGTCGCCGGAAATGGATCTCTCGCGGAAAAAGCTGTAGTCGGCGATCCCTTCAAGCCCTGTTTTGATGAACGGATTCAGGTGCGATGTGATGGCTTTCGAGTCGCCCGTGAAAAGCCGCAGCGCATCTTCCGCGGAGGATCCGAAACCGCCATACCCGCCGAGCATATACATGCCGTCGAGATAGCCGGGTTTCTTCCAGGGTTGATCCTTCCAGGGACCGGGCTTCGTTGCTTCATAGGCCTTGCCATAGAGATCGAATTTCGGGATATTCGCCGCCAATGCGCCGGGCCAGTAGCCAGCCTGACCGATCGTGAACTTGCGCCAGATGTCGAGCGGGTCCATGGAACGCATGAAGGGCGTGTCGTAAGCGGAATTGTACTGATAGTGGACCTTCTCGGTCTTCTCCGCGGCTTTGCCCGCCCATGCGCCGAGACGCCGTTCCTTCTCGAACAGCGGGGCACGGGAAAGCGTTTCGACGATATTGGATACTGCGGACGGGGCATTTTTGAGCCACTGCCAGGGGTTGGTCCCCCACTGGCCGGCGCCGCCGATCTGACCGACCTGTCCGGAGATGCCCAGTTCCTTGTAGAGCGGGGAATTGAAATTCTTGATCGCGTTGAAATAGTCCTGCGCGCCAACCCCTTCGACACCGGCATTCTTGATGACTCCGTCGAAAAGGTTCCGGAGATGGAATGTTGGGAATGCTCCGGTAACATACTGCTTGTATCCGGACTGCAGGCCCATCCATCCCTTTCCAAACGTGCTGGACGGGCCCTGCTTGTTGGCAATGAACGCCTGCTCGAAAAGCTGCTTCAATTCGGGCGCGAAATCGTAGTTGCGAAGTCCACGGAGCGCTACGTTGCCGGTTCCTTCCAGCTTTGTCCCGAACTGGCGCAAGCCGGTGTAGTTCCCGGTATGCGCGGCGACGCGAAAAGCGTCCTTGATCGCGGTGAGCTGGCCTGTGAACTGGGGGTTCTTCTCGACGCCCTGAAAGATGTTCCACATCCGCCCCCAGGTGTCTGCGACCTTCTCGACGGCCGGGAGCTCGCGCTCAAGTGCGCGGACGATGTTGGACGCTCCGGCGGTAATGGCTTGCGTTCCCGTCTTGATCTGCCCGCCCGCGAACATCGTCGGATCGAGCGTCATATCCATGAGGATCCCGGCCGGTCCGAACATATCGGCGTAGGATTCCCGCGCCTTCGATCGCTGTTGTTTCCCTGTAAAGGCAGTCTGAAAATCCTTCTGCACGCCGTCGACGTATTCCTTGATGAATACGCCGGTCTGCTTTCGCATCGTGTCGAAGGTCGCCTGCTGGTTTTCGGGAAGGGAGCCGATCCAATCCGCCGTCGCTTTTGACGCCGAACCAGTGGACAGGGCGCCGAGCGCCGTGAAGATGCGATCCAGTTTGCCGACTTCGGAACCCTTGTAGGTAAGTGCCTTTTCCAGGTCCTGCAGCTTCTTGATCTGCTCGTCTCGAGACTGCTTGATGCCCTGTGCCTTTGTGAGCGCATTATCAAGCCGCTGATTTACGCTGTCAGCGGCTTTGCGTTCTTCGTCAAGCTGTCGTTCGATGTCGCGGATGTCTTTCGCCATTGTCATTCCCTATCGGAGGAATTTTTCGAACTCAGACTTCTTTGCGTAGTGCGCTACCCGGACGGCAATGGCGATCGTTTTGCTCAGCCTCTTGATGAGGGCGTCTTCGTTTTTGTAGGACTCGTTCAGGGCCGTCAGGAAGAAGCTGTATCCGTACTCCCAGGCTCCGGCATGTCCGCGTTCAATGAGCCGGCAAACCGCGCACTCAAGTCCAGAAGAATCCCCTGGCGAATCGCGTGAAGGGCTGCGCTTTCGCCTTGAACTTGGCGCGCGAAGGCGAAAAAAACGTGGTTCACCTTCTCGAAAGTGTCGTAGATTTTCCTGACGTCGGTGGGCGTCAGTTCATCGAGCTCGTCGAGCGTGATTCCGCTGACGCACATCTCCCAATTCTTTCTCAGGAAGTCGTTTGAAAAAAGCCCCTGGCCGGTTTCCGGCGGCGTCGTGAGGTCTTTCCACAGCGACTTCACTTCTTTCACGATCAGTTCCTTGACGATGATCTCCCGGTCTCCGATCTTGAGTTGCTCGATTTGTCGCGACATAAGTGCCCCTTTTGAAAAAACCGGGAGGAGGGCTGCTCCTCCCGGCGCGGTTGGTTTCGGTGGTGAAAACTGTTACGCCGTGGTCGCCGTGGTCGTGGTGGTCGTGGTGGTCGTGTCGGCCGTCGCCGTGAAGAACGGGCTCGTCGCATGGCCGGCCCTGTCGGCAAGGCCCTTGCCGTTGAACGACAGCGAGGTAAACTCGTCGCTGATGAGCGAGAAGGCCCCCTGCGGGGTGAGCTTCACCTTGTGAAACTCATAGTTGTAGTTCGGGCCCGCCGTGTTGTCGGCGGTGAACTTGATCGCGTAAAGCTGGTTGACATTCTGGTTCGCGAAAATGATCCGCGTCCCGGACAGGGAGCCCGCGAGAAACATCCGCAGGTTCTCCACAGCGACTTCGTCCAGCGTGAAGGCGATGTTGTAGCCGCTCTGGATGACAACCGCGGCATCCTGCTCCTTGTTGGCCTGGCGCGAGGAGAAATGCTCGATTTCCTGCTGCGTCGGCTCGTATTCGAAACGCGGGCAGTTTCCGACATCGGAAAAAGCGCCGATGACGCCGCCCGTGTACTTGGCGATCTGAACGATGCCCTTCCCGATCATGTAGTTGTCGGGATGCGGGGGAGTGCGGGGTGCGCCCATATTGAACCTCCTTAAAGTCCAATTTCCTTCTGGTAGTAACGCTGATCGTAAATGGTGAATAAGTCGGTGGTGATGAGGTACTCGCCATCGCTTTCCAGGAGCAGTGCGCCGGCGCTGTTGCCGCCGAACTTTCCGCCGTGCAGCGCGAGGACACACTTGTTGAGAAGCGCGAACGCCGAGGGAGCCGTAAGCGCCGAGAAGTTGTGCGTGTTCTGCACACCGACATAGATGGAGATTTCGTGGATGAGTTTCGTCGCGTTATTCTCCGTCCTGGCCCGCCGGTCCTTCGAAATGACGAGCGCGAACGGAGTCGTCAGGCTGACTTGCGCCGGGAAAATCGGCTCCTTGACCTGAGTCTTCTTGCTGTACCGGTCGATCTCGCCTTCATAGGGCTTGACCAGTTTGAAATCCGGCACTGCGGCCTTGAGGCGGCTGCAGATCGCAAGAACGGTGACTCCACGATCGAGGAGCGTGTGCATCAGAACTCCTCCATCAGGTCTTCGGTGAATTTCTGACTGCGGCTCCAAGTGCCGTGGCCTCCTGAAGCCGCAGTCGTTTCACCTTCGGTTGTCGGTGCAAGGCTCAGCTTGCCTTCCGCGATCCGCTCGAGCGTCCGGATGCAGGACTTGTAGGTTTCCCGCCAGATGTCCGAGTCGAAGTATTTGCGGAGATGAAGATTCCAGATCGCCATCTTGGCCGAAAGGTTCTTGACCAGAGGGGGAACCGGATCGATGGGAACGCTGTGCCCGGCGATGTGAAGATAGGCGTCGATCTCACGATCGGCCTGATCGATCGCCTCGTCGATGTTGTCCTGATCGACGGCCGTGGCTCCGGCCGTATCGTTGGACAAATTGATGAGCATCGCCTCCGGGAGCAGTTTCTTCATATCCTCAAGATCGCAGTAGGCAGCCATGGGCCATCCTTACTTTTTCGTGTTCTTGATGAGGTAGCCGGCGTGGGCCATGGTGAACACGAGATCGTACATGTCCGTGCAGCGGACATTGACGATCTTGCCGCCTTCCTCGGTGAAGATGTCGACGTAGGGATACGGGGTCGCGGAGAAGTTCGGGACGATCGTGTAGCCGAAGGACGGCTCGTCGGTGTCCGGGGTTTCGGTCTCCGGGATGTAGCAGACGATCGCGTTGTCGCTCCACAGGTCGACGAAGGCGCCGGCCGAATCCTTGGTCATCGACATGCCGATGATGACGCGCTTGAAATCGTGCATCGCGGCGATGAGGGACGGCATGACGACCTTGTCGTTCGTCAGCTTCATCTTGTCGGTGTACTTCGGGTGGAACTTCAGCGTCTCGTATGTCAGGGCGCTGAGGACGAGCGTGTTCGGGTACACGCCGATCTTGCCGCGGATGACGGACTTTGCAGTCTCGATGTCCGTGACGGGATCGGAGGTCGCCTGTTCGCTCCAGCACTCGTTCCCCGCGAGGGTCTTGGTGCTGGTCCCGTAACTGGCCGTCGCCTGGACCATGGTAGCGATGGCCTGCTCCTTCTCGAGGGCCATGTTCCACTGGACGCGCCGGCGCTGCCGGTTCTCCAGGTTGAACAGGGCCTTGAGAACCTTGTCGCCGGGCAGATTCTTGAGCTCGTCGAGCTCGCGCTTGTCGAGCGGGATCGCGAGGTCGTGCTCCTCGCAATAGAACGTGAGCCAGGAGTCGGGAGACATCCCGGCACGGTTGGAGTGTGCACCGCGGGCGCGCAGGGTGTTGTAGATGTTGAAGGCGTCCGTGGAGAAGATCGGAATTTTGCCGCCCTTGGTCATGCTTTTGGCGACGGGGAAAACCTGCGTTCCGATGAGGCCCACAGGCTTATAGCCGGATGCCAGGGTCGTCAGGGGGACACTGACACCTTCGGTAACGTGTTCGAAGAACGTGGTAGACATGATTCGGTTCCTCCTTGAGTTTCAGTGCTTGCGATCGGTCGCAGCGGTTACGCGGTCGTCGTGGTCGTCGAAGACGAACTCGTGGTCGTGGTGGTCGTCGTCGAGGTCGTCGTCGGCACCGTGGAGATCTGGTGTCCGCCGAGCCGGATTTCGATCAGCTGACCGGCGAGCGCCTGGCTGCGAACTGCAGCGCCGTTGACGTAGTGGCCCTTTCCGGCCACGACCGCTTTGCCGAGTCCGTTTGTGGTGACGAGATCGCCGGCATCGAGGGCTTCGCCGGCTTCGACGAGCGCGGTCCCGATCGTAGTGACGGCAAACTCCTTGCTGCTGTCGCAGTCCTCTTCGCCCGAGACGCCGATCGCCATCTGGCCGATTGCGTTGCACTGGGCGCCGGAGGCCTGGATGAAGCGCCTCTTGGTGATCGCGCTCGCGGCAACGTAGGTTTCCTTGAGGATGGGTTTTTCGGTATGCAGAGACATGATTCAGTTCCTCCTGTCATTGAGTGGAAAGTGAACGCATGCGGGCGTTGGATCAGCCTTCCGTGACGGCCGCGATAGCGACTTCGTAGGTGACGTTGTGCTTCTCGGCGTACTCGCGGGCTTCCTGGTCGATCGCGAGATGGTCGGTTGCGAGTTTGTCCGGGTTCACTTCACTGAAGGTCGCCGGAATGTCCTGCTTCTTGCCGGGGGCGGCGTCTTCGCGTTTCGCGAAGGGCTTGCCGCTCGGTTTGCGGCCGGCTTCGCGAGCCGTGAGGCGTGCCTTGAACTTCGCGGTGAGGCTCTGCTCGCCCTCGGCGAACTCGACTGCGCCGTCGGCCCGGTACAGATCCTTGAACTGGTCGATCAGGCCGTCTCTCTCGGCGGGCAGGACCTTGCCGTCCTTGATGAGCGATTCGCAGAACTCGCTGAACTCGGCGACGGCCTGCGACTGGGCGTCTTTCTTCCGCTGGACTTCCGCGGCCTTGGCCTGCTCCGCGAATTCCTTGACGAAAGTGCTCTGCGCCGTCTGGACGGCGGAGATTTTGCCGTCGAGTTCGGTGAACTTCGCGGTGAACGCGTCGGAGACGGCGGCAACAATGTTTTTCGTCATTTCCTTGATCTGTTTTTCGTCCATGATTTCTTCCTCCTGAGGTCTGAGTTCTTGTCTGAGTGTCTGAGCGAGCAACGGATCGGCGTTCTTCTCGGGGAGATAGGTGCTGTCTGCGGGGCCCTGAAGCCGATTGACGTCGTCGCTCGGAAGGATTTTCTCGGCAGCCTCAATGCCGTGCTTCTCGATGAAGAAGTCACGGATTGCACTGAACAGACGGCCCACGGTGGGCATCCGGTACTCGTCGGTCGCCCATGCGAACTCGTCGAACTGCATATCTTCACCGAACTGCACGGGAGCCAGCCCCTTGACTGCCGGAGGGGTGGCGCCGAGCAATCCGACATGCCGAAGCAGGCCGTTCGGATAGAGCGCGATGGAAATCTTCCTGAACGCACCTTTCTTCACGGAATCCTGTGTCCAGTCGTCGACTTTGTCCGTGAAGGCGTACAGGCGGGTGCCCATGGCCTTCAGTTCCTTGATCCATCCGTGCGCCGGGTCGTCGGTCTTCGGATGGCCGATGACGAGCGGGGCTTCGTGGGCCTTCTGCTCGTTGTAGGTCTTGGCGATCTGCGTGAGATCGTCCTCGGTGTAGGTCTTGGTGATGCCGTTTCCGGATGTGTGCGTCCCGGTCCTGAAGACTTCGATCCACGGGTTCATGGCGGTCCTCCTCACTTGCCGGCCTGGCCGGTTTTCTCTTTCTTGATGTCGACTACGTTCGAGGGCTTGGTTTCATTGCCGGGCAGTCCGGTCGCCTGCAGCGCGTCGGGATCGACGACATCGATGTCGTCGTCTTCAATGTGATAAGCGCGGATGAAGTATGATTTTTTGAAGCGGAGTCCGGCGCGGCTGAGCGCCTCGTCGCGGGTCGCGCGATCGGTTTCGATGATGTCGGCGTGGTAGGCGACCGCCTTCGGCCGTTCCGCGGACATGAAGCCGTTGCGGATGAAGATCAGGTTGATGATGTCGTTGTAGACGGAACGAATCATCGTCATGTCGCGTTTCTGGATGTCGTCGCGGACCGTCATGGCTCCGCGGGTCGCCGCGTAGGAGGCCTTGTCGCCCGCGTCCGTGGAAAGGACATGGCCGAGGACCGTCTTTGTGACCTGGGAGTCCATGAAGTCGCAGATCTCGCGGAAGCCGCTGGCAGATCGCTGGCCGCTGCTCTTGCCTTCGAGGATCTCGAGTTCCTTGCCGCCGGAAACGACGATGACGGCGTCCTGGACGAGCGTCTTGAGGTCTGTGAGGTAGGAGTCGATGGCCGTCTGGTCCGCGGCGCCTTCGATCGTGCCCTTCACCCACGGCATGCCGAACCGTTCGAGGAAGTTCAGCCAGAACTCCATCCCGGCGCGCTTGAAGACGATCGGCCAGAAACAGCGTTGCGCGACTCCGCGCCCGTAGGGATTGATGTAGGAGGGCTTGATCCGGGGGCAGATCAGCGTGAACTCGTCGGGCGGCGCCTCGCCGTTGATGGGCTCCGTCTTCGACAGGAATCGCAGTTCGGGGTGGCCGTCCTCGTTGATGAAGAAGTGGAACCACTCGGGCGGCTTCGGGGTGATCTGCACGGGAAGCCACAGGCCGTAGACATAGTCCCAGGTGAGTTCGGCGGGCTGGAAGCCCCAGTAGATGACATCGAGGAGGTTCGCGGTGACTTCGTCCCGGGAAAGATCCTCGACGCACATTTTTCGTTCGATGATCGAGAAGAACCACCTCTCGATGGCACTGTACAAACGTACAGGGCACTTGCCCCGTTCGATGCGCCAGTCGTAGGCCAGGGTCGCTGATTCCCGCGACTCGAGGACCGCGCCGAGATGCGAGTCGGCAAGGAGTTCGCGGTAGAGCGTGATCGACGCGCTCTTGCGCCGCAGGACGATGTCGGGGTTCGGCAGGCGCTGGTTGATGATCCACCAGGCGTCCGCGGCGCTCTTGAAGGTCACGCGCTGTTTCCGGTAGTTCGCCGTCGCCGTAATCGACCGTTTTTTCTTCGCGCCGTCGGTTTTTCGCCCTGCTTTCGCGGAATTCGTTGCCATAATTCCGCGGCTGTCGAAAACAGGGGTGTTTGTCAACCCAAAATTGTGATTGTGTTACGGGAAGGGGGATGAAGGGGAGGGGAAAGGCGTGCGCTATCAGCACGTTACCGGTTATTTATATTGACTTTTGTCTGTGATGTTTATAAGTGAACACATCATCCATTTGAGGGGTATCGGAAGCGGAATGGCAGGCTGAGAATACTCAATCCATAAGCGATCTGGAGAATCAGGAGAGCGTCATGAATCTTATCGACTACCTCATGCAGGAACATCGGATAATCGAAAGAAACCTGAATATGTTTGAGGTTGAAATAAAGAGGATCAGTGAAGACAATCACATCGATCCCATTTCTATGTATGTCTCTATAGACTTCGTCCGCACTTATGTCGATCTGGCCCATCATGGCAAGGAAGAGGACATCCTCTTCCGGGAGCTTTCAAAGAAGGACCTTCTGCCGGAACATGCCAAGACCATCAGCGAACTGAAGCAGGATCACAAATATTCACGTACGATCGTGGGCAAATGGCTGCAGGCGAACAACCGCTATCTGGATGGAGAAGATACTTCGCAGGAGATTGTTTCTTATCTGAAAGAATTGATCCATTTTTACCCTCAGCACATCAAGAAGGAGGACGAAAATTTCTATGACCCCGTCCTGAATTATTTCGCGCCGGACGAGCGCGATAGAATGATGAGGGAATTTGTCGAGTTTGATAAGAACATCCTGCATTGGAAGTATCAAAAAGTTGAAGCAGTCTTGAAGGAGAGATATGAGGATGCCGCACGATGGGGGCGTTCTTGAAGATAGCAAGAATGCGTGGCAAGAATCGTGTTCCTTGCACTATAATCTGTAACCAATATATTCATCAATATTCTGACCTTCCAAATTATCTCATCTGCTGCCGGAACCCTTCAAGAAGTTTTGTCGTCCTCCGTGGCATCGAGGATCCGGATCTGCCGCCCGTGGCCATCGTCATGATGTACCCGAGCGCCTGGCTCATGGCGTCGATCTCATCCTTGTAGAGGCAGTTCGGGAACGTCGCCGCCGTGTTGATGAACTCGTCTACCCATCGTGTCTCGGGCGTGATCGCCGGCAGCCAGACCTTGCCTGCCTCGACCATGGGTGAAATCGCCTGGGCTCGGGTGTCCTTGTCCAGGTCGGGATAGATCGCGACGATCGGCATCAGCGTATCCTGCCTCAACTGTTGGATCAGGGCTTGCCCGGTGTCGCGGTCTTCGATCAGGACGATGTTCGGGCGCCATGCTTTCCACTTGCTTTCGACTGTATGCCGAAGCTCCGGGAATTCCATCTTCTTGCGGAACCGGTCGAGGAGGTAGGCTCCGTTCTCCGTGACACCCCAGGTCTGGCCGGCGCTGTATGCCGATCGCTTGTTCTTCTTGGATGCCGTGTCCCAGGACTGCAGGATGAACCGGCACTGGGGCGCGGCCCTGTAGAACTTCCACTTGTCCCGCAGGAATGTCGTGCCTTCCATCGGCGCCGGGCGCTGCTGGAACAAGGCCGCCCACATCATCTCGCCGAGTGCGTTCTTGATTCTGGAGAGCGCTTTCTCGTCGTACCGTTTGGGGCACAGGGCTTCACCGGGCACGCGGCCCAGGACATCGCCTTCCTCCGCGATCGCCGGCATCCGGATGTGATACCAGCCGTCGTCCGCCTTCTCCGTCAGGCAATGTCCGATAAGATCGTCCTCGGCCCATCGGGTGTGCAAAATCACGATCGTACCTGATGGTTCAAGGCGGGTGTAAAGGGTTGAGTCGAACCATTCATGCACCATCTTGATCGCCGTGACGCTGTGCGCCTCGGCCCAGTTCTTATGGGCATCGTCGATTATGCATAAATCTGAGCCTTTTCCAGTAATTGGGCCTCCGACGCCTGCCGTCACCATTCCTCCGCCCTTCGTGGTCGACCAGTACGCGGCGCTCGTCGAATCCTCGGCGAGACGTGCCGTGGTCCGCGGATCGTCGCGGAAATGATTGCGGACACGACGCCCCCAGGACATCGCGAAGTTCGCTTCGTAGGTGGTCAGGATTACACGCTTCTCAGGCCAATTATCGAGAAACCATGTCGGCAACCAGTCGGAAATGAAAAGTGACTTACCGTGACGGGGAGGGACCGAGATCGCGATCCGGCCGCCGCCCATGGCGATCGCCGTCGTGATGATGTTCGAGATTGCAACGAGGTAATTGAAGGGCTTCCAGGCGCCGTCGGACATTACCGCCGCATAGGTGTGCGGCAGCATCTTCCAGGCGTCCGCGGGCATCCGCGACAGGAACTCGTCATATTCCATCAAGGCCGTACCGGTCTGGTTCGGCGATTTCTCCATCAGTTTCCTTGCCGGGGCCGGCAGGCTCCGGGATGCCGCTTGCAGGTCGCGCCGTTTTTCCTTTGCCGTGCGCTGTCCCAGGGCCTTCGACGCGCTTCTGCTCTTCGCCCGGCTCGACTGCTCCGCTTTCGTCTCCTGCTTCCGCTCGTCGAGCATCTTCAAAGTCTTTGACTGCTTGGGGTCCATGCGCAGCCTCCAGGAATTTTTTCGTCATGGCATTGAGATGTTTGTCAAATCGCGCCCGCTGTGTCGCGTCGGGGATCAGCTTGATCTTGTCGCCGAACATCGCCTCTGCGACGTGCTCGATCGCGCGCCGTTTCGTGGGATCCACAAGGAAGACGTTCATCTGCTGCTGAGACATAACCAGCGGCTTTTCCTTGGTCTTCTTGTCCTGCAGCTCAAGGAGCATGTCGAACAGCCGGTCGAGCGCCGTCTGCTTGTTGTAGAGCTTGATCTTGACGGTCGTGCCGTTCCGGCCTTTTGTCTGCGTGATCTCCAGGATCCCGGCCTTCTGCGCGCGGGTCAGGGTCGTGTGATCCTTGACCTTGACCCCGGTTTTCGTCCATTCCACATAGTCGTCCATGTTGGCGAAGGCCATGGACTTGTACTCTTCGAAAATGTCGTCGAGCGAGATCCCGATCCGGGCGGCCATGTCCTCTTTCATGAGCTCGATGTACTTGATGCAGGGTTCCTTCGCCATCAGGGCTTCGGCCTTCTGCCGGTCCAGCGAGTCCCGCGCGGAATCGGTCTTGGCTTTCGTTGTGACGTATCCGCTGAGCCGGAATGCCTTTACGGGATCGAGGCACTTCAAATACTGATCGCAAAACGACTTTTCGAGGGCGGTGATCCTGATTCCCGCCTCAACGATCGCCTTTCTTCGTTCCAGTTCCGTCGCCGCAGCGCCCATAAACCAACCTCCTCCAGAAATGGAAGACCATACTACAAATTTTGTCGTGCGATACTTGCACACCAAAATACTTGACAGTTCAAATAGATTCAAGTAAAAATGAATCTCCTGCAACTGCCAGCTTATCTCCCTCCACTCGAACCGCCGGACTGACCACCTGGCGGTTCGTCGTTTCTGGCCGACCTCAATGTCGCCACTCTTCAGGAGAACATTCGGGGTCGTATCAGCGGATACTTTGGGTCGTATGACCGGAGATCCGGGAGTGGGTAGTGTCTCAGTTTGGCAAAAGCTACAAGGAAACGGTGGGGCTAGTAAAAATAAAGATAACAGCATTGCCTTACCGGACATTTTCATTTGTGTTGACACAAGCGTTGTGGTATATGCTTGTCCGGGCGTCAAACATAAGCACTAAGATTCTGTAGGGAGGATCAAAAAATGAACCGCGAAAATATTTTGGCTACCATTGCGGATCTCAAGGCGGAATTAAACAATATTGAAGCCACAAAACAGCAAATTGAAAGTTCGCTTAATGGGCTTACTCAACTATTGAAGTTGCTTTCTGCCAATAAAAGATCCACCACCAAGAGGTTAACGGAGCCAAAGAATGCCGTAAGCGACATCCCCACAACTACGGCTACTACCGTAGCGGCAGTACCGGGGCTATCGATAGCAAGTGATAGGGTGCGCACTATTCTGGACAACATCACCGGAAGGTTCTCAAGGTCGGAACTTTACAAGTCCGCAAGCAATGATGGAGGCGGTCCCATTGCCCCCGGTACATTTGCCAACATATTTAGTAAGTTGATAAAAAGGAAGCAAATTGTATTGGTTGAAGGTGCACCGGGGCAGCGTGATAGTGTTTATATGAAAACTAACGAAGCCAATGTACTTGCTGAATCATCTACATCTGAGCAAGGCAGTGCTCCTTTTTAAGGAGCCGGAAAGGAGGTTAGAATTGCGTATCTTATTAACTACGAGCGCCGCAGCTTTGCGCTGGCGGGCGGCGCGGACACAAGTAAAAAAGTAAAGGGAAGTGCTGAAACCCTGGCAGGCTCTCACTTCCCTTTATTCCCGCATCTTTAATAGAATGCTGAGTGGTGATTGAAGTAACATTTACCCGCCGATAATGTCAAGGACTTTTTACCTCTCCGCTCAAGCATATAAACGATTAAGTAGCGTAATACCCAAAAGGAGGAAGCATGTCGGACGTTACAAAGAGGAAGCAACCAGTATTAACCGGCACGGTTGATTCACCATTTGAGAAAATAAAGCAACGTGATAACGAGGGTTCAGAGTTTTGGTCTGCGAGAGACTTAGCTAAAATACTAGAATATGAAGAGTATCGAAACTTCGCCAATGTCATTGATAATGCAATGACCGCATGTGCGAGTGCGGGGGTAAGCGTAGACGACCATTTTGTTGAAATCACCGATATGGTCCCCATAGGTTCAGGGGCAACGCGGGAAGTAAGCTCAATGTTGCTGTCACGCTACGCATGTTATCTAGTAATTCAAAATGCCGATCCATCTAAAGCAATTGTTGCACTAGGGCAAACATATTTTGCAATACAAACCCGCAGGCAAGAGGTCTCTATGCTTGCCGTAGAAGACGAAGAAAGGTTGCTTCTACGGGTTGAGCTTACTAAGCACAACAAGCAACTTGCGGGTGCGGCTAAAGATGCTGGAGTAATAGAGTCCAAGGATTATGCTATTTTTCAAGATCACGGTTATCGTGGCCTTTACGGGATGAGCCATCGAGAAATACATTACCGCAAGGGACTAAAAAAGAGTCAAAAGATTCTCGACCACATGGGGTCAACAGAACTGGCCGCTAATCTGTTTCGCGCCACACAAACAGAGGAAAAATTAAAGAGAGAAAAGATCAGTGGCAAGGATAAGGCCAATCAAACACATCGTGATGTTGGGGCGAAGGTTAGGAAGACAATAGAGGAATTGGGGGGAACAATGCCCGAGGACCTTCCGACCCATGACAGCATAAAAAAGATTGAACGAAAAAGGAATAAACTTTTGTCTAAGAAAGACGAGGAAGAAGTTTGAATTCCACAGGACTAAATCCAAACTGAGACACTCCTCAGAAGAACATTCGGGTCGTATCAGGAGAATGTTTGGGTCGTATGGAGAGACATGCGAGGTGGGATGGAGGTGTCTGCCCTTGGAGCGCGTGCGACTATTCGATTCCCATACACTTCCGCCATTTTATTAAAAGCATTCAAGCACTTAACTTTTCAAAACGATCCGATACCGATCCGATAGGAGCTCCCGCACCCCCTTAACGGGGAATCGATCTTGATGGGTCCTTCCGAAACGGTTGGGCCCGCGGGTTTTTTTGTTTACAAAAATATCGTAATGTAGGATATTAAACAAATAAGAGTTGGGAAATTTTACCTATATTGTTCGATAGTCAGGGGATCGCATGAATTGCTACATTGTCACATTTCAGCCGAACTCTGAAGCTTCTAGGGCAAAAATCGTCGAAAAATTGAAGTCCTTTGCTTGGTATTGCCCGATACATAACTATTGCTGGGCTATAAAAACTGACAAAACTGCTGTTTCTGTCCGCGAAGAAGTGGATAGTGTCATGGATGCTAGCGAAAGGATATTTGTAATAAAATCGGGGATTGAAGCAGCATGGCGGAATACATACGGCGAAAAGAATAGCGAGTGGTTAAAGAAAAACTTATGAGCGAAGATCAACCCCGTAGTCACAGCGATCAAAATCCGGTTCGAATTCGCCGTGGTCGAGTTCACTCTGTGGATCTTTATGAGATCAAGGATAGTGAATTAGACTTGCTTGAGAAAGGATCACCTGTTGACGTACAATTAAAATTTGCGATTTTCTTGTTATCGATTGCTTTTACGAGCATAGTCTGCCTGTCGACAGCTACATTTAGGTACGAGGTGATTCGTAGTTCGTTTCTTTTTGTCTCTATACTTGGGATCTTACTAGGTGCGTATCTTTTAATTTGCTGGTACCGTTCAAAACAGTCAATAAGTACTGTGGTAACGTTGATTAGAAAACGTATGCCGATGGACGATACTGCACAGGTACCCGATACAAGCGAGAAGCCATCAGATGACAAAACAGCCCCTCGTGGTCCGATGGTGTGACTTTAGATCTGCTCTTGCTGCGCCATTGAAGTAAGTTGGCGTTCTTCTATTCCCTAGTAATCAGGGACTTCTTGTATACGTAGACTGCTTTTGGTGTGATCCCGCCACCAATACCGCCATCCAACCCGAGCGTGAGCAAGGCTTTTTCGACCGCTCGCGCCCCCTCTTCCGTCTCCGTATAGTCATATGCCCATGCGCCTGTGCGCTGTACGTTGTGGTCACCGAATAGTCTCTGTTCAGGGTTTGTAGCGATTCCCACATACCAGTTGTTCCAAGGGCCACCATGACTATTGATGTATTGGAGTAGAAAATCATAGACACCCTGAGGTGTGTTCATATGGACCTCCTGCCTTTTACGGTGATTAATCAAACAAAACTCCTTGTCAATCGGCATTGAAAATTGAC
>DIWJ01000038.1 GCA_002428445.1 Syntrophaceae bacterium UBA6109
CTTTTTTTCAATCATAGGACCTGCGGAAGCGGGAATCCAGGGTCTTGGGTCTTTGTTTTCCGCACCCGGTGTGTAACCAGAGCGCTGGACCACCGCTTTCGCGGGGGTGACAGAAGAAAGCGCGGGGGTGACAATAGAAGATGCGGGGGTGACAAACGTGGATCTCTTGTCATTTCCGCGAAAGCGGGAATCCAGGGTCTTCAACGGTCTCTCTCAGATCTTTTTCTCGACTGGAGTTGCCCCCATTGCACCGTGCAGATTGCAGGTTCAAGTTTCAACTTGCACATTCACTCGGCCCCTGAGCGGTCCCAATTCTCGATCTTCAGATCCGGCACTCTTTCGAATTCTCTTGTGTTGTTCGCCACGAGCACCGCATCGAGAAAGAGGGCGTGAGAGGCGATCAGCAGATCCATGGCGCCGATGGGCGTTCCCCGCTTTTGAAGTCCGGTACGAATTTTTCCGTAGAGAGGGGCCGCCTCGCACGGCCAATCGAGCAGCGTCACGTAATCCAGGAAGTCCTTCAGTGCGGCTTCATTTTGTTTTTTCTTCTGGGAATTGGCGACGCCGTACCATAGTTCGGCTGCGACGATGCAGGATATTCCGACTTCCTCCGGAGACAGGCGCGACAGCCGGTTGAGCATCGCCTGCGGCCGGTTCTTGATCAGGGCAATGCACGCGTCCGTATCGAGCATGTAGCGGATCACCATGGAATTTTCTCCTCCAGGTCGAGGTCTTCGATCTTCTCCGGAAAATCGCCGCTGAACCGCCGGCCGCGCTCGAAATAATCCTTCCAGCTTTTTTTCAGGGGCCTCAGCACCAGGTCCCCGTCCTTGCGAAAGACGTGCACCTCTGCGACATCGAGCTTGAATTCTTTGGGCAGCCTGACCGCTTGGGAATTCCCCGACTTGAATACTCTCGCCGTCTTCATGATCTTCTCACCCCCGTTTCAAACATGTATACACGAAACGTATATACTTTGTGAGGACGGCTGTCAATGGCTGACTCTGCACCAGCGCAAATGCCGCCATGCCCACGCAGCAATCTCGCCTTTGCGATCGCCGCGGGCCTGCGGCCCTCGCGATGATATGGTGGTGTCATGCCCGCGCAGGCGGGCATCCAGTGTCTGTTCTCTGTTGTCATTGAGAGGAAACAGCAGGGCGATGCGGCGATCTCCCGTTACTTCTTTCTCTCGAGGAATTGCGTTACGTTCATCACTGAGGTTCCATCGGTAAGCTTGTAGGACGCCTTCGTGCGGCACAGGATGAATTTTCCCTTGATGCGGTCCTTCTCAACGGCTTCCAGCGCCCGAAGGCCGGCCGCATCAGCAATGTCGGGATGTTCTTTCCATTTGCACTCTACGGCGATGGCCATGCCTCCCGCCTGTTCAATGACCAGATCGACTTCCGCGCCATTGGCGGTCCGCCAATAGTGCAGAACTGCGGCCTCTCCCCGGGATGCGTCCTGCCGGAGGATTTGCCCGAAAACATGAGACTCCCAGAAAGCGCCTGCCAGAGAGGAAGAAAACAACGCCTCCTCGGAACGGAATCCGGACAAAAAGGCTGCCAGACCCGTATCCAGGAAAACCAGCTTCGGCGCCTTGATCAACCGCTTGGTTCGGTTTCCCCAATATGGTTCGATCAGGGAGACAACGGCCGATGACTGCAAAAGGCCAACCCATTTGCGGGCGGTGTTGGGCGCGACCCCGGTGTCTCTGGCGATATCGGAGTAATTGAGGACCTGCGATGTGCGGAGAGCGCAGGCGCGGACGAACCGATTGAAATCCTGAAGGTCAACAACCCGCAAAACGTTGCGCACATCCCGTTCCAGATAGGTGGCCACATAGGCGGGAAACCATAACACCGCTTCGGCGCCCACATGCAACTCCGGATATCCGCCCAGGAAGACGTACGATGCTTCTTCAATCGGCCGGCCGGCAGCCAGCAATTCCGCCCTGGAAAGAGTGTGCAGATTCAAGATCCCGCACCGGCCGGCGAGGCTCTCCGAAACGCCCTGCATGAGTTGAAACACCTGGGAGCCGGTCAGGAAGTACTGTCCTGGAGATCGATTCTTGTCTATTCGATACTTGAGATGCCGCAGCAAGGAAGGAGCGTACTGGATTTCGTCGATGATCACCGGAGACGGGTATTGTTCCAGCAGTTGTTCCGGTGCCGTACGCGCAGCTTCGGCATTGGCCGGAAGATCGAGGCTCAGGTAAGAAGCCTGCGGAATCATGCGGTGCAGGAGCGAGGTTTTCCCCGCCTGCCGTGCACCCGTGACGATCACGGCAGGAAACTGTTTCGCCATGCGCCGGAAAAGATTTTCAGAGTATCTCGGAATCCACATGCAGATAATATGCAATGGCAATGCAAATTATGCAAGAATAAAAGCTGCTTTTCCCGCCATGCCCACGCAGCAACCTCGCCTTTGAGATCGCCGCGGGCCTGCGACCCTCGCGATGACACAGGGATGGCGTCGCCTGCGAAAGCGGGAATCCGGCAGGCTCGTCTTGCGGACTGTCTGTCATCCCGCGAGGCTTGGAGATACTGCCTGCCAGTACTCGCGGAACGTGGCGACGCGCTCCCGCTGTTCTGCGGAAAACAGGAACGGTTCCACGTCCCTGGCCAGGGCATTCAGGTCAAGTTCCGCAAGCCTTTCGCTGAAACGGCGCAGGAATTCCGTGCGATCCACGCCGAGCATCCTCCCGGCATAGGCGAAATCGGGAGCGGCGATGCCCATCAGGAAGGAAACGTCGTAGATATCCCGTCCCTTCTCCCGTTTGCGGCTGATAACCGTCATCATCTTCTGGGCGAGAAGTACGCCGGCCGGCGCCGCCAGGATCCGCCGGTAGACCCCGAACCTGTTCAGGAAAAACGTCTCCGGCCCATAGGTCTTTTCCTTCGCTTCGCTGTCGATCCGTATCAGGATCTTCCTGCCGGCGTCACGGGTCAAGCCCGAACGCTGGAGGATTTCCGGAAACCGGATATAGCAGTGATAGGCGCCCTTTTCGACGAGCCTGTATTCGACCAGGAAACCCTTGTATTCCATGTCCCGGCAGGCCTTCTTCAGCAGCCCTTCAAACTGGGCCAAGGAAAGGCCGAAGTTGTCGAAATCGAGATCCTCCGAAAAACGCAGGCTGTCATGCAGTATCCGGATCGCCGTACCGCCGATGAAAGCCAGCGCGGCGGCCGCCACATCCTTGAACAGCGAATCGAGCAGCTCGTACTGGAGATATTCCACCAACATGCCGCGGGCATTGGTCCGCTGCAACTGCTGCGGGAAGTATCCCGAAATCTGGTCTAGCGTAAGCACTGCCGCGCCCACCTTTCCAGCTTCTTTCCGCCGAATACGTCGAGGTATTTCAAAAACTTGTCTCTGTCGAGAGTCTTTTCCATCTGCTCTTCATTCAGGCGGATATTCGCAAAATCGCTCTCGCTCCTGATCTGCGGCAGGTTGAGATAGAGATAATCGAGCAGGGCCTTTTCCGGCTCCGCCAGGAGGTAGGGGCCTCCTTCCGTCTTCATTTCGACGTACCCCCAGAAGAGTTCCCTCTTCATGTGCCGGTAGATGAACCGGCCCCAGGGGTTTTCGAAGGAGCGCGTGACCCGGACGGTGACGCTGGTATAGGCGTGGACGATCTCCGGGATGAAGCCGTACCAGGCCAGGGCGCTCTCGAGACTCAGGTAGCTGGGCTGGCAGAGGAGAAAGGCGATCTCCTCGCCGCGAAGCTTTTCCTTCTCCCGGGCAAAGGCGTAGAGGCTGTTTTTCAGCCGGATCAGATAGCCCTTTTTCACCCACAGGCCGAGCTGGTAGTCAAAGACCTTATGACCGGACAATGCCAGGTCGTTCCGGGAGAATACGGGGCCTTTGACAGTGGCAGCCAAATCATTGTATTTCATGAACGCATTATAAATAATCAGTTAATGAAATGTCAATCCGTCATCGTTGTCATGCCGGGCGGGAATCCAGTCTTCCAGTCATTCCCGCGAAAGCGGGAATCCAGGGGCTTTCTTTGTTGTCCTTGCGAGGCGGAGCCGAAGCAATCCCGCCTTCGAGATCGCAACGGGCCTGCGGCCCTCGCGATGACCGGGTGTGTCATTGCGAGCGATAGCGAAGCAATCTCGTCTTTTGAGATCGCCACGGGCCTGCAGCCCCCGCGATGACAGAGAACTATGCTGCGGCACCCCCGATGACAGAGAATTAGGCGGCCCTCGCGATGACATGGTGGCGTCAGGTGATGTATCAGATCTTGTGTC
>DIWJ01000049.1 GCA_002428445.1 Syntrophaceae bacterium UBA6109
TGTCCTGACGGGCATAGCCGTAATATGGCATGACTGCTGTGATGCGACCAGCCGAAGCCCTTTTAAGAGCGTCAATCATGATCAGCAGTTCCATCACTGTAATATTTACCGGAGTGCAGGTGGACTGGATGATAAAAATATCCATGCCACGAACATTTTCATTAATCTCAACCCTTGTTTCACCATCACTGAACGTGGTGACATTGGCTTTGCCCAAGGCAATCCCCAGATTGTCGCAAATCTTGCGGGCCAGATCGGGGGTTGCGTTACCTGTGAAAACCTTAATTCTTTCCAGCATCTAAGTCCTTCCTACGACAGTCTTCGTATGTATTGGCTGGGGCGGGAGGATTCGAACCTCCGAATGCAAGAACCAAAATCTTGTGTCTTACCGCTTGACGACGCCCCAAACTGTCACAAATTGCTGTTTGCGGTTCGGCTGCCAGGGGACCAAAAAGGCGCCGGAGAAGTGCCGACGGAATGTCAACGCAGAGAACGGGCCCTGAAAACCACGCAATTCCCGAATTCTTTCAGCGCAGCTTCGGCCTGTGCGGCCCGGTCTTCCCGATCGAAAATACCGAACATCGTGGGACCGCTGCCCGACATCAGCGCGCCGAGGGCGCCATTGCCTACCAACCGCTCCTTCCAAGATACGAGATCGGGATGCCGCTTCAGCGTCACCGTCTCCAGATCGTTGATCAACCCCTTCGCCAGATCATCCGCCGTGAAAAATCGTGGGATGCTATAATGGTTCGGCTGGTTTGTCAATGTGAAATTGAGGCCTTGGTAGACCGATCGGGTGGAGACTTCGTAGCCCGGATTCACGAGAACGAATTCAAGGGGAGGGATCTCCGGAGCCGGCTGAAGACGATCTCCGACGCCGAACGCCCAGGCGCATCGTCCAAAGAGAAAAAAAGGCACATCGGCCCCCAGCGACGCGCCCATGGCTTGAAGACGGTCCGCAGGGACTTTCAGGTGCAGAATCTCGTTGAGCGCCGCAAGCGTTGTCGCCGCGTTGGAACTCCCCCCTCCCAGACCGGCGGCAACGGGGATGTGTTTGCGGAGGACGATTTCGATGCCGCCCTGATAACCGGTTTCGTCCAGGATCCGTTTTGCGGCGCGAAAGACGATGTTCCGCTCGTCTTCGGGAAGACCGCTCTCCGGACACTGCAGACGGATTCCGCTGCCGGCGACTGCAAAATCGATTTCGTCGCACAGATCGATCTGCTGCATCAGCGAGGCGATGTCATGGTAGCCGTCCGGACGGCGGCCAAGGACTTTCAGGATGAGGTTGATCTTCGCAGGAGAGGTCCGGCGGATCACTTTGAAGTCGTCTCTTTCACGAAGCGCAGTCTCAGCTCGTAAAGGATGCCTTCCAGAAGCGCATGCTCGTCCTTGTCGAGATTTCCCTCGGTCTTGGATTTCAGCATGCTGAGGAGATCGATCGTCTGCTTCGCCGCCGCAAGATTTTTTTCCGCATGTCCGCCGGCCTGGTCCGGCAGGTCTCCGAAGTGATAGAAGGCCGTGGTGCCCAGCGAAAGGATGAAGTTGGCGAAGTTCACTTCAGGAAGAAAACCGTCCTCCTCGGAAGGCGACGGTTCTGCATCGGTTCCCCCGGCGGTGCCGGCCGCCTTCGGCTCCTCTCTTTGCGGCGCCTTTGGCGCCGGATCCGTCTTCGCTTCTTCCGTCCGGGTTTCTCCGGACTCGCCGAAGACGCGACGATCCTTGACGACGAATCCCTTGCCTTTTTTTTCTTCCTCCATAGCGAGACCTCCTTCGCAGACGTGATGTGCGGTGGCTGAAATCAGGGACGGACCGCTCAACTGCGCGCCGCGCGTCCGTTGCCGATCAGACGGGCCGCATGCTCCGCAGCCTCGCAATCCGCTCCTCGATGGGGGGATGCGTGCTGAAGAGCGACATGAAGGAGCGCCCCGTCAGGGGATTCACGATGAACATGTGCGCCGTCGCTGGATTGGCTTCCATCGGGACGACCTGCGCCGCGCGGGACAGTTTTTCAAGGGCGGAAGCCAGGGCATAGGGCTTTCGTGAAATCCCGGCGCCGCCTTCATCGGCCAGGTATTCCCGCGATCGGGAAATTGCCATCTGGATGATCGTCGCCGCGATGGGGGCCAGGATCGCCATGGCGATGAGACCCACGATATTTCCCCCTCCGCCCTCGTCGTCGTCGCTTCTCGATCCCCCGAAGATCGCCGCCCACTGGGCCATGTGCGCAAGCATGGAGATGGCGCCCGCGATCGTTGCGGCGATCGAACCGATCAGGATGTCGCGATGCTTGATATGGCTGAGCTCATGGGAGACCACGCCTTCCAGTTCGTCCCGGTCCAGAATCCGCAGGATTCCTTCCGTGACCGCTACCACGGCATGGTGTTCGTTGCGGCCTGTAGCGAAAGCATTCGGCGTATCGCCGGGGATGATGAAGACACGGGGCATGGGCAGGTTGCCCTTCAAGGCCAGGTCCTTTACGATTCGATAGAGTTCGGGGGCCTCCCGTTCGCTCACTTCCCGGGCCTTGTACATGGAAAGGACGATCTTGTCCGAAAACCAGTACGCGCCGAGGTTCATCACCGCCGCAAAAAGGAAGGCGATCATCACCCCGTTGTTTCCTCCAAACCAGCCTCCGATCAACATCAGGAGACCCGTCAGGGCTCCCAACAACAAGCCCGTTTTGATGCCGTTCATATTTCCTCCCTGTTATTTTTTCTTCTTTCGCAAGGCAATCTCGTTTCCCTTGCCGAGATCGGCAACGACGGTATCCCCTTCGGCAAATTCGCCGTCGAGAATCCGGAACGCCAGGGGATCGAGAATCAATTTCTGCAGGACCCGCTTCAGCGGTCTTGCGCCGTAGACGGGACTGTATCCCGCATCGGCTATAACCGTTTTCGCTTTGGGTGTCAATTCCAGGCTCAATTTCCGCTCCGCCAATCGTTTCGAAAGGAGTGCGATCTGGATGTCGATGATCCGGTCGATATCGCTCCGTTCGAGAGACCGGAACGTGATGATATCGTCGATCCGGTTCAGAAATTCCGGTTTGAAGGTTGAGCGCAGGACCTCCGCCGCCCGCGATCTTTTTTCCTCCTCGGACAACGACGTGTCTTGCATCCACGTACTTCCGACATTCGAGGTCATGATGACGATCGTCTGCTTGAAATCCACCGTGCGGCCGTGGCCGTCGGTGAGCCGGCCGTCGTCGAGGATCTGCAGCAGGATGTTAAAAACGTCGGGATGCGCCTTTTCGATCTCGTCGAAGAGCAGAACCGAATAGGGCCTCCTGCGGACCGCCTCGGTCAGGTGGCCGCCTTCGTCGTAACCAACATAGCCGGGCGGCGCCCCGATGAGGCGGGCGACGGAGTGCTTCTCCATGTATTCGGACATGTCGATGCGGACCATTGCCTGTTCGTTGTCGAACATGAACTCCGCGAGGGCGCGCGCCAGTTCCGTCTTGCCGACCCCCGTGGGTCCCATGAAGATGAAGGACCCGATCGGCCGGTTCGGATCCTGCAGGCCCGATCGGGCCCTGCGCAGGGCGCTGGATACAGCCGCGATTCCTTCGTCCTGGCCGACCACCCTCTGCCGCAGACGCTCTTCCATGTGGATGAGCTTCTGGACGTCGCCCTCCAGCATCCGCGTCACGGGAATGCCGGTCCAATGGGCTACGACTTCGGCCACATCTTCCGCCTCCACCTCTTCCTTGAGCATCTTCTTGTCTTTTTGGATGTCGGCGAGGGCTTGGTGCTCCCGTTCGAGATCCCGGTTCAGCTCGACGAGTTTCCCGTAACGGATCTCGGCCGCCTTGGCGAGATCGCCGGCCCGCTGGGCGTTCATTTCGTCGTTCTTCAGCTGTTCCATTCCGCTCTTGATGGACTGGATCTTCTTGATGGCGTCTTTTTCCCCGGTCCAATGGAGTTTCATGGCGTCCATGGATTCCTTCAGTTCCGCCAGCTCCTTGTCGATCTTCTCCCGGCGTTCGGCGGCGGTCGGATCCGTTTCCTTTGTCAGGGACTGACGCTCGATCTCCAACTGGATCACCTTGCGGCTGATGGCGTCGATCTCGGTGGGAAGGCTGTCCAGTTCGATGCGGAGCCTTGAAGCGGCCTCATCGATCAGATCCACGGCCTTATCCGGCAGGAAGCGGTCGCTGATGTAGCGATTGGAGAGCGTTGCCGCGGCGATGATCGCCGCATCCGTGATCCGCACGCCGTGATGAACTTCGTAACGCTCTTTCAGGCCGCGAAGAATGGCGATCGTGTCCTCCACGGACGGTTCTTTCACCAGCAGCGGCTGGAAGCGCCGCTCCAGAGCGGGGTCTTTTTCGATATGCTTGCGATATTCGTTGAGCGTCGTCGCGCCGATGCAGTGCAGTTCGCCGCGGGCAAGGGCGGGCTTGAGCATGTTGGCGGCGTCGACGGCGCCTTCCGCGGCGCCGGCGCCCACGACGGTGTGGATCTCGTCGATGAAGAGGATGATCTGTCCTTCCGCGCCCGTCACTTCCTTCAACACCGCTTTCAGGCGGTCTTCGAATTCCCCGCGGTACTTCGCACCGGCCACCAGCGCCCCGATATCCAGACCGATCACGCGCTTGTCCTTGAGGTTTTCCGGAACGTCCCCATTGATGATCCGCTGAGCCAATCCCTCCACGATCGCCGTCTTGCCGACGCCCGGTTCGCCGATCAGGACCGGGTTATTCTTCGTCCTCCGGGAGAGGACCTGCATGACGCGGCGGATCTCTTCGTCCCGGCCGATGACCGGATCGAAAGAACCCTTACGCGCGAGCTCGTTGAAGTCCCGGGCGTAACGCTTGAGGGCCTGATATTTCTCCTCGGGATTGGGATCCGTCACCCGCTGGTTCCCGCGGATTTCCACGAGGACGCGGAAAATGGAATCCCGGTTGATTCCCGCCTGCTGGAGGATTCGGCCGGAGTTTCCTTCCTTGTCCTCGGCGGCGGCGACCAGAACGTGTTCGGCGCTGACGTATTCGTCGTTGAGACGCTGCGCTTCGGTAAAAGCGCTTTCCAGAACGCGGTTCAGGCGCGGAGTGATGTAGGCCTGGCCCGCCCCGGGACCTTGAACCCGCGGGGTGCGATCGAGGATCTTCTTCAGATCCCGGTCCACGGACGCCGGATCGGCCCCGACCTTCTTCAGGATCTCGGGGATAATGCCTTCCGTCTGTTTCAGAAGTGAAACCAGGAGATGTTCGACATCGACTGCCTGGTGGCCGTATGAAGCGGCGATGGCATTCGCGTCCTGAACAGCCTCCTGGACCTTCAGCGTAAATTTATCGAACCTCATGGTTCCTCCTCACGCGGCATGGCCGTCCCGATGACGACGGAGAACGAAAAACACATTTTCCTTTTGCGGTATTTTTCGCGATCGCGGTCTGCGGAATTTCCGTTTCAGACCGCTACAGTATCGCGCGTAAGTTAAGCACAGCCGCAGGAGCTGTCAAGGCGCTCCGGGGGAGCGCCGGGACGGACTCGGACATAAAGACCTTGACGAGCGTACGAGCCTTGGCATATAAAGTAACATTATGGAATTGCTGTAAAAACGGGAGGATAATCTTTGGAACTGCCGATTGTAGCGGGAACACTCGATCTCTATATTGCTGAAATCAACCAGTTTACCATCCTGACGGCGGAAGAAGAATTCGCCCTCGCCGTGCGGTTGAAAAAATTCAACGATCTCGAAGCCGCGGAGAAGCTGATCGTTTCCAATTTGCGTTTCGTCGTCAAGATCGCCCACGAGTACCGCAACTACGGCGTGAAGCTTCCCGACCTCATCCAGGAGGGGAACATCGGCCTCATGCACGCCGTCAAGAAGTTCGACCCTTACCGCGGCTACCGCCTCATCTCCTACGCCGTGTGGTGGATACGGGCCTACATCCAGAACTTTGTCATCAAATCCTGGAGCCTCGTGAAGATCGGCACAACGCAGGCGCAACGGAAGCTTTTCTTCAAGCTCGGACAGGCGCGGAAACGCCTGGAAACGATGGCGGAGAGGCACCCGGAATTCGCCGAGATTGCCGAAACACTTGGCGTCAAGACTCACGAGATCGAAGAAATGGACATGCGAATGTCCAATCGCGACTTGTCTCTGGATGCCGCCGTCAGCGATGACGGGGAGTCTTCCCATCTGGATTTCCTGGTCTATGAAGGCGAGGATCAGGAGGAGTCCCTGATCCGGAAAGAGGAGAAGGAACTCGTTCAGCAAAACATCACGGGGGCTCTCTCGGTGCTTTCGGAAAAGGAGATCTTCATCATCAAGAACCGGGTAATGGCGGATGTGCCGCTGACGCTCCAGGAAATCGGTGATAAGTACAACATCACGCGGGAGAGGGCGAGGCAGATCGAAAAGCAGGCCCTGAAGAAGCTCCGCGTCGCGATTCCCTATCTGGGGGAAGAGCCGAAACTTCTGGAGGCCTGAATCCGGCAGCGAGCGCATTCCCTGCGGCTTGCCGCGGGGGGGATGCGAGCGAAAGATGTTCAAGATCCCTTCCTTGGGGATCGAAGATTCTCCGGAGCTTGCTCCGGAGAGCTTCAACGGCGGGCGGATGCTTATCGCTTCTTCCGGTCGTCGTAATGCTGAAAATGGCGGACAAGCTTCGGATGATCAAGGTCATCCTTGGACATGCTGGAGATCATCTGGAGGGCGGCGATGTCGAGTTTGAGCCGTTTGATCTTCGCGTCGTAGGCGGGAAGAATCCGCTTGAGTTTTTTCCTTTTCTCGACGTCCATAAAGGGGTTGTCCTGCATGGTCTTCAGGACGGCTTCGCGGGCCGCCACATTCTCGCCCAGCAGGGTCTTGTAGAACTCCAGCTTCTCCTTCGGGTCCTGCGGCACCTTTCTGGACGCCGGGGCCGGAGAGGCGGCCTGCGGAGCCTCTTCCCGGGCCGCTGCGCCCGGCGCGGGAAGAGGAGTTGCGGCCTCCGCAACGGGCTGCACTTCCGCGAAGGTGCCATTGAGCAGCGGATTGAAGCGGTCCCTTCTCTGGACATCTTCCGCGGTCTCGAGGCGGATGCACACGTCCACGAAGAAACCGCCGCTCTCGGTCGCGAAGGGAATGACGATGCTCGGACTGCTGAGGATGTGGCGGATGTAGTGTTTCCGCCCGTAGACGACCGTCGGAATCGCCGCGTAAACGATGTAGCCCTCCTTTTCCAGAAAGGTCCGGGCGACGCCGGAGATCATGTTGGTCACTTCCCCGACGGCGTCGAAGATGTCCTTGTTGATCTCCCGGAAGTTTTCCCCGAGCATGCTGTTGACGACGCCGCAGATGCAGGGCTCGCTGAAGGAAATGGCGAGCGATCCGATGGCGTCTCCCGTGATGCCGATGATGCCCGATACGTCGCCCTCGGCAGTCTCGTCTTTCTTGACATAGGGTTTCCCCGGAGTGGGCTCGACAAAGGCCATTTTCCGAAGGACCTCGATGGTACCGTTGAGAAAGGGATTGATGTACCGAACATCCATGCGACTTCCACCCCCCCGCTGCAGCCGGATCAAGAGAATGCGCGGCTTGTCGAGCGCGGATTTCCTTATGTTTTTGTATCGGCAACCTGATGCAAAACTTGAGTACCCAGGAAGCCCCGGGCCTTTTCCCGATTGCAGCCGCAGATCCGCTCCCCATCCATGATCAGAACACCCGTCTCCCGCAGCTCGCGGAAGACTTCGGCCAGTTCTTCCGGCCCCTTCCCGGTGAAACGAACGAGATCGGGCATCAGGTCCGCTGAGGAATCATCCGGGCGGATCTCCATGCAGTGCAGGAGGATGAGCAGGATGATCCGGGAGTGGGCCAGTTCGTCCAGCGAGGTCGTGGTCTGTTTCAGCCGGCGGGAAAACTCCCGAAGCATGAACAGGGACACCTCGCTGTTTTCCCTGAGGACGTCCCGCAGGGTGTCGCCGCCGATGACGGCCAGGCGGCTGTCTTCGGCCGCGATCGCCGAGGCAGTGCGCGGCGCTTCGATCAGCGCGGCCATTTCGCCGAAATACGATCCCGGCCCGATGTCGGCGAGCGTCTTCCTGATCCGGCCCGCCTCCTTTTCCAGCCGGATGCGGCCGCCCATCACATAAAAGAGGTTCCTGCTCGTGTCGCCCTCGCGGAAAACGTACGACCCTTCCGGAAAGACGCGCCCGAACTTTCGGAAAAGGCGCTCATCGGTCTTCAAGCGCCGCGACGCTGCCTTCAGGAAAACCTTTTCCACGAGGAGAAGATCCCGGCGCTGGTAGGAGGAGATGAGTTCCGCGCAGAACAGAAGGATAATCGCGACGTAAAAGACCCACAGAACGAGGATGACCAACGTTTCCAGGGAACCGAAGATCACGTTGTAGCGGGTGTGGGAGGAGATGTACCAGGTGAAGAAATTCTTGGCCGCTTCCATCAGAAGCGCGAAGATCGCACTGCCGGCAAGCGCGTTTCCGAGACTCACGCGCGCCGTGGGGATGATGCGGTAGAGGACGGTGAAGAAGAGGACCGTCAGCAAATAGGGCGCAACATACCGGAACAGGAAGCCGTGCAGGGCGGACCCGACGGAGCCGGCCCCCGCGCCGAGTAGCGATTGCCCGGCCAGAAGCGTCCCGATATAGGTGATCGCGATGCTCGCCGCGCCGACAAGCCACCCCGTGGGGATCATCGCGATCGCCAAGATCTTGCCCGCGAGATATTTTCGCGGCCGCTGCGACCGGAAGATAGCGTTCATCGCCTTTTCCATGGCACTGAAGATCGCCGCCGACAGCCATACGAGACCGATGATGCCGGCCCATCCGAGGATGTGCTGTTTCTGCTCGATTCCGCCCAGCTGTTTGATGAGGTCTCCGGAGAAGTACGGATGGACGCCGCGGATTGCCGTGATCAGGTCTTCCTGGATTTGCGGGTGGCTGCCGAAAATCTTGCCGGCCACAATGATCGTGAGGATGATGAGGGGAAGGACGGAAAGGATGGCGTAAAAGGCGATCGCAGCGGCCTGGTTGACATCCCCGTTCTGCTTGAAATTCGCGACGGCATCGGCCAGGACGTCCCAGGCGGATGCCGCGCCAAGATGGAGACGCTCGCGCCGTTCCGACGGTCGTCTCCGGGGGACGTTGGGGGGAGGATCCGCGTTGCGTTCCATGATTCCGCTCGTCTGGCCCGGTCGAAACGCCGGCGGTGGATCGGGTTCGATTCCCCCGGCGGTTGACGAAGTATAGGAAAGGGGTTTCACCGCTGTCAAGGATAAAGGTCCCGTACCTCAACTCTTGCCCCGTCCGTCCAGTGATACGGAACGCCGATCACGGTTGGAGGCGGCCGGCGGCCAAGCGGTCGGGAAGTCATCGGGCTGGCCCGGCGGCAGTTCACTCGGAATAGGGCAGCGCACCGCTTCCTGCCGGCGCAGGACTCGCGAATTTGCTCGATGCGAACTCCGTGTCCGCGTTCCTTCTGAGTTGAATGAATTCGGCCATCATGATTTTAGGAACGGACCCCTCTCTCGGAATTTTTACGGAAAGCGGATTCAGCGGTTTGTCGCCGATGCGCATTTCATAGTGAAGATGCGGTCCCGTTGCGAGGCCGGTTGCCCCGACATAGCCGATGAGCTGCCCCTGTTCCACATGCCTTCCGGTCCGAATGCCTTCCGCAATCCCCGACAGATGGCCGTAGTATGACTTGTAGCCGTTTCGATGTTTGACGATGACGAGCTTTCCGTACTGCCCTTTGCGGCCGGCAAAAACAACCTTGCCGTCGCCGACTGTGGAAACCGGCGTCCCGGCCGGAGCAACGTAGTCAAGACCGTGATGTGGACGATAGATCTTCAGCAACGGATGCTTCCGTTGCCTGGAAAAAAAGGAACTGATCCGCCGGAAGTTTAACGGCGCCTTGAGAAAGGCCTTCCGCATGGACCTCCCTTCCTCGTCATAGAAGTCGGCTTTGCCGTTCATCTCGTATCGATAGGCCCTGAAGGTCCGGCCGTTGTTGACAAATTCGGCTGCGACAATGTCGCCAAATTTCTTGAATTCGCCATCCAGGTAAAGACCTTCCACGGCGATCTTGTACAGGTCGTTGTTTCTGATATCTGCTGTAAAATCGATATCCCAGGCAAAAATATCCGACAAGCGGAGGGCCAGCATCAATCCGCCGTTTTCGCTACCCATGGATGAAACGAGATTGTCCCTTATCACGCCGCCGATATACTCGGTCCTCTTTTCATATTGCACGACCGTCTTTTCTGCGCAAAAACCTTCGCCGGTATTCAGGATGTTGAGGATCGTATCGTCGTCGATCCAATAGGTGAATGCATTTACCCGATTGCGGTCATCGAGGAGTATTTTGTATGGCCGGCCCGGATACAGATCCCTCAACCTATGCAAATTTGCGGACGCCTCTCTCATCTTGGAAAGCTGCTTCGCTTCAATTTCATATTTCTGGAAGATGTCGGAGAGCGTCTCGCCCTTCTGGATATTGCCCGCAATCTCCCTGTATTCGGGAGCCTTGACCGACTGCAGGGCATCCTCCTCAGGGAATTCTTTGTTCATGAAATGGGAGCTGGCTGCAAGAACCATGAGTGCCATGAGAATAATGGGTGCGATGGTTGCTTTCTTCAAAAGCCCTCCTTCAGGCTCTGTGTTTTTTGTGGAATGCAACTGAGCTCCGCCGGGTTCATCGGCGGAGGCGGATCGGTACGGGAAGAAGCGGCGGGTTCTTCAAGGTTGCCGGGAGCTTCCCTTTGAAGGAGACGTATAATATCCATTATCGTGTGTCAATGACAAAGGATCATCGTGCTCCCGGTCGCCCACCCTCACTTTCCCGTTGCAAGGCACGGGGACGGTGCGTTAGAGTGCCGGATATGATGCGACCTGCCCGAGTGTTCCTTCTCCTCTTCGCCGCTGTCGTCCTTGCCGTGGCGGGATGCGGCTCGCCGGAGAAACCGGCCTCTTCTCCGGCGCAGTCGGGTTCTTCCGATTCCGGCCCGGCCTGCGGCGACATCATGGTGGAAGGCTCCATCGGCGATGCCAGCAACCTGATCCCGATCCTCGCTTCCGACAACACCTCCCACAGCATTGCCGGACTGATCTACAACGGCCTCGTCAAATTCGACAAGGACGTGAACATCGTCGGCGACCTCGCCGAATCCTGGGAAATCGCGCGCAACGGCCTGGAGATCACCTTCCACCTGAGAAAGGGCGTAAAGTGGCATGACGGCCGCCCCTTCACAGCCCGCGACGTCCTGGCCACCTACCGGGTCACGATCGACCCCAAGACGCCCACTGCCTACGCGGGGGATTTCCTCAAGGTCAAAGAGATCGTTGCGCTGGACGATTTCACCGTCCGCGTCCGTTATGACAGGCCCTTTGCCCCGGCGCTGATGAGCTGGGGAAGCGCCGTACTTCCCGCCCACCTGCTCGAGGGAAAGGACATCACGAAGAGCTCTCTCTCCCGTGAGCCCGTGGGAACGGGACCTTACCGCTTCAGGGAATGGGTCACGGGACAGAAGATCGTCCTCATCTCCAATCCCGACTACTACGAGGGACGGCCGTATATCGACGGCTACGTGATGCGGATCATCCCGGATACGGCGACGATGTTCCTGGAGCTGCGGGCGGGCGGCGTGGACCGGATGAATTTAAGCCCCCTGCAGTATACGAGACAGACCGAGAACAACCTCTTCCGGAAGAACTTCCGGAAGTATCGCTACCTCTCTTTCTCTTACAGCTACCTGGGCTACAACCTGAAGAACCCCCTCTTCGCCGACAAGCGGGTCCGGCAGGCCATCACCTACGCCATCGACCGGGAGGAGATCATCCGCGGGGTGCTGCTCGGCCTTGGACAGCCGGCCACCGGCCCCCTCAAGCCGGGCACCTGGGCGTATAACGCAAACCTCAAGCCCTATCCCTACGATCCCGCCAGGGCGAAGGCGCTTCTGGCGGAGGCGGGCTGGAAGGAACGGAACAGCGAGGGAATCCTCACCCGGAACGGTGAACCGTTTGTTTTCGAGATCATCACCAACCAGGGCAACGAGGTCCGGGCGAAATGCGCGGAGATCATCCAGCGGCAACTGGCCGACCTCGGAATCCGCGTCAAGATCCGCATCGTGGAGTGGGCCGCCTTTGTCACGGACTTCATCAACAAACGCCGCTTCGATGCGACGATCCTGGGCTGGACCATCCCCATGGACCCGGATCTCTATGACGTGTGGCATTCGAGCAAGACGGGGCCGGATGCGCTGAACTTCATTTCCTACCGGAACGAGGAACTGGACGATCTGCTTGAGAAGGGGCGCAGCACCTTCGACATGAAGTCGCGCAAGCGGGCCTATGACCGCATCCAGGAGATCCTGGCCGAAGAGCAGCCCTACACGTTCCTGTACGTGCCGGATGCGCTTCCCATCATCTCCGCGCGGTTCCGGGGCGTCGAGCCCGCCCCGATCGGGATCGGCTACAACTTCATCAAGTGGTACGTTCCGAAAGAAGAACAGAAGCTGATGATGACGCGGTGAATGGTCCCGACGTTCAGCGCAGGTTTGTCTTCCGGCCGGAGGGATTCATGATCTGCGGCGTCTGCTCGTTGTTGTAGAGCTTCCGCGCGACCCGTTCGACCTGCGGTTTGACTTCGGCGAAAAGATCTCCGATCTCCAGCGCAACGTCCCGTCCCGCCTCGGCCCGCTCCTTGATCGCTTTCAGCAGAAAATACGTAAACAGGCCGTGGCTCTTTTCCTCATAGGTCGAGCTGATCTGGTCTCCGGCTGCGGCCGACAGCATGACGATCTTCTGCGACGGCGGCAGGCTCTCCTGGAGGTTCATGACGAGAGGCCGGGCCCCCTTGGCGAGGACGGACTTCCCGCCCGCGCCGGAAAAGCACGAATCCAGGGTGACGATCACTTCCCGGGCGGGAAGAGCGCCCAGGGCCTCGTGCAGCCGCCGGAGGGGATAGCCCGTCTGCTCAATGAAGGATGGATCGCCGTCGTAAGGGACCAGGTATGCATCTCCGGTCCGCGGATTCGGCGCCCCGTGCCCGGAGAAGTAGACGAAAACCGTGCCGTCCTTCTCGACGTTGTTCGCAAGCCATTTCTCGAAATACTTCACGAAGTCGCCCATGGCGGCGTGCTCGTTGATGAGCGTGACGATGTTTTCCTCGGGATAACCCAGGACCTTGACGAGATACTCCGAAACGACGCGGGCGTCGCGCACTGCGAAATCGGCCCGCGGCAGTTTCTGACGGTACTGCTCGATTCCGATCACGATCGCGTGCGCGTTGCGGTTGGTCTGCGGACGAAGCGCGGGGACATGGTCGACATCGGACTTCTTGTCCGAAGACCCGGACGCCGGCGGACGAACCGAGGCCACGGCCGTCCCCGGCGATCCCCGGCTTCCCGCCGTGAGGGTCCCCGTCCAGGGCTTGTTGCCCGGCTGCCACGTCCCCGAGAAACTGCCGAAGTCAGACGAAAAATGGAAAACAAAAGCGCCTTCCGCAGTTCCCTCCTTCCAGACGCCGGTCAGCACATTGCCCTGAAGGCTGCCGCGCACGGTCCCCTGGCGATATTCGTAGACGCCCTTCGCCGTCGTTCCTTCAAAACCGATCCGCATGCGGCCGAAGGTCGTCGAATACTCGCGGACGTCCCTGACACCCTGCATTTCCTGCTCCATCGCCGGGTGAAAAGGAGAGGGAGGAGGAGGAAGGGTCGGGGATGCAACGGTCCCGCTGGTCGGCGGCCCGCTCCGGCCGAAAATGAGCTGCCCCTTCCATTCGTTGTAGCCCGGTGTCCAGTGGCCCTGGAAGCTGGTGAAGTCCGCCGAGAAGGTGAAGGTGAAGCTGCCGGAGGCTGCCCCTTCCCTCCATGTGCCCGAAAGGACATTGTCCTGAAGGTTCCCGTGGACCGACCCTTGCCGGTATTCGTAGACGCCCTTCGCAATCGTCCCCTCGAAACCGATCCGCATGCGGCCGAACGTCGTCTGATATTCGCGGACGTCCTGCACGGACGCCAGTTCCTGCAGCCCCGTATCATTGAATCCGCCCGTCAGTTCCGCGCACCCTGCGAGGGAGACGGCCGCGAGGAGGAAGGCCAGACGAATCAAGTATCCCGCAGATGATCTTTTGTTCATGGATGCTCCACATCCCTTGCTCATGCATTTCTATCCGGGATGCGATTACCGTTACCGCATCGCCCCCTCCTTGTCAACGCGTTCGCGGCGGGGGGCTGACGCCGCTGCCGGGGTATTCCCCGCGTTCGGCTGACAAGTTGGGTATTGTCTTTTCTGCTGAGGAGGGAGCCCGGCCGCGGGGGAAGCCGATGTCGACGTTTCCCCATGAAAGGGGTCCGTCAACATCGCCGCTGGGCCGGGCGCTGAAGGGCCGGAAAGCGGTCTCGCCGGGGGATTCCTCCCCGTCAAGACCGGGGCGACAGGACGCGTTCAGATGCTATCTTGAGATTCGCCGGGATAAAAAAAGGCCGGCGAAAAGAAAAAAACCGACTACCATGAACAGAAACAGCACGCCATACTGGTACAACTGCTCCAGGCCGCTGTACCAGACCATAACCTGGTCCAGATACTGATGATAAAGATCTTTCATGTTTTCCATCGTCATGTCCTTCGGATAAAATGGTTACGGCCCCTGCGGCGGATGCCCATGGCATCCGCCCTCATGATTCCCTTTTCCCCTGGCCTTCGGATTGCCCCGGATGCCTGATCGCTGTTTCCCGTTCCATCATCTCTGCCGCGACCGGCGCCGTCTCCTTATCTGCCGTGCCCGCGGTCTTTGTCGCGGTCTCTATCCGCCCCGTGGCCGCGGTCGGGTCGTCTGTCACGTCTTTCGTGCCTCTCCCGGTACTGCGGAACGTAGACATCGCTGTACCATCTGTTCTTTACGAAATAGACGGGCCTGCCGCAGGCATCGTACTTATGGCAATGCTTGCGCCAATTTTTCGCGTGACCGGGAGGAACGTGCAGGTAGACGGGTTCTTCCACGATCGTGCCGTGCGGCGGCCGAACTACGACGGGCCTCCGGTGGATGACCTGCGGCGGGGGGAAATCGCCGATGTCGATGTGGCCGTAAAAACCGGGCTGCCCCACACTGATGGATACGCCTACGTCGGCGGCGTGCGCCGCAACAGAGGCAAGGACGATCGCCAGGGCAATCAGAAAGTGCTTCATCGTACTGCCCTTTCCGTTATGAGTTGCCAATCCTGAAGCACGGCCCCCTGGTCGACCTGAACGGGGTTTGACCGGAGCAAGGGCCGCCTTGAGGGCGCCGGTAAACAGCGACCCTCCCGGCAGGGATAAGCCGGCATGCGCAGGCGGCCGGAGTCGTTTATGCCGGACGGCGCTCCCGGATCGGACAGGAGAGATGATCTTTTTTTGATGATTTCTTCGATTCTGCAGATGTCGAAGGGTTTGGAAAAGCAGATATCGGCACCCGCGGCCTTGAGTCCCTTCAGAGAGCTGAAAGAACCGCTCAGGCCGACGACGTAAGTGGTGGAAAATTGGGATTTGACGAATTTACATAATTCCATCCCATTCATCCCGGGCATTTCGGCGTCGGTAATCACAACGTTATAGGAGTTGTTTCGCAACAGCTCTACGGCTTCCCCGCCATTCAGGGCCTTGTCTATTTCATGGCCCGACAGCTCGAGATAAGAAGACAGCAGGTTCACGATTTCCGCGTAATCGTCGACAACGAGCAGTTTCACGACAGACCTCCCTACCCATCTGAAACGTTGAACAATGGATTCTTCATCTCTATTCCGTCCCCGCTGCCGGGCAGGTTTCGGGTAAAATGCGCAAGGGACGCTTCTATTGGATTCCGTTGGGCAGTGTTGTAACTCCTTGATCTGTTTCCACAATGAATTCCCTCGAATTCGCAGGAGATATCTTGATGAACTTGTACGGTATGGCGACAGGTTCTCTTCCCGTAGCGATGGTGCGATAAGTCAGTATCCAGGTAAAGCCCGTCGTGGTGTCCACGAGGTACGCCTTCTCGTTAACGGCAACGACTTGATATTTCTGCAATTTTTCTGCAGCAGACGACACATTCGTGACGCATAAAATCGCCGCGGCGACAAATGCAGCCGCGATGAACCTGCACAGCCGATATTGATGAGCGATGTTCCAGGGCGTCGAAGGATAGTTCCTCATGTTGCGAGCCTCCCTTGCATCCATTTCTCCTGCCTGATATTAAGGCAAGGCACGTGCCAGGAGCCAAGTTACGCATATAACTAGTTGACTTAATTTACATTGTTACTTACAGACTTCTTCGAAGAAGCGGCGGCTGCGCAGGAACATGTATGGATTGTCATACAGATGAGCGGAGGCTGACAGACCTAAGGTGGCATGAATACAGCAGATATCCAGTGGATGATTTTTCCTTCAGTCCTGCCGGAACTCCAGCGGGTTCAAGTTGTATTTCTCCAGCAATGCATAGAGATCGGCCCGGTACTTGCCGGCCAGTTTGGCCGCTTGGCTGACATTGCCTCTGCTGATCTTCATGAGCTCAATGAGATAGTTGCGCTCGAAATCCTGTTTGGATTCCCGAAACGGCCGGAAGACGCTTTCATGCATTTTCTGGTTCGTGATAATCAGCATTTCGTCCTGAATTTCTTCGCCTCTGGCCATTACGGCCGCGCATTCGATCACATTCTCCAGTTCCCGGACATTGCCAGGCCAGGAATAGATCATGATCTTCTTCAGCGCCTCGGCCGTCATATTCTTGATCTTCTTGTTCATCTTCGCCGCTGATTTTTCCAGAAAATGCTCGACCAGGAGAGGGATATCTTCTTTACGCTCTCTCAAAGGGGGCATCCTGATGGGAATCACGCGTATCCGGTAGAAAAGATCCTTGCGGAAACTGCCGTCCTCAACCTCCTTGTCGATATCCTTGTTGGAGGCGGAGACGATGCGGATATCCACCTTGACCGTCTTTTGAGCGCCGAGCGGATAAAATTCCCTGTCTTCCAGCGCCTTCAGGAGCTTGCCCTGCATGGGCGGGGGAATCTCGGATATTTCATCAAGGAAGATCGTCCCCCCGTCGGCCTGCAGGAAAAAGCCCTTCTTATTGCTCGAGGCGCCGGTAAAGGCGCCCTTTTCAAAACCAAAAAGCTCGCTTTCGAGCAGGGTCTCCGGAATGGCGGCGCAATTGAGGGCGACGAAAGGCTTGTCTTTTCTGCCGCTCAATTGATGTACCGCCCGGGCAATCATCCCCTTTCCCGTACCGCTTTCGCCGCTGATAAAGACATTGGAGTCTGACTGCGCCGCCAGCGCCGTCAGATCAAGGACCCGCTTCATCACTTCACTGCGGCCGATGATACCCTGGATACTGCGATCCTGATTGAGGATACTTCTCAGCCGTTTGACTTCCCGGGAAAGCCTTGACTTCTCGATGCCGTTTTTAATCTGCAAGAGAAGTTCCCGATGATCGAAGGGCTTTGTCAGATAGATATAAGCGCCCTCCTTCATGGCTTCTACAGCAGTTTCAATGGTTCCGTAGGCGGTCAGGATGATGACAGGAAGGTCGGGATCCACTTCACGGATATTTTTCATGAGTTCAATTCCGCTGCCGCCTGAGAACTTCATGTCGAGAATGGCCAGTTCGTATTCGTTCTTCATCACCAGATTTTTTGCCGCGGCAATATCCGATGCGGTTTCGACCTGAAAACCCTCGGATTCGAGCCTCATCTTCAGCACTTTCAGAATATTCAAATCATCATCGACAACCAGGAGTCTGTCCATCATCGGCCTCGTAACCTGCCCTTCCATTGAAGCTCTCCGGAGCAAGCTCCGGAGAATCTTCGATCCCCAAGGAAGGGATCTTGAACGTCATTCGCTCGCCGCCGGATTCATTCCGCTTCCTTCTGACGGTCAAGAAATCTTAAGGAAGCCTTTTTTTCTTTTGCTTCAAACGCATATCAACTTCCTTCATTTGCTCCAGCTTCTTTTCCATATCCCCCACCTGCTGCTCGAGCTTATCGATCTGTTTGCTTTGCGCACCCACCTTTTGGTCCCGGCCGGAAATCTCATCGATAAGAGAAGTCACCCGCTGTTCGAGCTCGCCGATCTGTTTGCGTTGTGTGCCCGCTTTTTCATCCCTGGTCGAAATCTCATCGATCAGAGAAACCAATACGGCGCTGTCGCGCCCGTACCTGCTTAACGGATAATCGTTCAGAAGCCGTTGAAAAGCTTCCAGGGCCTTCTGATAGTCTCTGTGCTGATTTCGCGGCAACACATGAATGATGCCTATCTGAAAAAGAGCCGCGTCGCCGAAAGAGCGGTGCTGCACAAGAATCTGCTCATATTTACTCGCAGCCGTTTCGTAGTCTCCCTGCCTTACAAAAAGTTCAGCCTGCTCAAAATCCGATTTCGTGATCAGTTCTTCATAAACGTGGGCGCACCCGGACAAGAGAACCGGGGCTATGATGACACAGGCAAGGAGAAGGTAAAGGTACTTCCATCGCCTATCTTGCTCTTTACCCATATCTGGCCTCCATGCGTATTGACAATATGCCGAACGATCGCCAGTCCCAGACCGGTGCCCATGATGGCGCCCCTGCGGTCGTCGACACGCTTGAATTTATCGAATACCTGCTGCAATCCGTCTTCGGGAATCCCCATGCCGTTGTCTGTTACGGATATTTCCGTTGCCCCTTTTTCGCTGTCGTGAACGGCAGAAACCGTGATCGTTCCTCCTTCCTGCGTGTACTTCCAGGCGTTGCTCAATAAATTTTCCAGCACTTCTTCAATTCTCTCAATGTCCATCCTCAGCAGAGGAATCTGCCGCGGCATTTCTCGAACGATGCGAATTCTTTTCTTCTGGAACAGCGGCGAGAGCTTCAAGAGGCTTCTTTCTATGACAGGGCTTATCTCCGCACTGGTGAAAGAAAAATTCATCTTTCCGGCTTCCATGCGTGAAAAGTCAAGGATCCGGTTGACGGAAGCGATCAGTCTTTCGCATTCTTCCTTGACCACCCGGAACAATTCTTCCTGCTTCTCGGGAAGATGGGAGAATACCCCTTGCTGAAGCATCGATGACGCTTCCTTGATGACCGTCAGGGGCGTACGTAATGCATGGGACAGATGGCTGATATAATCAATTTTCATCTGATCCAGTTCCTTCAGCCGATCGCACATGACATTGAATGCACCCGCCAATTCTCCGATTTCGGGCGGAGAGGATATCTGCAGCGCTTCTTCAAATTTTCCGCAGGCAATATCTTTCGTCCTTTCTCTGAGCAGCTTGATCGGCAGATTGATTTTCCGGGCATTGATAAAGGTTATGACAAGGACAAGCAGAACAACGATCATGACCGCAAGGATGCTGACCTGGGCAATCTGCGCGGCCATATCTCTGGACTGCGCCAGTTTTGAATCTCTGTTTTCTGCAGAGAGCTTCGATAGGCTGCGCAGTTTCTGATCGATGTTCCTGGTAATTTCCTCCCTCCTGTTCACGGAAAAACGGCGGCTTTTTCCCCGCTCCGGCTGCTCGCCTGTGGACGTCTTTCGCCCTTGAAGCAATGCATCGTATTGCCCGTAGAATCTTTCAACGTCCGCCAGCAAACCGTTCCCCGTCCCGGCGTCTGCCAGGCCGGACAGTTCCTGGATTCTTTGCCTGAAATCATTTCTGATCTGGCCGAACTGCCGGAGGTAGTCCGGATCTCCGGAGATGAGATATTTGTCGTGCGCAGCGTTCATGCTGTAGAGATCATCCAGCGCGTCTTCGACAACTCTGATGATTCGTGCATCGTACTTGATGGCGGATTCGATGAGCCCATTCAGATTCTTCAGGGAAAGAATCGTGTAGGTGCTGATAATGCCCACAAGAAGGATGATCAGGAAATTACTGATGATCAATCTGTTGAAGATTGTAAGCTTCAGCTTCCTTCCCCCGATGATGTTGGATTTACAAACCCAGCCTTGATGAAATGACAACTTCCGCTTTGCATGAAACGACGATAAGAGAAGACCGCCGGCATGTCAATAGCGTACCGGTGACCGCACGAGAGCCTCCAAGCCCCTCTGGCGGGGCCTATGCCTTTGTGCTATGTTGCCGGTGCTCAAAACCCCACGAACCCGGGAGAACCTCATGTCTTTTCGTGTCCGAGATGTCCTTTGCCTGTGTCTCTTTCTGGTCCTGGCTCTGCCGCCGCAGGCCCCGGCCGCCCCTTCCGCGGACTCGGTCCTTTACGAAGGCGATTCGATTTACAACCACATCACCATCTGGCAGGCGGACGATGAGCGCTGCATGCTCTTCGGACGGCACCGGGACCTCCGCCAGACCTGTATCAGCCTGAAGACACCCGACCTGTCGCTCCTGGAGTACACGGCCATGTTCTTCGGCGGATTTCTGTTCCGGCCGGAGACGGAAAAGGTCTGCCTGATCGGTCTCGGCGGCGGATACATCCCCGCCGTTTTCCGCGCCCACCTGCCCGGCGTGCGCCTTGACACCGTGGAGGTGGATCCCCTGGTGCACCGCCTCGCCGTGGAGCATTTCGGCTTCCGGACGCCCGCGGGCCATACGATCACGATCGACGATGGGCGCCAGTACCTGAAGAAGACCAAAAAGCGTTACGATCAGATCTGGATCGACGCCTTCAATTCCGACTATATCCCGGCCCACATGACAACGAAGGAATTCCTGACGATCGCAAAATCGCGTCTCCGGGAGCACGGCATCGTCGCGCAGAACATGTTCCGCTCGAACCGTCTCTTCGACGCCCAGGTGACAACCTACCGGGAGGTCTTCCCCCACGTCTTCGTCTTCCAGGGACGGATGAGCGACAACTGCATCATCTTCGCGGCGGTCAAGCCGTCCGTCCGGCCTGAAGCGATTCAGCAGGAGGCCGCCCGCCGGGGAGGAAAAATCGGCCTTATCGACCTCCGTTACGAAGCGGCGAAGATCAACCCGAATCCCGTCATCCGCAAGGCGCCCGTCCTGACGGACGATTTCAATCCCGCGAACCTGCTCTTGATGGAAAAGTAGGAGGAACAAGATGACCGTCGTCTACGGCGCGTTCTCGGCGCTGCTCGTGCTCTTCGGTGCCGTGATCATGATGCTGGAAATCCTTGCCTCCAATCTGATGTCGCCCTATTTCGGCGGCTCCGTCTTCATCTGGGGAAGCATCATCAGCTCCATCATGGTCCACCTGTCCGTGGGTTACGTCCTGGGAGGGTATTTCGCCCGCAGGACCGCGCGGGTAAGAACCCTGCTGCTCTTCCTTGCTGCGGGGTCCGTCTGGGTGATCCTGATTCCCTCTCTGCACCCGCCCGTCTGCGAGTTCATCTCGAATGCCATCGACGATGTGCGCTACGGTTCACTGGCGGCCATGAACGTCATCTTTTTCGTTCCCATCACGATCATGGCGATGGTCTCGCCTTACGTCATCGGCATCCTCGGGGAATACCGGCGCCGGACGAGGCTTACCGCAGGCATGATCCTCTTCATCTCCACGATGGGCTCTTTTGTCGGCACCAACGTCACCGCCTTCTATCTCATCAACCTATTTCCCATCTCGGGCATCGTCCGCAGCATCGGCATCATCTGCCTCGCCGCGTCGCTTCTCCTGATGTTTTTCAAGATCGACGAGCGGCTGCGGACGGGAGAATAACCTGTCCCTTTTCATGGATGACCATTCCCGACATCAGAGCCGCGCTGATCAATCAAACCTGCAGGAGGGAACATGAACGCAAAACACCCCGTCATGCATAAGCAAGCCTTGGCATCTTTTTTATTGCTGATTGCCTCGATCTTTCTCCTGACTTCCGGACTTCCGCTCCACTTCGCGGCTGCTTCTCGCAATGGGACGGGCTACCATGTTCTCATGACGATTCATAACACGTCTGCGCTGATTTTCGTTGCGGCCGCACTGGCGCATGTTTATTGGAACCGACGATCGATCAAGATCCGCCTTCTACGGGAAGCGGGAGACTTTCTCCGGCCGGGGAAGGAATTGACTGCCGCCGTCGCCATCGTCCTTGGCATCGTGGCATTCGCATTGTCGCACACATTTCATTGAAACGCTTTTACGGAGCCTGGACGGGGTGTTGCGGCGGCCGCAGATAGATCGTGACAAGCCCCGACAGGACAAAGACTCCCGCAAAGAAGTAGAAGGGAATCGCGTAATTGCCGAACAGATCGAAGCAAAACCCGGCAAAGAGAGGACCGAGGGCATTGGCGCCGAACCAGAATGGATTCGCCAGACCGAAGATGCTGCCCATAGACCGGCGCCCGAAAAAATCCGCCCAGACGATGGGGATCATGGGAATTCTGCCGCCGTGGAAGATCCCGTGCAGGGCCGTCAGCAGGAACACGATTCCGATCCCGAGCGCTCCGTCCAGCCTGAACAGGATCGACCAATAGAGCAGGACAAATATCAACCCGCCGACGGCGACGTTTACCACGAGGAGGTTCAGGATGCGGAACTTCTCGGCGAGCATGCCCCACAGCGCCGATCCCACCATGCCGAAAACGGCAATCGTCGTAAGCACGAGGACCGCCGTCGTTTCCGGGAACCCCTGGTCGGTGAGGAACGGATAGATGTGAAAATTGATGCCGGCCTGCGCGAAGGGGATCAGGCTGCAGACAGACGTGAGCGTCCAGAAGGTTCTTGTCCGTGCCGCCTGCGCCCGGGTCCAGACCGGCTCCGAATCCGCGCCGCAGGCCTCGCCCGGAGCGCCGGTCTCGAGCGCCACCTTCGCCGAGGCAGGAGATGCGCCGTCCGGAAGGAGCCCCATGTCTTCCGGACTGCGGCGCATGAAAAGCACCGTGGGAATCCCGGACATCAGGAATACCACGATGCCCAGGCCGCTCCATGCCAGCCGCCAGCCGATCGCAAGGATGAAGAACTGAACCATCAGCGGAAGAAGGGCGCCGCCGAGACGGTCGCCGATGCGCGCGATCCCCATGGCCCTGCCCCGCTGGCGGACAAACCAGTTGGCGACCGAAACCGACACGGCGAGTCCCAGCACCCCCACGGCGATCATCCGGCCCACCCCGAAAAAGAGGTAGAGCTGCCAGATGGACCCGACGAATGTCATGGCCACCAATCCGAGGCTCAGGAACAGGATCCCCCAGAAGCCCACCATTCTCGGCCCGTAACGGTCGAGCATCGGACCGACGGCCAGCGACAGCAGGCCGCCGCTGACTGAGCCGAAGGCGATTGCCCCGGTGACGGAAGCCCGGGACCACCCGAATTCACTCACCATCGGTTTCATGAAGATAGACAGGATATTCTGAAAGACGCCGGATTCCGTGAAGCTGATCAGGAATGCGACAGCAACGATGATCCAGCCGTAAAACGGTTTGCGCAAAAGGACACCTTCCTTTTTCTATCCCGCGCGCCCTGTCCCGGAACCGGCCAAAGCCGGGGGGAGGCAAGCGCGTTGATTGGCCTTCATGGTTTCATCCAACGGGCGACAACGAAGGCCCCCGTTTCCCGGCGCTGCTCGCGCCCCCCGGTCTCCAGGGCTCTTGCCCGCTCCGGATCTTCGTCCTTGAGGAAGTGGATGGCCGTCCGGGCCTCGCCTGCGACGGGTGCGCAGGCCAGAAGCTCCCCGGGCGAACGAAAGACGGCGTTCCGGAAGATCGGCTTCTCGCCGCTTGCCGCCTGAGCCTTCCGCCGCTCGGCCCAGGGGCTCAGGCGGTTCAGGGAGGCGACGACGACCGGTGCACCCGGTCGCGCCACGCGGAATAGTTCGGCAACGGCGGCGGCGCCGTCCCGGAAGAACTCAATCGCCGTGATGGAGGCCACGCGGTCGAAGGAGTCGCCGGCGAAGGGCAGCCTCGCCATATCGCCCGCCACCGCGACAAAGGGCGCTTTGCCGGCGCGCCGCTGCGCCCGGCGGAGCATGGAAAGGGAGATGTCGAGCCCGACCACGGACGCGCCCTTCGCGAGGAACCCCGCGGTGAAGATGCCGGTCCCGCAACCCACGTCCAGGATCCGCTCGCCGGGCCGGGGCGCCAGCAGCTCCAGGACCAGTTCCTGCTCATAGGCCCGCACGAGTTTGCCGATCGGTGTTTCAAACCATCGGTCGTAACGATCCGGCCAGTCGTCGAATATCTGCTCTGTCATCTTTTCCCTGGTTTCTGAGTCCGGAATGTTCTTCCCGGGACACATGTTTCCTATTTCCAGGCCACGTAGAGCGCCGCCGCCCCGAAGAACATCCGCTTCGCATCGGCCCGCCGGAAGCCGGCCTCCTGGAGAAACCGCACCATCTCCTCCGCTCCGTAGTAACGGGCGGCGGAATCCGCCAGATACCGGTAGGCCTGCGGGCAATCGGAAAGCAGCGCACCGACGGGAACCACGAAACCCCGCAGAAAAACACGATGGAAAACGCGGATCAGCGGGTTCGGAGGCTGGCTGGTTTCAACGATGACGAACCTTCCCCCCGGCTTGAGGACGCGCAGGATCTCCGCGAGGAACTTTCCCGTCAGCGGGTTCTTATAGGTCAGGTTCCGGAAGGCAAACGAGATGCCGATGCAATCGAAGCAGTCGGGGGTGAAGGGAAGGCCGGCTGCGTCGCCGAGGACGAAGAACGGTCCCGCCGGCTGCGGCATCCGTTTCGCCTTTCCGCGTGCGGCCTCCAGCATCGGGGCGCTGTAATCCACGCCGACGACCCGGGTGGGAAAATCCGCCGCCCCGGCGATACCGAGGCCAAGGTCGCCGGTTCCGCAGCAGAGGTCCAGCACGGTTCCCGGCGCACCCTCCAGGCAGGCTTCCACAGCCTTCTTCCGCCAGCCGAAATCCAGCCCCAGCGTCATGACATGGTTGATGAGGTCGTACTGCGGCGTCACCGAGGTGAAGATTCCATGCAGCGGTTTCCTGACGGTCTTCCGGTCGCTCATCGATCTCTACTCCGGAAAGATTCCGCCCAGGATGTACCCGGCCGCAAGCAGGGCCTGGGTCAGGAGAACCAGCAGGACGTTCTTCATCATGACCGGCAGGAAGGCCTGCATATCGTCGTAGCGGTACACTCCCCGGATCACCTGGAAGGCGATGGGCAGCGTCAGGAGGGCCAGAAGCGCAAAGGCCGGCATCCGCCCGTCCGCCACCGCCCAGACGATCCAGACGTAGGTGAGAAGGGTGAAGAGGGAAAAGACGGAGGCAGCCTTCTTTTTGCCGAGAACAATCGGGAGCGTGCGCCGTTTCACGGTGATATCCGCTTCGGCGTCCGGGAACTCATTGAGGAGAAGAAGGTTGTGCACAAGGAAGAACGACGGCATCGAGGCGATAAAGACGGATCCGGTATATTGGCCGGTATGGACGAAATAGGCGCCCATGACGGGCAGGATGCCGAGCCCCAGGCCGGGCGACCACTCCGGATAGCCCATTCTCAAAATAACCGGGGTATACAGGACGATCAACAGCGTCGCGAGCACGAGCAGCGGCACAAGCATCCATCCCTTTACCAGCGTGAAGAATACGCCGATCGGGATAATGAAGATGAAACAGACGATGCCCAGGATCAGGGCCTCCCGCATCGTCAAGAGTCCGCCGGGAATGGCGCCGCTGCCCCCGCTGAAGGGCGTGCGGCGGATCTCGAAATCGAGTCCGCTCCGGGCGTCGAAATAGTCGTTGAAAATATTGACGGCCGCATGGGCGACGAGCAGGCCGAAGGTTGCAAGAATCGCGTACACCATATGAAATGGGGATCCGGTCCGCCGCGATTCGTACCAGGCGACGGCGGCCCCGAGAATCCCCAGAATCAATGCCAGAATCAAAAAATTGACGCGGATGATCGTAACGATGCCCTTGAACTTCATCAAGACTCCTGTTGTCCAATCCCCGTTTTCCACCCGGCTTTCAGCCCGCGACAGTGCACGATTTCCTTCACCCCGGGGCGAATCGCAAGACCGCCCGGCCCGTCAGGCGACGCGGCGCGAGGCGACGTATGCGTTCCATTTGCCCCAGTCCACTTCGCGCCGGAAGAGTGGCTCGCTGCTGTCGCGGTAAGCGACCAGGGTCTCCTCGAATGTGGGCGCTCCCTGACGCTCGAAGATCACCCCCAGCGGGTAACGACCTGTTTCCCCCGCCAGACGCAAGGCAGCTTCCCGGTCGGCCGGGTCGTGTTCCGCACCGAGATCATAGGCGTGCTCCTTGAACCAGGAAAAGGTATTGAGTTTGTTGAAGGCGACGCAAGGCTGGAAGACGTCCACGAGGGCGTAGCCCCGGTGGCGGAAGGCCCGTTCGAGAATCGCCGCCGTCCGCGGGATATCGCCTGCGAAGGCCCTCGCCACGAAGCCGGCGCCCAGGGCGACGGCGACGGCCAGCGGGTTGAAAGGCTCGGCCGTGACGCCCGCCGTCTGGAGCGGCGTCCGAAATTCCCGCAGGCTCGTCGGCGACGCCTGCCCCTTCGTCAAGCCATAGACCATGTTGTTGTGGACGATCTGCGTGAGGTCCGGATTGCGGCGGATCGCGTGGAGAAAGTGGTTGCCGCCCTCGCCGTACATATCCCCGTCCCCGCTCTCGGCGATCACCATGAGCGAAGGATTGGCGGCCTTGATCGCCGTCGCCGCCGGCAGCGCCCTTCCGTGCAGTCCGTTGAAGAAATTCGTGCGCAGGTAATGCGGCGCCTTGGCGGCCTGGCCGATGCCGGAAACGACGACCAGACCCTCCGGCCCCATCCCGATGGCGTTCAATGCCCGCTTGAGGGCCGTCAGGATGGCGAAGTTGCCACAGCCGGGGCACCAGGCGATGTCGATCGGGCCCATGTCGAACCGGTCCATGTCCGTCATTTTCGATCCTCCTTGAGCGCCCCTTCGATCCGAGCTGCAAGCTCTTCGACGGTGAAGGACAGGCCGTTGTATTTCAGGATCCGCCGCGGAATTTCCACGCCCGTCTCGGCCCGGAGGAGACGGGCGAGCTGCGCCGTGGCGTTTCCTTCCACGATGACGAGTATTTCAGCCCTCTTGAGAAGATCCGCGACGCCCGGCGCCAGCGGGTAGACCTGCGGAAAATGGAGCTGCGCAACGTCGCGCCGTCCGATGACGGCAAGCGCCTCGCCGATGATCGGCGCCGTGGAGCCCCACCCCACGACGAGAACGCGGCTGTCCGCAGGACCCGTCCATACGGGCGGGACCGCTTCCTGCTTCAGGGCCGCCAGTCTCTTCAGCCGTTTGTCCACCATCCGCACCCGCAGGTCGAGATCCTCCGTGATGTGCCCCTCCGCATCGTGCTCGTCGCTGTCGAGGCAGACCAGGCCGTCCCCCCAACCGGGAATCCCTCGGGGGGATATGCCGTCGTCCGTGAGAGGGTAGCGCTGATAGTCGCGTCCGGTCCGGACGATGCATTTCTCCATTTTCATGGCTGCGGAATCGAGCGCGGGAATCTGGGCGAAGGAATCCATCAGGTACTGATCGGTGAGGACGAAGACGGGGACTTGAAAGCGGTCCGCAACGTTGAAGGCGCGCTGCGTCAGCTGGACAGCCTCTTCGATCGTCCCGGGCGCGTAGAGGACACGGGCGAATTCGCCGTGACCCGAATAGAGGGCCATCTGCAGGTCGGCCTGCTCCGTGCGAGTGGGGAGCCCTGTCGCCGGCCCCGGACGCTGGGCAAGATGGATGACGACGGGCGACTCGAGCATCCCGGCGAGACTGACGCCTTCTTCCATGAGGGCAAAGCCGCCGCCGGAGGTTGTGACCATGGCCCGCGCGCCGGCGTACTCTGCGCCGATGGCCATGTTGATGGCGCTGATCTCGTCTTCCGCCTGCTCCGCAACGATGCCAAAATCGGCGGCCCGGCCGGCGAGAAAGAGAAGCACCGCCGTCGAAGGGGACATGGGATAGGAGGCGATGAAATTGCAGCCACCGGCGATGGCACCCAACCCCACCGCCTCACCCCCGGTCAGGAGGATGTCGCCCGCGGCGGCGGGATCGCGACGGATGTCGATGCGGACGGAACCGTCCCGAACCATCCCGAACCCGGCGTCATAGCCGCGGGTCGCCGCGTCGCGGTTCTTCGCCGAGACGGTCTCGCCGCGCGGCTCAAAAACCCGGCGGATCTCCGCCTCGACGGCGGCTCGATCGACGCCAACGAGCCCCGCCACGAGCCCGACGGCAACCACATTGGGGAAGGCCTTCCCAGCCGCGGCGGCGATTTCGGAAAGCGGAACGTCCACGACGGGCAGCGGCCCGGCCGGCCCGCTGCCCAGGATCTTCTTGCGATCGGCCAGGATCAGCGTGCGCGCCCCGATCCGTTTTTCAAGGTGCGTCAGCGCCTGGCGGTCAAAGGGTACGAGGAGATCGATGCGATGAAGAGGGGCCGCGATCGGTCTTGAGGCAATACGGATCTGCGTCGAATTGCTGCCGCCGCGGATGCGGGACATGTACTCCTTGGTGGAGAAAACATGCAGACCGGCGTTCTTGAAGATCCGGGTCAGAAGGGCTTCAGCCGTCTGAATCCCTCCTCCCGCTTCCCCGCAAAGGACAATGGAAAGATCGTCCTTCCACTCGAAGGGTATGGACATGAAATGGATCTCCTCTGCCGGGAATCGGCTCCTGATGTTTGTCACTTTATCGCGAAACCGGAGAAGGGGTCAAGCGCAAAGCCCCCGAGGATGTCGCCCGGCTTTCCCATTGACTTTTGCGCACGATTTGCTTATTGGAAGCGCTTCCGGAAAATTATCGGGAAAAGGAACCTATTATCGAAATGCAGGGAATCCGTTCATGGCTGACAGGCTCGATTGTGCTGTTCCTGCTGGCACATTTCGGCCACCACCTGGTGTCTTTTCTCACCACGCCTTTGCTGCCCTATATCCGCGCCGACTTTCACCTCGATTATACGGCCTCGGGCATGCTCGTTTCCGCTTTCACCGTCGCCTACGGCTTCGCGCAGCTTCCCGCAGGCTGGCTCGCCGACCGCCTGCGGCCGAGCCTGCTCATCACCGTCGGCATCTCGGGCGTCGCCCTGGCCGGTTTGCTGATCAGCCTGACCTCCACGTATTGGGCCATGGCCGTTCTCCTGGCCCTGATGGGGATCCTCGGCGGCGGCTACCACCCGGCGACGCCGCCCCTGATCTCGGCGGCGGTCGAACCGGAAATCCGCGGCCGGTCGCTCGGCATCCACAACATCGGCGGCGGCCTGAGCCACGTCGCCGGCCCCTTCATCGCCGTCGCTATCGCCGGCCTCTGGGGCTGGAGAAGCGCCTACGTGATCTGCGCCATCCCCATGATTGTCTTCGGCCTCCTCTTCCATCGCGTCCTGAAGCGGCTGGAAGAAAAGGCCATGGCATCCCGAAACGCCGAAAACGCCGGCAAATCCCAATCCCTCTTTGCGGGCCCCCGGGCATCGCGGCTGTGGACGTTCGTTCTTCTGAGCACTTTTACGCAGGCGGTTCTGATTTCCCTCATTCCCTTCATTCCGCTGATGCTGGTCGATCGGTTCGGTGTCGGCAGGGAAGCGGCTGTCTACTACCTCGTGCTCATCTACTCCTCCGGCCTGTGGATCAGCCCCTTCGGCGGACACCTGTGCGACCGCTTCGGCAGTATCCCCGTGCTGATCTCGGTCTGTCTGCTGACCGTGCCCGTCATCTACCTCATCAACGTCGTGCCTTACGGGCCGGGGACGGGTCTGCTCCTTTTCCTCATTGGAGTGATCATCTATGTCCGCATGCCCGTCTCGGAGGCCTTCATCGTCGGTGAAGCGCCCGTCGAAAAACGCTCCACGATGCTGGGCATCTACTACTTCGCCGGGATGGAGGGAGGCGGCGTCCTGACGCCGGTCATGGGTTACATGATCGACCGGATCGGCTTTGCCGGCACCTTCCAGGCCGCTGCCGGCGCCGTGCTCGTCGTCACGATTCTCTGCTCCCTGCAGCTCCGCCGCAGGAACTGAAGCCGCTCTCAGCCCCGCCGCTTACGAAAAAAACCGGGAACTGCGGCCCGAAAACATGCTATATTTCTGTCCCGCCGCGATGAAGGCGGAACGGAATTTCCGTACGGGAGTTGGGGCCGTGGAGATTTTTCAAAACTGGCGGATCTGGATTCTTGATTATCTGCTCTTTCTGTGTGTCTGGGGCGTCATGGCGAAGGTCGCCTCCGTGCGGCTGGACGCGCTCACCGTCACCTTTGCTTCGACGCCGTGAGAAAGGATGCCCCATGCGACGGAAAGACATTCTCTGCGGAAAAGCGGGAGTTTTGGCGGGAGCGGCTGCCTTCGCTCTGTTCTGGATCTGGACGGGCGTCTGCTCGGCGGGGACGATTTATGAATACGTCGACGAGCACGGCGTCGTCACGCTGACGGACAAGCCGCCGGCCGGCAAGCGCTACAAATACAGGGCCGTCGAATCGTTCACGACGCCGCCCCGGGCGGAGCGGGAGGCGCAGGAGCAGGAAAGACTCCAGGAACGGGAAAAGGCGCGCGAAACCGGTACGGAGGCCGTCAAGGAAAATCAAGAGGAGGCGGAACAGAGGAAAGAGGACCGCGCAAAGGCCGATCGGGAGAAAGACCTCCAGCAGAAGAGGGAAGAGGCGGCGGCGCGACTGGAGGCGCTTGCGAGGAAGCTCAGGCCGGAAACGAACAATGCCGTCGCCGTGCGAAGGAACCTGCGGGAGATGGCCGAGCAGATACGCAGCGGCAAGATGCCGATCCCCGAGACCCTGCCGGGGGTGCCCGGGAATCCTTGAAAGGCGGTGGTACGAACAGGAAACAAGAAAGACGGATTGCTTCGCTGCGCCCCACCTTCGCCGGGGGCTTCGCCTCGCGATGGCAGCGCAAACATTCTTGCTAAGCCAGCATATTTTCTGTCAGATATCGCTTGAACGCCGCGTAATCCCCCGCCAGTTCCGGCGCCTCGCCGGTCCGCCCGTCGATGTCTTTCATGCTCTCGGGCAGCTCCGGGACGATCCCCAGGAGGTCCGTGATCTCATCGGGGAATTTCGCGGGATGCGCCGTCTCCAGGCAGACGCAAAGCGGCGCTCCGCCAAAGCGTTCCCGGTAGACCTCCAGTCCCTTCCATCCCACGGCCCCATGCGGTTCCAGAATCACTCCGTACCGCTCGTGAACGCGGCGGATCGTCTCGCGCGTCTCGCGATCGGAGACGCTCACGGAGAAGATGTGCTTGCGCATCGCTTCGAGATCGGGGACCTTGTGCACAACCCCCGTGCGGTCCACGGTCCCGCCGTACAGGTCGAAGAAGCGGGCAAGGTTGCTCGGATGTCCGACGTTCATGGCGTTGGACAGGCAGGCCCGCGACGGAGAAACCTTCCGGTAGACATCCGTCTCCAGGAACCGCGGGAATTCGTCGTTTTGGTTCGTCGGCATGACAAGCCTGCGCACCGGCAGGCCCATGCGGCGCGCATACTCGCATCCGAGCGCATCGCCGAAATTCCCCGAGGGAACGGAAAAGACGATATCCCCGCCCTGCTCCGCAAGCTGTGCATAGGCATACACGTAGTAGACGATCTGCGGCAGGATGCGGCCGAAGTTGATGGAGTTGGCCGATGTCAGGTTGAACCGCGCGAGATCGGGATCGGCGAAGGCCTGCTTGACCAGATTCTGGCAGTCGTCGAATTTGCCATCGACCGAGATCGACCGGACGTTTCCACCGATCGTATCGAGCTGCTTCTTCTGCCGGCCGCTCACCTCGCCGCGCGGATAGAGGATCGTTACGCCGATTCCCGCTACGCCCTTGAAGGCCTCCCCGACGGCGCTCCCCGTATCGCCCGAGGTCGCCACGAGGACGTTGAGCCTCTGATCCGGATCGCGGAGAAAGCTCATCAAACGCGCCATCATGCGGGCGGCAAAATCCTTGAAGGAGGCTGTCGGTCCCCGGTCGAGACGCAGGATGAACAGGCCCGCCTCGACCTTCTCCAGGGGAACGGGATAATCGTAGGAATTCTCGACGATCCGGCGGAGGTCACCGTCTCCGATTTCGGCCTCAAGAAAAGCGCGGGCCACCAGCAGGGCCGCCTCGGCATAGGGTCTTCCCTTCAGGGCCGAGACACCGTCCATCGGCAGCAGCGGGATCGTTTCCGGCATGTACAGGCCCTCATCGGGCGCCTGTCCCTGGAGAAGCGCTTCCCGGAAGGAAACCGTTCCCTTGAAGGGGCGGATCCCCGGCACACCGTCGAGACCGCGATTGGTGCTGTAGTATCGTATGGCCTTGGTTTTCATCGCTCGAGTTCCTTCAGGATTGCGGTACGCGGAATCTTCCCGGGAGCTGCGGACAGCCCCGTTCAAGGGTTCTGTCTATAATCGTTTTCCGCCGGGAAGACAAGGGGTAAGCCGCGTCTTGCGGAGCATTTCCCGGAAACGCTCATGGCACGCGGTCAACGTGAAGTTCCGGCGATAGAGAAGATAAAAGTGCCGCTTCATCGGGCAGCCTTCGATCGCCGCGATGCCCAGCCTCCCCGCCGCCGCTTCCCGTTCGACGGCAAAAACCGACAGCAGCGAGATCCCCATGCCGTTGAGGACCGCCTCCTTCACGGCCTCCGAACTGCCCATCTGGCAGACGACGTTCAGCGCGTCGATATTCGTCCCGCTGTTTTTCAGCAGGCAGTCCGCGAAGGTCTCGCGCGTCCCCGACCCCTCCTCCCGCATGACAAAGGGCTCTCCGAGGAGTTCTTCCGGCCGGATGCTGCTCCGCTTCCACCAGGGATGTCCCTCCGGAAAGACGGCCACCAGCCGGTCTTCCCAGAGCGGTTCGACAAGAAGCTTCCGGTCGACGGGTTTCTTCCCCACAAATCCCATTTCGGTTTCACCGTCGGAGACCAGGCGGCTGACGTCCCGGCTGTCCGCCGCCTGGAGGTGGAGGCGCACGGAAGGATACCGCCGCAGGAACCGTCCCAGGACCCGCGGCAGAAGGTAGGTCGCCGGGATCGTACTCGCGGCCACGTGGATCGTGCCGGAGCCGTTTTCGCCGACCTCCCGGATCTTTTCCTTCGCCACTTCGCGCAGCCTCAGGATGCGCCGCGCATAATCGTAGAGGATGCGCCCCTCCGGCGTGGGCGCGGCCCCGGCATTCGTCCGATGGACGATCCGCACGCCCGCCGCATCTTCCAGGCTGCGGATGTGTTTCGTCAGCGTCGGCTGCGTAACGAACATCCTGCGCGCTGCCCGGGTGAAGCTTTCCTCTTCGACGAGGGCGATGAAGCTTTCCATCTGCAGCAGCGTGACGTTCCGGAAATTCGCTTCTGTCATGACTGCCCTCTAGCATGAAGCCCGGCTATAGGCAAATCCTCTTTATTCCATTAATGAATTTGACTTATGCATTTTATCCGCATTATGGTTAAAAAAGTCCTGCAGCGGAGGGACGGATGACGAAAATACCTGCTGAGATCACCGGGAGACGGAGTTGAAGAGACGGCTCGGGAAGAAAGCGCCGGCGCCGACCGCGCGCGAGAGAAGCTTCTCGACGGGGGACGGGAAGGGGAAAAAATCCCGTTTGTGGAAGAGTATCCTGTTCGCAGGCCTGCTGGCCGCCGCGGTCCTGACCGCAAGGTTTTCCGGAGTATCCCGATACCTGGAGCCGGATGCCATGCGCGCCTGGATCGAGGGCTATGGCGCGTTTGCGCCTCTCGTGTTCATGCTGATCTACACCGTCGCACCGGTTCTTCTTCTGCCCGGCCTTCCCCTGACCATCGCCGGGGGTATCCTCTTCGGCCCCTTCTGGGGTGTGGTCTACACGATTGCGGGGTCTACGCTCGGCGCCTGCGTCGCATTTCTCGCCGCCCGGTACATCGCCCGGGATTGGGTCGAGCGGAAGCTGCAGAGTCCGAGGTGGCGCAGGCTCGATCAGGCCGTCGAAGAGCAGGGTTGGAAGATCGTCGCCTTTACGCGCCTCATCCCGCTCTTTCCATTCAATCTGCTGAACTACGCCTTCGGTCTCACCCGGATCAGGTTCCTGCACTATGCGCTGGCGACTTTCGTTTTCATGCTGCCGGCCTGCATCGCCTTCATCGTGTTCTCCAGTTCTTTGCCGGATCTCATCCAGGGAAGGATTTCCCCGAGTTTCATTGCGGGCCTGGGATTGGTCCTCCTCGTTTTGCTGATCCCGGTTCTTTACAGACGCTACAGAAACAGGAAAGGAATGCAAGACCCTTTATGACAGGAACGTGCCGCGAAAAATGAAAAGAGACATCGTTTATCTCGACAATGCCGCCACCACCTATCCGAAGCCGAAGCAGGTCCTGTCGGCCATGCAGCGCTTCATGGCGGAGACCAGCGGCAGCCCGGGACGTTCCGGTCACCGTCTGTCCCTGAAGGCCGGCAGGGTCATCCTCGATGCCAGGGCGGCGCTTGCGGCTCTCTTCGGCGTTGCCGACCCTCTGCGCATCGTCCTGACGAAAAACGCGACGGAGGCATTGAACATCGCCGTCAGCGGGTTGCTGAAACCGGGCGACCACGCCGTGACGTCCGCCATGGAGCACAATTCCCTCATGCGTCCTTTGCGCGCGATGGAGGCAACGGGCGTCGGGCTTTCCGTTATCCCCTGCAGCCCCGAGGGGCTGCTCGATCCGGCGGATGTCGTCCGCGCCATCCGCGCCGATACGAAGGCCATTTTTCTGACCCACGCCTCGAACGTGACCGGCACCGTCATGCCGGTCGCCGAGATCGGCCGCATCGCGCGGGAGCGCGGCCTGATCTTTTGCGTCGATGCCGCGCAGACGGCAGGCGTCCTGCCGATCGATGTCGAGGCCATGCAGATCGATCTGCTCGCCTTCACCGGACACAAATCGCTGCTCGGCCCCCAGGGGACAGGCGGGCTCTATATCCGCCGGGGTCTCGAAAAGAAGATCGCCCCCATCATGACGGGCGGAACGGGAAGCCGTTCCGAATTCGAGCAGCAGCCGGATTTCGTGCCGGACCGATACGAGGCGGGGACGCCCAACACCGTGGGCTACGCCGGTCTCGGAGCCGCGGTCCGCTATGTTCTGGCGCAGGGCCTCGGGAAAATCCGCGCCCATGAACAGGAACTCACCCGGCTCTTCCTGGACGGCCTCCGAAACATCCCCGTCGAAAAGGTGTACGGCCTGAAGGATCCGGCGCGGCAAGTGGCGATCGTGTCGTTCCGGCTTCCCGGAATCGATCCGGCGGCGGCAGCGCTGAAGCTGGACGAGAGGTTCCGCATCCTTTGCAGGCCGGGTCTGCACTGCGCCCCCTCCGCCCACGGGACCATCGGTTCCCATCCGCTGGGGACCGTCCGTTTCAGTTTCGGTTTCTTTAACACGGCCCGCGACGTTCGGGCCGCCCTGGAAGCGGTCGAACAATTGAGCGGGGTTTCTTCGCCCCGACGGCGGAACAACCCCAGGAGGAAAACAGGATGAAAGACATTGAACGCGTCGATGCCAGGGGGCTGGGGTGCCCCCAGCCCGTAATCCTTGCAAAGAAGGCCATCGAACAGCACGACCGGATCGTCGTGCTCGTGGACAACCTGACGGCCGTCGAAAACGTCAAACGCATGGGAACAAAAAACGGTTGCGCCGTACAGGTGGAGAGCAAGCCGGACGGAACGTTCGCGCTATCGCTGTCGAAGGCGCCGGGAGCAGCACAGGCGGAATCCGGGATCCCTGCAACCTGCGGAAGCGAAACCTCGGGCAACGGGCCTTTCGTCGTCGTCTTTTCCGAGGACCGGATGGGCAGGGGGAACGACGAACTGGGCTACGTCCTGATACGGGCCTTCATCCACACCCTGTGCCAGCAGGAAAATAGACCGGATGCGATGATCTTCTACAATTCCGGCGTCAAGCTGGCCGTGAAGGATAGCGAAGTCCTCGGCGATCTCCGGGAGCTCTGCGGCGGCGGCGTCGAAATGCTGGTCTGCGGAACGTGTGTCAATTACTTCGGCATCGCCGGAGACGTCGGCGTCGGAACGATTTCCAACATGTACGACATCGTCGATCTCATGTCCCGGGCGGGACGGCTGGTGATGCCATGAAGACGAACGATCGCTTCGGTGTCATCCTGTTCCCATCCGTCAGCTACGCCCTGACAGCGGAAAAGATCCTGAAGAAGGAAGGCCTTTCCTTCAAGCTCATTCCCATCCCCAGACACATCAGCTCGGACTGCGGGGTCTGCATCCGCTTCCCCGCTTCTTCGATGGACAAGATCCTTGCGGCCCTCTCCGGCAAAGTGGAAACGGAGGGGACGTGCCTTCTGGATTGAATCCCGCGGGTGTCCCTCCTCCCTTGCGAGACACGCCTGTTGCTGCATCGTGAAATCCGGCTCGTTCGTCGCGCGGCCTGCCCTGTGAAGCCCATCTATAGGCCGACCCTCCCTATTCCATAAATGAATTTGACTTATTCATTTTATCCGCACTATTGATTACACCGGTTTTTTCAGCATCTCTTGATTCCGGATCACGACACGAGAGGAGGCATCCATGAAGAACATTTTCGCATCCCGCGGAGGGATCATCGCCGCCGGCTCCATCATCGGCGCCCTGGCGGCCGGGCTCGTCTATCTCGGCAACCCCGTGAACATGGGCATCTGCGTCGCCTGCTTCACACGCGACACGGCCGGCGCCCTCGGCCTGCACCGGGCGGGCGCCGTCCAGTACATCCGCCCGGAACTGGTCGGCTTCGTCTGGGGTGCGCTGATCGCCGCCCTTGCCTTCCGCGAATTCCGGCCCCGCGGCGGCTCGTCCCCTCTCATCCGCTTTGTCCTGGGCTTCTTCGCCATGGTGGGGGCCCTCGTGTTCCTCGGCTGCCCTTGGCGGGCGCTTCTGCGGCTTGCCGGCGGTGACTGGAACGGCGCCGTCGGCATCGTCGGCCTGATCGCCGGAATATCCGTTGGGGTCTCGTTCCTGAAGAACGGCTTCATGCTTGGCCGTGCGTCGGCAAGTCGCGCGGCCGTCGGATGGGTCATGCCCGTCTTTGCGCTCCTTCTCCTGATCCTTGTCGCGGTTCCCGTCAAATTCTCCCCCGACGGACCCGTCTTCTTCAGCGCCCAGGGTCCGGGTTCCGCCCATGCGCCGCTTCTGATCTCTCTGGCGGCGGGACTTCTTGTGGGGTTCCTGGCCCAGCGGACACGATTCTGCACCATGGGCGCCCTTCGCGACGTCATCCTGACGCGGGACACCCATCTCCTCAGCGGCGTTCTTGCCTTCACCATCGTCGCCTTCCTTGTCAATCTACTGATCGGCAAATTCAACCCCGGTTTCGCCCCCCACCCCGTCGCCCATTCCAACCACATCTGGAACTTCCTGGGGATGGCGCTTTCGGGGCTGTGCTTCGCCCTGGCGGGAGGATGCCCGGGCCGGCAATTCTTCATGTCCGGCGAAGGCGACGGGGACGCGGCCGTTTTCGTCGCCGGAATGTTCGCCGGTGCGGCCTTCGCTCACAATCTGAGTTTTGCCGGATCGCCCGACAAATTCGACAAAGCGACGCAGGTCCTTACGGTGGGCGGACCTGCCTTTTGGGGACAGGCGGCTGTCATTGTCGGCCTGATCATCGTGGTCGCCATCGGCTGGGCGATGAAGGAGAAGCGCGCCTGACGCAGGGGCCTCGACTTTCCGGTACGGCGGTTGCGGGAACGTTCCCGCGGCCTTTCCGTCCGTTATCGACAAGCATCTTGCAGAATGGGAAAAATTGTATATAGAAGGAGGTAAGCCATCATGATCGAGATCGATGCGCGCGGGCTCGGTTGCCCCATTCCCGTCGTCAGGACCCAGAGGGCGATGGAGGCGAATCCGGCGGAAGTGCTGCGGGTCATAGTGGATGCGGAAGTGGCGAAGGAAAACGTCTCGCGACTGGCAGGCAGCCGGAACTACAGAGTCCTGATCGGCGAGTCGGCGAACGGCGAATACCGCCTCATCCTCACGCCCGGCAAATAGGGCGGCGGACTCTCCCGGCAGCGGTGCCGCAGCCGATTTTTTCCGCCGGAATTCATACAGAAGAAAGGTTTGCGGCCATGGAAGAAACGAACAAGCCCCGGCTCACGGAGACGGTCCACGGGGCCGGCTGAGCCTGCAAGATCGGTCCGGGGGACCTGCAGGAAGCGCTTCGGGATTTACCGCTGATCTCCGATCCCAACCTCATCGTCGGCATGGAACACGCCGAGGACGCGGGCGTCTACAAACTGCGCGACGACCTCGCCATCGTCCAGACGGTGGATTTCTTCACGCCCATCGTGGATGATCCCTACATCTTCGGCCAGATCGCCGTCACCAATGCGCTCAGCGATGTCTATGCCATGGGCGGAAAACCGCTTACCGCCATGAACATCGTCTGCTTTCCCATCAGGAAAATGCCCGTCTCCATCCTGCGCGACATCCTCCGGGGCGGCCTCGACAAAATGCGCGAGGCGGGCGTTCTCCTCGTCGGCGGACACAGCGTCGAGGACGACGAAATCAAGTACGGTCTCTCCGTCACGGGCACCATCCATCCCGACCGCGTGCTCCTGAACCGGGGCGCCCGTCCGGGCGATGCTCTGGTCCTCACCAAGCCCATCGGCACGGGGATCGCCAGCACCGCCGTCAAGGGCGGCGTAGCGCCGGAGGCCCTCGTGGCGGCGGCAACGTCCGGCATGACGACCCTCAATAAAGGGGCTGCCGAAATCGCGGCCGGCTTTTCCGATATTCACGCCTGCACCGATATCACGGGCTTCGGCCTCGTCGGGCATGCCGCGGAGATGATCGAAGGTTCCGACGCGGGCATCGTCCTTCACGCCTCCCGCATTCCCCTCTTCCCCGGCATCCGCGCCCTCGTCGAGGAGGGCATCGTACCGGGCGGGCTGCTGCGCAACCGCGACTTCCGCATGCCGCTCGTTTCAAAGGGTCCGGATTGCCCGGACTGGCTCTTCGACGTCCTCTTCGATCCACAAACCGCAGGCGGGCTGTTTCTGGCCCTCCCGAAGCCGTCGGCGAAACGCCTCGTCGAAGGCCTTCAGGCCGCCGGACTCCCGGACGCGGCCGTCGTCGGCGAAGTCGTCGACGCCCCCGCAGGAAAGATCCTCATCGCCTGACTTTTTCTCCGGCCATCACAATGCCTTGAATCCGGACAAATCTGATCAGCGGCGGCTGTCGGCTTCGAAACGGCGCCCCGGCGATTCTTCAGAACGCAAACACCACCGCGGCCAGAACCGTCGTGTATCCGTTGTGTTTCACAATGCTCGACTGGGTGATGTTCCGCGTGCTCACGATCTTTCCGCTGATCCGGAAGATTTCCTTTTTTTCATCCCAGCTTTCGTCGGCATTGAAATCGATGCCCAACGTCGAAGCCAGCATGGCCGCCGCAAGATCTTCCGCGTAATCGCCCGCCTGTCTGCCTGTCTGGCCGAAGGCATGATGTTCGCTGATATAACCATAGGCCGCCTTGTCGGCGGGAACGGCACAGCCCACGGAGGCGGCGAGAAGCCGTCCGGGTTCATTGCTGCAGCAGCGGCTCATGACGCAGTAGGTGATCGCGCCCGGCCGTATCCGCCCCAATCCCATGCTTTTCGAAATGAAGAGACAGCCGGGCGGCAGGATGCTCGACACCTGCACGAGGTTGCACTTTTCGATGCCGGCGTCCCGGAGGGCCAGCTCGAAGGAATGCAACTCCTCTCTGTGTCTCCCCACTCCCTTGGTTAAAAACATACTGCGCGGGACATGCTCAGCCAATTTTTCCCTCCTCGCCGGAGACTCCGGCAGCCATGCAATGGCCTTCTGTGGAACAATCGAAAAAACGGTCCGTTGTGATGATGTCTTACGATGCGAGTATTTCGCGAATCGCCGTCAACAGTCTCTCATTCTCTTCGAAATTCCCGATGCTGATCCGCAGATGATCCTTCAAGCCGTAGCTCGACAACGGCCTGACGATGATCCCCTTCTTCAGAAGCCGCTCAAAGAGATCCAGGGCTGCCACTGGCGGTTTCACCAGGATGAAATTGGCCCGGGACGGGTAAACAAGGAAGCCCATCTCCCCGAGGTTCTGCGCCAGCATCTGTCTTCCCTGGACCACCGTTCTGATCGTATCCTCGCGGAAGGAGTCATCGCCCAAGGCCGCAATGCCGGCCGCCTCGGCCAGGATATTTACGCTGAAAGGAAGCTTGATGCGGAGCAGACAATCGGCCAGTTTCGCCGGCATGACACCATAGCCCAAACGCAACCCGGCCAGTCCGTAAAGCTTCGAAAAGGTCCGCAGGACGACAAGATTGGGCATTTGTCCCGCCCGGGACATGACGGAATAGCGCGCCTGGGGAACGGCGAAATCCATATAGGCTTCGTCCACGACGAGCAGGCAATCCTCCGGAAGGCGGCGGAGCAGAGCGAGAACAGCCTCGACGGGCGGCGCGAATCCCGAAGGGTTATCGGGCGTCGTCAGAAAAACGATCGCCGTGGTCTCATTCACGGCATCGAGAAGCGCCTGCATGGGAAACGTAAAATCACCCCGTAAGTCTATCTGGCGAAATTCCACGCCGCAGAGTCTGGATTGAAGCCGGTAGATTCCGAAGCAGGGTCGAAACGCCAGGATGTGATCACGGCCCGGCTCAGCTGCTGCCCGGATGAGCAGGTCGATGATCTCATCCGAACCATTGCCGGCCACGACACGGTCCGCAGGAATCCCGTGATAGGCTCCCAGGGCCTGGCGAAGCCGAGGGCTGCCCGCCTGCGGGTAGCGATGGCACTCCGTCAGATGTCCGCTAAGGACCTCAAGCACCCTCGGCGAAACCCCCAGCGGGTTTTCGTTGCTGGCCAGCTTCACCACCGATGAGAGACCATACCGCCCTTCTATCTCTTTAATGGACAACCCCGGGCTGTAGGACTCAAAATCAAGCGCTCGCCCTCGGATCATGGAGCGGCTCATCGATCGTTCTCCCTTCTATTCCAGGCATCAACCACCTCTCAGATCAGCCTTTCAGCGCCCGAATATAGTGCATCGACATGCAAAACCGCGGCGGCAATACGGGGGTGCTTCTGATCCACCCATTGCCGCATATCCTCGTAGATCGGACCGTCGGTGAAATATTCGACACTCCCTTTAGCCTGATACGATTTTTTCTCCTTCGTAATGAATAGGACGGCAACCTTGCTGCCGCGTTTGATGTTGCTTCTGGTCTTGTGAAAATAGTTGTCCGCCACGACGATGCTTCCATCGTCCAGCATCTTCACGCACGTTGCATAGATGGCATTCGGAACACCCTGTTCGTCTGCGGTACTCAGCACAATCGGACCTTCATGCCTCTCCCATGCGTCCCGCAAAATATTCGTTACGTTCTTCATTTGTTTCCCCTTTCGGCTGCTTTTTCCACTGCCTGCCCCATGTCCGGCAGCGCTTTTTCGATGTCAGAAAACAATTCCCGGACCGCCTTCGTATCCGGCAACTCCCGCCGGATGCGGTCCAAAGTGTCCCGCCGGATGGCCAACTGCAGTGCCGGCGGATAATTCAGATCGTAAAACCAGGTTGCGAGCATGACAAGGAAATCGCCCAGCGTGGACAGATTGCCGCTCGATACCGATTTTGTTCTTGCGGCTTCCTGCAACACGAAGGGGCTCAACTCCCGGCACAAGCGAATGTGGGGAAGCATATCGGGAAGCCCTTGAAATCCGTCGGACGCAATCTCCCGCAATACAAGTTCCATAATGTCCAGTTTGTCCGCATCGCGGATCAGGCGCAGCAATCGGTCCTGCCCGGCGCTCAGCGCCAGCGCAATATCCGCCCTTTTCAGGTTGTGATACTCCGTAACGCAGAGCAACCCTTCCCGATCTCCGGGGCCGGGCAGGAAGTGCAGATCCTGAGCCTCCAGGACCCTGCGCCCCTCAGCACCATGGTCCACCGTGTCGGCATCCCGGAATGAACCGTACCGGGCGAACTGGGAGAAGCGCCCCACATCATGCACCAACCCGCACCCCTCGGCCAAAGTCTGCTCCGCTTCCGGAAGCCCCAAGGCGATGGCAACGAACCTCCCGTTCTCGGCTACCCGCCAGCTGTGCAGACGCTTCAATTCGAGCAATGGGTGAAGGAATCCGTCCCGGTTGCGAAACTGATCGACATAGCCTTCGAACCATTTTCGCAGGGAATACTGCTCTTTTTTTGTCATGCTTCCGGCCTACGCCTGCGTATTTTTGGAAAACCGATCGGCGCCGATCATCGACGATCCCGGCAAATCCTTCATTTCAAAAAGGGAAATGTCCTACGACCGCTTCATTGGGGGAATCCTCGCGCCGCCTCGCCGGCTGCAGACGCGCCGCAGCGGGTGCCGGCATTTCACGGCATTTCTCGAAAACGGCCGTCGGAGCGGGCATCAAAAACGCCACCGGCCCGATCTGCGAACCAACCGGCGCCCTGGCGTCCGTTGCCGCCGTGTCGAACAGGGGGACAGGTTTGATGTCCAGGAGGGGCGTCCCGTCGACCATGTCCACATCCTCCACGTGAAGGACAACCCCGTCAACCCGGACAAGTCTCACAAGCGATAATCCGATCGGGTTCGGGCGCCCGGGGGAACGGCAGGCAAAGATGCTGTGTTCCGCATTGTCCAGAAAAGGTTTGACCTGCAGAGCGCATCCATTGCACAGGTGAAGGTGATACAGAAGAAAAACGTGGGAGAAACCACCAAGATCCTGAAGTCCTTCCCTGTAAATTTCATCGACGATCACCTGTCCTGCAACCCCTCTGGCGCCCGGCGGCTGGACGGGCATGCCCGCAATGTCCCGGAACGGGGTGCGGATCAGACCGATGGGAGCGTAAGCCACAAACGCCTTCACGTATGAGCCTCCCTGACAAGAATGGATCCCCGCCCCTTCGGACGCCACCGGTCCGCTTCACCCGGCTCTTTTCTCCACCGGTTCGTTTTGATTATCTGAACCTGCGTCTGTGCGGACCGGCCCGGTTTATTTTTCCCGCGGGAACGGCCAGGCCATCACACCGCCTTCCATGACCTTCACGTTCTTCCATCCGTTCGCCACGAGGACAAGGGAGGCCTCGTAAGCCCGCAGGGAGGTCTTGCAGTAACAGACGATCTCCTTGTCCCTGTCCTGCGGAAGCTCATGAAGACGTTTGCGCAGGGCGCCGAGCGGCATGAGCGTCTCGCCGATGCCGAGGCGCATCTGTTCGAACTCCTCGGGTTGCCGGACGTCGAGCAGAAAGGGCGCCTCACCGCACGTCACCTTGCAATGAACCTCCGCGCAGGAGATGCCCTTCATCCTCCCCTTCACCTTGTTCTGGAGGATGTGCGCGGCGGCGATGCCGTGATCGATCGCCAGGGAAAAAGGCGGGGCATACGGAAGGTCGGCGTTGACGAAATCCTCGACCGTCAGGCCTCCCTGGATGGCCACCGCCCATTGCGCGATCTGCCTGTTCACGTTTCCGGGACCGACGCACTGGGCGCCCAGGATCCGCCCCGTTTTTGCGTCGGCAACCAGTTTCGTTACGAGGAGTTTCGCATCCATGAAACCGGGCTTGTCCGGGCTGGCGTTGATGACCGTGGCGATGTCGCCGTATCCCAACCTCCCGGCATTCGCTTCGGAGAGTCCCGTCGAGCCGGCCGCGTAGTCGAAAACCTTGCAGATCCCTGTCTGGATCGTCCCGGGGAAGGTCACGCAATTTTCCGATGCGGCGTTCTCTCCCGCCGCGCGCCCCTGGAGATTCGCCAGGTCCCCCAAGGGCGCCAGGACCTTTTTCCCGGTGATCCGGTGGACTGTTTCCACGCAGTCCCCGACAGCATACACGTCGGGGTCGGATGTCTGCATGTATTCGTTGACGCGGATTCCCCCCGTCTCTCCGATCTCCAGGCCCGTTTCCTCCGCCAGTTTCACGTTCGGACGGACGCCGATCGCCACCACCGCCAGTTCGCAGGGAAGCTCCGTCCCGTTCTGAAGCTTGACGCCGGTCAGCTTCCCGTTTTCACCGAGAAACGCGGCGATGCCGTTTTCCGTGATGACGTTCGCCCCCTTGCTCCTGACGTGGTTCTCGACGAGCTTGGCCAGTTCCCAGTCGAGAAAGGTCAGCAACTGGGGGAGCAGTTCGATCACGGTGATCTCGATGCCGGCGAGCTGAAGGGCCTCGCAGGTCTCGATCCCGATCAGGCCGCCGCCGATGACGGCGGCCTTCCTGATCCTTTTCTCGTCCCGAATCTTGCGGAGAAAATCCGCATCCTTCATGGACTGGAGCGTGGTGATTCCCTCGAGCTCCACGCCGGGAACGGGAGGCATCCGCGGCACGGCGCCGGTCGCAAGGATCAGCCTGTCATAAGCCATCTCGCCCTTCTCTCCCGTGAGCGTGTCCCGGAAAGAAACGGTCCGCGCCTTCCGGTCGATGGCTGTCACTTCCGTGTTCACCCTGGCCGCGATGTCCTTGGCGTTCAGGTAGAACTGGGGATTCCGCACGGTGCCCGAAGCCGTGCTGATAAGCATGTTCCGGTCGTCGAAATACCCGCCCACGTAGTAGGGATAGCCGCAGGAGGCCATCGAGAGATCCCCGTCCTTCTGCAGGATGACGACCTCGGCGCTGTTGTCGATTCTCCGCGCCTTCGCCGCCGCCTTCGGCCCGGCGGCGGAACCGCCGACGACCACGATTCTTCTCCTTTTCTCCATGGATGGATCTCCTTTATTGGATGAATTGCTGCAAAATGACCGGCAAATCAGTTATAGGCAAGACGCATCGCCTCATTGGCCAGGACGGGGCGGATGATTTCCTCCCAGAACGGTGCATCCCAGGTGTGGAGGTCCTGGTGCGCCAGATAATATTTCTGAGGGATCGGATGGGTGCCGTAAACGACACCGATTCCAAACCGCGACTGGATGAAATCCTTGAAGAAGCCGATCCGCGGACAGGGAGGGTATCCGACGATGAGCCCGGTGGCGAGGTGAATCACCTTGGCCCCGTTGCGGATCATTTCCTCCGGAGCATATTCGATGTTGCCGCCGGGACACCCGTCACAGGTCGCATATCCCACCAAGGTCACTTCCCTGTCGCGATAGAGGCTGAAGGCCCCTTCTCTCTCCCGCATCGCCCGGAAACACTTCCCGCCGGCGCAGCGGTGGTAGCGGTTGCAGATGATGATTCCGATCTTGATCGGGTCTTTGTCCATTTCGGTTTTCTCCTGAATTGTCCCGCCTTCAATCGCCGCTTCGACCGGCTGAGAGCGCTTTCGGCGCCACAGGCGGAAATGCGCCTGACATCGACGTAATACGAGGGGCCGTCCCCGTTGGGCGGCCCCTCGTTACGGTCTTTCGCCTCTGGACCGATTGGATGTGTTTCCAGCCGGTCCCGGCGCGATAGAGGCGGGGAACAGGCTGCCGCCCTCGAAAGGCAGTCTCACTCGAAGGCCATCTTGGTCTTCCAGACCTCCCATACCTTGCCGACAAGATCGGGTCCCGGTTTCAGGGTCATCTTGCCGGGCCTCCATCCGGAGGGAGTGGCTTCCGTCCCCTTGCTGCTCCGCACGAGTTGGAAGGCCTGGACCTGGCGAAGGGATTCGCTGACGTTGCGGCCCACCGGCGGCGTCAGGACTTCGAATCCCTGAACGATGCCGTCGGGATCGATGATGAACCGCCCCCGGGTCTCCACGCCCATCTCTTCACTGTAGATTCCGAACGACGTTCCCACCTTCCCGCCGGCGTCGGAAAGCATGGGGAAGGGGACACCGCCTGCGACCATTTTGGACAGCTCATGGTCATTCCACATCTTGTGCACGAAAACGCTGTCGATGCTCATGGAGAGGATTTCCACGCCCAGCTTCCGGAATTCGGGATATTTTTCGGCGACCGCCGAAATCTCCGTCGCTCAAACAAAGGTGAAGTCGCCCGGATAGAAGCAGAGAAGCACCCATTTGCCGAGATACTCGGACAGCTTGACGGATACGAATTTCCCCTGATGGTACGCCGGGGCCGTAAAATCGGGGGCCTGTTTACCGACCTGGAGCATTGATCTCATCTCCTTTCTCTCGATTGCTTGCGGTTCGCCTGGTGTCGCCTGTTTCCCCTTTTCTGCACCCACGGGTCCCCCCGTGGGACGGGCGCAGCCGACCTTGATTTCTTCGGCCATAGAATTCCTCCTTCTGAGAAGCGTCTTCCCGGCCTGATTGTGCCGTCTCTTCAGTGGTCGCAGAGATTGTCGCCCGTCCGCAGCGTACCGGTCAAGTAGGAATGCACGACGCTGTCCGGCTCCTCGCAGGGCGCCCCGGTTACAACGACGATGTTCTGCTGCGAAAACAGCTGCTGCGCGCGCTGGCCCATGCCGCCCGCGATGATGATCTCCGCTCCCTGCTCATGGAGCCATCGCGGCAGAAGGCCCGGCTCGTGGGGCGGCGGCGTAACCGTTTTTTTGGTTGTGATGCTTTTCTTCTCGGGATCCACGTCGACGAGGTGAAACTCCTCGCAGTGGCCGAAGTGGGCACAGAGTTTCCCTTCCGTGACAGGTATGGCGATACGCATAAGTCTTTCTCCTTCGGTTATTCAGTTATGGTTTGCGGGATATGCCCGCTGAATCCTCCGCTTCTTTTCCGCTACGGCAGGCACATATAGGTGCCAATCGCACGGTACAGTGCGCTTACGGCAAGAACGGCGCAGTGACGGTTCGTCTCCGGCAAACCCTGCACGCCCGCCAGAATCATGGCCGGATGGATGCGGAGGGCTTCCTCAATTTTCAGACCTTTGGCCATGGCAGCCACCATCTCTCCATAAATCCTGGTGTGCGCGCACCCGTCCGTATGATAGCGGACGCCGGTGATCCTGCCGTCGGTAACGACAAGATAGAACTCCATCGTGTCGCCGCAGGGTCCGGTGACGGCGGCCGACGCCGTCGGATCGCTGATCCGTCCGAAAAAACTCTGTTCCTCCCCGCCGTCATCGAGAGGTTCCGTCGGCGGGAATTTGTCCTGTTTCTCTGCGGGCGATTTCCCGAGCAGCCGCGAGATCACGGCGTTGAGCGCCACAGCGCCCGGCGCCGACGGAAATCCCTGAAGGTAGGAAAGTCCGGCGTCCCCGGCCGTCACGATCTGCGGATCGATGGGGATGCGGCCCAGAAAGGGAACACCCATATCTCCGGCCATGCGCTCGCCGCCGCCTTCCTTGAAAATCTCCGTCATGACCCCGCAGTTCCTGCAGACGTAACCGCTCATGTTCTCGACGACGCCCAAGACCGGCAGGCCGATCTCCCGGCAGAAATTCACGGAACGCCTCACGTCGGCGAGCGCCAGTTCCTGAGGCGTCGTCACGATGACCGCCCCCTCCAACGGGGCCAGTATCTGGCATACGGAAAGCGGCTCGTCGCCGGTGCCGGGCGGACAGTCCACGACCAGGAAATCCAGGTCGCCCCAATCCACTTCCTCGATCAACTGCTTGAGTACGCCTGCCTTTCGCGGGCCGCGCCAGATCACCGCCACATCCGGCTCCTGAAAGAGCAGGCCGAGGGACATGACTTTCATTCCGGCGGCTTCGACGGGGATCAAGCGTCCCTTTTCCGTCTTCGGGATGCATCCCCCCAGGTTCAGCATCGTCGGCACGCTCGGCCCGTGGAGATCCGCGTCGAGCAGCCCCACCCTGTTCCCAAGCCCGGCAAGCGCCGACGCCAAGCTGACGGCGACGGTGCTCTTCCCTACGCCTCCCTTGCCGGAGAGAACGGCAATCTTCTTGCCGACCCTCGCGAGCCGCTCGGCATTTTCGAGCTGCGCCGCCGCGTCCTGTTTCTCCGCGGCGGTGTTCTTCTTTCCCGCGCAGGTACCTCCCTGCACTGTTTTCAATTCGTCCTGCATTCGTTGTTAACCTCCCGACTCGATATTCCAATCCGCCCCGCCCCATTTGCAGCGAGGCTCCAAGACAGAAGTCAGCGTCTATCCTCCCTGGGCATCCGCCGCAGAAAAGACAACTCTCGTACCGCTCATATTGAACAGAAAGCGGTCCGGCATTTCCCGCTCCACAAGCATGACGGCCTCGCGGCTGCAGCAGTGACAGGGCACCGCGTGGTCGGGACCGAGATCCTTCAGCGCCGCCACCGTGGCATGAAGGACGGGATCGGCAAGCGGTCCCGTGAGGTGAAACCCTCCCATGACGACGTGGATCTTGTCGATGCCCGTCACTTTCCGCGCATAGCGGACCGAATTGACGATTCCCGCATGGGCGCACCCGCTGAGCACGACGAGGCCCCTGCCCCGGAGATTCATGACAAGAGATGTGTCGTCTTCAAGAAGATCCCGCCGCTCCTCGCCTTCTTCCTCATAGAAGGCGCCGGGCATGCCCTTCTCAAAATCCGTTGTCCGTTCGATTTCTCCGAGAAAGAGGACCGTGTCTCCGAGAATTTCCTTCGGCTTCACCGTTTCCATAATCTCCACGCCCGCCTTTTTCACGCGATCCCTCGTGAACGAGGGCATGGCATGCTTCTTCCCCGACGCATCCTTGAAGTACCGGGGATTTCGAAAGACCGCCGGATGGACCACCAACGGTATTCCCGGCCTTCCCAGCGAAGCAGTCAAGGCCTCGAATCCCTCGAAATGATCATAGTGCCCGTGGGAAAGCGCCATGATTTCGATGAGGCCCGGGCCAACGCCGAGAGTTCGCGCGTTATCGGCGGCGCCGCGGGGGGAAGAGCCGAAGTCGAAGAGGAGCGATCGCTTCCGCCCGCCTGCCGTAGTCGAAACAATGGCGGAGAAACCATGCTCGGCAGTGATGGAAGGGCCCCTGGCGCCGCCGAGAAGCTTCCTCGCCCGGGTGACGATCGCATCGTTGTCAGCCGCCGTGATGTTGATGTAATTGTCCTGAAGCGTCAGAATCTCTACGGTTTCTACGGGCTGAAGCATGTCTCTTCTCCTTTCGAGATCGCGTTGACCTCCCAACACGGGGGGCTTCCCTTATATGCCGTTCAGCCCGATTTCGCCATCCCGTCGGCCAATTCTTGTATCGGCATTACTCGCACGCCTTCTCGTCGTTCGTGCGCCCCATCTTTTTTCTGCCTTCTACAAATCCAGTTGACTCCAGATCTGCCGGATATCCTCAACGCATGGGGCGTCGGTCTCCACGACGGCCAGCACCTGCATCTGAGCAAGCGTAAAAGCGCGGTCGTACCGGATGCGGCCGACAACGCGCGCATTGACGCGGCGCGCATTGTCCTCGATGCGCTCCGTCATCTCCGGATTGAGGTCCCACTTGTTCACACAGACCGCGGCGGGAATGTCGAAGTGCCGCGCCAGAGAGAGAACCCTTTTCAGGTCGTGTTCTCCCGATACGGTGGGTTCCGTCACGACCAGCACGACCGTTGCGCCGGTCAACGAGGCGATCACCGGACAGCCGATCCCCGGCGGGCCGTCCACGAGAATCGTCTCGCGGTTTTCCTCCTCGGCGATGCGGCGGGCCTCCCGACGGACCGTGGAAACCAGTTTGCCCGAGTTTTCGGCCGCAATGCCCAGACGGGCATGAACCATGGGACCGCAGCGGGTCTCCGATATCATCCACTCTCCGCAGAGCCGCTCCGGGAAATCGATGGCGGACTCCGGACAGAATCGCACACAGACGCCGCAACCTTCGCAGGAAATCCGGTCAATCGCGAACGCTGCATGCCCAGCCGGCGTCTTGTTCACGTTCACAGCGCCGAACCGGCAGAATTCGAGACAGGCACCGCAGCCGCTGCAATCTGCCGGACGAATGACGGCCTCATGACCGCCGCGGAAGTCATGCCGTTCCATGATGCGCGGAGAAAGGATCAGGTGCAGGTCGGACGCGTCTACATCGCAATCGACAATGACAGGTCGATCGGCCAACACTGCAAAAGACGCCGTCAAGCTCGTTTTCCCTGTTCCTCCTTTCCCGCTGATCACGACGAGTTCTTTCATGCCTTCATGTCCTCTTTCGATGTCGCCGACACTTCTTCCAAGTCCTTTCTCATGTAGAAACTCCGCCTGCCTGCGACTGCCGTTTTCACTTTTCCTGCGGCGATGAGCGCCTCAAGGTGTTTGATCGCCTCCTGGACATGTATGCCGAGACCGCTCGCCACATCCGTCAGTGTGCAGGGACGTCTCGCGAGCAGGGCCGCGATGTCTTCATCCCTGATGCGGATGGGAACACCGGATTGCGCACCTTCCCGCTCCTCCCGGCCGATGATGTCCACCGGCGCCGGAAAGCGATCCATCAGGGCAACCATCCGGTCCGAAGAAACCGGAAATGCAAAATTTTCGGCGGGGGGGCGGGTGGCGGTACTGAGTTGCACGCGCGCCGGCCGAATGCGCCGGACGGCGGCGGCGATCCTTTCCGCCTCGGCGGGGATCTCCGTGACGCCCCCAAGGAGCAGAACCTCCAGCCAGACCTCGCCCGGAAAGCGCCGGGCGAATGCGGCGATGCCGGCAACCATGAATTCAAAGGCGATCTCTTTGTGTGGACGGTTGACATAACGAAACAGGCGTTCGTCTCCGGCGTCCAGCGACGGCAGCACAAGATCGGCGGCCATCAAGGCGTCCCGGACCTCGCTGTCCCAGAGCAGCGAACCATTGGTAAGGACGGCAACCGGAATTTTCGTCAGGTGTTTGATCGTTTCGATCAGATCGCCGATGCCGGAATTCAGCGTGGGCTCCCCGGAACCGGCAAGACTGATATAATCGGGGTGATCTCCCTCGGACAATTTCCGTTCCACTTCCTCAAGAACGTCCTTGATCGGAACGTATTCCTTCCGTTCAACAGTCTTATTTGTGGTACGGCCCAACTGGCAATAGATGCAGTCGTAGGAGCAGATCTTGAACGGCACGAGATCGACCCCAAGGGATCGTCCCAGGCGCCGCGAGGGAACAGGGCCGTACAGATGCCGAAAGCCGGCGGCGCTCATGAGGCATCTCCACACTGCGGCTTTCCGCAACGCTCGGTCCTGCCGCAGCGGGTCTTGCTCTTGTATTCATAGGTCGGCATGCCTCAAACCCCTCCGGCATCGTTCAGTTTGAAAATTCCCTCCGCCAGGCTTCGGAAGAGGCCATGGTATTCCGGCAATGCATCCACGATCAGATACCCTTTCGAGTAGGCTTCGGCGATCCGCCGGTCATCCGGAATTTCCAGGAGAACGGGGACGTTTTCTTCCCTGCAGAATACGTGCACCCGATCGTCGCCGATTCCGACACGGTTGATCACCACGCCGAAGGGAACTCCGAGCTCTCGAACCGTGTCCACGGCCAGCTTCAGATCGTGGAGTCCGAACGGCGTCGGTTCCGTAACAAGCGCGACGAAATCCGCGCCCCGAAGCGTGGCAACCACCGGGCAGGAGGTGCCCGGTGGCGCATCCAGAATCGCCGGAGTGTCCTTCTGCAGCCGGTCCTTCACAGCGCGGATAAGCGGCGGCGCCATGGCAACGCCGACGTCGAGCCGTCCCTCGATCAGTGTGACATTCTCCGCTCGGATCGTTTCGATGACGCCGATACGTTTGTCCGTTTCGCGAATCGCCTTCCTGGGGCATACCTTCGCGCATCCGCCGCAACCGTGACACATCTCGGGGAAAACCACCGGCACGGTCCCGAAGGAGATGATGGCATGGTACGCGCAGAAACGGCCGCATTCGCCGCAGCCGTCGCAAAGGGCTTCGTCGACTTCCGGAACCGGAATGCCGACGATTTCCTCTTTGAGGACGGCACCCCCGAGAAACAGGCGGCAATTGGGCTCCTCCACATCGCAGTCCAGAAGCATCACGTCGGAACCCAGCACCCGCGCCAGGTTGACCGAAACGGTCGTCTTGCCGGTTCCGCCCTTGCCTGAAGCGACCGCCAGGATCATGATGCGTCCGCCTCCGGACATTTTTGGCTTTTCCTCCCGTCGGTTTTAGGGAGCGGCTCGCCGACGATTCGCCTGACCGTCTCCAGGGAAACGGTCTCGCCGTACGGGACACGGGGAGAAATCGTTACCGCTTCCCCGGGTAACCCGGCAAAGCCAGCGATAGGTTCATTGAAGGTTTGCGGCATTTTTAAAATACAATACCCTCTCCCCCAACCTGTCATGGGGCCGCGGCCTCGCGGTCCTGTTCCGTCATATCCCGGCATACGCGTAACCTCTTGAATCGGCAAAAAAGCAACCCCTTAAGCCCAATGACTCTCCACGTCCGGTGTATTGGCCTGAACGAGCTTCCCCGCGCGGTACTCTTCGAGCGCTTCGGCCACGGTTGGCGCGCCGGTATTGAAAATCTTGATTCCGGCGGCGGAAAGAACGCGGAACGCCTTCGGGCCGCAATGTCCCGTCACAAGCGTTTTCGCACCGAGGCGCGCCACGGTTTCCGCCGACTGGATGCCCGCTCCCTGGGCCGCATTCAGATTCTTCGAGTTGTCAACCACTTCGAAGGTCTTGCTGTCCAGATCGTAGATGAGAAATTTCGCAGCCCGTCCGAAACGGCTGTCCAGGGGGGATTTCAGATCTTCGCCTGATGTCGTGAACGCGATTTTCATTCCATTTCTCGATTCTTCTGCGTCAGCAGAGTCTGCGTGACGGCAACAACCGCCGCACAATTGTTTTCGATACCGGTTATTCCGCCGCCGTTCCGGTTTTGATTTCGGAGAGGCGCTTCTTGATGAAGTCCAGTTCCGCCTGCAATGCATCGGCCTGGCTTTGAAGAGCCTGCTTTTCCACCTCCGGGCTGACGTTCTGCTGGGGCGCATGGTATCCATATGGCATCGCGGTTCCGCCGAAACGCATCCAGCCCGGCTGACCGGTGGCGTAAAACCTGTGCCTCCACCCGCGGCCGCCGCCCCGGAAACCCTGCCCCCAGGCGCCACAGCCACCACCGAAGCCGGCTCCGAAATTTCGTCCCGGCGCAGGATTCACGTATCCCGGCATCGCATATCCTGCGCAATAACCGGCTGCGCGTCCGGTCATCGGCCCTCTTCCAGCGGGGCCTGTTTTGTCTCCTCTCGGCATCGTCCTATCCTCCTTCCTGTAGAACTTTTTCTTCATTCCCTTACCAGCGCGGTCCCGCACTTCGGGCACTGCTTCTGCAGGCAGGGTACGCCGCGTTCGTGCGGCTCTCGATGTCCGCATTGCGGACATCGACAAGTGCCGACGGCGCCGCCTGCACGGGGACCGCCCATGCGGCCTTGCCCTTGGCCACCTTGACCCTGCCCGCCTCGGCCTTGGCCTTGGCCTTGTCCGCCTTGACCCTGCCCCCTGCCGCCGCCTGAACCTCTTCCGCCGCCTTGTTTTCCGTTCATAAAGATTTCCTCCCGTTTTCTGTCAAAGATCCTCCCCTGTCGGCGCTGTCCAGTCCCACAGCATCCGGGCATGGCGTAGTCGCCGCCTTCAAGAGAATCGTTTATCCACGCTTGAATGATCTCGCGCAGGTCCCCGGCCACAAAAGGAATCACGCGGATGCCGTAAGCAGCAATCACCTCGTGCAGCGGCCGGGAAATCGCTCCGCAAACCAATGTGTCGATGTCGATCTCCACAAGGCAGGTCGCCTTGTGAACCAGCTGATCATCGGGCAGGACGTCCTCCGCTTCGGTGACAACGCATCCCTTCTCGGCCTCGACGATACGGATCTGCCGCGCGTTGTCGAATACCGGCGCAATCCGATCGTTCCAGTATGCAAATGCCGCTTTTCTCATCCGAGAACCTGCCTTTCGTTCGCAGATGAATGGAGCAATTGTCATGCCAGCGGCTGCAGCCCATTGCGGAGCATGTCCAACATGGTGCAAACACGTACGAATAGGTAATTCGCGATGGGAGGAGAAGACACAGAAGGGTAGCGCAACGGCTACTGTTGTCTATTATGAAGGGAGCGGAAGCGCTACCGTATGCGCCTGGCGCGGGAACGGCCGTCCTGCTCCGGCAGAGCAATGCCCAGTTTTTTCATCCTGCGGAAGAGCGTGGTCTTGTGGATGCCAAGTTCTCTCGCCGCCATCAGGCGGTTGAAGGCGTTGCGATCGAGGGCGGCCCGGATGGCCTGGGCGTCAAGGATGTCGTGGGCCGACCGCACGTCGGGATCCGTACCCGGCTCCGTCCTATGGAATCTCAACTCCTCCGGAAGATGTCCGATGCCGATGGGTCCTTCGCTGCAGAGAATGAAGGCACGCTCGACAATATTTTCCAACTCGCGGATGTTACCCGGCCAATCATGGGCCATAAGGAGTGAAAGAGCTTCCGCCGTCATTCCCTGCACGGTTTTCCGCTGCAGCCGGTTGAAACGGGCGATAAATTGTTCGACGAGAAGAGGGATGTCTTCTTTCCTGCGGCGGAGCGGGGGCAGTTCGATGCGCACCACATTCACACGGTAGTAGAGGTCTTCCCGAAAAGCTTTCTGCCGCACCTGTTCAGCCAGGTCTTTGTTGGTAGCTACGACGATCCGCGCATCCGTGCTTTCGGAACGGACCGCCCCCAATGGTTCATAGGTCCTCTCCTGCAGCACGCGCAACAGGCGGACCTGCAACGCCGGACTCACCTCGCCGATTTCGTCGAGGAAAAGGGTCCCTCCCGCAGCCAGCGCAAAACGACCGGCCTTGTCCTTGTTCGCACCGGTAAATGCGCCGGCCTTATAACCAAACAACTCGGACTCCAGGAGCGTATCGGGCAGGGCGCCGCAATTGACCGCAATGAACGGATGCCGGTTGCGGGGGCTGAGGGCATGGATCGTCCTGGCCACCAGTTCCTTGCCCGTTCCGGTTTCGCCGAGGATGAGAACGGTGCTGGGACTGGCGGCAATCGCCGGCAGAACCTCGAACACACGCCGCATCAGGGGGCTCCGGCTGGTCAGATCGCCGACCCGGAATTTCCCTTCGAGTTCCCGGCGCAGCTCCTCGACGTCGGAAAGATCGCGGAAGGTCTCGGCCCCGCCGATGACGCGGCCATCGGCGTCCTTCAGGACGGCCGTGGAAACGCTGATGGGAATGCGGTCGCCGTCCTTGTTGATGATGTACCCGGATTTGCCGATGATCGGTTTCGCCGACCGCAGAGTCTCCTGGAGCGCGCAGGCAGCACCGCACATGCTGGACCGGAACACTTCCGAGCATCGCCGGCCGATCGCTTCCTTGCGCGTCACTCCGGTGATTTTTTCCGCCGCCCGGTTGAACGACATGACGCGCCATTCCATGTCCACGGTGAAGACTCCGTCAGAGATGCTTTCGAGGATCGCTTCCGTGGGAGTCATGTGGCGCCGCTTTTCGCTCTTCTTGCGGGAACTCATCGCGCTAGCCCTCCGTGCAGTCCGATTGCCGCCGGAATCAGGCGTCCGCGGTCCTTTCCGCCGGCAATCCGCGGATCCTCAAAAAGGGGGTTCCAACAGCCTGCGTTCATCTTCTCACACTGACCGGGCCAAGTCATCCGTTTCCTTCCGTCGGCGCCCTCAGTTCCCGGGCGGTTTGAAACGCGCGTGCAGGGTTTCCGGTATGCTGATCAGCAGGGGCATCCGGATCAGGAGGTCGATCGCCACAAAGGCAATGAAGATATATTGCGGTCCGACCTTGTCCCAGATGATGCCTGATGCGAGGGCCAGACATCCGCTCAGGCTCATTTTGCAGAACCGGGTGGTGCCCAGCCATCTCCCCATATGTTCCGCGGGAACCAATTCCCGTTCGATGGAGGCCGCAATCGGTATCCCGATGAAGTAGAAGCCCTGCAGAATGCCGGCGACGATCAGAAAGGCCGGTGACGGCGCCCAGATCAGCATCAGGTTGGACATCCAGAAGAGAGGAATGATCCCGTAGAGGATCTTCTTTCGACCGATCCTGTCCGCCATGTGCCCAAGCGGGATTGCCAGGAGAATGGAGGAGAGGGCCGATGCTGTGACCATGGCGCCCAGGACAAATTCCTGCGCCCCCTTGACGGTATAGGCGAATACCTGAGTAAACGGAAACACCATGCCCAGGGGCAATTGAGTGATCGAGGCGATGATCAGCCATTTTTTCAGATGACGGCCGCCTTTGAGCACTTCGGCGATGTCTCTGATCAAATGCGGCCGGCTGATAGACTTGCACCACCGTCGATCCGAAAGTTGCGTCTTGACGACAACGAAGGTAAAGACCGTGATGGTGAGGCCCAGGAAAAAAAGCGGGCGGATCCCGTCGGCATGGATACCCCCGAACAGACTGACCGTCCAGGCGGCCAGCATCGGTCCGGCCATCCCAAGAAGACCGGCGGCCACTGTCTCACAGATCATCATGCCGGTTGCCCGGTCCCGATTGACCAGGCAGTTGCCGCAGATGGTGGAGCAACTCTGGCCGCTGGTTGAGACGCCGATCCAATAGGCGATCATCGCGACAAGGGCCATTCCGAGGTTTTGCGCGATCCCGTAAGCCAGATAGGAGGTGGCCAGAAAACCGATCCCGGCCAGGTAAATCTTCTTGGGGCCGGTCTGGTCGATAAGCCAGCCGACGAAGAGTGCGGGAATGCCTGCGAGGATCATGGCAAGACTGTTGACAAACCCGAGCTGCGTTCCCGTGGCCCCCAGCGCGACGATGTAGACGGACAGGTAGGGGAAGACCATCTGATAGGCGAGCCTGTCGAGAGATGTGCGGACAACGGTCACAATCCAGTCCCGCTCCTGCCTCTTCAGGAAAGAGAGGCTGCTGCCGAACAGGGTCGGTCGAGGGTGCGCGGGCGGTTCCGGACAAGAGTGAAGAGCTCGTTCCTTCTGCTGCTGGGGCATCGTGCTTGTTTCCTGTCTGCGTCTCTCGAAAGAGGTCCTCTAAATGCCGAACGCGCAAAGTTGTCAAGGGAAATTTCCGGCGGACGGGGGATGCGGTGGGGTCGCAACCGCTGCAGGGGAGGCGGCGGGAGGGGGGATCTCCAGAAAGTCGGCGGCCCGGCGCTTCAGCCGGGGCGCGCACGCCCGCGCCGCAGGGCACGCCAAACCAGGGGAAGCCATCGCGCAACCCCTTCCTGTCCCCGGTATCGGCGGGCCAGTTCGTTCGGATTCATTCCCCTGAGAAAACAGAAAACCACAAACTGATTGATGAGCCATGCTGACAGGGGTCCGATCCGCCGGTAACGCCGGGCGGACGTGACGACCGCCTCCGGCAGCGTGACAACCCGGCCCTGCTTCCTGAGCGCCCAAACCAATGCGGCATCCTCCATGATGGGAATCTCCGGGAAACCGCCCGCGGCCAGGAAATCGGCCTTCCACAAGAAAATCCCCTGGTCGCCGTAGGGCAACTGCAGACATCGGGAACGCAGGTTGGCGCCCCATTCCACGATCCGGAGCGATGCGCCTGCCCCGTCGAAGCGAAGGCGGAAGGCCCCGCCGGCGATCCGCGGATCGGTCAGCGCCCGCCGTATATGCCGGTCAAATCCTTCCGGAAGCCGCGTGTCGGCGTGGAGGAAGAGAAGGATTTCCGCCGCCGTATGCCCGGCTCCGATGTTCATCTGCGCGGCGCGGTTCGGGCGGCTGCGGATAACGCGGGCTCCTTGCGCTTCCGATGTCATGACCGTGAGGTCCCTGCTGCCGCCGTCGACAACCAAAGTTTCCGTGTTTTCTCCGTTTCCGCAGCGGGAGAGAGTCTCGGAGATGTGGTGTTCCTCATTCAAGGCGGGGATGACGGTCGCGATGCGCGGAACTCTGTTCAGCAGGGCTTTCCCCCAGAAGGGCAGATCTTCGGGACGATCAATATCCGGCAGGCATTGCAGGAGGGAAACACGCATCCCGGCAAGACGCGCCCGCACCAGTGTCTCCGCCAGGACGTTTTCGTTTCCCCAGGCCATGCCCGCAAAAAGTGACGGTTCGGGTAGCGTCAGACCGACGAGATAGTAGCCTCCGTCCTCGGCCGGGCCGAGGACGCAGTCGTGAGTGCGCAGGCCGTCGAAGGCCTGCTGAAGAAGGGGAGAGGAGATCCCGGGACAGTCCGTGCCGATGAGGACGATGCGCTTTGCGCCCCGGTCGGCGGCAAAACGAAAAGACTTCAGCATGCGCAGCCCAAGGTCGCCTTCGGCCTGAGGCCAGTACTGGAAATCGGTCCCGAACAGCCGCTGCATTCGGCTTTCATCGCCTCCTTCGTGGTGGACCTCAACGCCGATGCCGGGCGGCAATGTTCGCGCCACCGCCAGGACATGATTCGTCATTTCCCGCTGCAGCCGGCATGCCCCGCCTGCACCGAGCTCGGGGATCATCCGGGTCTTGACCTTGCCCCGTTCCGGGTGCCGGGTGAAGACGATGAGCAGATCGTGATGGACTTTACCGGGATTCCATGGGTCGGAAAACGATGAAGAAGAAAAATCCATGAATTTGGCCACCGAGCGAATTTCACCAGTAATTCATTATAGTTCAGTTGCCGGAAGGTGGCAATGGAATGATCGCAAGACCCCGCGGCGGGCAGAAACCCTGCGGCGGCGGGCCTTGCCGGACGGACTGTTGAGAATTAGGGGCGTGCTGTCGACCTTTCCCAATGCTCCCCGCAGTCGTTGAAATGCGGTTCCCTTCATGGTACATTCCTACCCGAACTATGAAACGCATCGAATCCGTCCTCGTCAATAAAGAGGAGACCCTCTTCAACCTCTTCAAGCTCAAGTCGATGGTGCGGGAAAACGACTCCCTTGCCGTCCTCATGTATGGAGCTCCCGATCCGGACGCCGTCGCCTCCTCCCTGGCCCTGTGCGAAATTCTCAGGAAGACGACGAGCATGGCCAAGTGCGCCTTTGTTTCGACCGAGAAGCCGACCCGCCAGCAAAACGCAGAGTTCATCCGCGCCATGAAGCTGAAGATCTCGCTGCTCAAGGAAGTGGATCTTCACGAATACCGCCTGATCGCCGTCGTCGACGCCCAGCCGACCTTCTTCGGAGACCTCCTGGGGGATATCCGGCCGCAGATCGTCCTCGACCACCATCCGTGCACGACAGTCTGGCATGCGGAGCTGGCGGATATCCGGCCCCGATACGGCGCCGTATCCACCATGATGACGGAGTATCTGCTCGCCGCGCGGATCCGCATCCCCAAGTTCCTCTACACGGCGCTTCTGTACGGGATCAAGACCGACACGGACAATTTCGCCCGCGACGCCAGTCTGGAAGACATCAGCGCCTATTACCTCAACTACGCCCGCGCCAACCGCGAACTCATCCGCCGGATCGAACTCAACGAAATCCCCCGGAAGTACCTGAAGTACTTCGACTACGCCTACCGCCGGAGGATCCGCCACCGCGACCGCGTTATCAGCTTCCTGGGAAAGGTCGAAAGCGCGGACGCCTGCGTCCAGGTCGCCGATTTCTACCTGCGGCTCATCGACATCTCCTTCGTCATCATCGCGGCGATCGTGAAGGACAAGCTTGTGGTCGTTTTCCGGGGCGACGGCTACCGCCGGGACTGCGGGGCGATCGCCGAGAGGGCCTTCGCAGAAATCGGCAAGGCCGGCGGTCACCGGAGCGCTGCCCGCGTGGAAGTCGCGATGGAAAAACTGGAGGAACTGATCGGCAAGGAACCCTCAGACCAGGCGATCGAGTCGTTCATCGTTGAGCGCCTGCATCGGAGAAGGATGCACGATGACGGCTGAAGGAAAAGGGGCCTGGTTCGAAAAGAAGGTCGAGACCTGCCGTTACCTCAATCCCCTGAAAAATTTCCAGGAAAATGAAGTAACGCTGGAGGTGAGGCGGGACGGCATCACCGGAACGGTGAGCCGTGTACTTCCTTACCGCGGCAAGCGCAAGTTCAACCAGCCGGATGCCAAGACCTACCTTGAAAAATCGCCGGAGTCCCTCTGCCCCTTCTGCCCGGCCCTTCTGGATCAAGTCGCGGCGCGCTTCACTCCGGAGTTTTTCCCCGAGGGGAGGTTGACGCGCGGCCGGGCTGTTCTCTTTCCGAACGCCTTCCCGCACGACGCCTTCAATACCGTCGCCGTGATCTCGGAAAAACACTACCTGGCGCTGGACGAACTGACGCCGGAGGTGATGCGCGACGCCTTTGGGCTCTGCCTCGATTACTTCCGGAGGATGAAGGCGGCGAGACCCGTGTTGAGCTCGGCATCCATCAACTGGAATTACATGCCGCCCTCAGGCGGCGGCCTCCTGCACCCCCACCTTCAGACGGTGATGGGGGAGCGGCCGACGCGCTATGCCGAACACCTCCGGAGAAGTGCGAAGCAGTACGGAAAGCAGACCGGCAGAGACCTGTGGCGGGATCTGATCGCCAACGAATGCGAAAAGGGAGTCCGGCACATCGCCCGGACAGGCGCGATCGACTGGCTGGCGGCCTTCGCCCCGCGGGGGATGGCCGGCGAGGTACGGTTCGTGTTCTCGGGGAGAAATTCGCTCTTTGCACTGACCGGCGAGGATTGGGAATTTTTCTTTGAAGGCTTGTCCAGGATATTCCGCTACCTGAAGGAAGCGGGACTTGTCAGCTTCAACCTCGCCATCTACGGGGCGCTGCGGGATGACAGCCTGCTGACCGTCCAGGGAAGCGTCATCCCCCGCTTCGTCGTGCTGCCTCTGGGCGCGAGCGACATCAACTATTTCGAGAAGCTTCACAACGAGGTCATCTGCCCCATCGTTCCCGAGAACCTCTGCACCGAGCTCAAGCCCTTCTTCGCGAATGGCGGGATGAAGCCGTAGAAGGCCCGGGCGGATGTACCGGTACGGCACGAAGCCCCGACCCTGTCCGGGTCTTCGCCGGATCTGGCCCCCCGGAATCAGCCCCGGTCCTTGAAGAGCTCCGTGTGGAGTTTCCCGCCGGTCGCCCAGTTCTCTTTCGGAAGCTCCTCGAACTGGATAGTGACGGCCTCGGGCGACATCTTTCCGGTCCGCACCATGGCCTCCGTCAGCGCCACGGCCATTTCCGCCTTCTGCTCCCTCGTCCTTCCGGTCCACATGCTGACTCTCAAAACAGGCATCGCTCGTCCTCCTCTGTCTTCCGCCGTTTTCCTCCGACATCTCTTCCGCCGCGGGATTTTTTCCGCGGTCCGCGGTGACATCCTACACCCGCTGTGCAGAAAACAAAACGGCCCCGCCCGGCAGGGCGGAGCCGCAAAACTGATGAAGAAAAAATGCCGGCGGTTACTCGTCTTTCTTGGCCGCCGTCTTCGACTCGGTCTTCGTTTCCTTCGTTTCCGTCGAAGGCGGAGTTGCCTTGGTCTCCGAAGCGGGCGCCTTCTTTCCGCCGTAGTCCGTCACGTACCAGCCGCTCCCCTTCAAGTGGAATGAAGACATGGAGATGAGTTTCCCCACCGGCCCCCTGCAGAACTTGCAGGACTTCAGGGGCGAATCGGTGATCTTCTGGAACTGCTCGAATTCTTTCCCGCATTTCCTGCATTTGTATTCATAAATCGGCATAACCAACACCCTCCTGCCACTTCTTGATCAGTATAAAATGTCTCCGATGTCGTATCGGCTCCGGAAACAGTCGATGACCAGCGTCATGTCCGGGCTCTCCGCCTGTTTCAGCATCTGGCGGGTGATCTCGTGGACCTTTTCCTCTTCCCGCTCCTTGTCTTCCCGCGAGGCGTCAAAATCGGCGTCTCCGGACTCGAACCGCACCACATGGACCAGCTCGTGGGTGGCGATGTAGAGCATCAGGGGCGAAAGCCGGATGAAGGGCTCGGCCCTCTGCACCGCGTCGAGGATGCGGTCATCCTGAAGACAGACGCGGTAGAAATGAAGTCCCCGGCTGTCTTCTCCCTTTTTCTCGTAGGCGTATTTGCACAGATGTGCAAAGGCCTTCCCGTTCACCTCGTGATCGTCCAGAAACGCCCGCGTCTTTACATCGTAACGGTGCGCCCCCATGGCCTCCGGGCTCTTGCGGAAGTGACGTCCGGCAAGTTGTTCCGCCCTTGCAAAGGCTCCGGTCGCAAGGGCCGTCTGTGCTTCATTGAAAAACATGGCTCGCAACCCGCAATCCTACGATCGGCGCTAATATATCCATGTTGATACGCCTGTCAAGCCCTTTTACTATCCTTTTACCGTCCGAACAGCCGGCAAAAAAACGCCCCGCTTCCTGGCGGGGCGTTGCGGAAAGACATTGAACTTCCATAGGTTACGCGACGAACAGGCTGTCGACGAGGCGGCCCAGCATCTTGGCTCCCCTCACCTCGGTCTCGAAAAGGGGGACGACGGCCCGGACGCGGTCGCCGAAAATCTGCCAGATCTCCTCCATGTGCTCGTCCTGCATGGCGACCCGGTTCTTCACGAACTCCGCGGTATCCGACGCCATCTGGTTCTTTTGAATGAGGCCGTTCACAACGACCCCGCCCACCGGGATGCCGAATTCGTGGAACCAGGAGATGAAGCGCGTGATGACGGCAATGGGAAGGCTCTCCGGAAGCGTCACGAAGAAAAAGGAGGTGAGGTTCTTGTCGGTCAGGAGCTCGCCGGCGTGGCTCATCCGCTTGCGGAAGTCCAGCAGGTAGTCCAGAAGTGGATCCTTCTCCACTTTTTTCGAGAACGACAGCATCTCCCGGAGCGACTTGGCCTCTTCCCGGCTCTTGAGCATCTTCTCCACCCACAGGGAGTAGACCTTGGACATGCCCAGGAGACGCCGGGCATTGGCCGTCGGCGCCGTATCGAAGACGTAGAAATCGTACTCGTCTTTGAACATGAGCTCCATCATGTTCTCGAACATGGCGGATTCTTCGAAGGCCGGGTTCATCGTCGCCGATTCGACGAATTCGTCCGCCTTCGTCGTCAGGTCGGCAAATTTCAGGAACCAGTTGATCTTCTCGCGGATCTGCTGTTTGGAACGCTCGATCGTGTCTTTGGTGTCGATCTCGAAGGCGTAGCAGTTCTTCTCGTCGCACACGACCGCGGGTTTGCCGAAGACGTCCTGTTCGAGGAGCGTCGAGAGACTGTGCACGGGGTTCGTCGATGCCAGCAGCGTCTTCTTGCCCTGCTTGGCGGCCCAGAGTGCCGCCGCGCCGGCCATGACGGTCTTCCCGACACCGCCCTTGCCCCCGAAAAAGATGTACTTCAGCCCGGGGTTATCCTGCATGTAACGGGACATACTCGTGGTAACGTTGCCCATGATCCCATTCTCCTCGCCGTTTTAGGCCATCGGCCCGAACATCGCCGCGGCCATCTTCTCAATCATCGGAAGACCGGTGACGTCGCGCTCCATCTCGGGAACGGAGGCCAGGATCTCCTTTCCGAACGTCGTCTGGATCTTTTCGAGATAGTGTTCCTGCATCACCAGGCGGTTCTTCAGGTACTCGGGAATCACCTGGTTCTTGAGATCGGACGACAGGACGCGGTTGATGATGTAACCGCTGAGCGGGACATCGAACTTGGCGAAGAGTCCCGCCGCCTTCTGCGTGTCCTTGATGATCATCTCCTCGGCCGTCAGCACGAAGAAGAAGGCGGTCTGTTTCTTGTCCGTCAGGATCTGCGAGGACTTGTTGATCCGCTCCTTGATGTACAGGAGTTCGTTGAGGATCGCGTCCTCGTCGACGTCCTTCTCCCGCCGGATGACCGCCGCCACCTTGTCGTACTCGCGCATCTGCTCGCGAAGGCCCGTGATCTTCCCGATCCAGGCATCGTACACGGAAGCCATGCTGAGGTAATACAGGGCGTGCCCCAGCGGCACGAGGTCGTAGATGTAGTAGTCGTAGCCGCCCTTGACGACGATGTCCACGACCTCGTCGAAGATCGCGCTTTCCTCCATCGCCGGCTCGGCAGCCGCCGCCTGGATGTAGCTTTCGATCTCCTCCGGGATCTTGTCCATCCCGTACATGTCGAGAATCTTCTTGCGGATCTCGTTCTGGTATTCCTTCACCCGCCGGTCGGCGTCGATCTCCTGCGCATAGAGGTTGGGCATGATCTCCGTGGGACCCTTGCCGAAGATGTCCCGCTTGAAGATGTCGCTGAGCGACGCCTGGGGATCAACGGAGAAAACAAGCACCTTCTTCCCTTTTTTGGCCAGGTAGTAGGCGGTCGCCGCGGAAAACGTGGTCTTGCCGAGGCCGCCCTTGCCGCCGAACATGATGTAGTTCCGATCCGGATACTGGTCGAATATCTTGGCTAACGAAATGGGAATCACCCCCTTGTCTGAAATCGTCGAGTTCACGGGGAACCGGGGTAAACCGCCTGCCCCGGTCCGAGAGGAAACGGCCGTCCGCTTCTTCCTCAGGCCAAGGCGTCGGTCAGATCCTTCTCCCGGAGCATCCTTCGCTTCCAGGTCGAGATCTGGGGAACGACGTACGGCAGGAGCCGGAGCGAATAGTAGGGCGGCAGGATGGGCACCCCCAGCATATCCCCCATCGTGATGAGAATGAACAGGTGCTCCATGCTGGCCCTCGTCTTCAGGGCAAAGCGGGCCGAGTCATGGGCGGCGACCCCGTAAACGAACTCCTTGATGGCGTGGAAAAACCCTCCCTTGTCCTTGTCTCCCATAGGCTGAATGTCTCCTTCTCGGAATTGCCGTGCGGGTCGCATGACCCGCACGGCGTGTTGAAGATCGGGATTTTTATCGGATCAGGCGGCCGACGAGGCTTTCTGTCCCTGGAGTGCGCGGTAGCGGTTGAAGGCCTTGAACGCCTCGGCGCCGAGGATCAGGGCCGCGATGACGAGAAAGAATCCCACAACGCCCATCAGGGTGTTGCCGATGAGCGCCTCTCCCTTGACGGCCCCGGAGAAGACCTTCATCAGGAGGCCGTAGGACGTATAGACCAGGGCGGCGATCGTCGTGACGAACATGAAGATCATGGGGTAGAAGCTCCAGGCGTAGCTCTTCCCTTCGGACATCATCCAGGCCGTGACCAGCATGAGCGCCAGGGAAGCCATCAGCTGGTTGGCGCCTCCGAAGAGGACCCAGAGGTACTGCCACCAGCCTGTGAGAACGAGGACCATGCCGAGGATGCTGGCGATGATGGTGCCCACGTGGGCGTTCTTGAAGACGGGATGGACGTCGCTGAGGAGTTCGGACGTGGCCACGCGCATGAACCGCATGACGAGCTGCATGATCGTGATCGCCAGGACGATCATCATGACGCTTCCGTAAGAACGGCCGAATTCGGCCGGGATGCCGATGGCGCCCAGGAAGGTCGACACGCCCGCCGCGAAGATGACACCCGGCCCCTTCGAAACGGCCGCACCGTATTCGGCGGAGGAAGCATAGATGGTGCCCGCGATGACCAGGGCGAAGAGGGCGAGCATCATCTCGACGAACATGACGCCGCCGCCCACGGGACGGGCATCGAGCTCGTTCTCGAGCTGCCGGGCCGTGCCGGAGCTGGAAACGATGCTGTGCCAGCCGGAGATGGAGCCGCAGGCGATGGTGACGAAGAGGATCGGCCAGAGGGGCCCGATGCGGATCTCAAAGCCCGTGAAGGCGGGAAGCGTGAAGTTGGGATGGAGGACAAAGACGCCGACGATCCCGAAGAGGAGCCCCAGGAAGACGATGTAGGAGGCCACGTAGTTGATGGGCAGGGCGAAACGCCAGATCGGGAGCACCGCGCCGAAGTAGCAGAACAGGAAGGCGAGGAATGCCCAGAGCGGCCGGCTGTTGGAGAGGTCAAGCCCGATGATCTTGTCCGAAGGCGCCATTGTCCCCACGAAGATGCCGAGGAGGGCGATGACAACGGTGAAGACCGTCGTGAAGAGGATGTCCTTGCGCCACTTGTAGATCATCTGGCCGGCCAGAACACCGCCGACGGTAAGGAACAGCCAGGCCATGGGCGCCGCTTTCAGACCGATGGCCGTGCTGACGACGACGTTGCCGAAGGCGCCGGCAATCAGGAGCAGGTAAAAATAGATGAAAGAAAGAAGGATGATCCGGGCGCGGGGGGAGATCAGGCGGTGGCTCAGTCCGCCGAAGGAGGCCCCGTCGTTGCGCATCGCCATCATGGCGCTTGAGTAGTCCTGCACCCAGCCGATGAAGAAGGCGCCGGCAAGGATCCAGATCAGGGCGGGAAGCCAGCCCCACTGGATGGCGATAATCGGTCCGATGATCGGGGCCGCGCCGGCAATCGATTTGAACTGGTAGCCGAACAGGATGTTTTTGCTGGTGGGCATGAACTCCACGCCATCCATATACATCTTGGCTGGTGTGGCCCTTTTCGCGTCTGCTTTGATGATTTTTTCGTCGATGTACTTGGCGTAAAAACGATAACCGATGAAGGCAACAGCGAAACCCAAAAGAAGAACGACAATCGAGTTCATGACAGGACGCTCCTTTCCGTGAAAAAAAACGTTACCCGTTATACGAACCCTTTACCGCTTCTCTTTCACCTCCCGGCGCAACCCTACCACGCGCCAAATCGCCAATAAAAAAAGTTGTTTGGAAAGTATCTTGAAAGGCTTGGCCAAGTCAAGCAAATTCTCTCTGAAGTGGGGAACTTGCATGGAGGCAAGGGGAACCTGCCTGCCGCGGGATTTATTTTCCGGTACCTGCCGCCCGCAGGGACTTCAGCCCCTCGAGGATGTTATCGGTTCCCACGAACGTTCTCACATCGGCATCGGAATAGCGGATCACGAACGTGGGGGTGGCGCGCACCTTGTGGGCGTTCAGGAGGCGGTTCCATTCATCGAATACCGGTTTCAGTTCGACGGACCTCCAGGAGATCTGCCTCGCGTTGAGGATGTTCTTCAGCGCCTCTTCCGTTCCGGCGACGTTGCCCTTCGCGGTGTCGAAGAGGACGGTCCTCACCAGCGCGGCATCCTGCAAGGAGGCGCCCTCCTGCAGGGAATAAAGAAAATACCGGGCATACAGTGCGGTCAGTTTGTGAAACGGGGCATCGACGAACGTAACCTTCACCCTGCCGCCGGCATGCAATTCCGCGAGAAGCGGCTCCGCCTGCGGTTCCAGTCCCTGGCAGGGGGGGCAGAAATAGTCGCTGAAGGCGATGATCTCCACGCTCCCCGAACCGAAGGAGGGAAGGAGGGCCTTCTCAGCCCCGTAGGCCGGTGTCGCCGTGCCGTTCAGGGTCAGCGCGACAAAGAAAGATCCCAGGAATGCGAAGACAAGAAGCGGAATCCGGATTCGTCCTTTCCAGGGCATCACCGCCTCCCCCATTCCGTAAAGCAGCCATCTCCGCCATGGATTCCCCGCCGCCGGCGGCCGGTAGTTGGCGATAAAGGCGGTGACTACCAGGACCGCGAAGGCAAGGCAAAAGGGACAGAAGACATCCTCCCGGATTTGAAAGGCAACAAGATACGCTTCCACGCCGATCCCTCCTGAGAGCAGTATTCGCATCAGATCCGATTGTTTCAGCAGTACAAGCAGGAGAATCGATATCATATAGACGATGCCGATGATCTTGAGGTCGACGCCCCAGATATCCCCCTGGAGATACGAGCAGGCTGCAAAATCGCAGGTCGAATAGAAAACCATGAGGCCGATACCGGCGACGGCCAGAAGGATGGTCAGGACCCTCCGCCCGCTCCCGTGCCGTGAAACACCTTCCCGGTCAAGAATCGTCTGTTCCATCCGTCCCTGCATCTCCTCAAAGCCGGATGCCGCTTCCCGGAATCCGGTCACCGTCCGCAACAAAAATCATAGCCGATATTGAAACGCCGTTCAAGATCCGAGGCGGTATCAGAAATAGTAGCCGACCCGCAATTCGATCCGGCCGTCGTTTTGTTTCTCGCCGAATTCCGTGTCCCGGCCGCCGACGATGAATCCCAGACGAAAACGGATCTCCCAGTTTGTGAATCCCGTGTACAGGACCTCCGGCGTCAGCGACCAGCTCGAATCTCCGGTATTGAACATCCACGTCAGAGACGGCGTCACGTACAGGATATCGAGGGGTTCCTTCTGACTGAAACGCACGTACGCGTAATCCGACATGGGACTGAAGCGGCCGTAGCCCCCCTCCGCCATCCGCTGTGCGTTCGAAAGGGCGGCGGCGTCCCCCGTCGTCTGGTACGTACGATAGCCCCGGTTGACGTACCCATAGAAGTTCTTCAATTCGTCGCCGCTGAAGCCCGCGCCGTTATGATAGTACTCGACGATCGTCGTCAGGTCGAAGGCCGTCAGATGGCGGATGCCGAGGAGCCAGCTTCGGGCGTCGTCTTCGGTTGTGAGTTGTGTTCCGTCGGCATTCACCGCGTTTTTCCGCACGTTCCGTATAAAGGCGAACTCGCCGTGAACCTCGAAATTGGTCGTTACGTTCCGGGAGAAATCGACGCCGTAGCGGTCCGTCCGGCTTCCCCCCGTCAGAAAGATCAGGTCGATGTCGGTATCAAGAAAAAGGAAATAGAATTTCCCCGCAATGTTGATCCTATCCTTGTTCCCGAAGGTTTCGTTCACGTGCCCGTAGACGGGGAAAAAGACCGGCGTAAAGGAAAAGGTCTTCAGCGGACCTTCGAAGCTCTTGATGTAGTCGGCTGTGACAAGCAGGTAACCCTCCAGGGCTTGCTCGGGATCGTCGGGATCCTTGGGCCGGTCCAGGAAGGCCACGGGATTCCAGGCGTAGCCCTTGCCCCACTTCAGGGCCTTCTTGCCGGCATCGATCTTCGGGAGGGCTGCCGGCTTCAGGGATGCATAGGCTTCGTAGAAATCCGTCCGCTCCGAACCCCCGGCGTACGACTCCTTCAGGTCCGTGTTGGTCTTGGCGAAAAGGCGGAACAGTTCCTTTTCATAGCTCCCTTCCAGCTGAATACGGCCGTTCCACTCGGACAGCGTCCGGCCCCGGGGATCGTTGTAGAAGCGGAGCCTGTAGAAGGCCGCGTCGCGGTCGAGAGCGAACAGAACCGGCTTGAACTCGGCGTAGCCGCCGAAGTGGTAGACTTTTTTTTCAATCTCAGAGGCTTCGAAGGTGTAGGTTTCCTGGGCCGCGAGCGGAACTGCGGCGAAGAGGATCCAGCAGACAAGTGGACTGATCCATCGCATCTATCGCAACGATTCCAGGTTGGGCATGAAGGTCAGTGTAAAGACCTCGTCTTTGAAGTCCTTCTTCTTGACCCCCGCGAAGATCATGACGGACTTGTAGCCCTTGTACAGGGGGCTGTCCGTCTCGATGACCGCCGGCCGCGAAATCCCGCCGCCGAAGCTCTTGACATCCTTGAAGTAAAGAGTCTTGATCAGCATGTTCGCCTCGGTGAGGCATTCGATTTTTGTCGGCAGGACGCTCTTCCTGTCCGCCCAGATCTTGAGCCGGTCATAGGCGACAGTTCTGGTCTTTGCCTTCAGATAGAGGAGATATTCGCCGCCCGTCTCATCGACGCTTTCCACATTGTACTCGGCGGTGTAATCCAACTGGAGGATGTCGGCATTGTTGAAGACGCCGCCGACGACGGACTGGAGACTCGTGATCCGGATGGGCTTCCCCACGTTCGGGATGTAGAGCCACATGTTGTCGCCCAGCCGCAGGGTGCTCCTTCCCTTTTCGCTCGCCGGAGCGAGAAACAGGGAGGCCACCTTGTCGACCCCTTTCTTGACGGTAAAGAGGGTGAACTCCTTTTTCTTGCCGTCGGGCTCGATGTTGATGAGTTTGCGGTAGGACTCGTAGGACTCCGGACTGAGGTTTCTGTCCACCTGTTTCAGGAGCGCCGTGCCGTCGGCGGCATAAACCGGCAGGGCGATGAACAGGAATAATGACACAAAAAATATTTTCAGCATTCGATCCCCCTACACGTGCCGAAGCGCCTTGATCGGCTCCATGCGCGACGCCTTGTAGGCGGGCTGGAGACTGGCGATGACCGATACGACAACGACCGTGGCCGAGATCACAAGAATGTCACCCGGCGAGACGGCGGCCTGCAGGACAAACCCCGTCTGCTGGCCGAAATTATATGTGATCTTCAGCAAGTTCAGAATATAGACGATGGCAATTCCCGCAATATCGCCGATCAGCGCGCCCGCGATTCCCATGCAGAATCCCTCGATCACGAACATGCTGAGGATCTTCCCGGGCAGGGTGCCGATGGCCGCAATCGTCCCGATCTCCCGAATCCGCTCATAGACGGCCATGATCATGACATTCATGATGCTGATGAGGACGATGGCGATCAGCATGAGTTTGATGAAAAACGTCATCAGGTCGATCATCCGGGCGATGTTGAAAAATGGCGAAAGCTTCTCCCAGGTGTGAAGTTCGGAGATCGCTTTGCCCTGCTGGTTGACCTCCTCGGCAAGAAGGCCGTCAAGCTTTGCGCTGAAGGCGGAAAGTCTTCCGAAATCCTTGAGACGGACGGCGTACTCGCTCACCTGATAGTCGTCCATGCGCAGGAGTGCCCGGGCGTCGTCCGTGTGGAGGTAGCCGTCGCGGCCGCCGGGACCGGTCGCACTCTCCAGGACACCCGTGACGATGAACTGCCTGCCGTTGACCGAGCCGTCCGCATTGGTCGCCACGACGACCACTGCATCGCCAGGCTTGATCTTCATGCCCCGGGCAAGCAGTTCCGGAATCAGGATGCCTCCCGGCTTGAGATCCTTGCCGCCTTCAATCACCCTTTTGGGAAGAAGCGGAACCGTCCTGAACTCCTTTTCCGGAACGATCGCGGTCAGCCGTATGCTTGACGTCTCCGTGAAATTGCTGAACATGCCTCCGAACTTGATCCGCGGCGACCAGGCTTCGATCTCCGGCTGCCCGTTGAGGATCTTTTCCAGCTTGTCGATGGCGCCTCCCTTGAGATTGAGGTTGAGCGGAAGGGTCTCGATGGAGGCAACGAACCCCTTGCGGTGCACCTGCAGGTGTCCCAGCATGGAGTCCGTGATCTGGCCGATCATCATGTTCTTGAAGGAGCCGGAAACCGAAACGAATGTCAGGACGAAGACCACACCCACCGTAATGAGTGAGGCAGTCAGAAGCGTTCTCCTTTTGTACCGGAGCAGATTCCGGATCGCAATTTTGAAAAGATTACCCATTGCCGTTTCCTCCCTTCGTCTTCACGCCGCTGAGCTTGCCGTCTTCGAGCGAAAAAATCGTTTCCGCCTCGCCGACGATTTTCTGGTCGTGGGTCGAGAAGATGAAGGTGGTCTGAAATTCGTCCCGCATTTTTTTCATCAGGTTTAAGACCATGTAAGCCGTATCATGGTCCAGATTCGCAGTGGGTTCGTCCGCCAGAACGAGCTTTGGGCGCGTCACCAGCGCCCGGGCGATCGCCACCCGCTGCTTCTGTCCGCCGGAAATCTGGTCGGGATATTTGTCCCGCTGATCCGACATGTCCACGGCTTCCAGGAGGCGCCCGACCCGTTCCCTTCGCTCCGCAGCCGGCGTGTTCTGCACCATGACGAGGGGGTATTCGATGTTCTCGTACACCGTCAGGACAGGAAGCAGGTTGAAGTCCTGGAAGATGAACCCGATATGCTCGCCGCGAAACGCAGCGCCTGCCTTCTGGGAAAATTGCGACACATTGGCCCCTGCCACAGTCAATTTCCCATCGGTCGGCTTGTCCAGACAGCCAATGAGATTGAGAAGCGTTGTTTTGCCGCTGCCCGACGGACCGATAAAAGATACGAAGGCCGCCGGTTCGATCCGGAAACTCAGCCCGCGCAGTGCTTGGATGGTAATCTCACCCACCCGGTAGTCTTTCCTGACCTCTTCCGCTGCGATCAAGGCCATACGTCACGTCTCCCGGTTCAGAAGTGTTTGCGATTATTTGCGGAAATCCCGCTTCGTGTCAACGACGCGGAGTTATATTATGGACGAACCCGGGTGTGTCAAGCAGCGGCAAGTCGCCCGCCGCCGGGCGATTCCGCCTTCCCGAAGCGGTTTCGCGGGTTCGCCCGCGGACTCGGGGTTCATGAGGCCTCACGCGACGCCCATCTTCGCAAGCTGTTCCTTGATCCGGTCTTCGCTCATGAAGCCCTGATGTCGGAACACTTCCTTTCCCGAACGGTCGAAGAAGATCACGGTGGGGATCACCTGGATCTTGTAGTCGCCTGCCAGCTTCTCGTTCTTGCGGATATCGATGACCAGCACCTCCAGCTTGCCCGCATAGCTTTGGCGTATCGTCTGCAGAACCGGCCGCAACTGGCGGCAGGGGATGCAGGTATTGGAGCCGAAATCAACCACCAGGGGCTTGCCGCCCGCCAGAGCTTTGCTGAAGTCCGCCTCGGATTGTGTTTCGGAGCCGGGCGCGGGGGCGGAAAGCTTCGTGTATTCCTTCTGATTGACCTCGATCGCGGCGCTCTGGCGCAAATCGGCAATCAGCTTCTGTATCGCCTCCATCTGCCGCTGCCGTTCCAGCGTCTCCCGGATCAGAGGCGCCACCGCTTCTTTTGTCTGCCCGGCAAACTGGCTCTTGTAGGTCTCGTAGATGTTCTCCACTTCCTGCGGAGTGATCGCCGGCAGCGCCGCCATCCGCTTTTCCAGGAAGGCCCGGATCGTCGCCTGATTCTTATCGACCTTGACCGGCGCGGCGGAGTCCTCTCCCTTGGCGGCCGCAATCCCTTCCTTCTTCGCCTGCTGCAGCAGCAGGACCTGGTTGACCATGCCGTCCAGGAGTTGTCCCGGTTCCTCCTTCAGCAGGTCGCGGTAGGCCGGTTCGATTTTGGCCAGTTCCTCGTGGAAACGGTTCACGGGAATTCTTTCTCCGTTTACCGTGACAAGCGTCGGCACGCCGAAGGGACCGGCAAGAACCCAATAGGCGGCACCGGCGACGACGACCACAAGCAGTACGATCGCGATGATCGCAATTTTCTTCTTCATTTTTTCCCTTTCCATCACCTGAAATTGAAGCTCTCCGGAGCAAGCTCCGGAGAATCTTCGATCCCCAAGGAAGCGATCTTGAAGATCATTCGCTCGCATCCCCCCGCGGCAAGCCGCGGGGAATGCGCTCGCTGCCGGATTCAACCGCCGCAGCGGCCTGTACGGTGCCCCGGCGGAGACGCTTTGATGTGCCCGCATCGACCAGCGGCAACCGTCATGATTACCCCGCAAAGAACGGGTTCCCGATGAAATATATCCCCAGCAGCCCGATGACGACGCCGGCGCCTTTCCGGAAGACCGAGCCAGCCCCCATCCAGCGATCGCTTTCCACCACGCGCCGGACATGCGCCGTGGAACTGCCCGCGACCACAATCGGGATGCAGTGGCCCAGGGCGAACAGCAGGATGAGAACAACGCCCGTCAGGACCTTCTGCTGAACCGTGATGATGGCCAGTATGGGCGCAATGAATCCGAAGGTGCAGGAGCCCGACAGGACGCCGTAGGCCAGCCCCAGGAGAAAAGCGCCGTGAAGCCCCCTGACGTTGAGACGGTGCAGCCAACTTCCCGAGAGATTGCATTTTTCCACACCCAGCATTCCCAGGGCAACCCAGACCAGAACCGCGCCGATCAGGATCTGCCAGTAGCTGCCCACGTCCCCGAGCATCCTTCCCAGCAGGGCGCAGACGACGCCGATGAGGGCGATCGTGATGAACAACCCCGCCGTGAACAAAATGGCGTAATGGGCGGCCTGACGCGGCTTGAGAATCTGCTCCTGGCCGGCCACATAGGCAACGACCAGCGGGATCGAGGCCAGGTGGCAGGGACTGAAGAGGACGCTGACCATGCCCCACAGGAAGCAGCCTAAAGCCGCGAGGTAGGTCGCGCCGGTGATCCAGTCGTTGATGGTGAGAAAAAATTGCGTCAGCATGCCACCCTTTCTATTGTACGCCCATATCTTTAAATCGGCGAACGATGTCTTCTTCACCCAGAAACCCCGTATGCCGATACACTTCCTTCCCTTCCCTGTCGAAGAAAATCTGCGTGGGAATGACCCGGATGCTGAAGCGGTGTGCCGGTTTCGGATCCTCCCAGACATCGAAGAAGACCACGGCCGCCCTGCCGGCATAGACCTTCTCCAGCTTCTCCAGAATCGGCGCCATCATCTTGCAAGGGATGCATTTTTTTGCACCCAGATCGATCATCGTGACCATTCCCTTGACCGGGACCTCGGGTGCAGCGGCTGCGTTCGGCGACTGCGGGAACAGCAGCAGGGCCAAAAGACAGAAGCTACCGGCGACACCTCTGCAGATACCTGTCCTCATTTCTCCATTCCCCCAAGCCCTGTCCTTTTCAGATCTCCGTTCCGGGTTTCCGTGACGTCCGTCATTCGTCAGGCGCAGCGCAGAACGCCGCGCGCCCAGAGGCAATCGCCGCAAACGGGGAAGGGATTGCCGAAGCAGTCCTCTTCATTCTTCTCCGCCATATCGCATCCGCCGCAATCGATGCACGGAGAGAAGTCAAATTTCCGGACGCGATCGCGAAGGGCCGCGTAGTCCGGACGGCGCCAGATCGAAGCAAGGGTGTCCTCCGGCAGGCGCCCGAATTCGCAGCGGCGGAAGACCTTTTCGCGGCGCCTGATGAAACAGCTGTAGGAGTGCAGCAGGGCCGGACAGGGACTGACGCCGCCATGCCAGGCGACGGCCAGGCTCCCGGCCTGAATGAACGGACAATAATTGTTGCGCTGGTTCATGTTGATGTCGAGAAAGCTCCAATTCGGATTCCGGCGCATGATGCTGGACAGGGGCTCCTGCGTCAGGCAGTTCCAGTCCATATGAGGCAGAATCCAGAGCGGGTTATGGGGCATTCCCTCATTTTCGCTCGAATCCGGGCGCCAGTCATAGAGAATCTCGTCCTTCAGATCGGCCGTATAGGGCAGCAGGTTCGTCACGAGCAGGAACGATGCCTTGATCCTGTGGGCCACCTCCTGCAGCGCCGGCAGTTCGTGGATATTGCGCCTCATCGCCACGAATTCGATTCCGATGCGGATCGGCGTTTCGGACGCTTCTTCGCTGAGCCTGTAAAGGGTCCGGACATTGGCCGTAATGTCATCGAGAGAGGCCCCCGGACGGACCGCTCCGTGGGCGTCGCCGGATGCCCCGTCGATGGAAACCGTAAGCTGGTCGAGGCCGGCATCGACCAATTGACCGGCGAGGGACGGTGTCAGGAGCATGGCGTTGCTCGTCATCTCCGTCCGCAGGCCCCGTTCGTGGGCAAGCCTGACCATGTCCGGGAAACGCTGGTGGGCCAGGGGTTCTCCGAAACCGGCGAAAGCGATCGTTTTTGCCTCGGGAAAGCCGGCCAACCCGTCGACCAGAGACTGGAATACAGGCCAGTCCATGTCTCCGAACGGCTCGTCCCAGGAATTGCGGATGCAGGTCACGCAGGTGAGGTTGCAGCGGCTCGTCGGCTCCACGTAGATCTTGTTCAGTGCGTCAGTGGTACCGGCCCGGCCGCGGCCGCACTCACTGATCTTCCTGGCAGAGGTCACTTCTTTACCTCGACGTCGCAGGCCGCTTCGACGCTGCAGACGGCCGCGACGGATTCCTTGGCGTTCGGGAAATACTTCTTCTTGAAGCGGATCGCGACGTTGACCAGGAGGATCAGAACCGGCACCTCCAGAAGCGGTCCGATCACCGTCGCAAATGCCTGGCCGGAATTGATGCCGAAAATGGCGATGGCAACTGCGATGGCGAGCTCGAAGTCGTTGGAAGAGGCGGTAAAGGAAACCGCCGTGGTCTGGGCGTAATTTCCGCCGATCTTCCGGATAATGTAAAAGGTCGCGAACCACATAATGAGAAAGTACAGGAGCATGGGGATGGCCACGATGACAACGTCCAGGGGCGACGCGATGATCTTGTTCCCCTGCGTGGAGAACATGACGATGATCGTGAACAGCAGCGCGATCAGCGTCAGGGGACTGATTTTCGGCATGAAAACGGTGTTAAACCACGATTCCCCCTTGACGGCGATGAGGCCGTAGCGTGTGAAGAGACCCGCCAGAAACGGGATGCCCAGATAGATGAAGACGGTTTTGGCCGACTCCGCCATGGAGACGTTGATGTTGAGGCTTTCCGCCAGGCCCAGCCAGTTGAGCATCAGGGTGATGAAGAAGTAGATGTACACGGCGTAGAACAGAACCTGGGCGATGGCGTTGAATGCGACGAGTCCGACGGCCAGCTCACGATCCCCTTCGGCGAGCTCGTTCCAGACGATGACCNNATGGCGATGCAGCGGGCAAGGCCGACGAGAATGACGCCGACCATGTACTCCGGATAGTTGCGGAGGAAGATGATCGCCAGGACAAACATGATCAGGGGACCGATAACCCAGTTCTGCAGGAGGGAGATGAAGAGCATCCTCTTGTTCTTGAAGACCCTGCCCATCTGCTCGTACTTCACCCGGGCCAGCGGCGGGTACATCATCAGGNNGGGCCGACGACCCAGTTCTGGACGAGGGAGAGGCCAAGTACCCGGGTGTCCCGGAAGACCCGACCGAGCTCCTCGTAGCGGACCTTCGCGAGCGGCGGGTACATCATCAGGATCAGCCCCACGGCGATGGGGATGGACGTCGTTCCCACCTGCAGTTCCGTGATGAAATTCGAGAGCCCGGGCAGAAAATACCCGATCCCGATCCCCAGCCCGATCGCCAGGAAGATCCAGAGCGTCAGATACCGATCCAGAAACGACAATCGTTTGGCCACGCCTTCCGCCATATCGTCCTCCCCGTCTTATAAGCTGCGGTTTTCTTCATTTCCTCTCTCACCGCCGCCCGTCTTCACGCCGACCGCGGCGCTCACGAACAATCGCACCCGTCCCCCGTCGCCAAACTGGAGGTGAAACGGAATCCCGACTGGCCTTTCGCACTGACGAAGTCCAGGCGAATCGGTTTGGCTTCTTTAAGAAGTTTTTTATCGATCACAAAGGTGATGCCCTGATCGTCGAATGTCATGTCGCTCTTTTGAGGCTCGTCCAGAGCCATGCCCAACTTGGGTCCGCTTCAGCCAGCCTGTACCAGGATCCTGACGGCGGCCGGTCCTTTCTGGTCTTTCAGGATTTTCTTGATCATATTGCCTGCCTTTTTCGTAACTTCAAACATGACGATCTCCTCCGAATTTCGTGGTTTACCCTGTTATTGCTCCAACAACCGATTTGCACACCGAATGGGATTCCTCTATTGAAGCAGCCGAACCGGCTGCAGACCATCTCAGCATCACGATCCCACCAGAGCCAGTTCGATTTCTTCTCCTTCTTCGAGACGCAGATCGCCTCGGTCTTTACCCCAGATCGGGATTCCCTTCACAGTAACCAGCACATCAAGCTTGATCTTCCCCTCTTCGCCAAGGTACGTTGCCTTCGCTTCCGGATCCAGTTTCCCTGCGAGACAGCGCGATAGTTCTCCAAGCGAATGCCCCGGAAAATCAACGGGAATTGCCTGACAAGGTTCCAGACTTACAATCCCTGCCACTCCTTTGAGTTTGACGTTGACCTTCATACATGCCTCTGATTGGGACACCGATAAACATTGAATCCCATCATGACTGCGCCACGGTCGTATGCAGTTGCGACAGCGACAGAGGTCCCCCGCCGGGAGACCTATTTCACATGTCAGGTCCCCCCGGAAAGAGGGATACCGCCGCGCAGGGAGACTTCCCCCGCGAAACCAACCGCCACCTTGCCGCCGTCGACGATCACGGGCACCTGCCGCTTGCCGCCGGAACAGGCCAGCATCTCCTTGAGCCTCTCCGGTTCGGCATCGACGTTGTAATACACGGCCCTTTCTCCGTAGGCTGCACGAGCCTGGTTGCAGAACGGTCAGGTATCGGTACCGTAAATGATGATCTTATCCGCACTCATTTCTATCCTCCCGCTGTACTTGGGTTTCTACTTGCCGAGCCAGGACAGAATCTCTTCCTTCTTCGGAATCTTGCCCACGGATTTAACCTTGCCGTCGATGACGACCGCCGGCGTTCCGAAGACGCCGTACGAGGCGATCTTCATGAAGTCGCTCACCTTTTCGATGTTGGCCTCGACGCCCGCTTCGGCAACGGCCTCGCGGACAAGCTTTTCCACCTTTTCACAGTTGACGCAGCCTGGCCCCAATATCTTGATGTCCATAAATCTGCCTTCCTTTCCATCCATAAGTTAAGCAATCATTTTCAAATTCCCGTCCTGCTGAAGAAAACCAAAGGAGACTTGCCGGATGGGTCTACCATCGGTACGACAACATCGTCGTCATCGATACAAACTCCATTCCTGTCGTGCTGTTCATCATGTCCGGGGACATGTTGTGACTGGCCCCAACTTCTTCATTCTTGTTCAGTCCGTAGATCAGCGCCATGTTGAACTCGAAGTGTTGGCTGATCTGATACCCCATGCCTCCGGTGATATGATGTTCCACAAAAGGGTTCATGATGGCAAGCACTCCTTGCGGTGAAGAAACAGGGTTCTTTCCGTAGACGTAACCCGTTCGAAGCCGGAGTTTGTCCGATGCCGGATACTCCAAGCCGAATTTAAAGACCCACTGATCCTTCCAGTTAAGATCCATCTTGAACGCGCGGTCAGGCTGCGGTACTCCGTCCATCGTCACGTTTTTCAACCTCATCGGTATGCTGTCGAAATAATGAGACCAGTCAAACCACTCCACATCAAACGCCAGCACCAGCCTGTTCAGGGAACCCGTTTTCCAGAACATCCCCGCCTTGACCGTCTGAGGCCAGCCCATATCCATTTCGAGATCGCCCTTCATGACGCTCTGGGCGGATATCGTCCCTCCCATCTGGGCCACGGGGGCGACCATCGCAGCATCACCTTTGAGATTCATATCGACGGGCGTTGAGTACGCAATACCAAAACCGAATTCCTCGGAGAATTTATAGAGGATACCCACTTTGGCTCCAAGGCTGAAGGCAGACCCGTCCATATCGGCTGCAAACAATGAGTCGGGAGTGCCGTTTCCGTTCTGGTCCATGAAAAAGGGCATCTTCATCTTCATGATGGAGTATCCGACCTGTGGAGATAAGGCGATTGCCAGCTTGTCTGTCACATTGTAAGAGACCGTCGGAGTGAGCTTCATGTAGCCAAGGTTGGAGAAATATTCGACGTTTGAGAAAGACGGCGTTCCAGCGGGCAGCATCTCAAGAAAACGGTTGTCAACCGTCAACATCCCGTAATCCGTCCCTGTTCCGCCTTCGTTGAACATTCCGAGCCCGAAGGACCATCTGCTCCCTTTTTCGTGATGGACGAAACCCGCCCCAGGAATCAGGTAGACTGGGGCGTTGCCATGGGTCTTGTTGAGCCTGGCCGCACCGGTGGAATCCTTGTTCTCGAAAGAGAAGAACGGAAACATCATTTCAAGATTCGCGTCCACCCTTCCGCCGTCGATACCTGAAATGGCTGCGGGATTGACATTCATGGCAGTGCTGTCATCCCCCACCGCAACCGCCGTGCCGCCCATTCCTGCACTCTTGGCGCCGTACGAGATATTCTCCATGCCGGTGTTTGCCTGCGCAACACCCGGCCCCAGGACCGTCAGAAGGCAAACACCAAGAAAAATCAAAAGGCTCAGCCTCTTCGTCAGGACTCCATTGGAATAACGCATTTTCAGCGCTTCCTCTCTTGAACTCATCAGTACGTCTTCAGTATCCAATCCCTGATCTCGTCCCGGACCCGCCGAAAAACGGCGAGAATTTCGTCCTCGCTGCCCTTCGCTGCGGCGGGATCAGCAAAACCCTGGTGCCGTTTCTCCCCGCCCCCTGGAACGACCGGACAGCTTTCCTGGGCATGATCGCAAACGGTCACCACTTCGTCAAATCCGATGCCCACGACGGCGTCGAGCCCCTTGGCGCGATGGGAGCGGATATCGACGCCGATCTCCGCCATCGCCGCAATTGCCGCCGGATGGACGCAAGCCGGATCGGTGCCGGCGCTGTACACCTCGTACCGATCCCCGCGAAGAGCACGAAGCAGCCCCTCGGCCATCTGCGAGCGGGAAGAATTGTGCGTGCATACGAAAAGAACCTTCTTTTTTTCCTGCCCGGCAGATTTCTTTTTCACGCTTCTCCTCCCCGGTCGAACATTCATCCGTCCTTGACGCCACTCGGGATCACTTTTCCGCACGGCAGGTACACGGGCACGCTTCATGCCGTTTTCTTTTTCCCTTGATCACCGGATGCGTTCGTTGCCGATGTCAGTTATACGCCAGGCGCGTCTTTTCATCTGCCAGCGTCGGTTTTATGCGTTCCTGCCATTCTTTGGAATTCCATGTTCCCAGCTTGGTATGCCTGTCATAGAAATTCTGAGGAAGCGGGTGCGTACCGATAACCACTTTCATGCCGAATACCTTCTCGATCAAGTCACGCAAAAAATCTATGTGTGGGCAAGGCGGGTATCCGCACACAAGTGCGGTGGCAAGAAAGACGACCTCAACGCCTTCCTTTTGCATTCCTTCAAGTACTTTATTGGGAAGACCTCCTCCGGGGCAACCGGTACAGTGGGTATAAGATACTACTTCAAGTTCTCCATCCTTATAAGCACTGAATCCTCCCTCTCTTCTATTCATGGATCGAAAGCACTTGATTCCATTGCAGTTGACGCAATGTCCCTCGCAGGTGATGATGCCGATCTTCGTTTTTTCTGCCATGACCAAAGGACTCCTTATTTTCTTTTTCCTTATTTATGTGTCCTCTCTTCTCAGGACTCTCAGGAAATATCGAAGGCCGAGCGCAACCATTCTGATGATCGTCCGGGACCGATTCTCCCCCTCCTGCGGCCTCATCTCGCGCCAGGGCTCATGATGCAATGGCATCAGCCGATGATCCTACGCGACCAGCCATCCGTAGATCATTCCCGACGTAGTGGAAAGCACTACGACAATAGCGCAATAGGTCAGCGTCTTCTTGATCCCCATGATCCCCGCCAGCGTCATCATGCTCGGCAGCGACAGCGCAGGCCCCCCCAGAAGGAGCGCCAGCGCAGGCCCCTGTCCCATACCCGATCCGATCAGCCCTTGGAGAATCGGCACTTCCGTGAGGGTAGCGAAATACATGAGCGCTCCGGCGACCGACGCGAAGAGGTTCGCCGAGAGGGAATTTCCTCCGACGAGCCCCGCAATGACTGACTCGGGAATCAGCGCCGGATACCCGGGACGCCCCAGGAGAAATCCCGCCACGAGGACGCCGGCGAGCAGGAGCGGGAAGATCTGCTTCATGAAACCCCACGTCGCCTGCACCCAGCAGGTCAGTTCATCCTTTACGAACCAGGTCTTCAGCATGATCGCCAGAACGATCAGAAGCGCCCCGGTGACATACCACTTGGCTGCGAAGATGGCTTTCCAGATATCCCCGTCGTCCGCCGACGGCTTCGCAAATGCGGCAAAGACAAGGATGAGCACCATCGTCAGCATATAGACGGCATCCTGCCACAGCTTGCGCTCCTTCGCGCCCTCGTCCGGAAGGTAGATCTGTCCTGCAGTCCTGTTTGCGTCGTCCTTGCGGAAAATGAATGCCATAAGGAGGCCGGCGATAACGGAAAAGAAGACCGCTCCGACCGCCCGGGCAAGACCGAGTTCCCAGCCCAGCACCTTTGCCGTCAGGATGATGGCGAGGACGTTGATCGCGGGACCCGAATAGAGGAAGGCCGTTGCGGGGCCGATCCCCGCCCCCCGCGTGTAGATCCCGGCGAAGAGCGGCAGCACGGTGCAGGAGCAGACGGCCAGCACCGTACCGGAGACCGAGGCGACCGAATAGGACAGGATCTTGTTCGCCTCGGCGCCGAAATATTTCAGGACGGAGGCCTGCGAAACGAAGACGGCGATCGCTCCGGCGATGAAAAAGGCCGGGATCAGGCAGGTCAGGACATGCTGCCGGGCGTACTCCTGCAGCATCATGAAGGCCTCGAGGCCCGACCGGCGTATCACTTCATGGCCCCAGGGAATATAATACGCGGCAAGAAACCCGGCCGCGATGAGCAAGAACTTTGTCTTTTCCTTCATGATACTGGTTTTCCTTTCTGTGATGTATTGAGCGAAAATTCTTCCGCTTTCTCAACAATCCGAGTGTCCCTGCATACGGCCATGGCGACGGCCATTCTTCGGTGATTCCGCCGGCGGCCGGTGACCCATCCTCGCGACCGTCATGGCCGGTGGAGAATCACTTTCGGGAACGGCAGAGATCGATCCGGCTGAGGCCGTCACTTCTGTCGCACAAATCCCGGACCTCCGGCTCGTCATTGAGCCAGTGCCGCAGGTTTCCCAGGAGGTTTGCAGCATAGGGGCTGCTTTCGCCATCGCTCAGGGAGTAGTTCACCCAGAGGCCTTCTTTGACCCCTTCCACAAGCCCCGCGGCTTCCAGAGCCTTCAAGTGCTTGGACACCGTGGGTTGGGCGATCCCGAGGGCGGCCTGGATCTCGCAGACGCACATGTCGCGCCGCTGCAGCAGCTTCAAGAGCTTCACGCGGTTGGGATCGGACAGCGCCTTCATTACGCCGATGAATTTTTTCATCGCATCCCCCAATATATTCTGTAACGGGAATATAGTTCCCATCGGATCGACTGTCAAGAAGAAAAACGTTTTCTTCCTGCACAGAAGTTCAAGACACTTCAAGATGTCAGGGGAATCGAAAGAAGTTCGGCGGGAAGGCCCGTGAAGTAAGGGGCATATTGGATTTCAAAAGAAGGCACACAACTCGCCGGATCTTTGTGCTGCAAGGGATCAACCTCCCTCAGCACAGCGCCTCAAGGATCTGTTTATAGTGCCGAACGGGAATGTACTTGTCTGCCCCGGCTTGAGGCTCCCGGTAAGCTGTCCGATCGAAGCGTCCCAGCCTTTGCGTTCAATCCCCTCGCTGAAGGGGTGGCGTATCCACCCGTTCCGGACGATGAGCGCACCCCCTGCCGGGACGTTTACTGGACGCCCGCTTTCGGCTGCGATGCGCAGTCTCGAATCTCTCCGGTTATGCCCATGCGGCGGGCGAGACGTATGTGTTCTTCGGGCGTGATCCACGATACGCGCAGGTAACTGACAATGGCTTCCTCGTTCAATCCGATTCGCCGGGCTTCCCTTACGGTTACGCGGTAGGCCTCGATTTCGGTCTCCCGATCAACATAGGATGTGCTCCGGTCGTAGAGATCCCGCCCTTCCCGGTGCTGCTTGACGTGGCACAACTCGTGAGTGATGTCCAGATAAAGGATTTCATCGGAAAAGCGCTGCAGGTGCTGCAGGCCGACCGTGATTGAACCGTCATCATTATCCACGAATATTCTTTCAGACTGGTCCACCACGAAGACCTTCGTATGCGCTAAGATCGTATCGATCTCCTCCGCGTCCGAAAAAATGTCCCATAGAACACCGCAGGCGCGTATATCCGCGAAAAGGTCTTCCAGGCGGTACTGTCCGGGTTCGAGCCGGCGGTTGATGGCGCAGACGGTTTTCATCGAAGTCGCATCAGCGCCGAAATGCGGCTGCCGAAGTCAGCGTATGATTGCGCGCAGCTTCCACGAGGGTCAGGATCGATCCCTGCTCGGCGCAAAGCACCTCGATCCCCGCTTCACCGAGCCTTTTCAGGGACGCTGTGGAAATCGAACCGGTGACGACGATATCGACCTTTTCCTCGCACAGCCTGGTTGCCAAGGCGGCTTTATCTTCCGCGCTGACCTCACGGCAGGGATTGCTCCAGGCTTCAAACCGGTCCTTGTCGTCGACAATCATGATCTGCAGACAAGATTCAAAATTCGGGTCCAGCCAGGCCCCCAGTCCGGCTCCTTTCGAAGTCACGGCAATTTTCATTGCATCCTCCAATGTCCGGGGTGAAAGGAGCGATGTCTTTTCACCCCGGACAGAATATCGATCCGGCTACTCGCCCTTGACCAGTTTCTCGATCGCCGCCGCAGCCTGTTCGGTATCCATGTTGCGGATATCCACTCCGTGGAGCTTTTCCTTACCGAATCCCGCAGCCTCCATTGCATCCCGGAACATCTTCACCTGCATGGTCGGGTCGCAGCCCGCCACGTACAGCTCGTCCGTCGTGTCTCCCTGCAACAAGCTGACGAGGAATTTGTCCCCGTCCGTCGAGCAGAGCTGCGGGTGAATTGCCATGTAATCAATCATCTTTTTCCGGCGCAGACCATTGCCGACGACAAAGATGTCCATTTTCTGAAACGACGGGCAGTCGCCCTGACAGACGCACAAAAGTAAACCCTTTCTTGCCATATCAACCTCCTATTGTGATGTCCTCGTCTCCGAAGAAAGTGATTGCCCTGGTGTCGCAGATTTTGGAACAACCGAGACAAAATTCGACGCAATTGTCGGGTTTGACAACGTTTGGTTTCGAATCCCCCTCCGCGAGGACGCCGTGCGGGCAAAAATTGACGCACACGTTGCAGTTTGTGCACAACTCCTCACTGAAGACGGGGTACCAGTTCTTGGCCATTGTTACCTCCTGAATGATTAATATTGCATTGCAGAACAGGGACAACCTTCGTGTTACGGCCGTATTTCACGACACTTGTCGTCCCGCGTACTGCGGATTGCCTGCCCGCTCCTGCACGGCCTATTTTACCAGCCCTGCTTCCCTGTAATATTTTTCCGCTCCCGGATGAACGGGAATCGGCATCCCGGCAAGCGCCGTTTCCACTTTGATTTGTTTCCCTACGCCATGGGACGGCGCAATCGTTTTCAGATTCTCGAATATCGCCTTCGTGATCCTGTACGCTGTTTCGTTGTCCAGTTCAGCGCGTGCCGCGATCATTGTGTACATGGCAAGGGTCGGAACGTCCGCGCCCACTCCCTTGTAAATCCCGGAGGGAATCCTGCCCTTCACGTAGTAGGGGTACTTCTTCATCAGCGCCGCCGCCGGTTCGCCCTCGACCGGAACGATGACCGTTTCGACCTTCGACGCAGTTCCGCCCATCGATGGATAGCCGACCGCGCCGAGGAAAAAGAGGGCGTCGATCTTGTTCGCCATGAGGGCATTGGCCGCCTCGTTGATGGTCATGTACTCCACCTTGGCCAGGTCTTTGAGTGAAAGCCCGTATGCTTCCAGCACCTGCAGCGTGGTTTCAACCGGCATCGTGCCCTGCGGTCCCACCGCGACCCTTTTGCCCTTGAGGTCTTTCACGGACGCAATCCCGGCGTCCTTGCGGGCCTGAATCTGGACGCTTTCCGTGTAAAGAGATGCGATGCCCCTGATGTTGGCGATCGGCTTGCTGAAAAAGGGTTCAATGCCCTTCAGGGCATAATAAGCGATGTCGTTCTGAACCGTAACGACATCCGCCTCGCCGGCACCGATCATCTTCGAGTTGATGATGGAGGAGACCACGGGCTGTAACGTGACATCGATGTCACCAGCCTTTTCTTCGACGACCTTTGTTATCGCCGATGCCAGATGAAAATACATGCCCGGGAGGCAACCGGAATTGAACGTGATGTTCTTCTTTTGTGCCAACGCGTTACCCGGATAAAGAACGGCACCGGCGACCATGGCGACCGCAAAAAGCACGCCTGCAACGCCTATTGTTCTCATGATGTTCCTCCTTCATTCGTTTGATAAGTTCATTCATTCCATTCCATCAGTCTCATTTTGGCGCGAACACAGCCGGCAGCCAAAGAATCAAATTCGGGAAAAGCGTGAACACAACCAGTGCCAGCAGGTAGATCACCGTGAATGGGGCGGATCCCGCGATGATGGTGCCCATGTTGATATTGAATTTCTTCGTAACCATCCCTTTGACCACGAAAAGGTTGATCCCAAAGGGGGGAGTGATGAATGCCGCACCCATGTTGACGATGAACAGGACGCCGAACCAAAGCGGGTCGAAACCGAGGCTCGCCACAAGGGGGTTGAAAACCGGCGTCACGACCATCATGATTCCAAGCGGGTCCAGGAAGCATCCCATAATCAGCAAAATGACCTGCATCGCCGCCAGGATCCACCATTTGGAGATTTGAAGGGTCTTGACCAATGCGTCGACTTGCTCGGAAGTGCCGAGTGTTTCAACGACGCGGCTGAAGAGGTGCGCGGCAATGATGATCCAGATGATGAATACGGTGCTTCTTACAGTGCCCTCCAGGGCTTCCGTGAGTTTGTGCAATGCAATTTTTCCAGCCACGAACGTCGAAAGCAGAACGGCCAGAACGCCAATGGCCGCCGCCTCTGTCGGCGTCGCGAAGCCGGTATAGATTCCTCCCAAGACAACAAAGATGATGAAGACAGGTGCAAGAACGGACTTCAGGGATTTCATTTTTGCGGGCCAGGAAAATCGTTCCGTGCTGGGGGGCCCCATCTTCGGTTGGAAATAACACCGCACCGCCACGTAAATGGAAAACAGGACCGATATGATGATGCCGGGCAGGAAGCCGCCGGCAAACATGGCGCCCGGAGATACCCCTGTCAGCGAGGCATAGACGATCATCAGGATGCTCGGGGGCACGATGATGGCGAGGGCGCCGCTCGCGGCAATGCAGCCGGTGGCCAGTTTTTCGCTGTATCCACGGTCCAGCATCGGTTTCATGCCCATGGAACACATGATGGCGGTACTCGCAGGCGCGGCGCCGATCATCGCGCCCAATACCGCGCCGATATAGCAGATGCCGATGGCCAATCCTCCACCGAGGCGTCCCATCCATTTGTACATCATTTCAAAAAGATCATCCGCTACGCCGGTGACCCGGAGCAACTCGCCCATGAGGATGAAAAGAGGGATGGCGAGCAGCACCCAGTTCGTCATGACTTCGGCGGTCGTGTTCCCGATCAGATAGATGCCGTTTATTCCCCATATGTAAACAGCGCCCCCGATCGCCACGCTTCCCAAGGCGAATGCAACGGGCACGCCCAGGAATATGAGCAGCGCCATCGAGCCCCAAATAGCAGCAGATACAAGCCAAGATTCCATGGAAGATGCTCCCCTCCTTACGGGCCTTCTATCCCTCTTGCTGGTTTTTCGTGAAAACGCGCCTGACGTTTTTGGTCAGATCCGCAAACAACTGCAGAAGCACCAGTACCGTGCCGATTGGAATTGCCGCAAGATAAGGCCACAGCGGCCACATCAGAGTGCCGGCCCGTTTCTGGTTCTGCGTCAGCGCCATCCAGAAAATATCCCATCCCGCAACCAGCATGGCGATGACGAAAATGGCGCAGGGAATGAAATAGAAAATGCTCAAGTAGTTCTGGAATCGCGGATTCAACTGGCCGGAAATGACGTCTGTCCGGATATGGGACTTGCACAATTGAACGTACCCGCTTCCGAGAAGGGCAAAAATTCCAAATCCGTATACGGATATTTCCTGGACCCATTCATTCGGGCTGTTGAATGCATACCGCATGACCGTATCGTATCCGACGAAAACGGAAACGATGAGGATAATCCAGCCCAGATAACGGCCTAGCGTCGAATTGATCGACTCAATCATCCCTATGGCTTTATCCATTTCCGCTGACCTCCATCCCCAGAAGATATTACATCCAGTCGATCAACATTTCTTCGAGTCTCCACCGGCGATCCTGCAACAGCAGATCGCCGGTGGAGGTATAACCGAAAACCGGAACAAGTGATCCGACGGGGTTCCCTGCTATTTGGCCTTCCCCTTGGGCGCGATCTGAGTCCTGTAAATCTCGATCATCCGCTTGCACTCAGGGTTCTGCTTGGCGAAGATGTCCTGCACCTCGACAGCCTTGCTCATATATTTTTCCCTGTCCGCCCCTGAGAGTTCGAGGACGTCGAGTTTGTACTTTTTAATGATGCGCGGTTCGTCTTCCTTTTCGCAGTAGTTGGCCAGAAGCTCCTTCATGTGGCCCCAATGCCATGTGATGGCCCTCTGGAAGCCGGCCTTGACATCGTCCGGGAATTCATCCCAGAGGCTTTTCCGGATGACGAGACCGTAGAGCATGGGACCGACGATGGCGGGTTTGACAATCTGCTTGCCGACCTCGCCCCATTTGTAGTCTTCCAGACCGGGGATAAAGACGGTGAGCCCATCGATGGTTCCGGTCTGCATGGCATGGTAGCGCTCCGGTGAGGGAACCGTGACCGTCGCGGCGCCGACTGCCATGGCGAAGCGATCGAACATACCGCCCGAGCTTCCGATTCTCAGCCCTTTGAAGTCATCATAATTCTTTATTTTCTTGCTCAGGAAGAAGTACTGCGGCGAACCGGGAATGTGCACGAGCATCATGCCGTTCACCTTGGCCCACGCCTTGTTGATGATCTGGTTCAGCTCGGCGTTGTTCGCAACCTTCTCAGCGGTATCCCAGTCCGAAATGACACCGGGGACCATGTTGAAGCCGATTTCAGGCGCGATTCCCGTAAAGAACGAAAGGCCTCCCGTCAGCTGGGCATCGATGAGGCCTCGCTGCAGCGCCTGGGGAACTTCCGGCGGTTTCGCCAGCCCGGAATTCACGAAGATCTTGTAGGTCACGCGTCCCCCGGTTTCCTTGTTGACTCTATCCAGAAGATCCCGACCGCCGGCATCGACGTTGTAACGGTTGATCTGCCCCATCAGCGTGTTGACCTTCAGCGACCATGTTTTGGCCGCCGCTTCCGAAAACGACGGCGAAAGAAGGCCGACTGACACAACCAGTGCGGCAAGAAACACTCCCCATTTTGCTGCTGGACTGAAATGTCGTTTCATTTTCTACCCCCTTCTCTCGGGAAAACGTTCGAGTTTGCCTTATGAAAACCTGCCGATTGTCTGTGCGAACCTCTGATCCGCAACTTCGACAAAAATTGGAGCGGCCGCCGGACATGAACCGGATTGATGTCCCCTCGTTCATACCCGGCTGACCGCTTCATCTTTCAAACAACCATCCCTGCCCGCCGGTATAACCTTTTCCCGGCTTAGCGTTTCACGTAATGGTGGAACTGGAGAAGCAGTGCGCCGACGGGCGCTTCGAAGGGTCCGTAGCTGGTCCCCTTCTGGAAGACGCCGATCGTGCCCGGGTGGTACCTGAAACCCAGGCGTTTGTTGATGAGGCCGCCGGAGACGATGAAGGTGATTTCGTCAACGTCGTCGTTGCGCCATTCTCCTCCGCTGAACCCTTCCGGGATCCTGAGAAAGCGGCAATAGCTTCCATTCCCCTGTACATCGCGGTACACGATAGCGGCCTCGGCACCGGCCTGCGCCACGCCTTCCTTGGACCACTTCATCTCCGCAGGCTGGAGAAATTCCTTCCATTTCGTCAGGTGTTCGGTTGGATCCGGGCGGCGAACGACATGGCGGAATTCAACGAGCAGGCATCCGAAAGGAGCCTCCAGCGGACCGTGGTTCACTTTCTGCGGGAAAGAAGCAATCGCCCCCGGCAGGTACGTGTAATGCAGGCGTCTGTTGATGACGCCGCCGTTTACGATGTAGACCATCTCGTCAAAATCATCGTGGTCGCAGCAGGCGTGATCATTTTCCTCCTGGGTCTTCCCTTCGCCGAACCCTTCGGGGAAACTGAGGATCCGGCAGTAGGTGCCGGTGTCCTTGTCACGGTAGACGAGGGTTCTCGAGGCGCCTGCCTGTGAAACACCTTCGGTATCCCATTTCAATTCCGAGACCGGTTCAAAGAATTCCTTTTTTGTGGTGATCTTCTCCGACATTTTGTCCTCCTTGAAAAAGTTATTGTTCCGTTATTGACATCTTTAAACAGCGATCTACACTTGCTGCTGACACAAAGCCGCAAGAACTGATATGTCCTTCATGGATGCGAGGTTATTGAGACACTCCAGAATCTGTCCTCTCTTTTCCGGGGGACATTTCGCGTAAGAAAGGCAGTCGTCGAATTTCGCCATCCGCTCCTCCTCGGTCAGGGGAATGGAAGGACTGCCCTTGACGGCATCCCTGCGGCAATCGAGGGACTTGCCGTTTCGAAGAGTGATGGAAACCCAAGCGGGAATACCCTTGTCTGTCGCCTTGGGGAGATTGGCATCCTTTACCGGCTGTACGATTTTCGAAAATTCGAGCACGTCCCGTCTCTTGACGGCCTCCAGCGTGAAATCATCGAGACCGACCTTTCCATTCACAAGCGCGGCGGCCACGACGTACGGCATCGAGTAGATGGCATCCACGACGGTCTTCGGTTCGCGTTTTTTCGCCACGGGCTCGCAGATCATGTCGTAGTCTTCGGAGTTGATTCCGACTCGAACCGCCGCGATGTCCTGCGACAAAAGCCCGTTTTGCGAACGCAGGTCCAAGGCGGCTTGAATAGCCGTATGGATGAGTTTGCAGCATGGGAAGGGCTTGATGCTGGTATTCTTGATTTCCCACGCATTCCCGAGATCTTTGGTGAAGATGTCGACGTCATACCGCTGGGGGTGGTACACGGGGAAATAGCCGTACCGTCCCGTGAAGATTTCCCTGGGACCCGTCAAGCCATTGCGCGCCATTTCGACGGCGATCATGCCGCTCATCCCGCTGAGCCCCTGCTGGACCACCATCAGATCGACGCCTTCGCGGATGACCTGCTGGTTCCCGGCCATCTGGCTGTAAGCGATGCCGATGGCGTTGTGCATTGTCTCCCGGTCAAATCCGAACAGCCTCGCCCCCACCAAAGCCGCCGAGAGGGAGGCGCCCTGGTAGGTTGTCGACATTCCCGTCGCCCCGGGACCTTTCTTCAAAGCCAGGCCCATCCTTGCCAGGAGTTCGAAGCCGAGGATGACGGATACGATGAACTCTTCACCTCTGACCTTGGTCATTTCGCTGACGGCGAGAGCCGGCGGTACGACGGCGACTGTCGCATGCAGGTGGGCCTGCTCGTGGACGTCGTCGTAATCGAGCGTCCTTCCCGCCGTGGAATTGGCGAATACGGCCGCATGAAGCGGCACCTTGCCACCGCCCGAGAATACCGTCGCTTCCGCGGGACCGGACCAGCGCCGCGCAATGGCCGCACAATGGCGCGCCTGGCGGCTTGCCGTTCCTCCGATCATCACGCCGAAAAAATCGACCATGAGATTCTTGATGGAGTCGACCGTTTCGGAAGGGACATCCTTGTATGAAAGTGTCTGACCGAAGTGAACGAAAGATTCTATCGGATCCATTGGCTTCAAATCCTCCCCTGAAAATGAATGCCGGACGTTTGTGCCTGAGTATAGGCAGGCATGTTGACACCCTCGCTGTTGATGATCTGCTCGTAGTTGTAACTCATATGTTCCATGAGGACTTTCTTGGCCTGGTCGAAATCGCCGCTCTTGATGCTTTCGACAATCTGATAATGCGCCTCAAAAAGCGGCCTCGCCCCGCGCTTGGAAAAATACATGAACTGGTACCGCCAGACACTTCCGAGAATAGCTCCGTAGAGCTTCAGCGTATGAGAATTGTCAGCCAGGGTAACGAGCTTGACGTGGAAATCCGCAAACGTCTTCAGGCATCCAAGAACCTTCCGTGGATCCTCGCCCTTTTCGATCTTGCAGTCTTTCGAGTCCGCCAAAGCGGCATCAAGGGAGGAAAAATCATTCACTCTCTTTTTCCTGATCAGATCGAGCACATAGCATTCGATCATCCCCCTCGTTTGAAAGACTTCCTCGAAATCCTTCAGGGAAATATCGCTGATCTGGCTTGATTTCCTGGGAATGTTGACCACAAGCGATTCTGCTTCCAGCATTCGGAGCGCCTCTCGAACGGGCGGGCGGCTCAATCCGATGCTGTTCGCCAGGACGGCTTCGTTGATTTTCTGTCCGGGTTTCAGTTCGCCGATGATAATGAGGTCGCGCAAGTGCTGGAGGGTCATCTGTGTTGCGCTGGTAATTTCAATCATCGTATCAGTCACCGATTTGTATGAACGATTTTGAAATTATTGAGACGATACAGTACGAAATACGGCCAACGTTCTCTATCGGGTCTTCGGTATACCGTATACTGGAGACCAAATATACTTGCGGAATGCAAATGTCAAGGAATTTTTCGCGGAGAGAGGAAGTCGTTCTCTTCGTCCTTTCCCGTCCGGTTCTTTAAAGCATGCGGGCAAGGAAGGAAGGCTTCCGGTGTGCGACAATCGGGCAAGCTTGGATGTTCACTTTGCAGCCGGGTTGACTGAGTTTTACGTGGAGCTTTCGGAAATGGCAAAGTCCGGCGATGGTGCTTCAGGAAGGCAACACATAATGAAACCTGGGCAGGGAGAGAATTTTCTTGGCCTGGTCGAAGTCGCCGCTCTTGATGTTTTCCGCAATCCGGCAATGTGACTCAACAGGCGGTTGGGCGACTGTCCGGGAAAAATACAGGAACTGGTACCGGCATACATTTCCCAGAATGGATCTGTAAAGCTTCAGTAAGTGAGAATTCCCGGCCAGGGCAACGAGTCTGATGTGGAAATCCGCCAATGTCTTCAGGCATCCCAGAACTTTCCGAGGATCTTCGTCCTTTTCGATCCTGCAGTCCATCGAATCGGCGAGGGCAGTGTGCAGGGAGGAAAAATCGCTCACTTCCTTTTTCTTGAGGAGATCGAGCACATAGCATTCGATCATCTCCTTCGTTTGAAATACCTTCTCAAAATCCCGGAAAGAGGCATCGCTTACCCGTGTGTATTTCCTGGGGATATTTACAACAAGCGATTCCGCTTCCAGTATTCGCAGCGCCTCCCGAACCGGCGGCCGGCTCAGCCCGATGCTGTTTGCCAGGACGGCCTCGTTGATTGTCTGACCGGGTTTCAGTTCACCCGTGATGATCAGGTCGCGCAGGTGCTGAACGGTCATCTGTGTCGCACTGACAATTTCAATCATCGCATCCGCTTCCGATTCGCATGGATAAGTTGTGAGATAAAGTAGCGTTGTTTA
>DIWJ01000081.1:0-2983 GCA_002428445.1 Syntrophaceae bacterium UBA6109
GTCAACCGTTTATTTCGGGTTTATTACGGATTTTCTTTTTCCCATGCTGCAACTTACCCAGGGCGATAGCAACGATCGGAATCCGCAACGCGAGCAGCATCGTGGCGATACCGGCGTACAGGAACCAGCGCCCGACATCTGACCGAACGACCCAGAGCATGTGCAGCAGTGCGATGATGACGATCAGATAGATCAGTCGGTGCAGCGCCTTCCAGCGCTTACCGAGCCGACGCATGCTCCATCGATTGGAGGTGAGTGCCAATGCCGTCAACCCCAGGAACCCGAGCATGCCAACCAGAATGTATGGCCGCTCCTGTAGCTCCTCACCCAGGCGGGAGAACTCGCCGCCCAGCAGGAAATACAGATAGCTGGTCAGGTGCAGCAGGGCATAGCTGAACGTCCAAAGCCCGAGCTGGCGACGCACGGCCAGCCAGCCGCCCCAGCCCGTAACCCGTTGCAGAGGTGTCATCCCCAAGGTCAGAAGCAGCAACACCAGAGCACCCTGGCCCAGATTGTCGACCAGCACCTTGCCGGGATCCGGCCCCAGCGCGAATTGCCAAGCCAGGGCCAGCCAGTAACAAGGCACGCTTGCCGCGCTGGTGAATATCGCGATCCGCCACCACGCGTAACGCATCAATAGTCCTTGCTGAGATCCATCGTGCTATACAGACCCGCCACCTGCTCGGCGTAACCGTTGAACAGCAGCGTGTCACGCAAATTAGGACTGAACAGGCTGCCGGGAAGGCGACGCTCGCGCGCCTGAGACCAGCGCGGATGCGAGACCTTGGGGTTCACGTTCGCGTAGAAGCCGTACTCCTGCGGAGCCATCGTCTGCCAGGTGGTCGCCGGCTGATCACGCACGAAACTGATCCGCACGATCGACTTGATACTCTTGAAGCCGTACTTCCAGGGTACGACCAAGCGCAGAGGCGCACCGTTCTGGTTGGGCAGGACCCGCCCGTACATGCCGACAGCCAGCAAGGTCAACGGGTGCATCGCCTCATCCATGCGTAGGCCCTCGACATAGGGCCAGTCGATCAAGGCGAAGCCCGAACGGGTACCGCGCATCTCCTCGGGCCTGTAGGCCGTTTCGAAGCGAATGAACCGGGCGGCAGAACGAGGTTGCAGCCGGCGAATCAGGTCGGCCAGGGGAAAGCCCAGCCAGGGAATCACCATCGACCACGCCTCGACACAGCGCAGCCGGTAGATGCGCTCCTCCAGACGGCCTTGCGGAAACAGATCCTCGAGAGAGTAGCGCCCGGGGTTATCGACCTCCCCGTCGACGACCACCGCCCAGGGTTCGACCTTCAACGCCGACGCATGGCGCGCCGGGTCGCCCTTGTTGGGACCGAATTCGTAGAAGTTGTTGTAATGCGTGGCGTCGGAAAAAGGCGTGATCGCCTCGCCCTGGGCCACGATCGCCTGCCAACGAGCCCCGGCCAGCTTTTCAGTGAACCAGGCCGAGGCTGGCGCCGACTCCACGCCCTCGTAGCGCTCAGCAGCCTTGGCGAACGGCGATATGCCCGCTGCCGCAACGGACAGCAGTGTCCCCTGGAGCAGCCGGCGGCGATTCAGGTAAACCGCCTCCGGCGTCACCTCTGACTCATGGCATTCGCCGGAAATGGGAGTCTTGATAAGCATGCGGGCCTCCGCATATTGGCCGGAAGGAACCAATAAGGCGCGGCCCCGAACAGAAAATCAACCCTCGGCGCGCTTGCGGCGACGCAACTGCATCAGGTACTGCACCGGACCGGAAGCGGCATAGGCCAGGAAGATCAACAGCAGGATTCGTGGCGGGTCGCTGAAGACCACGGCGAACACCAGCACCACCACCAGGATGGCGACGAAAGGCACCCGCCCCTTGAGATCGAGATCCTTGAAGCTGTAGTACTTGATGTTGCTGACCATCAGCAGGCCCGCGGCAGCGACCATCAGTGCGAAGAGCATGACCAGCACCAGCGGCAGATCCACGCCGCGGATCCCCGACTCGTCGAGCGCCCAGACCGCCCAGACCCAACCGGCGACCACCCCGGCGGCGGCGGGGCTGGCCAGTCCGATGAACCAGCGCTTGTCGACCTTGCCGATCTGGGTATTGAAGCGCGCCAGGCGCAGAGCCGCGCAAGCTACATAGATGAAGGCCACGGTGAGTCCGACGTTGCCCAATTCGGACAGCGCCCACTCGTACGCGAGCACCGCAGGCGCCAGGCCGAAGGCGACCATGTCCGACAGCGAGTCGTATTCGGCGCCGAAGGCGCTCTGGGTATTGGTCAGGCGGGCGACCCGGCCATCCAGGCTGTCCAGCACCATGGCGACGAATACCGTCGCGGCAGCCACGTAGAAATTGCCGTTGATGGCGGTAATGATGGAAAAGAAGCCGGCAAAGAGGTTGGCGGTAGTGAACAGGTTGGGTAACAGGTAGATGCCCCGGTGACGCACCTTGCGGCCGTCGGGCTCCTGGGTCTCCTCGACATGCTCGTCGATCGGCAGGATGCTTTCCGGCTCGACTGGCTTGTTCGGCTCTTCAGCTTGTTCACTCATGCACAATCACCTTTACAACAGGTACGGATAATTTCGACCAGGCCAGGGGATACGCGGTTCAGCCCGGCCAAGCCCGTGATTTATACCAGATGCCTGGCGGGCAGAACGAAAAAACGCGGCCAAGGCCGCGTTTTTCTCCAGCGGAACGACGATCAGTTCTTGCTCTTGTCGACGATCTTGTTGGCCGCGATCCAGGGCATCATCGCACGCAGCTTCTCACCGACCACTTCGATGCCATGCGCCGCGTTGTTGCGACGATAGGCCGTCATGGACGGGTAGTTGGCGGCGCCTTCGGTGATGAACATCTTGGCGTACTCGCCGTCCTGGATGCGCTTGAGGGCATTGCGCATGGCAGCACGGGATTCGGCGTTGATGACTTCCGGACCGGTGACGTATTCACCGTACTCGGCGTTGTTGGAAATCGAGTAGTTCATGTTGGCGATGC
>DIWJ01000081.1:3041-13941 GCA_002428445.1 Syntrophaceae bacterium UBA6109
GCTCGCCGAACAGGTCGGTCTCGGTCTCGTCCTTGAAGGTGGTCTCGATGATGCCGGTACGACCACCGCCCACGCCGCAGGCGTAGGACAGCGCGACGTTGCGCGCATTGCCGGAAGCGTCCTGGTAGACCGCGATCAGGTCCGGAATGCCGCCACCCTTGACGAATTCGGAGCGTACGGTGTGGCCCGGGGCCTTAGGCGCGATCATGATCACGTCCAGATCGGCACGCGGCACGACCTGGTTGTAGTGGATCGAGAAGCCGTGGGCGAAGGCCAGGGTGGCGCCCTGCTTCAGGTTCGGCTCGATCTCGTCCTTGTACAGGCGGCCCTGGAACTCGTCGGGGGTGAGGATCATCACCAGATCGGCGGCGGCGACCGCGGCCGGCACGTCGCTGACCTTCAGGCCATGCGCTTCGGCCTTGGCGATGGAAGTGGAACCCGGACGCAGGCCGACGGTGACGTCGACACCGGAGTCCTTCAGGTTGCAGGCATGGGCATGGCCCTGGGAGCCGTAACCGATGATGGCGACCTTCTTGCCCTGGATGATGGAAAGATCGCAGTCTTTATCGTAAGAAACCTTCATGAACTACCCCTATTGCCGGCCTCGTGGGCCATTCGATAAAACGTTGCTGACTGTCGGACGGACACGCCCGCCAGCCGTTAGATACTCAGGACCTTGTCGCCCCGGGAAATCCCGGTGACGCCGCTGCGTACGACTTCCAGGATCGACGCGGTGCCGATGGCCTGGATGAAGCTGTCCAGCTTGTCGCTGGTTCCGGCCAGCTGGATGGTATAGACGCTGGTGGTCACATCGACGATCTGCCCGCGGAAAATATCCGTGGTGCGTTTGACCTCGGCGCGCTGGGCACCGGTGGCCTTGACCTTGATCAGCATCAGCTCGCGCTCGATATGCGCGCTCTCCGACAGATCCACCAGCTTGACGACTTCCACCAGCTTGTTGAGGTTCTTGGTGATCTGCTCGATCACCTCCTCGTGCCCGACGGTGGTCAACGTTAGACGCGACAGAGTCGGATCTTCGGTCGGCGCGACGGTCAGGCTCTCGATATTGTAGTTGCGCTGGGAAAACAGGCCGACCACACGGGACAGCGCACCCGGTTCGTTTTCCATCAACAGGGAAATGATGTGTCTCATGGTCAGGTCCGCTCCGTCTTGCTCAGCCACATGTCACGCATCGCACCATCCTTGATCTGCATCGGATAGACGTGCTCGGCGGTGTCGACGGCGATATCCAGGAAGACCAGGCGATTCTTCATGGCGAACGCCTCTTCCATCATCGGCTTGAGATCCTTGAGCTCGGTGATGCGCATGCCGACGTGGCCGTAGGCCTCGGCCAGCTTGACGAAGTCCGGCAGCGACTCCATGTACGAGTGCGAGTAGCGACTGTTGTACACCATGTCCTGCCACTGGCGGACCATGCCCAGCGCACCGTTGTTGAGGTTGATGATCTTCACCGGTAGGTCGTACTGCAAACAGGTGGACAGCTCCTGGATGTTCATCTGGATGCTGGCGTCCCCGGCGATGTCGACGACCAGCCGCCCGGGCATCGCCACCTGGGCGCCGATCGCCGCCGGAAGGCCGTACCCCATCGTCCCCAGCCCCCCCGACGTGAGGAACGCGCGCGGCTTGTCGTAGGTGTAGAACTGGGCGGCCCACATCTGGTTCTGGCCCACTTCGGTCGTGATGATGGCATCCCCGCCGGTGATTTCGAACAGTTTCTCCACCACGTACTGAGGTTTGATCCGCTGGCTCCGGCAGTAGCTGAGAGGGACGCGTTTTTTCCAGGCTGCCACCTGCTCCAGCCATTCCCGGGTCTGTTCGGCCGGGTAGGAGAAAGACTCTGCGGCGATCAGGCGGTTCAAGGCCTGCAGCGCCCGCCTGGAATCGGAAACGATGGGAATGTCGGTGCGGACCGTTCGTTCCAGCGATACCGGATCGATGTCGATGTGGACGATCTTGGCGTGAGGGGCAAAGGCATCGAGCTTCGACGTGACCCGGTCGTCGAAACGGACGCCGACGGCGAACAGGAGGTCGCAGTTGCTGATCGCCATGTTCGCATAGTAGGTCCCGTGCATGCCGACCATGCCCAGGGAAAGGGGGTCGGTGCCCGGAAAGGCCCCCAAACCCATCAGGGAGGAGATGACCGGGGCATGGAGGCTCCTGGCGAAGGTCCGCAGATCATCGCAGGCCTTCCCGAGGATGACGCCGCCGCCGACGAAGAGGAGGGGCCGGCGCGCCTCCTTGATCAGCTTGAAGGCCCGTACGCAGTCCTCTTCGATATCGGGAAGCGCCGAGGTCCCGTTGAGGTGGACCTCGTCTTCGATCGCGAGTTCCTCGATCGAGGCCTGCATGACGTCCTTGGGGAGATCGACCAATACGGGACCGGGTCTGCCGGAGCGGGCGATGTGGAAGGCCTCGCGGACCGTCCGGGCCAGATCTTCGATCCTGCGGACGAGGTAATTGTGCTTGGTGCAGGACCGGGTGATGCCCGTGATGTCGACTTCCTGGAACGCGTCGTTGCCGATCAGGTGCGTCGGCACCTGTCCCGTGAAGACCACGACGGGGATGGAGTCCAGATGCGCATTGGCGATGCCGGTGACGGTATTTGTCGCACCGGGCCCCGAGGTGACCAGGCAGACCCCGACCTTGCCCGAAGCACGGGCATAACCGTCGGCGGCATGAATCGCCCCCTGTTCGTGGCGGACGAGGATATGGCGGATGTCCTTCCGGCGGAACATCTCGTCGTAAATGTCCATGACGCTTCCGCCGGGATATCCGAAAATCGTATTGGCGTCTTCTTTGTGCAGGGTCCGAAAGAGGACCTGTGACCCGGTCAGTTTCACTTCAACACCCCCTGATGCAGGAACGGTTATTGTTTCCAAAAAACAAAAACCGTTACCAGAGGCTGGTAACGGTTTTTCCGTCGGTTCCGATGTCAGACACAAACCATCAGCCAGCCCCCTCTATGACGGGGATAATAATGATCCCGATAATTATGGCGATGGCGGCTGAAACACCCATGTTCTGCCCAGACATAAAAGGATGCGCTCCTTATGGGGGCAGTTCATAACAGCGGCTCCGCCTGCTGTCAAGAGTTTTTTTGCGCCGGTGCCGGCTGCTGCCCGCTTGCGTTGCGGCCCGGACCCAGGTTTGCCCTTCATCGGACGTCCTTTCGCTGCAGCACGGCGATCGTTCCCGTCCGGTTCATCTCCTCGACGCCGTAAGGAGAGAAGAATTTGAGCACGGCCGAAGTGAAGGCCGCATCACCGGAGACTTCCAGAATGACATACTCCGTAGCCAGGGCGACGATCCGGCAGCCGAAGAGTTCGACGGCGCGCAGAATCTCCGGCCGGTGCTCCGGCGGGAGCGTGACCCCGATGAGCATCAGCTCGCGCTGGACGCAGTCGGTTCCCGTGAAATCCTCCACGGCGATCACGTCCACGAGCCGGTCGAGGTATTTCTTGATCTTTTCCGTGAAATCGGTGTCGGCGCGGCTGGTGAGCGTGATGCGCGACACCTCCGGATTGGTCGTCTCGGCGACGCACAGGCTGGCGATATTGTAGCCGCGGCCGCTGAACACCCCCGCCACCCGGGAGAGAACGCCGGGCTGGTTGTTGACGAGGATGGAGATGATGTGTTCACGAATATCCATGGCTTTGTTCCTTTCCTATTCCTTCCGTCCGTCGAACATCTCCACGTTGGAACATCCGGGCGGGATGATGGGATAGACGTAGTTGTCCGGGTTCACGATCGCCTCGAGCAGATACGGGCCGGGCTCGCGCACCATGGCGGCGATGCCCGCTTCCGGCTGGTTTTCCACATCGACGCGGCCGGCGGGAATGCCGAATCCCTTGGCCACGGCGACGAGATCAACGCTGTCCCCAAGGTTATCGGTTGAAAAGCGGCCATCGTAGAAGAGGTCCTGCATCTGGCGGATCATCCCGAGGTGACCGTTGTTGATGACGACGATCTTGATCGGAAGACGATAGGTGCTGATCGTGGCGAGTTCCTGGATGTTCATGTAAAAACCGCCGTCTCCGGAGATCGATACGACTGTCCGTTCCGGCCGGCCTACCTTGACGCCGATCGACGCGGGAAGGCTGAAGCCCATCGTCCCCATGCCGCCGCTCGTGATCAGGCTGCGCGGCGTGCGCGTCTTCCAGGTGCGCAGCGTCCAGATCTGGTTCAACCCCACGTCCGTGATGACGGTCGTTTCCTGAGGCAGGGCGTCCTGAATCTGCCGGATGAAGCGGCCGGCGGAACCGCAGCCGTGCTCCAGAAGTCCGGATTCGATCCTCTCGCGGCCTGCCGCAATGCGATTTCGCCAGGCGGCGCGGTCTTTTTCCTCGATGAGCGGCAGAAGCGCCTCGATCGCTTCCCGGATGTCCCCGACATAGGGAAGGCTCACGCGGACGTTCTTGCCGATGGAGGTCGGATCGATGTCGATCTGGGCCACCGTCGCCAGCGGCGCGAATTCTTCCGTTACGGAGGTGCTGCGCTCGGTGAAACGCGTTCCTACGGCCAGGATGAAATCGGAGTGGTGCACGGCGCGGTTGGCCAGTTCATTGCCGTGCGTTCCGATGAAGCCGAGATTGCCGCCGTTGGCGGCATCCACGGATCCGACGCCCATCATCGTCGTGACAAAAGGGATCTTGGTTTTCTTCAGCAGTTCGCTCAGGACCTCGCAGGCATTGCCGAGCTTGACGCCCCCGCCGATGAGGACCACCGGACGCTCGCTCTGGTTCAGGGCCCTGGCGATTTTTTCCATCTGGTCCGGCGAGGGTTCCTTCTTCCCCACCACCGTATCCTCTTTCGGCTCCGCAGGTGCGCAGGCCGCCGCGAGGACGTCGGAGGGAAGATCGACGAGGACCGGTCCGGTCCGACCCGTCGAGGCCAGTTCGAAGGCGCGCCGCAGCGTCTGTCCAAGCTGCCGTACGTCCTGAACCATGAAGCTGTGCTTGGTGATGGGCATCGTGATGCCGATGATGTCCGTTTCCTGGAAGGCATCGCGGCCCCACAGGGAGGTCGTCACCTGCCCCGTCAGGATAACCATGGGAGTGGAATCCATGAAGGCCGTGGCAATCCCGGTCACAAGGTTCGTCGCGCCCGGTCCCGAGGTGGACAGGCATACGCCGACTTTGCCCGTCGCGCGGGCGTATCCGTCTGCGGCGTGGGCCGCCGCCTGCTCATGGCGCATCAGATAATGGCGGACCGTGTTGTTCCGCAGCCGATCGTTCAAGGGCAGGATACTCGCGCCGGGATAGCCGAAGATGGCATCGACGCCTTCCTCCTTGAGAACCTGAAGCACAATGTCCGCACCGATGGTATCCATACTGTCTGTTCCTTTCCGTTCGCCGCCCCGCAATGGGGCTGGATCTTTCCTATTCCTGCGTTTCCGGCCTGCATCAAAGAAGAAGGCCGCAGAGCATTTGCCTGCGGCCTTCCCGTAAAAACGAAAAAGCCGCGGGCTCCGTTGCTCGGGGACCCGCGGCTCTCAAGCTTTCAAAAAACGATCAAAGCAAGCGAGCAGGAGCCCCCGGTTGTACGAGGACTACACCGACGCTGCTCAAAAGCACCACTCCAGGACTGAACAGGATCTGATTCATAAGCCTTTCCTGACTGACTTGAATAGCGATCTATAGAAAACCTGCGGGTTTGTCAAGGGAAAAAACCGCGGCTGACCGCGGCGGCCGCCAAAAGGGGTTCGGCAACCTCCCGCGGATCAGGAAGAGAGACGACTCAGAAACGGCGGTCCCCTTCATTCCGGGACGGCGCCTCCTCTTCGTCGAGATCGACGGGTTTTCCCTCTTCTGGGGTCGTGCCTTCGATAAAACACTCGAAAATCGCCCCTCCGTCGGAGGGCTTGGCCGGGGCGCCGGTCTGGGGGTTCACCTTGATGAAAACGATCCCCTCCGGCACGGCAAAGGTCTCGACAGGCGATCCCTGGACGGCCTTTTCCATGAAATACAGCCAGATGGGGGCGGCGGCACGGCCTCCGACCTCCTGGGATCCCAGCGACCGCTCCAGATCCCATCCGACCCAGACCCCCGTGACGAGCGACGGGGTATAGCCCATGAACCAGGCGTCGCGGTTTTCATCGGTCGTTCCCGTCTTGGCGGCCACGGGCCGTCCGATGCTCTTCACCCTTCGCCCCGTGCCGCTTTCCACGACATCCTGCAGGACATAGGTGCTCATGAAGGCGATCCGGGGATCGATCACCTGTTCGTTCTTCACCTCGGTTTCCTCGAAGATGTGGCCCGTGCGGTCGACGATCTTCCGGATGAAGAAGGGTTGCACCTTCTTCCCCTGATTGGCGAGCACTCCGTAGGCCCGCACCAGGTCGATCAGGCTCACGCCCGTCGTTCCTAGGGCCATGGAAAGGTTCCTGGAGATGGGGCCGGAAATGCCCATGTTGGCCGCATACGCGGCGGCGTAGTCGACGCCGATTTCCTGAAGCATGCGGATCGTGATGATATTGCGGGAGTGCGTCAATGCATTGCGCAGGGTCGTCGGCCCGTGGAATTTCCGATCGAAATTCTGGGGTTTCCAGACGGTGTTGGCGAGGGTATCCTCGAAGACGAGCGGTGCATCCATGACCCTTGTCGAAGGCGTCATGCCCTTGTCGAAGGCAGCCGTGTAGAGGATCGCCTTGAAGGCGGATCCGGGCTGCCGTTTCGCCTGGGTCGCGCGGTTGAATTCACTCTTGCCGAAGTTGCGCCCGCCCACGAGGGCTTTCACCGCTCCCGTTTTGGCCTCCATGCATACGAGGGCCCCCTGGACGACGCCGCGGTCGTAGCCCTCCCGGTCTTCGAGTTCCACGAGCCCCTTCTCCACCGCCGTTCGGGCGGCCTTCTGCATCTCGACGTTCAGGGTTGTGTAGACCTCGAGACCTTCCCTGTACAAGACGTCGCTGCCGTACTTTTCCTGGATGTATTTGCGGACATGTTCGACGAAGTAGGGGGCGATCTTGTCTTTCGGGCGGATGGACCGCAGGTGGAGCGGCTTGGCGAGGGCCTTTTCCTTGTCCTCCTTGGTGATATAGCCGTCCTCCGCCATTCGCTCCAGGACGTAGGCCTGGCGCTGGCGCGCCTTCTCGTAGTTGACGTACGGGGAGTAGGTGGTGGGGGCCTTGGGGAGGCCGGCGAGAATGGCCGCTTCCGACAACGTCAGGTAGCGGGAACTCTTGCCGAAGTAGGCCTCCGCGGCCGCCTCGATGCCGTAGGTCCCGTGCCCCAGGTAGATGTGGTTCAGGTAGAGGTAGAGGATCTCCTCCTTCGCCAGGTACGTGTCGATCTTGTAGGCGAGAATCGCCTCTTTGATCTTGCGCAGGTAGCTTTTTTCCGGGGACAGATACAGCAGTTTGGCCACCTGCTGCGTGATCGTGCTGCCCCCCTGTACGATCCGTCCGGCCTCCAGATTCTTGTAGAAGGCGCGCGTCATGCTCTGGAGATCGAAGCCCTTGTGGTGGAAGAAACGCGCATCTTCCGCGGCGACAAAGGCCTGGACCACGATCTTTGGCACGTCTGCATAGGGGATGATCTTGCGGTCCTCGGCGAAGAATTCATCGACGAGTTCGTTGTTGTCGGCATAGACGCGGGTTGCCAGCGACGGACGGTAGTCCTTCAGCGCCGCGATGCTCGGCAACTCTTTGAGCAGGACATAGTACAGGAAACTCGATCCGGCCAGGACGAGAACGGCCGCGAACAAGCCGGCCCCGATAAGCACATTCTTGAAAACGGAATACCAGCCGGACCGCCGACGGGTATTCCGGACGGTGCGACGCTTGATCCTCATGCGGCCTCTTGCTCCCCTTTGTCCCCCGGGTTGTCCTGTTCGCGCCGCGTCTTCAGGGCGAACTTGGATACGAATATACTGACTTCGTACAGGAACATCAAGGGGAGCGCCAGGATGATCTGGCTGAAGGCGTCCGGCGAAGGCGTGAGCACGGCGGCTGTGACGAAGATGATCAGGATGGCGTAGCGGCGCTTCTTCGACAGCAGCGCCGGGGTGACGACGCCCACCTTCGTCAGGAAGAAGATGAAGACGGGCAGTTCAAAACAGACGCCAAAGGCCAGCAGGAACTTGAGCGTGAAATTCAGGTATTCCTTGAAGGAAATCATTGGTTTCAAAAAGTCCGTGGAGAACTCAACGAAGAACCCGAATGCCGGAGGAAGCGCGAGGTAATATCCGAAGAGAACTCCGCCGACGAACAGAAACGTGGAGGACAGCACAAAGGGAAGAACGTATTTCTTCTCCGTAGAGTAGAGTCCCGGGGAGACGAAACGCCAGATCTCGAAAAAGGTGTAGGGGGCGGTCAGAAACAGCGAGGCGAAGAAGGCGATCTTCATGTAGATGAAGAATGCCTCCGGCAGCCCCGTGAAGATCATGTGGCTGCCCTCCGGGAGAACTTCATACAGCGGTTTTGTGATGATCCGGAACAACGGGTCCTTGAAGTAGTAGCAGCCCAGAAAGCCGATGCCGATCGCGATCAGGCAACGGATCAGACGTTGCTTGAGTTCTTCCAGGTGGGCGGTAAAGGGTGATTTCTCTTCGATGGGATCCATGTTCCTGTCAGCGATGCCTGTCTCCTCCGAGCGCGTTCCCCGGCAACGCTTGTTCGAACAAGGCGCGGAGGTTTACAGGAGGTCTACTTGGGTTGGCTATCCGGCGGACCCTTTTCGGCAGGAGGAGCCGGCGGTTCCCCGCCGTCTTCTCCTGTTTTATTGTACAGCAGGGAGTCTTTCACGCTGTCGACGTCCTTTTTCAGATCGTCCGTTTTGAGCGTATCCTTCACGGAATCCGAAACGCCGTCGACGGCCCTGCGAAATTCGGTAAATCCCTTGCCGAGGGCCTTCGCAAGATCCGGAAGCTTCTTGGGGCCGACGACGAGAAGTGCGACGACGGCGATCACGATCAACTCCGGCATGCCGATGCCGAACATGGAGACACCCCGATTGTGCGACAGTAGATTTGTGGCGTCTATAGTCGCAGAGCAAAAGGTTTGTCAATGTTTTTTCGGAGCGCGGATCATCCCATCATTCTTTGCTTTTTGGCTTTTTTTGTGATAGAAGCGGCATCCGGTTCGTTCACATTACAGGGTTCGGCGGAGGGCTTTCGATGACTCGCAAGACGGGGATCATCAAGGACAATCGCTACCTGCGTCACGGGAACGGATTTTCGCATCCGGAGACGCCGCAGCGGCTGTCGTCCATCTATGAAATGCTCGATAATCCGCAACAGTCCTGGAAATTCGTCGAGATCGAGCCGCGGCAGGCGACGGACGAGGAACTGGCTCTGAACCACTGCCCCGCCTACATCCGGCAGCTGCAGGCGACGGCGGGCCAGAAATTCGTTTCCCTGGACCCCGACACCGTCGCTACGGAAGAGTCCTATGAAGTTGCCCGCCTGGCCGTGGGAGGCCTGCTGCGGGCCATTGACGCCGTCATGACCGGAGAGGTGGACAACGCCTTCGCGCTCGTAAGACCCCCCGGGCACCACGCCGGGGAAGGCGGCGCGGCAGGTTTCTGCCTGTTCAACAATGTCGCCGTCGGCGCCATGTACGCCATGCAGAAATACGGGCTGGAACGCATCCTCATCGTGGACTGGGACCTCCACCACGGCAACGGCACCCAGCAGACCTTTTACGAAGACCGCCGTGTGCTGTATTTCTCCTCCCATCAGTATCCGGGCTACCCGGGCACGGGCGCCCTGGAGGAGATCGGCCTCGGAGAGGGGAGCGGATACACCGTCAATGTTCCCATCCGCTCCGGAGCCGATGATGCCCAGTATGTGAAGATGTACCGTCGGATCCTCGTTCCTCTGGCGCGTGCGTTCCGGCCTCAGCTGGTGCTCCTGTCCGCGGGATTCGACATCTACTTCAAAGATCCGCTGGGGAATATGCGTGTGACGCCGGAAGGCTTTGCGCAGTTGACGAGAATCCTGCTGTCCATCGCCGACGAATGCTGCGGCGGCAAACTGGCCGCTACCCTGGAAGGAGGCTACCACGTCGCCGGACTGACCGATTCCGTCAAGGCCGTTCTGCAGGAGATGCGGGGAGATACCGAGGTCTCCGAAGAGGAAATGCGAAGGCAGGAAGAGGCCGCCGATCCGCAGATCGATCCGTTGATCCAGCGTGTGATTGACGGGATCAAGCCCTACTGGCCCGTATTCGGCCGCGCCTGAAGGAGGATTTTTTTGTGAAGATCACCAAGGATGAGGTGGCCTATGTCGCCCATCTCGCGAGACTGTCCTTCGACGAAACGGAAATGGAAACCTTTACGTCGCAGCTCAACGATATCCTGTTGTATATGGAGAAACTCAGCGCGGTCGACACCGCCGGCATCTCCCCCATGACGCATGCCATCGTCCGGCAAAACGCCTTCCGTGACGACGCCGTCCAGGAGTCTCTTCCCGCGGGCGCCGCGCTTGCCAATGCGCCGGACCGGCGCGGGGAGTTCTTCCGCGTCCCGAAAGTGATCGAATAGGTGGATGCGGACATGGAACTTCACGAACAGACCATTCACGAACTGCAGCGCCTGCTGCGCGACGGCGAGACGACGGCTGTGGAGGTCTGCCGTTCCGTCTTCGAGCGGATCGACGCCGTCGAACCGCTCGTCCATGCCTACATCTCGCTGATGCGGGAAACGGCCATGGCCGAGGCGGCAGTCGCGGACGAGACGATCCGGCGGGGCGATCCCCGTCCGCTGATCGGGATCCCCATCGCGCTCAAGGACATCTATTGCACGAAAGGCTTCCCGACCACCTGCGGGTCGCGCATCCTGAAGAACTTTGTCCCCCCCTACGATGCGGCGGTCGTGGAGAAACTCCGCGCCGCGGGCGCGGTCTTCACCGGCAAAGCGAACATGGACGAATTCGCCATGGG
>DIWJ01000081.1:13955-15083 GCA_002428445.1 Syntrophaceae bacterium UBA6109
GCGGATCGGCCGCCGCCGTCGCCGCGGACATGTGCATCGCCTCCCTGGGTTCCGATACCGGCGGTTCCATCCGGCAGCCCGCATCCCTGTGCGGTGTCGTGGGACTGAAGCCGACCTACGGGCGCGTGTCCCGCTTCGGACTCGTCGCCTTTGCCTCTTCGCTCGACCAGATCGGACCCTTCACGAAGGATGTCGAGGATTGCGCGATCCTGCTGAAGGAAATCGCCGGCTATGATCCCCGGGAATCCACGTCTGTTCCCGAAGCGGTTCCCGATTACCGGAGCTTTCTCGGCCGCGGCATCGAGGGCTGGACCGTGGGGATTCCGCGGGAATACTTCGTCGCGGGCATCGATCCGGAGGTGCTGGAGGCCGTCCGAGGGGCGATCCGTCTGGTCGAATCGCTGGGGGCCCAGTGCGTTGAGGTGTCTCTTCCCCACACGGAGTATTGTCTGGCGGTGTACTACATCATCGCTCCGGCGGAGGCCAGCTCGAACCTCGCCCGCTATGACGGCGTGAAATACGGCTACCGTGCCGAGGGCGCGGCGGATCTGCTGGAGATGTACAAGAAAAGCCGGTCCGGGGGTTTCGGACCGGAGGTCAAACGCCGGATCATGCTGGGCACCTACGCCCTGTCGTCCGGATACTATGACGCCTACTACAAGAAGGCTTCCCAGGTCCGGGCGCTCATCCGCGGCGACTTCGATCAGGTCTTCCGGTCCTGCGATGCGCTGCTGACCCCGACCACGCCGACGCCGGCATTCCGAATCGGTGAGAAGACGGCCGACCCGCTGCAGATGTACCTGTCGGACGTCTGCACGATCTCCGCGAATATGGCGGGCATTCCGGGTATCTCCGTCCCCTGCGGATATTCGGCGGCGGGCTTGCCCATCGGCGTGCAGTTCCTGGCGGGGCACTTCGGGGAGGGGAAGCTGCTGCAGATCGCATCCGCATTTGAGAAGGGCGCCAATATCCCCAGGAGGAAACCGAAGCTGTAATGGAATTCGAACCCGTCATCGGCCTGGAAGTGCACGCCCAGCTGCTTACGAAGACCAAGATCTTCTGCGGCTGCTCGACAAAATTCGGGGCCGCTCCCAACAGCGCCGCCTGCCCGGTCTGCCTGGGCCTGCC
>DIWJ01000073.1 GCA_002428445.1 Syntrophaceae bacterium UBA6109
TCGCGGGAATGACAAAGAAGAAAGCGGGAATGGCAAAAAAAACGAAAGCGACAACCTCATGACCGACTATAAGAACATCCTCTGCATCGGCGCCGGCTATGTCGGCGGGCCCACCATGGCCGTCATCGCCAGGAAATGGCCCGAGATCCGCGTAACCGTCGTCGACATCAACGCCGAGCGCATCGCCGCCTGGAACTCCGACGAGCTGCCCATCTTCGAGCCGGGCCTCGACGAGATCGTCCAGGCGACGCGGGGCAAAAACCTCTTCTTCAGCAGCGAGATCGCCCAGGGCATCCGGGACAACGACGTCATCTTCGTCAGCGTCAACACGCCGACCAAGACATTCGGCGCCGGCGCGGGCATGGCCGCCGACCTGCAGCACTGGGAAAAGACGGCGCGGCAGATCCTGGAGCACGCCGAGTCCCCGAAGATCGTCATCGAAAAGAGCACGCTGCCGGTCCGCACGGCGCTTGCCATGGAGCAGATCTTCAACGGGGCGGCGAAGGACGGCGCGCGCTTCGAAGTCCTGTCCAACCCCGAATTCCTCGCCGAGGGCAGCGCCGTTCGCGACCTCGAAAACCCCGACCGCGTCCTCATCGGCTCGCGGCAGACGCCGGAAGGNNCCTCGAACATCTGGAGCAGCGAGCTTTCCAAGCTCGTCGCCAACGCCTTCCTCGCGCAGCGCATCTCCTCGATCAACGCGATCTCCGCCCTCTGCGAGAAGACGGAGGCCGACGTCTCTGAAGTCGCCCGCGCCGTCGGCATGGACAGCCGNNAACCTCGTCTACCTCTGCCGCCATTACGGCCTCGAAGAGGTCGCCGACTACTGGGAGCGCGTCGTCCTCCTCAACGAGCACCAGCAGCGGCGCTTCGTGATGACGATGCTCGGCGCCATGTTCAACACCCTGGCGGGGAAACGGATCTGCCTGATGGGCTTTGCCTTCAAGGCGAATACGGGAGACACCCGCGAAAGCCCCGCCGTCTTCATCGCGCGGCGGCTGATGGAAGAGCGTGCGGACGTCGTCGTCACGGACCCCAAGGCGCTGAAGAACGCGAAGGCCGACCTCGCCGGCGTCTGCGGGAACGTTTCCTTCGTCGAGGACCCCTACGCGGCGACCGAGGGCTGCCACGCCCTCGCCGTCATGACGGAGTGGGACCTCTTCCGGAATCTGAACTACGAAAGGATCTACTCCACCATGGAGCAGCCCGCCTTCGTCTTCGACGGACGCAACATCCTCGACCACAAGCGGCTCTTCGAGATCGGTTTCAACGTCTACCCCATCGGCAAGCCGCCCCTGTGCCACTTTTAGGGTCTTGTCGTCCCCGCGCTGCTTTTTGTCNNCCCCGCGCAGGCGGGGGTCCAGCGCTCTGGTTATCCGCCTCAACAGAAATAACGAAATCAAAAGACACTGGATTCCCGCTTTCGCGGGAATGACAAGGAGCAATAAGGAGCATCTCTTCATGAACGTCGTCTGCATCCTGGGAAGCCCGAGAATCAACGGGAACAGCGCTCTCCTCGCGAACCGCTTCTGCGAAAAGGCAAGGGAGAGGTCGGCGGAAATCCGCACCTTCACCCTGAACAAGCTCGCCTACCGCGGCTGCCAGGCCTGCATGGCCTGCAAGAAAAAGCTGGAGCGCTGCGTCCTCGACGACGACCTGAAGCCCGCACTCGAAGCCGTCCGGGAGGCCGATGTCCTTGTCCTGGCGAGCCCCGTCTACTTCGGAGAGGTGTCGTCCCAGACGAAGGCCTTCTTCGACCGCACGTTCAGCTACCTGAAGCCGGACTACACGACCAACCCCAGGCCCAGCCGACTCGCCCCCGGCAAGCAGCTCGTCTTCATCCTCACGCAGGGACAGCCGGACGAAAAACTCTTCGCCGACGTCTTCCCCCGCTACGACATGTTTTTCCAGTGGTACGGCTTCAAGCCGGGCATGCCGATCCGCGCCTGTGGAGTCAATGCCCCGGGCGCCGTGGAACGCCGGGCAGACATCCTCGCCCTCGTGGACCAGACCGCGGAGAAGGTCATCTGCGCGTAGTCCTTGCGAGACGCATTTGAACTGCGCACGTTCAACCGGATGCTTGCCAAGTTGGGCTTCAGTCTCTCCATCAAACCGCAATGGTCGAACGAACGATCAGCGGTGCCGAGAGGTTAGTAAGCCGTGGTCGGCAAAGGCACTCGAATCTTCCTCTGGGATTTCTTGACAATGGACCCATTTACGGACTACATTCAGTCCTACTTTCACGAAGCAATGACACGAGGCACCCCATGAAGTTGTCCAGTCAGATCAAGCCGATCAGTTACCTCAAAACCCACGCCTCCGAAATCGTACGCAATATGGGCGAGCAAGGAACGCCGCTCATCATCACACAGAACGGCGAGGCCAAGGTGGTTTTGCAGGACATCGGAAGCTATGAGCAAACCCAGGAGACAATGGCACTCTTGAAGATTTTGGCCCTCGGCAACCGTCAAATCGATGCGGGCAAGATCGAAGCCGCCTCGCGTGTGATAGAGCGACTGCGCAAGCGCCGGAGCGAGCGCTGATGCCCTTTGACGTTTATCTCACGGCCGATGCGGCAAGCGACCTTGAGGAACTTCACCGATACATCGCCAGGCATGATGCTCCGGGAAAAGCCCAGCATGTGCTGGCCAAAATCGAGAAGGTATTCAGCAGCCTTTCCGGATCACCGGCGCGCGGCGCCTACCCCAAAGAACTGCTTTCCCTGGGGATCCGAGATTACCGAGAGATTTTTTTCAAGCCCTACCGCGTAATTTATCGGATCACAGGAGATGCCGTATACGTCTTGTTGATCGCCGACGGACGACGAGACATGCAGACTCTATTGCAGCGAAGACTTCTAACTGCCGAATAAATTGATCCGTTTCCCTTCCTGTCATTGCGGGGGAGACCGACAGGCCGACGCGGCAATCTCGTCCTTGTCACCCCGAGCAATGTCATGCTGAGCTTGTCGAAGCGCGAACCTGATCGTCATTGCGAGCGCAGCGAAGCGATCTCATACTTAATAACCCATGACTGATAACAAGACCATCCTCGTCACCGGCGGAGCCGGGTACATCGGCAGCCATACCTGCGTGGAGCTCCTCCAGGCCGGCTGCGACATCGTCATCGTCGACAACCTCTGCAACAGCAAGGCAGTCGTCATCGACCGCATCGAGAAGATCGCAGGGCGCCGTCCGCAATTCTATCAGGCCGACGTCCGGGACCGAACGGCCCTGCGCGCTATTTTCGCCGCCCATCCCGTCGCCGCCGTCATCCACTTCGCCGGTCTCAAGGCCGTCGGCGAATCGACGGCCGAACCGCTCCGCTACTACGACAACAATGTGACGGCCACCGTCGCCCTCTGCGAAGTCATGGCGGAAGCCGGCGTCAGGCACATCGTCTTCAGCTCCTCCGCCACCGTCTACGGCGAGCCCCCCTCCCTGCCGATCCGGGAGGACTTCCCCCTCGCCCCGGCCAGCCCCTACGGGCGGACAAAGAAGATGATCGAAGACATCCTCGGCGATCTCCAGGCAGCCGACCCCGCCTGGCGCGTCGTTCTCCTGCGCTACTTCAACCCCGTCGGCGCGCACCCCTCCGGCCTGATCGGCGAGGACCCCCAGGGCATCCCCAACAACCTCATGCCCTTCGTCAGCCAGGTAGCCGTGGGCAAGCTGCCGCGGCTCCGGATCTTCGGCAACGACTACGACACACCCGACGGAACGGGCGTGCGGGATTACCTGCACGTCGTGGACCTCGCGTCCGGCCATCTTCGCGCCCTGGAAAAAATCTTTGATTTGTCATTCCCGCATTCTTCTTTGTCATTCCCGCGAAAGCGGGAATCCAGCGCTCTGCATTCATCGGGAGCAGCGTCCGCCTCATCCGGTTCCCCGACCCGGGCCGCCTCTCCCTGCCTCGTCTACAACCTCGGCACCGGCAGGGGATACAGCGTCCTCGAGATGGTCAAGGCCTTCGAGAAGGCCTCCAGCCGGACGATCCCCTATGAAATCGCGAGCCGCAGGCCCGGCGACATCGCCGCGGTCTTCGCCGACCCAACGCTGGCAAAACGGGACCTGAACTGGACCGCAACCCGTGACCTCGCTGCGATGTGCGCCGACACCTGGCGCTGGCAGTCCATGAATCCGAATGGCTATGAAGCACCCCCCAAAAAATTGTTGGCCTAAGGTCCAATATGCGCCTATCCTCATACAAGCTAATCAAACCGGCGGTCACTTCTCTCCAGGATCCGCCAGCGTGGTTGCATTGCAAATCCCGCTTCCCTCAGGATCTCGTAACTGAGAGGGCGGAGCTGTATAGGGGGAAACCCCAAAAAGGATTAAACCGCCATCTGTCACCCCCGCGCAGGCGGGGGTC
>DIWJ01000057.1 GCA_002428445.1 Syntrophaceae bacterium UBA6109
GACTTCTACCGTGTGAAGGTAGCACTCTCCCGCTGAGTTAACCGCCCAAGCGTGTCGTCTATAACCCATCCCGGGACAGAGTTCAAGAAAAAAACTGGGGCCACTTGACATGCCGGTCCATCTTCGTTAGTCAGAAACCATGCATGGCGATATCGATGCCGTCCGAAAGAAACTTCGCGCCGCGAAAAGGGTCGTCGTCCTCACCGGGGCGGGCGTGTCCGCGGAAAGCGGCATCCCGACTTTCCGCGGCGAGGGCGGCCTCTGGCGCAATTACCGGGCGACGGATCTGGCGACGCCGGAGGCCTTCGAGCGCGATCCCGCACTGGTCTGGGAATTCTACAACTGGCGTCGCGTCGTCATCAGCAAGGTGGACTGCAACCCCGCCCACCACGCGCTGGCGGCGATAGAAAAGGGTGCGGGCGATTTCGCGCTCATCACGCAGAACATCGACGGCCTTCATCTCAAGGCCGGGAGCCGGAACGTCCTCGAAATCCACGGCAACATCTGGAAGGTCCGCTGCACGGGCTGCGGAGATGTCCATCTGGAGCCGGAACCGGACCTGGGAACGGCGCCGGCCTGCGGAAAGTGCGGCGCCCTGCTTCGCCCCCACGTCGTCTGGTTCGGGGAAGGCCTGGACCCCCGCCTCCTGGACAGCGCCTACCGGCTTTCCGCCTCCTGCGACCTGATGTTTGTCATCGGGACCTCCGCCGTCGTCCAGCCGGCAGCATCGTTCCCCTTCGCGGCAAAGGACTCCGGCGCGTTCGTCGTCGAGATCAACCCGGAGCGCACGCCCCTCGCCGGGGCCGTCGATCTTGCCCTGGTCGGCAAAGCCGGGGAAATCGTCCCGCAGCTCCTTCTGCCCTGAACGATCTCAATACAAGCCGCTCTCTGTCATGCGCGGCGCAGCAATCTCTAGTTGGAGACGAGATTGCCGCGTCGCGGAGTTCATCCTGAGCCCCGTCGAAGGGCTCCTCGCAATGACCGCCCTGTTCCAGGCAGGGGGAAGCCAGCGTCTTAAAGACTTCTACCCGTGTTTCGCAGAGAGCTGGGTCCCCGCCGCAGCCTGCCCTCGCGGAAGCGGGGCGGGGACGACGCAATCGGTGGCCGCTTCCCGCCTTCTATTTTGTCATTCCCGCGCAGGCGGGAATCCAGGATCTTGAAAACTTCTTCCCGTGATACCCAGAGAGCTGGACCCCCGCCTACGCGGGGGGGACAGAATCGGTCGTCATTCCCGAGAAAGCACGCGCATCCAGTTCCCTTCAGGCTGTTCAAGAATGCCCGAATGCAAGGCTCCCGAAGGCATGCGGAGCGAGGCGTACTGCGATGTACGCCGCAGCGACGAATGCTGAGGGGAACGCAGCAGGCGGGCGTTCTTGAACAGCCTGACAAAAAAAAGGCCGCAGCCCGTGAGGGCTGCGGCCCGCGTCAGGGGAAACTGGGACTACAGCAGCTCATAGATTCCGGCGGCTCCCATGCCGCCACCGATGCACATGGACACGATTCCCCGTTTCGCCTTGCGGCGTTTCAGTTCATGCAGAAGCTGCGCCGTGAGCTTTCCGCCCGTCGCCCCCAGCGGATGCCCGAGCGCGATGGCCCCGCCGTTGGGATTGACGTCGCCCGCTGCCCAGCGGTCTTCGATTCCGACCACGCGGCAGGAATAGATCGCCTGGGAGGCGAAAGCCTCGTTGATCTCGAAGACGTCGATGTCCTTCGTCGTGAGACCTGCCATCTTCAGGACCTTGGGAATGGCATAGGCCGGACCGACGCCCATTTCCTCGGGTTTGCACCCGGCGACGGCGAAATAGGCGAGCCGCGCCAGCGGCTTCAGGCCCAGGGCCTTCGCCTTGTCCGCGCTCATGACGAGCGAGAACGCCGCGCCGTCGGTCATCTGCGAGGCGTTGCCCGCCGTGACGGACCCGCCCTGCTTGAAGGGCGACTTCAATTTTCCGAGATCCTCGATCGTCGTCGGCCAGCGCACGCCGTCGTCGGTGTCGAAAATCACCTGCTCGCGGATCCGCTTGCCGTTCTTGGCTTTTTTGTACTTCCAGGCTTTGATGGGAATGATCTCTCCCTTGAACTTGCCGGCCTTGATCGCCTCATAGGCGCGGCGGTTGCTCTCCACGCCGAACTTGTCCTGGTCCTCGCGGGAGATCTTGTAGTTGGCCGCCACGTTCTCGGCCGTCACGCCCATGGAGACATAGGTGTTGGGCATCGTGCCCCATCCCCAGTCCGGATGGGGACGGAAGAAGGCGCCGCCCATGGGGATATGGCTCATCGTTTCGATGCCGCCGGCGATGGCCACGTCGAGCCAGCCGGCGCGGATCTTCGCCGTCGCGTCGGCAATCGCCTGGAGGCCCGACGAGCAGAAACGGTTGACGGTCATGCCGCAGGCGGTGACAGGCAGGCCGGCGCCGAGGGCGACGACGCGGCCGAGGTTCATGCCCTGCTCGCCTTCCGGGAAGGAACAACCGCAGACGATGTCTTCGACGTCTTCGGGCTTGAGGGCCGGAACCCTTGCCAGGAGACCCTTGATGACCTGAATTCCATACTCGTCTCCCCGAGTTCCGGAGAGACCCCCTCTCTTATAACGACCACCGGGACTTCTTACGGCATCGATAATCACAGCATCGCTCATGACTTTCCTCCTTCTTTTCCTTGGCCGCGCCGCCGGCCCCTTCAGGGGCCCGCGCGTGCGGCGGTCGAGTTCGAGCCTAGTTGCGCAACGGCTTGCCCGTGTTGAGCATGTGCATGATCCGGTCCTGGGACCGCTGCTCCCCGCACAGACTCAGGAAGGCTTCTTTTTCGAGTTCCAGGATCTCCTGCTCGGTAACCAGCGTCCCTTCGGGGCAATCGCCGCCGGAGAGGACATAAGCGACTTTCCGCGCAACATGGATGTCGTATTCCGTCGCGAATTTCCCGTGCTGGAGATTGTAGGCGACAGCCTCGGCCATGCCGCGGAAGTTCTCTCCCATCACGGGAATCAATGCCGGCCGCGGCTTCTTGTAGAACTTGGACAGTCCGAGCACGACCTGTTTGGCGTCCCAGAGCTGCTGATCGCGGTTCAGACTGATCTGCTCCGTCTTGCGGATGTAGCCCAGTTCCATCGCCTCCACCGCGCTCGTCGCGACCTTGGCCATGGCGATGTTCTCGAAGGCCTTGGAGTAGAGCTGCTGCAGGTTCATGCCCTGCTCGACGACGCCGTCGGGCAGTCCCTCGGTCAGCCGCACCATGATCTCCTTGCAGCCGCCGCCGGCCGGAATGACGCCGACGCCCACTTCCACGAGGCCCATGTACGTCTCTCCGCAGGGTTGGCACCGGGCGCAATGCATGGCCATCTCGCAGCCGCCGCCGAGGGCCAGGCCCGCGGGAGCGCTGACGACGGGCTTTGCCAGGTACTTCATGCGCATGTTGGCGCTCTGGAAGGCCGTGATGAGATTCTCGAGGAGATCCCAGTCCCCCTTCTGGATCGCCATCAGGACCTTGAAGATGTTCGCGCCGGCGGAGAAGTTGGGCGCATGGTTTCCGACGACCATGCCGACGAAGTCCTTCTCGACGATGTCGCAGCTCGCGAAGATCATCTCGATCATCTGGTCGTCGACGGCGTTCATCTTGGTGTGAAACTCCAGGCAGGCAACGCCGTCGCCGATATCGACAAGCGACGCAGCGGCATTTTCCTTGACCAGTTTCTTGGCGCTCTTGAGTACGGGCAGGACGATGACCTTCGGATTCGCCTCCGCCAGGACGTAGCCCTTCTTCTCGAAGTCATAGCAGTACAGTCCGTCTTCCTTCCGCGAATAGAACGATTCGACGCCCTTCTTGAGCATCTCTTCGACCTTCTTCGGAACCTTCTTCTTCATCTTCTTCATGATCTCGACGGCCGCCCGTACGCCGACGGCGTCCCAGGTCTCGAAGGGACCGAGGGCATGGTTGTATCCCCACTTCATCGCGTTATCGATGGCGACGATGCTGTCGCAGATCTCCGGGACCCGGTTTGCGGCATAGATGAAGTTGTTGCAGAGGTATTCCCGCGCGACTTCGCCGGCGATGTCATTCGCAAAGAACACGGTCCGGAGAGTCGCCTCGACGCCTTCATCGGATTTCTTCTTCGCCGCGCCGATGGAATCGAAGCGGGGCTTCGTGACGGGAAGGTATTCCATCTTCGTGTAATCGAGATAGACCTTTTCGCTCTTGCCCCTGGCATCCCTGGTCCTCTTGTAGAAACCCTGCTTGGTCTTGTTCCCGAGCCACTTCTTCTCCATCATCTTGGTCATGAAGTCGACGGGGACAAAATATTCGCGCATCTCGTCATCGGGAACCGCCTCGTAGAGGTTCTTCATGACGTGGTAGCCCGTGTCGAGGCCGACGAGGTCCAGCGTCCCGAAGATCGAGGACCCGGGGCGGCCCAGGGCCTTGCCGATGATCGCATCGGCCTGCTCGACGGTGAGGTTCTTCTCGAAGGTGATGCGGATTGCGTTGGAGATGTCGAAGACGCCGATCCGGTTGCCGATGAAGTTGGGGACATCCTTGCAGACGACGACGCCCTTGCCGAGGACGTCCTCGCAGAAACGGATCATGAAATCGACGACGTCCTTGCGGGTTTCCCTGCCCGGGATGACTTCGAGGAGTCTCATGTAGCGCGGCGGGTTGAAGAAGTGGGTTCCCAGAAAATTCTCCCTCAGCTTCGCGCCGAAGTTGGCGGTGATGTCCTTGATGGGAATCCCCGAGGTGTTCGTGGTGACGATGCAGCCCGGCCGAACCACCTTCTCCACCTTCGCGAACAGCTCCTGCTTGATCTTGAGATTTTCGATGACCACCTCGATGACCCAGTCGACGTCCTTGAGCCAGCCGAGGTTGTCTTCGAAGTTGCCGATCCGGATCATGCCGGCGTTTTTCTTCGTATAGAATGCAGACGGCTTCGCCTTCTGGATCCCGGCCAGGCCGTTGGCGGCGAAGCGGTTTCGCCACTCCGGGCTCTTTTCCGTCAGGCCCTTCTTCTTGTCGTCCTCCGTCAGTTCGAAGGGGATGATGTCCAGCAGATAACAGTCGATCCCCGCATTCGTCAGGTGTGCCGCGATCGTGGCGCCCATGACGCCCGCGCCCAAAACAGCAGCTTTCTTGATCTCATATCCCATAAAGCCCCTCCTCTTTTCGCTCGTAAGCGGTGTTGCCGGTGCCGCAGCTCGCCGAAGGACGGCCCATGAAACGCCGCGCTTCGGTCCGCGGCCGTCAAACGGTGAAAGACTCGTCCGCTATTTCAATGGGGATCTTTTCGCCTGTCTTGATGGACTCGCAGCGCGCCTTTACGGTGGCCAGTGTCTCGGCGGCGAAGAACCTCGCCGAGGCGACCTTGCCCGCGTAGAACGCCGCTTCCTTGTCCTCGCGGAGCAGCGCCCGCTTCTTGCCGATGGACTCCTCGATGCCTTTCTCCGCGTACATGGCGTTGAGCTTCTGTTGGGCGATGGCGCCCGCCTGCAGCAGAAAATGGCCGAGGACGACATCGCCGAAGAGGTCGAGATAGGGCGACGCGTTCAGGATCGGCAGCAGGAAGCTGGCGCTCTTTCCCCAGCCCGCGAAGGTCATGGTCAGATCGATCAGGGCGTTGTTGGCCTCTTCCAGCTTTTCCGCGTACTTCTTGAGTTCCGGCAGCTGTTTCGCTTTCCCGATCGTCCCGGCGATTTCGCCGACCAGGTTCATCACGTTCATGCCCTTCTTCTGGCCGAGCTTCCGGCCCACCAGGTCCAGGCACTGGATGCCGTTGGTGCCCTCATAGAGCGTGGCGATCTTGCAGTCCCGCATGTACTGCTCGACGGGATACTCGCTGCAGTAGCCGTAGCCGCCGTAGATGTCGATCGCCTTCGAGCAGACCATCATCGCCACGTCGGACGAGTAGGCCTTGCAGACCGGCGTCATGAGTTCGACGAAACCGTTCCACTTGTCGGCCTCCGCCGGATACGCCCTCGCCATATCCATGCAGTAGGCGACGAAGTAGTTCATCGAGCGCAATCCTTCCACGTAGCACTTCATGATCATCAGATCGCGTCGCACGTCGGGATGCTGAATGATGGGAACAGCCTTTGCGTCGGGGTTCTTCATTTCCCAGACCGGTACGCTCTGAATCCTGTCCTTGGCGTACTGCACGGCGTGCTCATAGGCCGCCGAGGCATGTCCCAGTCCCTGCATGCCGACCTCGAGGCGCGCCTCGTTCATCATGTGGAACATGACCCGCATGCCTTCGCGCTCCTTGCCGAGGAGTTCGCCGACGCACTTGCCGTCGTCGCCGAAATTCAGCGTGCAGGTCGCCGATCCCTTGATGCCCATCTTGTGTTCGATGTTGCCCGTGTGGACGTCGTTGAATTCGCCGATGCTGCCGTCGTCGCTGACGCGGTATTTCGGCACGATGAAGATGGAGATGCCGCCCGTTCCGGGAGGATCGCCTTCGATGCGCGCCAGGACAGGGTGGACGATGTTCGGCGCCAGATCGTGATCGCCGCAGGAAATGAAGCACTTTGAGCCGGTGATGAGAAATTTGCCGTCGGGCAGGCGTTTTGCAGTGGTCTTCAATGCGCCGACGTCGCTTCCCGCACCCGGCTCGGTCAGGCACATCGTGCCTGTCCATTCTCCGGCAAACATCTTTAACATGTACTTGCTCTTCTGCTCTTCCGTGCCGAATTTTTCGATCAGACCTGCCGCGCCGTGCGTGAGGCCCGGATACATGAGGAAGGCAAAATTGGCGGCGTAGCAGGGCTCCAGGTTGGCCGTCGCCATCACATACGGCATTCCCTGCCCGCCGACGTCCGCCGGCTGCGCCATGCAGAGCCATCCGTTCTCGACGTACTTCCGGTATGGCCCGTGATAACACGCGGGCACCGTCACCTTTCCGTCCTTGAGGGTGCAGCCCTCGCGATCCCCGACGCTGTACGTGGGCAGAATCTCGTTCACGGCCATCTTTTCCGCCTCATTGAGCATCATGAGGAGGATGTCTTTCGAGAAATCCTTGAACAACTCCGACTGAAAGAGCCTGTCGATGTCCAACTGCTCCAACAGAATGAAGTGCTGATCTCTCATGTTCACCAAACCGTTGCTCATACTGACCTCCTTCTTCCCCTCCGTTGCGGTTTCCCCTTGTTCCCCTCGATCCGGTTTGCACCCCTCCTGACGGACAACCGAACGCCACGAACGGGCCTCTATGGCGTTTGCCCTGATTGCCTCGTCCCGGTGGGTCTTACCGGCACGTCACCCCCATTCGCAGAATGAAAATCTCCCATTCTGCGTCTATGTTCCGCATGGATATGAAAATGGAATGCCCCCCGCAGTTCAAGCCCCTATCGGCTTCGCCCTCAGCTGCTCTTCAGCCCCTTGATCAGGATTTCCAGACTCGTCCTGACTGTCGACCGTATTCTTTCTTCCCGCTTCGCTTCCTTGCCCGTGAAGAAGTAGAGCGAGATGATCCCGTTGAAAAGCCCCCAAATCGCATTGCGCGTGTTCCGGATGTTGAGGTCCGCCGGATATTCGCCGCTGCTGACGCCGTATTGCAGAATTTCTTCAATGACGGCGATGGATTTGTTCGTCGTTCGGATCAGGTGTTCTCCGATCTCGTCGGAAAGGTTCATGCGATCGAGCCGCACCATGAAGGTCATGAGAATGCGAAACAGCTCCTTGTCGTTGAGAAAGAAGTCCACGTAGGTATCGGAGAGTTTCAGGAGCATCTCGGAGGCGCTGCCGCCCTGCTGGATCACCCTTGCGGTATTGGCGTGGAATTGTTCGATGTCGAGCAGCAGGATCTGCGCGTAGATCTCTTCTTTGCTGTCAAAATGAAGATAGATCGATCCCTTGCTGAGTTCGGCCTTTTTCGCAATGCTGTCCACCGTGACAGGACGGAAGCCTCTCTCGAAGAAGAGCCTCCGCGCTGCATTGAGGATGGCGTGGCGCCGGTTTTCCTTTTCCCGGATTCTTCGTTCCCGGAGTCCCAAGGCGGCCCCCCTTTTCTACGCAACGGATGCGTGGCAGAACTTTGGAGATGAAGCAGAGAATGCGATTACGATTGTGATTTCCGACCCTTACTTGAACTTGAGTCAATATATGACCATCGGTCATGGGCAAACTAACGTATCTTTCCGTTCGTGTCAAGAAAAATTACGGGTTTACAGGTGAATTCCGAGAAGAGGCATCCCTGGCGGAAGAAAAGAGGTCGATCGAGCTCCGGAAAAGCTCACCGGCTGTGAAAGAGGAATTTCGTGTGTTCGGCCGTGTTCTTGATGGCAACGGCCTCAAAAGCCGTGTTGACGGGCCTGTCGGCATATCCATGACGGACGGCGGAGATAATGGCGGCAAAAACGGCGAGAAACAGAACGATCCCGATCAATACCTTTCTTTCCATGGCCTGTTATCCTTTCATTCCTCACGCGCTCTCAATTGCGCGCGTCGCAGTGCCGGTTTCCCGGAGCGGTATCGGACCTGATTTGAGAATACAGGATTAAGAAGGAGACGGCTATCGGGGAGGTGCGAAGATTCAGCTTCGAAAAACCTTGCAGGACGCGTCGAAAATACCGACGCCCCTCGGCCGAGGGCTTGCTCCGCCGTCGTCGTCGCTGGCTTCGCGAGTACAGAAAGGACCGCAGCATATGGCAGAGCCGCGCGATCCCGCGACGACCCGGCGGCACAAGAGAGCGCAAGAACGGACTTCCCCCGCTCCATCATGGGCGGACACGCATCGGCATGCGCGTCCGCCCGGAGTATTGCCGGAATTTCTTCCCCATCCGGAGGTCAGGACTTGACAAGCATGACCCGGCCCTTCGCGCCGCGGGAGACGCGGTCGGCCACGCTGCCCATCAGCTGCTTGAGGAATCCGGTTTTCCCATGGCTGGCAATCACGATGAGGTCGATATTTTTTTCCTGCTCCTCCTTCAGAATCTCTTCGGCGGCCGACCCCAATCTCACATCGATGCTGACCTTCACATTCTTTGCCTCCGGGAATTTTGCAAGGTCCTCTTTAAGCCTCTTTTCCGAAGACTCGAGACTGGTCTTTCTGTATTCGTCGACCATTTCGGGCGTCAGGCAATACTCCGCGGCACATTGCCGGATGTCGCCTACGACGTGCAGCAGGTGGACCTGGGCGTGAAACTGCGTTGCCAGGGAAAGAGCCTCCTCCACAGCCTTGTTCGCATACTCTGAAAAATCTGAAGGAACGAGAATGTTTTGCGGTGTTTTCATGGTCTTCTCCTTTCGTCAATGAGGGATTCTGCAAATGATCCGGGGCCGCATTGGAGCCATCCTGCACAAGTCATAAAAAGCCGGAGTATCACCCGTAGCCGCCTGCATTCGCCATTGCCCGTAAGATGGCATCTGTTGGGCGTGATTTGCAATCAGGGATACCCTGATTTGAGGCTTCGAAAACGCTGAGGAATGCTCGACGGGGATGGAATCAGGGACGACGGGATGTTTCCGGCAGGATCCCGAGGTTCCGGGTGGCCGGTTTCAATGCGGGATTCAGACGCAGCGCCTCGCGGAAGTGGCGCCTTGCCGCTTCGACGTTGCCCTGCAGCGACAGCACAACGCCAAGGTTGTTGTGCGCATCGGCCATGTCGGGTTCGCATTCCAGCGCCCGGGAAAGATGCTTCCGCGCCCCGGCGAGATCCTTCAGATGGATCAGGGCGATCCCCAGATTGTAGTGGGCGTCTGCAAAATCCGGCCGAATCCGGATTGCGCGTTGATAGTCCTCAACGGCTTCACGAAATTCCCCTCGGGCGGCGAAGCCGTTCCCGCGGTTGTTGTATGCCGATGTGCAGCCCGGGTGAATTTCCAGCGCCCTTGCGAAGGAGGCGTCGGCCTGACCGTATCTGCCCTCTTGCATGAGGGCGAGGCCGAGATTGTCATGGGCGAAACAATTTCCATCCGTCGCCGCAATGGCATGCCGGAAGAGCGTCTCGCTGTCCTGCCAGAAATGGAGCTGGCCCCACGTGAGAAAGGACAATACGCCGGCAACGGCAAGGCCGATCCCGAAGGCGATCCCCCGCAGGCGGTCGGATCGCGCCGCCCACGAAGAAATCCCCCACACCAGCATCAGGATGATGCCGATTTGGGGCAGATAGGTGTACCGATCCGCCCTGGCCTGGCTGCCCACCTGGATCAGGCCGATCACCGGCAGGAGTGTCACAAGATACCAGAGCCAGCCCGCAAGCAGATACGGCGCCTTATGGCGAAGCCGGTATGCCAGGATCGACAGCCCGCCAAGAAAAAGGACTGCGGCGACGACTTCAGCAACGGAAAGCGTCCGGTCATAGGGATAAAATACTGCCAGCCCGGACGGCCAGAAGGTCGACTGGAGATATCGGACACAGGAAAGAACGGCATTCGCCATGCGGGTCGAGGGCGGCAGGAAATCAAAGGATGCGACCGCATTTCCCTGCGCGAACAGGGCCAGCAGGGCCGCCGCGGCCGAGAGGACCAGCAGGGGGATCTTTTCACGCAGGAGAGGCCATATCGCCTTCCAGTCGAATCGAGAGAGCGCGGTGCGTTGCAGCGGCCAGAAATCGAGCAGCAGGAGGACAAGGGGCAGCGTAACCGCCATCGGTTTCGACAAGAGCGCTGCGATGAAAGACGCCATCACTGCGGCATATCGCCGGCCCGTGGATTTCTCCGCATATCTCGCATACAGCCACAGCGTCAACATCCAGAAGAAGGCACACAGCACGTCCTTTCTTTCGGAAACCCACGCGACGGATTCCACGCGCAACGGATGAATGCCGAACAGCAGCGCCGCAAAAGCGGCGGCCCAGACTTGCCCGGTCATCCGCTTCAAAGCGAGAAACAGCAGTACGACCGCACCGAGATGAAGGATCAGATTCGTCCAGTGGTACCCCCCCGGATGCAGGCCGAAGACCTCGTAATCGACGAACAGGGTCAGCCAAGTCAGCGGATGCCAGTTTCCCGTATGCGTCGTCGAGAAGGCCCAACGGAGGCCGTCGGCTGTCAGGCCCGACTGGAGACGGGAGTTCTTGACGACGAGCGCCCCGTCGTCGAGGGTAATGAAATCGTAATGCTGAACAGGATGAAAGAGGAGCAGCGTCCACGCTGCCAGGATCACGCCGATCAGTATGCAAATCCGACCTGTGCCCTGTCTCTCCATGGAACGGCTTTACACTCCGGCTGTCTTCGGCGGGATCCTCGGGAAGAGTCCGGACGCCGCGAGCCCCTTTTTGGCAAGGAAGAACGCGGCGGCCGTCTCCAGGCATCCGAAACCGTAAACGACGCTGCGCCGGAAGTTGATGGAGGAGGCCTCCCTGAAATACTTCGTCGGGCAGCTGATCTCGGCGATCGTATAACCGAACCAGACCACCTGAACAAGCATCTGGTTGTCGAAAATGAAATCGTCGGAATTTCCTTCCAGCGGCAGGCGCTCCAGAAGCTCGCGGGAAAAGGCCCGGAAGCCCGTATGGTACTCGGAGAGTTTCGCGCCGATGAGGAGGTTCTCCACCAGCGTCAGGAAGCGGTTCGCAATGTATCGCCACACCGGCATCCCGCCTTTGAGAGCGTACCCGCCCAGGACGCGGGAGCCGAGGACACAGGAGTAAAGGCCGTTGCCGATGAGCGATGCCATGGCCGGGATCAGCTTCGGCGTGTACTGGTAGTCGGGGTGGACCATAATGACGATGTCGGCGCCCTCCTGAAGGGCAAGCCGGTAGCAGGTCTTTTGGTTGCCCCCGTAGCCGCGATTGCGCTCGTGAACGTGCACCTTGACATGGGGAAGCTCCGCGGCGACGGCGGCCGTCCGGTCATTGCTCGCATCATCCACGACGATCACGAGATCCACGATCCCCTGCTCCATGACCTCGTTGTAGGTCATCCGCAGGGTCTGCTCCGCGTTGTAGGCCGGCATGACGACGACGACCTTTTTGTCTTTGTACATGAGGATATCCGTTCCTTTCCGGCCGGTTCGGTGATACAGGACGATGGGCGGAACCGACGGCACAAAATATTTCGTATCGGCCGCCATTGCAAGGCAAAACTTGTCCGCCACACATGGATGCGAAAGCCGGACGCAGGGCACGGGGAAAATTGCAAATCCCGCCTGGATTGTATAAGAAACAGTTCGGCGATACGGATTGCAGTTCGACGGATTGCAGTTCGACGGAATGCGGACCAACTCATGGCGTGGAATTCTTTTCTATCTTCTGAAGACGGCGCAGCGGGCCTGCAATCTCTGTCCCGCGGGCGGGCGGCGCTGGTTCTCGCCGCCGTGACGCTTGCGATGTTCGCGGACGTCCTCTTCTGGCCCGGTGAACGCATCCTCTCCCAGGCAGGCACGGACATCTCGCATCAGTTCCTTCACTGGCGCCAATTCGCCGTCGACCAGATACGGTCCGGAAATCTGCCCCTGTGGAATCCCCACCTGTTTTCAGGCGCCCCCTTTTTCGGCGGATTCCAATCGGCCCTGCTCTATCCGCCGCATCTGCTGTTCCTGATCCTTCCCCTCGGGAAGGCCATCAATGCCGTGGTCGCCCTGCATATCTTCCTGCTCGGATTCTTTCTTTACCTCTGGCTCTCCTCGCGCGGCCTTCACCCCGTGGCCTGCCTCTCGGCAGCGGTGCTCGGGATGTTCTGCGGCCCCGTTTTTCTCCACATCTATGCCGGCCACCTGCCGAACCTCTGCACGATGGCCTGGGCGCCGCTGGTATTCTTCGCCCTGGACGGGATGGTCGAAAGGCGATGGGCTTCATCCTGTCTCATCGGGAGCCTTGCCGTCTCGATGCAGATCTATGCCGGTCACCCGCAGTATGTCTATTACACGGGCGTTGCGGCGGCCGCATACCTGGCTTTGAGACTCGTCCGCTGCGATTCCCGCCTCAAGACCCTTGCCGGTTTCGCCGTCTCCTATGCCCTCGGGGCGGCCCTCGGGGCGGTGCAGATCCTCAGCGGCATGGATGCCGCCGCCGAAAGCGTGCGGAGCTTGGGGGTTTCTTACGCATTTGCCTCATCCTTTTCGCTTCCCCCCGAGAACCTGATCACCCTGGTGGCGCCCTCTTTTTTCGGCAACATGACGAATCTCCCCTACTGGGGCCGCTGTTACCTGTGGGAGATGTCCCTGTTCTTCGGAGTGACGGGATTGATGCTGGCCCTGTTCGGTGCGCTGCCGTCCGACCGGCCCGGGCGCCGCACGGCGGCGGCGATGGTCCTTCTCCTGGCGGTCCTGGCGCTCGGCGTCCATACCCCCATCCATCGGCTCCTGTACGACATGCTGCCCGGTTTTGACAAATTCCGCGGCGCTTCGAAATTCGCCTTTTTCGCGTCCCTGTTTGCCTGCATGCTCGCCGCGATGGGGATGGACCGGCTGATCCGCTTTCCGGATTCCGCCCGGTCCCTGCTGCGCGGTGTTTTGACTGCGGCCGCAGTCCTGGCGCTGGCGGGCTTCTTTCTGCTCCTGGCCCTGCCGCACGAACTGTGGACAAAGACCCTCGCGGCAGTCCCGGCGGCGGGCGAAACCTACCTTCCGAAGCAAGTCTACCTGGATTCCCTTTTCGCTTCTGCCGCGAAGCAATTGTCGGCTCTGGGTCTGCTCTTTGCCTCGGCAATCGCCTTTCTCGTTGCCCTGCTCCTCAAGGCGACGCTCCGGACGCGCAACGCCGTCTATCTGGTCGTCCTGCTCGCCTGTCTGGAGATTTTCATCTTCGCGAGAACCATGCGGCCCACGTTTGTCCCTGACCGAGCCGGCCTGCAGAACCTCGCGGCCTTCTTCGCCGCGCGGCCCGGAGACTACCGGATCTTGAATCCCTTCGAGCCCAACAGCGCCCTCTCGACGGGAGCAAGGGACATCTGGGGATACGATCCTGGCGTCCCCCTGCGTTACGCCCGCTTCATCGCCTTCACCCAGGGGGAGGCCCCGGACAAGGCAACCCAATACGTGAAGATCCATCAATACCATCCCTGGTTCCGGATGCTGCGCTGCCGTTATGCCTTCTCGCAAGTTCCAGAGGGGCTGCGCATCCATGAGTTTCCGGACGTCCTGCCGCGCCTGCTGCTCGTGCAAGGCTGGAAACCGGCGAAGGGTATGAGCGAGGCCTTCTCCATCATGTCCGCTGCGGATTTCGATCCCCGGACGGCCGTCGTGCTGGAGGAAAAGCCAGACCCCGAGCCGACCTCTTCTGCGGCCGGAGGAAGCATTGAGATATTGGATTCCTCGACGGACCATCTGACTGTTTCTGCCAGCCTCGCGAGCCCATCGATCCTCCTCCTCACGGACTCTTACAGCAAAGGCTGGCGCGTCCGCGGCCTCACCGGCAGCGGACAGGAAGCCTATCGGATCCTGCCCGCGGATTACACCCTGATGGCCGTCCCGCTGTCCGCGGGCAGCCACCGCCTGCGGATCGAGTATGCCCCCTCTGCGTTCCGCTCCGGCGCATGGATCTCCCTGACGGCCATCCTTGCCTGTCTCGCAGCCGTCGGAATCCCTTGGCTGCGCCATCGCCGCCGCGAAAAGGAGACTTCCCCATGACCCCTGAAACCATCCGCATCATCGACCGCTGGGCCGGCTGGCTTCTCTGCGCCTGCCTCACGCTCTGGAGGCGGTCCATCGAACGTCTCCTGCCGGAGACCTCTCTGAGCGGACCCGCGAAGAGCGTTCTTTTCGTCAAGCTGATCGAGCAGGGGGCGACGGTTCTCGCCGCCGACGCCATTGCCAGGGCTGCGGAAATAACGGGGCGAAATAATATCTACTTTTGCGTCTTCGAGGAAAACCGGCCGATCCTGGACATCCTCGATCTTGTTCCGCCCGAAAACATCTACACGCTCCGCCGCGGGAATTTTCTTCAGTTCCTCGGCGATACGTTGCGTTTCCTTCGAGTCATCCGCAGGAAGGACATCGATGCGGCCGTGGACATGGAGTTCTTCGCCCGCGCCTCGGCGATCCTTACCTATCTGACGGGAGCCCGGAGACGCGTCGGGCTGCACCGCTTCACCGGCGAACTGCCCTACCGCGGCGACCTCATGACCCACCGCGTCTCCTACAATCCCTATCTCCACACGGCCGTCGCCTACCGGCAACTCGTCGATGCGATCGAAGAAGACCCCGACGAATTGCCCCTGTCAAAATCGATTCCGTCAGCGCTCCCCGATCCGATGAAATTCGTCCCCTCCGCCGAAGAGAAGCAAGGGATTCGAGACCTTCTTGGCGGGACCCCGGCGGCCGCAGGAGAAGGCCCGATCGTCCTGCTCAATCCCAACGCGAGCGATATGCTGCCGTTGAGAAAGTGGCCTTTGGAGCGTTTTGCGGAGTTGGGCGGGAAAATCCTGCAGAGATACCCTCAGGCGCGGATTGTCTTGACAGGCGCCCCTTCGGAAGCGGAGTCCGCTGAAGCGCTGTGCCGGGAAATCGGGTCGGAACGAGTGAAGAACCTCGCCGGCAAGACTTCCATGCGCGGCCTCATCACCCTCTATACACTGGCGGACCTTCTCGTCACCAACGACAGCGGGCCCGCCCACTTCGCCTCCTTGACGGACATCGATACGGTCGTCCTGTACGGCCCCGAAACGCCGCGCCTCTTCGGACCCCTCGGCGGCCGCACCCGGATCGTCTATGCGAAGCTCGCCTGCAGCCCCTGCGTCAACGTCTTCAATCACCGCTTTTCAACCTGCCGGAACAACCGCTGCATGCAGGCAATATCGGTCTCGGAGGTTTTCCGCGAAGTGGAAAAGTGTCTGCAATCTCAGGGTGGGACCGCAACGCACGCCGTAGACGGAACTCCTCGGTTCCGCTAATCGAGTTTTCGGTCGCTGCCGCCGATCCGGATGCGTTGGAAGATATACAGTCCTTTCTCCGGCGGAAATTTAGCCATCGGCTCGAAGGTCCTCCAGAAGACCTCCGGCCGGGACAAGTCCAGTCCATAGTGGGTGCTCTCATACTGCGCGAATTCGGACATCTTCAACTTGTCCAGGTATTTCTTGACATGGTCCTTGCCGACGTCCAGTCCGAACAGAACAACCCAATCGGGCGTCACACCGGATGAATAGGTGTAGGCGGGCAGCCGATCGATCTTCGTATGGAGGTTGTAGCTGTCTTCGCCGACGACGCCGCAGAATCGCAACTTGTCTCCCAAATAGAATTCCATCGGCGCCAGCATATGGCTTGGGGCGACAAGAATCATATCGTCGTTCTTGGTGACGGCCTGCAGGGTCACGGCGGCAATCTTCACGGGATTGGGAAAGGGACTCAGGTTCTCCCGGATATAGTCGTGGAGGTAAAAACGGGGCGTCGTGAATGTCAGGATATTGGTGAAGATCGCTGTCGCCAGCAGAAGGATTCCCATCCCTTTGCGCCACTGCAATACCCGCTCGACCGCCAGGGCCTGCACCAGCAGCAGCATGGAAAACACGGGAGCCGCATAGCGGATGTCCGAATACTCCTCCCCGCTGCGCTGGGGAGACAAGACCGAAATCGAAACGGTAAAGAGCAGTATCCACAAAAGGATGGCAAATTCCTTCCGGAGACGGAAATCGGGCGCACCGGCGACTCTCACCTGCAGTCCGTCCTTTACCCACATGCCGGCAAGAATCACGAACATGCCCACGGGGAGCAGCTGCGTCAGGTTGTAATCCTTGAAATAGAGCCAGACGATGCGGGAAAAGTCGTACAGTTGAAAGTTCTTGAAGTTGCTGGGCGTCCCGGAAAAACCGTCTTTGTACAGCCACAGAGAAAAGGCCCCGATCAAGAGCGCCGTAACGGGCAGCGGTTTCAGAAAGAACCGCAGCGCCTTGCGCCGATCGTCGAAGACGAAGAAAGACGCCGCCATGCCTCCCAGGCAGGCTGCTCCGATCAATGAATTGGAGAAGAACACCGCCGCAAACACCAAGCCAAGGAGCAAAACCTCCCAGAGGCGGTCCCGGTATCGCGTGTAGAAATAGGCGACGGCGGGGGCGAGGAACATCCCCAGCGGAAAATAGCGGCACTGACGCGCGAAGAGCAGAAACGTCACGGACGTGGCGACGAGCAGGAGATTCAGGCAGGCGAGCCTCCGGTTCTTGAAATACTCGGCTACGAAGAGGTACTGCATGACCATCGCGGCAAAGCCCGAAACCATGAAGAGCATCCGTGCCCCGAGGGCGTCCATGCCGAAGATGCCGAGCGACGCTGCCGCCACGTAGAATTGCGCCCAGGGGTCCAGAAGGGGCAGGAAATCGATATTGAGATAGTATCCGCCGAACTCATGGAGATTGCGGCCGTCGAAGCCATAGGGCAGGCCGAATTTCAGGACGTTCTTGCCGTGCAGGGCCGTGACGGCTTCGTCGCCCCAGAGATAATAGTTGCCCGCGTTGAAGAACAGGAGGACACCCCCGACAAGCAGCAGAACGAAGGGGATCAGCCGCTCGGAGCAAACCCAGAATTCTTTACGCAGAAGGCGCCTTGCATCGAACGAAGCCATGGAGATGACGATTCCTCTTTCCGGAATTTCTTTCAATCCTTCACGGCGGTCACATGGAATCCGCTTGCGATCTTTTCTGCATGGGGGTGGTGGACCAGAAGGAGATCCAGCAGTTTCAGGGGCGCCGAAAGAACCATGAGCGGCATCAGGATCAGGTCATGCAGGTTCCTGCTGCCGAAGGACAGAAGAATGGCGAGCCATTCCTGAAAGACCCAGAGCATGCCGGACGTGGGCCCCGCGGAAATCTCGACGTCCACCTTCCGGAAACCAGGGAAAAGCGTCCGGGCCCCCTGGATCGTCCAGCGGAAATAATCGTCCGGGGCGGCGTGATAGGGCTGCATGAAGGGGAAGAAACAAAACGCGACCCCTCCCGGACGGAGCACCCGCCCCATCTCGCGGACGATCGCCTGAGGGCTGTCCGTATGCTCGATCATCCCGTTGTTGAGGATCAGATCGACGACGCCGTCCTCGATCGGCAGGTCACGCGCATCGGCGACGATATCGACCTCGTCGAAGGCAAAGCAATCGATATTGATGATATCGCCCCTTCCCGCGGGACGCGCAGGGCCGCTCCCGAGATTGACGACCACCTTGTCCGGTCCGTGCTCCCCGAGCAGCCGCGAATACTGTCTCGCGTAGGCCCCGCTGGCCTTCACCGGCCCCAGGACATAGACAAAGAAATAGTACAGCTTCCCGCTCCGCTTGATGAAATCCTGAACCCTCCCGAGGAGGCTGTCGGCGGCCGTTCCGCGGGGCTGTCTGTCTCCCTGCAGAAAGCAATACGCATTGCCCTGCCTGGCCGGCTGGATCCCCTTCTTCAGGATTCTTCGTATCTTGTCGTCCTTGCTCAATCCCGCTCCCCGCTGCCCTTCAGGATCCCTGGAAGAAGCGTTCCAGTTCCGCGACGATCCAATCCACCTGCCCGTCGCGCATATCGAAAAAGATCGGCAACCGGATCAAACGGTCGCTCAGATCCTCGGTGACCGCCATGGCGCCCGACACCCGGCCGAACCTCGTCCCCGCGGGCGAATCATGAAGCGGCACATAGTGAAAAATGGCGTTGATCCCCTTCTCCGTCAGATGTTCGATGAGCCGCCGCCGTTCTGCGGAGGAACGGGTGATGATATGGACGATGTGTCCGTTGCAGCACCGGACATCCTCGATCATGGGAAGGCGCAGGTATCCCTTTTCCGCCAGCGGACGCATCCCTTCCATGTAGCGCTGGAAAATCCGTCGCCGCGACCGGACGATCTGCTCGGCCGCCTCGAGCTGCGCGTACAGAAAGGCCGCCACCAGTTCGCCGGGAAGGAAGGATGATCCGATGTCCACCCAGGTGTACTTGTCCACGGCCCCGCGAAAGAACTGGCTGCGGTTGGTTCCCTTCTCCCAGACAATCTCCGCCCGCTCCCGGAAACGGGGATCATTGATCAGCAGGGCTCCGCCCTCGCCGCTGATGATGTTCTTCGTCTCGTGAAAACTCAGGCAGCCGAGATGGCCGATGGTACCCAGAAAGCGCCCCTGATACTGCGTGAGCAGGGACTGGGCGGCGTCTTCGACAACGATCAGCCCGTGCATCTCCGCAATGCGCATCACCTCTTCCATCGCACAGCCGACGCCGGCGTAGTGCATGGGCAGGATGGCCTTGGTTCGGGATGTAACGGCCGCCTCGATCAGCGTCTCGTCCATGTTCATCGTATCGCTGCGGATGTCCACGAAGACCGGCACGCCGCCCCGCAGGACGAAGGCATTGGCCGAGGACACGAAGGTGAACGACGGCATGATGATCTCGTCGCCCGGACCGATGTCGCAGAGAATCGCCGCCATTTCCAGGGCGGCGGTGCAGGAGTGGGTCAGAAGCGCCTTCCCGCAGCCCAGGTTGTTCTCGAACCACTCCTGGCACCTGCGTGTATAGGGCCCGTTGCCGGAGAGGTGCCCGCCCAGGACGGCCTGGGCGATGTAGTAGAGTTCCTTCCCGACGATGAACGGCCTGTTGAACGGTATCTTTTCTTTTTTTGTCGCCATACCGGATTTTGTTTCCTCCCGCAGATCCGCAGCGTTCCATACCCGGCCTCACCCGCCGGATTCAGCCCCTCGTCCTCTTCACGCAGAACAACTGCAGGATGATCCCGCGCCTGTACCGGCGCAAGAGGATCTCCGCATGCCGGCCCACGATCGCGGGGTAGTCGTGGCTGTAGTACAAATCCTCCGGGAAGCCCGGCCACCGCAGGGACTGTCCGTCCGGATAATCCCTGACGCTCAGCTCTTCCAGATAGAGGCGATCCGTGACGCGGTCGAAAAGGCCGCCGACAACCTGGCGCACGGCGGGCGGCGGCAGATGCTGCAGGACGGCGCGGGAAAAGACGAGATCCTGCGCTTCCGACATGTACGAATCCATGTCCTCCAGGTCCGCCCGGAGGAGCCGGACATTGGGGAATTCCTTCAGGTTGTCCTTCGCCCTGCCGAGCATCTCCTCCGAGTGATCCACGCCCGTAAATGCAATTTGCGGAAAATGGGGCGCCAGCGCCCTGAGATTGCCCCCGATGCCGCATCCCAGTTCCATGATCGTCCGGTACCGGCGGGCGTCTTCGCGGACGATGGCTTCCAGGCGGTCCAGCACGAGCTTTCTGCCGTATTGGCGGTCATAGAACTTCGCGCGCTCGTTCCAATAGGCTTCCGAGGTCCGATACGGCGCGCCCCGGAGCATACCGTGGCGCATGGCATCCGTAACGCAATATTTCCATTTTGCCAAGGTACACAGCAGGGCGGACAGCTTCACGGACATTCCCCATCTCCATCCACGTTACGATCCCGGCAACGGCCCCGCGATGCCGCGATGCCTTTCGCTCCTATGCCGACAGCATCTTCCATGAGGCCATGAGCCCCCTCTTGAGAATCAGGGGGATATCCTTCCAGCGGTAATCCCTGTTCCTCAGCATGCACCGGATCCTCAGCACCTCGCCCCGGTTCTTCACCTTCGACATCTCCTTCCGGCTGATCCCCGGCAGGTCCATGATGAAGGTTTCCTTCTGGAGCCAGGCATCCCATTGACCGCAGCAATCGGCCCTGATCAGGCCGTGGCGGACGGCGATTTCATAGAGTTCGCTGCCCGGATAGGGGGTCGTCACCGACCAGGTGATATACTGGATCAGACCTTCCCGAAAGAGCCTGTCCGCATAGGCGAGGGTGTTGCCCGACATCCGGCTGTCTTCGAAGCGAAGCGAGCCGTCTTCCTCCCAGACGTTGTAAAGCATGAAATGCGCCCGCACCTTGATTCCGTATTTCCGCAGCGCACGGCACGTATTTTCCACATCCGCCAGGGAAATCTGCTTCTTGATGCCCCGCAGGGTTTCCTCGTTTGCGCTTTCGACGCCCAGGCTGACGCACCAGCAGCCGGCTTCGGCCATCCTCCGCGCGAGCTCCTCAGAAAAAGGCCTTGCCCGCAGCGAGACCTGCCAGGTGACGCCGATCCCTCTGCGCTCGATCTCCCCGCACAGCTCCAGGGCGTGCGGAAGGGAGTGGTTGAACTCGTCGGCCTGATCGTAGATCTCCCGGAAACCCAATTCCCTGCTCAGGTACTCCATCTCATCGACGACGTCCTTCGGAGACCGCGACCGGAGCAGAGGGGCGGAAGTCCGCCAGATCCCGTTCGCACAGTAGGTGCAGCGGAAGGGACAGCCCCGGGCAAAGAGCATGGTCGTCTGGGGGATCTGCTTGGAGATGAACCATCCTCGATAATCGTCGAGGCGGACCAGGTCCCGCGCGGGAAAAGGGATGCCCTCCAGGGGCGTGATGAAGGGAGCGGGATCGTTCCGAAAAACGATCTCCCCGCCGGAAGCATCCTTTCCGATCGACCAGACGCCGCGCAGATGCCGGAAAGCCTCCGGATCGCGGCCCACCGCGGCAGTTCTGACAATCTGATGAAACGTCTCCTCCCCCTCGCCGACGACGACAAGATCGGCCCCGCTCTGCCGGAGCGTTTCCAGGGGAAGGGCCGTCGCGTGAGGTCCCCCCAGAACGACGAGCGCACCGGGCTGCGCCGCCCTGGCGTCACGCGCGAGCTTCGCGGCCCCCAGCGCCTGCGTCGTGTAGAATGAAATGCCGAGGACGTCGGGCCGGAAGGCGGCGATTTCGGCGATCGTCCGGTCCAATCCGATCCGGCATCCGTCCGTCACCCTGATCTCCAGGTTGGGCATCCGGAGGCGCAGATAGGAGGCGAGGTACAGGACTCCCATGGGAGGCCAGGTGTTTTCCCCAAGAAGCTCCATACCCGAAGAATAGATCGACGGCGCGAATACCAGCTGGACTTTCATACCGTTTCCACTACGAAAATTTCGCTACAACCGGTCCCGGATCACGTAACGGGGGGGCCGGCTCACCTCGTTGATGATGCGGATCAGGTACTCCCCGATCAGCCCCAGCGAGAACAGGATCAGTCCGGAAAAAAACAGCAGCAGCAGCACGAGGGTCGTCCAGCCCCTTACCTCCACGCCGACGTTCCCCGTGAGGTACTGGTAGAAGAAAAAGATCCCCAGGACGACGCTGAGGCAGGAACTGGCGATGCCGACGATGCTCATGACCTTCAGCGGGAGGGTCGAAAAATTCAGGACATGATCGAGGGAGAGCTTGACCAGCTTCATGACGCTGTAGTTCGATGTCCCTGCCGTCCTCCGGTGGTGCTTCACCTGGACGTTCATAATGCGGCTGCTCGAACGGACGACCAGGGGCCCCATCATGGGATTGACCGTGCCGTGCGCGGTCACCGCCTCCACCATGCACCGGCGCAGCAACCGGAAACTCGTCGTTTTCAGCCCCTTCGGCTTTCCCGAAACGACGCGATTCACGACATCGATCATGCGGCTCCCGAGGGTGCGGAAAACACTGTGTTCCTTGTGTTCGAAGGCCCCGATCACCGCGTCCATCTCGGGGTGCTCGCGGATGGCGGCGACGAGCCTGGGGATCTCTTCCGGAGGATTCTGCAGGTCGTCGTCCATCGTGATGACGTACTCCCCTTTCGCGTGTTCCAGGCCGCACATCAGGGCGCGGAACTGACCGACATTGCGAATCAGCCGGAAGGCGCGCAGCGATGTCTTTCCGGCATGCCGGTTCTTCAGCTCGGCGAGGACCTTCCAGGAGTCGTCGGGGGAGGCATCGTCAACAAAGAGAATTTCACAGGCCCCTCCCAGGGACGACATGACCGGGATCAGGCGCTCCACGAGTTCCGGGAGGCAGGGCGCGCCGCGATAGGTGGGAATCACCACGCTGTATTGAACCTGTTCGTCCGCCATAGGATCGACCTCTTTCTGCATGCTGCCGGCTTTCACCGTTCCAGAAAACGGCGCAGGGATTCCCCCAGCCGGTATTCAAGGGGCATTCCGAACCATCGCATCTTCCAGCGCAGCGCGGCAAAAGGCCAGTAGAGCATATTCACCGCCCGGAAGACGGGCTTGATATTTTCGCTGAACGCCGACACGGCGGCCAGCGCGGAATAGCGGAGGAAGAAATTGCTGTACTGCACGCTCTTGAAGAACCACGTCCCTTCCTGGTGATAGGGATATCTCCCCTGCCACCGGTAGGTGCCCCAGTCCTCGACCTTTTCCGGCGGCTTCCATCCCGCCTTGCAGGCCATATCGAAAAGCTCGTTGCCCGGATAGGGCAGATACAGCTCCAGGCTGTGGGCCGAAGCGGGATGGATGCGGGAAATCTCGTCGATCAGATGGACCGTTTTGAGCGTATCCTCTCTCGTCTCGCCGGGGATTCCCGTCATCCACTGGTAGCGCCCCCTGATCCCGCAGGCGGAGCTGAGCCGGGCGCTTCGCAGGATATCATCGACCGTAATGTCCTTGCAGAGGAGATCGAGAATTCTCTGGGAACCCGATTCCGACCCGAACGCCACATGGGTGCAACCGGTTTCCTTCAGGCCGCGGAAGAATTCCTCCGAATTGTGGCAATCCACCCGGCAGCCGTCTTCGATCGCCCACTCGAGGCCGTGGCGCCGGAAGATTTCCCCCATGGCGTGCACCCGCGACACGGGTCCCACAAAGGAATCGAAGACCAGCACCTTTTCGATTTTCTTCGCCAGAAGAGGCTTCAGTTCGGCCTCCACTTTCTGCGGGCTCCAGGCGATGTATCTCCGCCCGTGAAACATCAGGTTCCAGCAAAAGCTGCAGCGGTAGGGACAGCCCCGGCTCGTGATGAAAACGGCGGTTCGCTTCCCGTTGTTCAGGAAAATGTAGGGCGCCAGATCGATGCTGCCCAGATCCAGCGACACCTCCGCGTCCGCGTCCCGGGGCGGGATGCGTTCGACGGGCTCCGTGGAAACGACGGCGCCGTTTTTCTTGAATGTCAGACCCGGAATGCCCTCCAGCGATTCGCCGCCGGCCGCTGCCTCCGCAAGGCGGACGGCCGTCTTTTCCCCTTCTCCACGGCAGACGATGTCCACCAGCGGGTGCCGCGCGGTCAGATCGGGCATGATCGTCGGATGCGGACCTCCCCATACGAGGGGAATCCCGGGATGAGACCTGCGGATATCCGCGGAAATCGTCAGGACCTGCTGAATCATCGGACCGGTGAATACGCTGAACCCGACGAGGAGAACTTTCGTTTCCCGCAAGGTTTCGTGGAGCAGGCGTTCGGACTCGATGTTCAGGTCAAGGATGCGGACGGGGAACCCGGCCCGCCTCAGACTCGACGCGACGGCGAGAAGACCGAAAGGCAGGACGCGGAGCGTCACGTTCCCCGCTATTCTCGGGAAGACGAGGATCACCGTCGCGCGGGTTTTCTCTTCAGCACACATGAAGTCATCGCTTCCTGACGGAAATGTTCAGCGTTTCCAGAATCCGGCGGGACAACATCGCATATTCGCCGTCATCCGCGCAATCAAACACTGCATAACCGATCATGCACCCGCTGTGATCGAAGGCCTCCACGGCCTGCCCCCCCCGAAGCGCGAGATCCAATTCGAGAACTTCCGGCACGCGGCGGCGCAGGGTTTCCAGCGTCCCGATCCGATCGAGGACGCCCGCTTCCGCGCTCCCGAACACGATGGACCCGCATCCGCGGGAAATCTTTCCCCTGTTGTTCAGCGCAACCTTCTCTCCCATGGCGGCTTTCAGCGTCGCCTCCTCCACGTCGACGCCGGCGGCCCTGAGGATGACGGCCGGAATGCCGTTGCCGCCCGTGCGGCCGCTGACCTCGATGATCGTCGCATGCGAATCGCCAACGACGACATCGAAGTTCACAGGGCCGTTCCGATAGCCGACGCTCCGGCAGCAGTCCTCAAGGACGTCGACGACGAGCGCCCGGCCGCGCTCCGAAATTCCGGTCGGCAGCCTGTGACCGGTTACGATGAAGTTGCGGAGATACTTCTGCGTGACGGCGACGAAGGCGAAGCGGCCGTCTTCGAGAATGCCGTCGCCTCCCACCTCGGTCCCATCGAGGAACTCCTCCATGCAGACCGTTCCCGAGCGGGAAAATCCCCTCGCCTTCCTGAAAGCGGCAACCGCCAGTTCCGGGTCATTCGTTTCGAGTTTCGTGACGCCCCGGGAGCCCGATGAATCGACGGGCTTGACCATCGCGGGCAACCGCAGCGCGTTCATTCCTTCGTACAATTCGTCATCGCTCTTCCCGGAGACAAAACGAGGCGTCCGCTTGCCGTGCCGCGCCATGAACGATCGGAACCGGGTCTTGTCGGAGAGGGTTTCCGCCACCGCCCGGGAGATCCCCGGCAGTCCCATGCGATCGCAGACGTGCCCCACCGCCGGCAGCGCCACGTCGGAGCTGAAGGTGCAGATACCGTCGATACGCAGGCGCAGGGCCGCCTCCAGAACCCCTTCGACGTCGACGGTGCTGACATTCTCATAGGCGTGCGAAAACCGGTGGCCGACGTTGTCCGGAAGGTAATCGAGCGTAATGACGTGGTAGCCGAGATCGACGGCCTTCCGGATCGCGCGGACCTGATGCAGGCCCGCGCCAAGAATCATGATTTTTCGTTTCATCGTCTCGCCTCAGTCGGACCTTTCGGGAGTTCCAAGGCGCCCTCGCGCCGCCTTCCTCTTGCGAACCTCCCAGACGGCATAGTGCAGAGCCCCCAGGGCAAGGACCAGGAGTAATTGAAATCGGAGGATAATCGCGCCCGTTTGCGCCATAGCCTCCGCCTGTCCGAAGGCCAGCAGCAATGCCGCCGCGCCCGCTTCGAAAATTCCGATCCCGCCCGGGATGAAACTCAGTACGTTGATGATGGAAAGCGCCGCCACCATGAAGAGGATTTCTTCCAGTCCCGGAGAAAGGGAAATGCTCAGCAGGCAGACCTGCCAGCCGATCGCGACGGCGATCCACGAACACAGGGTCAGGACCGTCACCACGAGGATTGTGCCGACGCTATAGGTCTGCAGGGACAGCTGCTTCAAGACTTCCGCCGTTGCGAACCGCATCGGGATCTTCCACAAGAACCGCAGGGCCGGAACCGCCAACGCCATGAGGCCGGCGATCACGATCCAGAAGGACGCCTGATCGAGGTCGGGATACAGCCGATAAGCGGCCCCCGCTGCGGCAATGACGGCGATGGCGACAGTGTCCAGCGCCCTCTCAAGCAAAAACGAACCATAGCCGGCAGAACGCTCCATCCGCCCGTTCTTCTTCAGCAGTTCGATCTTCAGGATTTCCCCGGACTGAAGCGGGGTCACCGTCGACAGCGTCAGAGACAGGACCGTGCAATAATAGAGTTCCGGGAAACCGACCCTCACCCCCAACGCATCGAGAAGCACCCACCAGCGAAGGCTGCGCAGGAACCAGAACAGGACAATGGCCAGGCTCCCCGCGACAAGGAGCCACGCGAGTTCCGCGTTTCGCAGAATAAAGGCAATCTCCGACCATTGAAAGGTCTGGAAGATATACTGCGCGCACAGGACGAAGCCGACGGCGGCAATCAGAATCGGGAGCGCTTTCTTCACGAAGATCTTCATAGGGATCATCGGCTCTCTTTCGGCGCCCGCCGATTCCTCTCCGCCAGTTCCAGATTCTTCGCGGCCGTAGCATACTGCGGGTCGATCCTGAGGGCCTCGCGAAAATACCGGACGGCCTCGTCGAGACGTCCCTGCGCGGCGAGCGAAGCACCGAGGTTGTTCGCATACCGGGCGATCCCCGGCTTCAGCCGGTCAGCCTCGCGGAACTGAAGCTCCGCCTCGGCGAATCGCCGCTGACCCATCAGCACCGTGCCCAGGTCATTGAATACCCGATCCTCTTTGCGGATCCGGAGCGACTCTTCCAGATGCGCCAGAGCGAGATCCGCCCTGCCCTGTCTGACATAGGCCATCGCCAGGCCGTGGTGGGCTTTGGAGTTGTCCACGGTCACGCGCAGAGCCTGCTCGAAGACTGTCGCGGTATCCCGCCAGGTTTCCATCTGCTGGCGGGATACCAGAACAAGGGCGGCCACTGCGAAGAGCGCGAGCACCGTCAGGATTACCTTCTTCCCCGGCAGCTTGTCCAGGAGATCCGGCACTCCCCACGCGGCGATGATGAAGAGGCCGATCTGCGGGACATAGGCGTAACGATCCGCCATGGCGATGAAGCCGATCTGAACCATGCCGATAACCGGCACCAGCACCCCCAGGTACCACAGCCAGCCGACGATCCCGTAGGGGCGGCTTTTCATGAAATATCCGGACACAAGCGTCATTGCCGCCAGGAGCGCTCCGGACGCGAGGACGCGGCCGAAGGACCATACCCCGGGATGAGGGTAGTAGACGGCAAGATCAGCGGGCCAGAAGGTTTTCCCGAGATAGGCGGCATAGGAAACCAGGGCGTTCTCGAAGCGAACCGCCAGGGGGAAAGCCTCCAGGGGCGACAGCGCACCGGCGTTTTTCTCCGCCGCGTAGACGATCGACGCGGCAAGTATGGACAGGAACAGGAGCGGCAACTTTTCGGCGACCAGCCGCGGAAGAGACGCCCCGGCAAATGTTCCGCCGGCGGCATCCGTATCCGGCGCAAACGCACCGGCTCCGCCCCCGCCGGCCTCCGCATGCTCTTCCGCCAGGGACGCCCCTCCCCGGACTCTTCGCAGCGGCCACCAGTCGAGGAGGAGAAGGACGAAGGGCAGCGTCACCAGCGTCGGTTTGGCCATCAATCCGAGAACAAACGGGAAAAGAACCAGGCTGTAACGGATCTTCCCCGGCCGCGCGGCATACGCCGCGTACGCCAAGAGCGTCAGCATCCAGAAGAACGTGGCGATCACGTCTTTGCGTTCGGCGATCCAGGCAACGGGCTCGACGCGCAAAGGATGGAATGCAAAGAGGGCCGCCACGAAAAGGCTTTTCCACAGGGCCCCGGTCATGCGGTTCAGGGCCAGGAAAAGCAGGGCGGCGGAGAAGGCGTGAAAGAGGATGCTGGTCCAATGGAATCCTCCGGCACGGAGGCCGTACAGGTCGGAATCCAGCATGAGCGAAAGCCACGTCAGGGGATGCCAGAATCCCGCGTCCAGCGTGGTGAATGCCCAGACGAGGTTTTCGGCGCTCAGGCCGGACCGTACGTGACGATTGTCCGTCACATAGACGTTGTCGTCGAAATCGACGAAATCGTATTGCCCGAGAGGGGCAAAGACGGCAAGGACGGCGAGCGCCAGCATGGCTGCGACGGCAGCGGATGGAGTTCTCTTCATGAAGACCTTACGCATCATACAAGTCCGTCACGGAAGATTTTTCAGGGCGCGTTCGTAATTATTCCGGGCAGCCGCGTAGTCCGGCCGGATCGAGAGAGCCGCGCGGAACCGCTCCGCAGCCTCCGGGAAACGGCCCTGGGATGCGAGGACGACGCCGATATTGTTCAAGGCCTCCGCATAATCGGGTTTCTGCTCCAGGGCCCTGACATAAGACGCAATCGCCTCATCGGGGCGGCCGAGGTCCGTCAGGGCGACTCCCATGTTGAAGATGGCTTCGGGATACCGCGGCCGCAGGCTCAACGCCTTCTGAAAATGCGCAAGAGCCGCGGCGGCTTCGCCCCGGCGCATCAGGGCGGCGCCCAGGTTGTTCTGCGCCAGGGCGTTCTCCGACGCGACGCCGGCAGCGCGGCGGAAAACGGAGACGGCATCCTGCCAGTGCGCGAGCTGCGCCGAACTGACCGCCATGCACGCGGCGACGACGGCGACGGATGCGAGCCCGACAACCATCCGGGCGCACGGTCCCGGCCGGACAGCTTCGGAGACGCCCCAGACGACGGCGATAAAGATGCCGATCAGCGGAATGTAGGTATAGCGGTCCGCCAGGGAGTGGGAGCCGATCTGGACAAAACCGATGACCGGCAAGAGGGCGATCAGGTACCAGAACCAGCCCACGGCCAGCCAGGGCGACGAAGAGAATCCGCGCAGCGCCCAGAAGGACAGGCCGAGGAGAAGAAGCGCCGATCCCGCGACCGGCCAGAGGCCCCACGCCCCGGGATGGGGATAGTGAACGGCCAGTTGGACCGGCCAGATTGTCTTGCCGAGGTAAAGCACATAGGAGACGGCGGCATTGGCGATCCGGACATCCAGCGGAAAGGCGTCCAGCGATTTTACCGCCCCCGCCTTCTGCTCCGCATAGACGGTGACGATCCCCACGAGGACTGACAAGACGAGCAGCGGGATCTTCTCGCCAAGGGCCCGCGGAAGGGCGATCGTCGGGGCGCCGAAGCGGGACGGCGCCTGTGCCGGCTCCTGCCCGATTCCCCGCCGCAGCCGGCCCAGGGGCCAGAAATCCATCAGGACAAGAATAAAAGGAAGGACCACCAGGGTCGGCTTGGCCATCAACCCCAGGCAAAAGGCCGCAACGACGGTCCCGTAACGGGCAAGGCCGGGACGCTTCGCGTACCAGCCGTAGGCGGCAAGAGTGAGGAGCCAGAAGAATGCGCTGACGAGGTCCTTCCTTGCTGCTACCCAGGCGACGGGTTCCACGTGCAGCGGGTGGACGGCAAAGAGGGCCGCGACCAGGAAACTTCGCCAGGCAGCGCCGGTCATCCGGCGCAGGACCGCAAACAGAAGAACGGCACAGGCGAGATGAATCAGGAGGTTCGTCCAGTGGTAGCCGGAGGGATTCCGGCGATACATCTGGGCATCGGCCATGAGGGAAAGCCAGGTAAGCGGCTGCCAGAATCCGGCGTCCGTCGCGCCGAAGGCCCACGCGATTCCCCGCGCGGAGAGGCCTTCCTGAACGCGGGGATTCTCCGTGACGTAAACTCCGTCGTCGTAGCTGATGAAATCGAAATTGCGGACCGGGTGGAACGTCGCCAGGACCAGGATCGCCAGGGACAGGCAAAGAAGGAGCGTCGCATGTTTCCTCAACGTTGCGCTTACCCTCTCTTCGTTCACCGCTTCCCCCCGAGCTCGGCCAGTTGTTTCCCCGCGCCTTCATGCTGCGGCTCTATCTTCAGCGCGCTGCGAAAAGCCGCCCCCGCTTCCGCCGGACGGTTCAGGCGCAGCAGCGTCAAGCCAAGGGAATAGTGGGCGTCCGCCTTTTCCGGCCCCAGGGATATCGCCTTTCTGTAATGAAGGACCGCCTCTTCATACCGGCCCAGATGAAAGAGGGCGCTTCCCATGTTTTGGTGGATCCCTCCTTCATTCTTCCTTCGGATCGCTTCCCGGAAACAGGACGCGGCTTCCTCGTATTTTCCCGTTTGTTTCAGGGCAACGCCCAAATTGTTATAAAGAAATGCATGATTCGAATGAATCTGGATGGCTTTGCGATATTCCCGGATGGCCTCATCCAGGCGCCCATCGTGATAGTAGGCGAGGCCGAGGTTGTTGTGGGCGATGTAATTGCCCTTCGTCACCTGCACGGCGTGGCCGAACAGCGAATAGCTGTTGCGCCAGGTCGCAAGTTGAACCCATGTCGCGGCAGAAATCGCCAGCAGCACGAGCATCGCCGCAACGGCGACAGGAACCTTCCCCAACCGGAAACGTTCCGCAAGCCCCGGCGCGCCCCAGGCAATCATCAGGGAAAGACCGATCATCGGGATGTAGGCATAGCGATCCGCCATGGCATGGGGCCCAACCTGAATGAGTCCGATCACGGGCAGCAGCGTGCCCAGATACCACAACCAGCCCACGGGAAGATAGGGATACCGTTTCCCTCCCCGGAACACCAGGATAGTGATCGCTGCAAGTGCGAGAAAAGATGGAACCCATTTCCACGGGGAGATGACGACCGGATGGGGGTAAAAAAAAGCCAGGCCGCTCGGCCAGATCATCTTCTGGATATAGACCACATAGGATACGAGGGCATTGGCAATCCTCGCATCCAGGGAAACGGCCGTAAAAGAGGAAAGTGCTCCCACGCCGCGCTCCGTGAAAAAGACCAGAGCCGACGCGAGAATGGCGAGAATGATCAGCGGGATCTTTTCGCAGAGGAGCCGGGAAGGAGCCCTCTCCGGAAACCTGCCGGTCCCGGCATTTGCATTTCCCAGCCGTTGTTCATCCGCCTTTCCGAGCGCGAACCTCTGCAGCGGCCAGTAATCGAGCAGAAGCATGGCAAAAGGCAAGGTGACGATCATCGGCTTCGACATCAGGCCGAGGATGTAAAAGAAGACAACGGGCAGATAACGAGCCGTTCCGGGCCGTTCGGCATAGCGGCAATACATGAGAAGCGCCAGCATGGCAAAGAAAGTGCTCAACACGTCCTTGCGCTGGGAAACCCAGGCGACGGGTTCCACCTGCAACGGGTGGAGGGCGAAGAGGGCAGCGACGAATGCGCTCTTCCAGAGGGCGCCGGTCATCCGCGCCAAGACGAGGAAGAGCAGCAGGACGGAAGCGAGATGAAAAAGGACGTTGGTGAGGTGGTATCCTCCCGCGTAGAAGCCGTAGAGTTCATAATCCAGCATCAGCGAAAGCCACGTGAGCGGATGCCAGAAACCGGCCTCCGTGTTCGCAAAAGCCCACCGGATATTCTCCGGGGAGAGGCCGGAGAGCACGTGGCGGTTTTCCGCCACGTAGAAATTGTCGTCATAGCGGACCAGTTTGAATGTTTGCGCCTGCCAGAATACGGTCAGGACGGCGAGTGCAAGAAGAAGACAGACTGCAGCTTTTTGAACGCCAAGGTCACGCATGTTCGGCTCCGGCAAATTCCCGCGGCACGGAAAATAAAAAAGGGGCAAGAGATACCCCCTGCCCCTTGATCATGAAAAGCGCCCAGGCATTACGGAGAAATCGCGCCTGCGGAGTCCACATTGTAGGTCGCATCGCCGCTGCCATGCGCAGCGGTGATGTTGAGACTGGACATCGCGCCGGAAACGACCGTCGTCGTGACATTTACCGTCGACTTGAAGCCATAGTTGGTCAGGGCCGTTGCATCGAGCGTCGCCGTAGGCGAATCGCTGAAGAAGGCCTGCGCCGCCGTGTAGGCGTTCTTCGCATCGGCCTTGGCGGAGGCGTTGTAGCCTCTCTTCCGATAGCTCGTGAACTGCGGGATCGCGATCGCGGCCAGGATGCCGATGATGGCGATAACGATCATGAGTTCGATCAACGTGAAACCTTTCTGTCCCCTCTTGTAAAATGCACTGATCATAAATTTCTCCTTTTTGTTGGTTCTTGCACCAATAGACTAGCGTCCTTTTATTGTGAAGTTCTGTTGATCCGCCCTATCACCTCCTTCGCTTCATCCCGGTGGATGATGGCTCCTTCGATGTCGATCTTTTCGACACCGCTCATCTACGAGTGCTCATAGCAAGCAATTACCGTGCTAACAAACGGCGGAAGAAGAAACCGGCCGTAAAAAATCTAACTGTCTGTCGCTGCGTCGGTTTCTTTATTTCCGAATCTCCGTCCTTGTATCTTCTAGGCAGGGGGCGACGGCCGTTTCAAGGGACTTTCCCCGTTTCGCCCGTGATTTTCACCGATTTCCGCTCGTCCGGCTCCGGCATACTTGACCGCCCCTTCGCAAAAAAGACGCGCACGGCGTGCGGATTTCGCACCTTGACACGTCTACTTGCTTGCCGGTATAAGTTTCCCATGTATGAAATTACCATCATCAAATCCTTTTCAGCAGCGCACTGCCTGAAAGAAATCGGCGGCCGGTGCGAAGACCTCCACGGGCACAATTTCAAGGTGGAGGTGACGGTGACGGGACGCGAACTGAACCGGCAGGATCTCCTGATCGATTTCCGGGATCTCAAGGGCTGGACCCTGGAAATCCTCGCGGGTCTCGACCACAAATATCTGAACGATCTGGAGTTTTTCAAAGACGCCAATCCCTCCTCGGAGCGCCTGGCCCGCCACATTTACGATCGCCTGCAACTCCGTTGCCGGACATCCGGCGTAAAGGTCGCCAGGGTGACGGTATGGGAATCCGAAAACGCACGGGTGGCTTACGGGGAACCGGCATGATCGATATCCAGAGCCAGCCGGACGACCGGAACATCGACATCCGCAAGGTCGGCGTCAAGGGCATCAAGTACCCGATCATCGTCCTGGACCGCACCAACGGAACCCAGCCTGTGAACGCGACGATCAACATGTACGTAGACCTGCCCCGCCGCTTCAAGGGAACGCACATGAGCCGCTTCGTGGAGATCCTCAACGAGTTCCGCGGACGGATCAACCTGAAGACCTTCCACGTCATCCTCGAGAAGATGCGGGAGAAGCTGCGGGCGAAGTCTGCCCACATGGAGATCACCTTCCCCTATTTCATCGAAAAGAGCGCCCCCGTCTCGCGGGCCAGGAGCCTCATGGAGTACTCCTGCACCTTCTGCGGCAACCTCAACGGAGGCGAAGCGGACTTCTGGGTGGGCGTTGTCGTGCCGGTGACCACCGTCTGCCCCTGCTCCCGCGAGATCAGCAAGGCCGGCGCCCACAACCAGCGAAGCATGGTCACCGCCAGGGTCCGATTCCGTAAGTTCTTCTGGATCGAAGACCTGATCCGGATCGTCGAGGATTCCGCAAGCGGCGAGGTTTACTCCCTGCTGAAGAGGGTTGACGAAAAGTTCGTGACGGAAAAGGGTTACAACCAGCCCAGGTTCGTGGAAGATGTTGTCCGCAACGTCGCCGAGCGGCTCGGCAAGGACGACAACTTCGTCTGGTACAGCGTCGAAGCCGAAAACTACGAGAGCATCCACAACCACAGCGCCTATGCCTACGTCGAAAAAGAGTAAAGCGGCCGCAGGGAAGGATGCGCAGTCCTTCTTCAATCTCTACCGGCACGGATTCGTCCGGACGGCCGTCTGCGTCCCCGAAGTCCGCGTGGCCGACCCCGTCTTCAATGCCCAGGCGACGATCCGCCTGGCGAAGGCCGCGGCAAGGCAGAACGCCGTTCTTGCCGTCTTTCCCGAGCTCGGCCTTTCCGCCTACTCGAACGAAGACCTCTTTCACCAGGATGCGCTGCTCGCATCCGTCCAGGAGGCCCTGGAGAAGGTCGCGCGGGAAACGGCAAGCCTCAATCTGATCCTGGTCGTCGGCGCCCCGCTCCGTTCCGGATGTCGTCTTTTCAACTGCGGCGTTGTCCTCTACCAGGGAGAAATTCTCGGGGTGGCGGTCAAGTCTTATCTGCCGACCTACCGGGAATTTTACGAAGGGCGGCAGTTCAGCCCGGCTGAGGAGGCCGTTGAAAAAACGATTCGCCTCTGCGGGCGGGACGATATTCCCTTCGGCGCCGATCTCATCTTCCGGATCGACAATATCCCGAATTTTTCCTTTTTCATCGAACTGTGCGAAGACGTCTGGGTGCCCGTGCCTCCTTCATGCTTTGCGGCGATGGCGGGCGCCACCGTCATCGGCAACCTCTCCGCATCGAACGTCACGATCGGGAAAGAGGAGTACCGCCACAGCCTTTCCGCCAACCAGTCGGCGCGCTGCATCTCCGCCTACCTCTATGCCGCCGCCGGACTGGGTGAATCCACAACGGACCTCGCCTGGGACGGCCATGCCATGATTTATGAAAACGGGAATCTGCTGGCCAAATCGGAACGTTTCTGCGGTGAGCCCCAGATCGTCCTCGCCGATATCGACCTGGACCGGCTTGCCCAGGACAGGATGAGGCAGACGAGCTTCGGGCAGAACGGCAGGACCCATATCGAGAAGCTGCGCGCCTTCCGCAAGATCTCCTTCCCCGTTGCGCCCTTTGCGGGCAGGGACCTCCTCCGGCGTGAGATTGCCCGTTTTCCTTACATCCCGACGGATCCCGCCAAGCGCGATCAACGCTGCTTCGAAGCCTACAATATCCAGGTTCAGGGGCTGTCCCAGCGGCTCCGGGCGTCGAAGTGCAAGAAACTCGTGATCGGCGTCTCCGGAGGCCTCGATTCAACGCATGCACTGCTCGGCGCGGCCCGCACAATGGACATCCTGAAGTTGCCGCGGACCAACGTACTGGCCTACACCATGCCGGGCTTCGCCACCTCCGAGAAAACCTATGCCAACGCGAAGAAACTGATGAGGGCGCTCGGAGTGGAAGCCAACGAAATCGACATCCGCCCGAGCTGCCTCCAGATGTTCAAGGACATCGGCCACCCCTTTGCCAGCGGGAAGAAGATCTACGATGTGACCTTCGAGAACATCCAGGCCGGGGAAAGGACGTCCCATCTTTTCCGTCTGGCGAACCTGCGGGGGGCGTTCGTGGTGGGAACGGGCGACCTCAGCGAACTGGCGCTGGGATGGTGCACCTACGGCGTCGGCGATCACATGTCCCATTACAACGTGAATGGAAGCGTCCCGAAGACCCTGATCCGGCACCTGATCCGCTGGGTGGCGCGCACGAACCTTTTCAGGGCGGCGATTTCGCGCGTTCTCGAAGACATCCTGGACACCGAAATCAGCCCGGAGTTGATCCCGGGCACGGAGAAATCATGCCCCGCCCAGAAAACGGAAGAAGTCGTCGGACCTTACGAGCTGCAGGATTTCCACAATTTCTATACCACCCGCTACGGCTATCGGCCCACAAAGGTGGCCTTCCTGGCCTACTGCGCCTGGAGGGACAAGACGCTGGGCGCCTGGCCGGACGTGCCTGAGCACTGCAGAAACGCCTACACGATCGGCGAGATCAAACGCTGGCTTCTCGTCTACCTCTACCGTTTCTTCGAAATCAGCCAGTACAAACGAAGTTGCGTCCCCAATGGCCCGAAGGTGGGCTCCGGCGGATCGCTTTCCCCGCGCGGCGATTACCGCGCGCCCAGCGACAGCGAGGCAACGACCTGGCTGGCCGAGGCGGCGCAGATCCCCGACCGGGATGGAAAACTCTGATGAAGAGAGAATCGTATAAGGATTTTGACGCGACGGAACTGTTCTGCCCGCGCTGCCGGCGGGCGGTTCCCGTGCGAAAAAGGCTGCTGCTCATTCTCGCCGAGGGAGAAAAGTACGACTACACCTGCGTCTTTTGCGGAACATCGGTGGGAGACAAGCTGGTCACCAATCAGGACGCTTCGAAAATCCTGATTCCCTGAGCAGACATCCTCAATAGACGATTACGACTTGCCGCCTTTTTCGAGCGCCGCCTTCAGTTTGTCCGCTAGGCTTCCCAAGCCCCCCGATGCCTTCCCTTCCTCGTAAGCGACACCGTAATCGCGTGCGCCGGCGGATCCTTCCAGATAGTCGCCCAGCAGCTCCCGGCTGTGGGCGTCTTCATGGCAATAGACGCAGAGATTTTCCCAGTTGCTCCCGTCAGCCGGATTGTTGTGGTGGTTGCCGTCCTTGTGATGAACCGTAAGCAGGCGCCGGGTTGCCCCTTCGAATGAGCGTCCGCAACGCGCACAGACAAGACCGTGGATGGCCAGAGATCGTTCGCGGTAATCCTCCCCGGGCGGTTTCTCCTGCGCCTTCTTCAGGTCGCGGACCACCTCTTCGGGCGACCGCGACGGGGCAGCGCCGTCGCCCGTGGATTTCGACCGGATCCTCCCCCACTTGCTTCCGTAGGTGACCTTCGTCATTTTTCGTGTCGACTCGAACCAGCAGCAAGGGCGTCACGCCGCGTCCATGCCGCGGGAGATGCGAACGCCGCAGAACTGATCTCGCCGAATCTGAAGGCCCTCCGTAGTTGCGCCCGGAGAGCCTCAATCTTTCAGCACAAGAACGGCGCCCGTCCTCAGCCCTTGAAACGGTAAGCCTCCAGGAAGGCCCCGATTCCTTTCTGCAGAGCGGCGAAGTCCCTGAGCCTCCTCCAAAGAGGAAGGCGTACCCCTTCCTGGACAATCGTTTCAAAATCCTGGGAGAGATCCGAAAGAACGCGCCGCACTCTTTGAACCGGCTCCGCGATCTCCTCCACCTCCCGGTTCACTGTCTCGGCCGTCCGTTTCCACAAGGAGGCGATTTCCTGAACGTCGGCCAGGATTCCGGGCAGGTTTTCGTTGAGCGTCTGGAGCGCAGCGGCGATATTCCGTGCGGCCCGCCAGCTCTCCAGCAGAAAGGGCACGCAGCACGCAGCCAGGATCAGGACAGCGACACTGACGAGAAATGCGCTGATGTACAGTAGAGTTTCCACTATCGTTCCCCCTTGCGAAAGGGACTGCGGGTCAGGTCGTTTTTGCCTTCTCTTCCTTGTAGGCCTCCACGCCGGCATCGAGCGCCCTCTTCAGACGGCCCTTCTGGTCCTGAAGGACCTCCTTGCCCTTGCCGGCCAGTTCGCTCGCCTTTCCCTCCACTTCCTCCACCTTTTCCTTTGCCGCCTCTTCCATCTCCCGGAACCGCTTCAAGGCCGCTTCATAGGCCCGTTTGCTCTTCTCCACGGCGTATTCGTATTCTTCCTTTGCCTTGGTCACAAGCTCATCGGCCTTCCGGGCGATGTCCTCCCGGGTTTCCTTGCCGCTCTTCGGTGCATACAAGACACCGACCACGACGCCGATGAGGCCGCCGATAAAAAGCCCCTTCACGAAATCGAACTGACGATCCGACATAAGATGCCCTCCTTTCGGGTTCTGACCGGATGGCAATGAATGCCTTCCGGGTTTCGTTTCTTTCAACCATCGCGCTGCAGTGGCCGCAGCAGCGACCCAATAGCTCTTGGACTTAATGTAACTGATCGATCGGATTATTTCAACGGAAAGGAGACGGGAGACGGAAAAAAAACGGCCGGGCCCTTCTTAAGAAAGGTCCGGCCGTTCGAAAAATATGCGCCAAGAATTGTTACTTGGCTGCGGGCGCCGCCGGTGCGGGCGCTGCCGGAGCCGCGGGGGCTGCCGGAGCCGCAGGCGCTGCCTCGGTCGTTCCGGCCGCAGGCGCGGGCGCGGGAGCCTCGGTCTTCGCGGGCTCTGCCGGCTTCTGCTCTTCCGCCTTCTTGCATCCGACGACTGCAAAAGAGAACGCCACCAAAACAAGCAAGGAAAGGATGATAGCCATTACTTTCTTCACCGCAAGTCACCTCCTTTCAAAGATTTGCCTCCGTCCCGGAAAATGCTTCCAAGTGCGGTAAGCGGCGCAAAAAATACGCCTTTTTTTTGCCTTGTCAAGAGATATTTATCGCGTTATAAGGTGCCCGGAAAGCCGAGGCAATTGAAGCCCTCCGGAGCAGGCTCCGGAGCATCTTCGATCCCCAAAGAAGGGATCTCAAGCATGATTCGCTCGCTTACCCCGCAGCAAGCTGCGAGGAATGCGCCCGCTGCCGGATTCATGATCCTGGGCATTGACGTCGGCGGCACGCACACGGACGCCGTTCTTCTCGAAAACTTCCGGATCAAACGCAAGGTCAAGGTCCCAACCGAAGAGAATCTTCTCGTCCCCCTCATGAAGGCGACCGCCGAACTCTTCCAAGGTGAAGACCCGAAGAAACTTCAGCGCGTGGTCCTCAGCACCACCATTTCGACCAACGCCATCGTCCAGCGAAAAATCGAGCGGGTGGGGATGATCCTCATTCCCGGACCGGGGCTCCCGCCGGCGCTGCTGCCTGCGATTCCCGATACCCACTGCCTGACCGGCTACCTGAACCATCGGGGCATCGAAGTCGAGACCGTCGACCCGCTGCAGCTGGAGGAACTGAAGGAGCGCCTCCGCCGGGAAGGGATCCGCCACCTCGGCATCGTGGGAAAATTCTGCACCCGCAATCCCCGCCAGGAATTGACCGTGCTCGAGACGATGAAGGATGCCGCGGATCACCTCTCCGTCGGACACCGCCTCTCGGGCCATCTCAACTTCCCCCGGCGCATCTCGACGACCTACCTGAACGCCGCCGTCTGGAAGATCTATCGGCGCTTCGCAGGGCAGGTGGTCGATTTCGTCCGCGAAAGAGGCCTGGATGTGCCCATTTACATCCTGAAGGCGGACGGCGGAACCTTTGAAATCGGCCAGTCTGCGGAGTACCCCGTGCAGACGATCCTCTCCGGACCGGCGGCAAGCATCATGGGAATCCTTCATGCCACCGGCGGAAAGGAAGATGCGATCGCCCTCGACGTCGGGGGCACGACGACGGACATCGCGATCTTCGCCGACGGCGTTCCTCTCCTGGAGGCCTTCGGCGTCGCCATCGAAGGGCACAAGACCCTGATCCGCGGTCTGCGGACGAAATCGATCGGCGTCGGCGGCGACAGCGCCGTGCGATATGCGGACGGCAGGCTTCAGATCGGTCCGGTCCGCGAAGGTCCCGCTGCAGCCTTGGGCGGCCGGTGCGCGACGCCCACGGATGCCATGATCGTCCTGAACCTCGCATCCCTCGGCAACCGGGGGAAAGCCGAGGCGGCCATGCAATCCCTTGCCGATGATATGGGAACCACCCGTCTTCAGGCGGCACAGGCCGTCTTTGACGAGATGTGCCGGAAGATCGCGGTCAGTGTTCAGGACGAGATTGCGGCCATCAACAACAAGCCTGTCTACACGATCCACGAGATGCTGGAAGGCAAGCGGCTTGATCCTAAGAAGCTGTTCGTCGTCGGCGGCCCCGCCCCTGCGATCGCCGGCAGTCTCGGCCGTCTTCTCGGCTGTACTCCGGTCGTGCCGGAAAATGCCGAAGTCGCCAACGCCGTCGGCGCCGCCCTCGCGCGGACAACGGCGGAACTGACCGTGCACGCGGACACGGAGCGCGGCACGCTGAGCATCGTGGAAGAGGGAATACTGATCGACATCCCCCGGCAATTCTCGCGGGATGACGCCGTGCGGATCGGACGCGAGAAGCTCCGGGAAAAGGCGCTCCGCATGGGAGCTGCCGAGGCCGACCTGGAAATCGAGATCATCGAAGACCAGTCCTTCAACATGGTCCGGGAATACTGCACGACGGGAAGAAACATCCGCGTCAAGCTCCAGGTCAAACCCGGATTCGTCAGCGGACGGAAGGAAGGAACGTAGCATGGACAAGAGGAAGCGCAGAACCGGCCTCGTCTTCTTCCCCGCTTTCGATTGGGCCATATCGTCTTCGCATCCGGAACGGGAAGAACGGCTTCTCTATACGCAGGACCAGGTGTTCGAAGAGGGGCTTCTCGACTTTGACAACATCATCGAATACAAGCCCGGCCTGGCGACCTACGCGCAGATCGACCGCGCCCACATCTGCGTCCCCGATGCGGCCGGCGTCGTCACCGAGTCGCACCTGATTTCCGCGGGCGGGGCAATTACGGCGGCGGACAAGGTGATGAGAAAAGAAGTCGACAACGCCTTCGCGCTCGTGCGGCCGCCGGGACACCACGCGATGCTTGTCGTGCATGGAGCCCGCGGCTTCTGCAACGTCAATATCGAGGCGATCATGATCGAGCACATCCGCGCGCAGTACGGCGTGCGGAAGATCGCCGTCATCGACACGGACTGCCACCACGGCGACGGGACGCAGGACATCTACTGGAACGATCCGGACACCCTGTGCATCTCCATCCACCAGGACGGCCGCACCCTTTATCCGGGCACCGGATTCCGCGACGAACTCGGCGGTCCCAACGCGCTGGGGGCGACGATTAACGTTCCGCTCCCGCCCCGGACGTCCGACGAGGGATTTCTCTACGTGCTGGACAATGTCATCCAGCCGATCCTCGGCGAATTTCAGCCGGAGATCGTGATCAACTCGGCGGGACAGGACAATCATTATACCGACCCCATCACGAACATGCGGTTCAGCGCCCAGGGGTACGCCCTGCTCAACGAAAAACTCGCTCCCGATATCGCCGTTCTGGAGGGGGGCTACTCCATAGAGAAGGCGCTTCCCTACGTCAATGTCGGCATCATCCTCGCCATGGCCGGCCTCGATTACGGCGCCGTGCGCGAACCCGATTACGACCCCCTGTCGCTGCGCCAATCCGACGAGATCCGGCGGACGATCGAGGCGGAATCCCGGGCCGTTATGGACCTCTGGCGGCGGCGGGAGGAGCTGAGGGACGAAGTCGCCGGCGATGCCCGTTACGTCAAACGCAAGAAGCAGATCTTCTACGACACCGACGGGATCCGTGAATACCAGGAAGAAACGGTCCGCGTCTGCAACACTTGCGGCGGGCTCGTGATGATCGACTCCATCGCCGACACGGGCAACCGCATCTACGCCGTGATCCTCCCCCGCCGCGCCTGCCCGGAATGCCGCGAAAACGGCGAAGGCATCTACGACCGCATCGGCAAGGGGCAGTACCGGCATATCTATTTCCAGGACAAGGACAACGATGTCTTCCGCGTCAAACCGTAGGAAGGCAAGTCTCAGGAAGGAACCCTCCATGGACGAAAACGAACGCAGGAAACGAACGCAGGAAACCGCACAGAAGCTCTTCGCCGGAGGGATGAAACTCGATCCTCCTTATAAGACCTGGCGCGAGTTCGACCGGGATCTCGCCAACGATTTTTCGATGTTCATCACAGGGAATCTCTATTCGAGGACGGTCCTGACCCTTCCGGAGAGGCAACTCGTCGCCTGCGCCATGCTGGCGGCACTCCGGGCCGGGGAGGAACTCCGTCTTCACGTGAACGCCGCCTTGAACGTCGGCTGCGACCGCAGGAAACTCGCCGAGGTCTTCTTTCAGCTTGGCACCTATGCCGGCATGCCGGCCGTGAACGAGGCCCTGGCCATATACCGCGATGTTCTGAAGGAACGCGGTGAGTGGCCCCTCGCACCGGCTTGAGATTCCGCTCCGGTTTCTCCCTTTCGCGAACCGCGGCCGGGGACTGACACCGGCAAGATTGAATCCGGCAGCGAGCGAATTCCCCGCGGCTTGCTGCGGGGTAAGCGAGCGAATCATGTTTGAGATCCCTTCCTTAGGGGATCGAAGATTCTCCGGAGCCTGCTCCGGAGAACTTCAATGCTTTGCCCGGCCCGCTTCGGGAACATTTTCTGCAAGGTGACGCCTCGATTCTCTTCGATTTGTTGTCCCATTTGACATTCCCCGTACCGTCATTAACATTGGACTAATGAATGATGATTCGATCGGAGGGTCCTATGAAAAAATGGGTCCTGCTCTTTTTTTCGCTGCTTGTGGCGGGAAGTATGCTCTTGGGCAATGCGCAAGGGGAGGTAAAGAAAGGCATGGAGAAGACCGATATCGCTGTGGAAACGGCCATCCTGGCCGGCGGCTGCTTCTGGTGTGTGGAGTCCGATCTTGAAAAAGTCCCGGGGATCGTTTCCGTGATTTCCGGCTATACCGGCGGGCAGGATGCAAATCCAACCTATGAAAACTACGCCAAGTCCGGTCATATCGAAGCGGTGGAGGTCCGCTACGACCCCCGCCGGCTCACCTACGAAAAGCTGCTCGACGTTTTCTGGAAAAGCATCGATCCGACGGACCCGGGCGGCCAGTTTGTGGACCGCGGGCCGCAGTATCGAAGCGCGATCTTCTATTTGAATGAAGAGCAGCGCGTCCTCGCGGAAAAATCGAAGGCGGACCTGGCGAAATCGGGACGGTTCGATAAACCGATCGCCACGGAGATTCTGAAGGCGGGGAAGTTTTATCCGGCCGAAGAGTATCACCAGGACTACTACAAGAAGAGCTCCCTGCGATACAGGTTCTACCGAAGCGGATCAGGGCGGGATAGTTTCCTGAAGAAGGCGTGGGGCGGGAAGAAATGACGCAGAACGGCACGTTTATCAAACAGTGCGAAAAATAGGCGCGGCGGCTCCGCGAAGCGGGCTCGGGGCGCTCCATGATTTTTGGATTGACATTTTCATCTCTCCGTCTGGTCGTCCTGTCCCTTGCGGTTCTGGCCCAGATCTATCTGTTTTACCGCGCCCGGAGGGCGATCCGATCGCTGCGTCGCTCCGATCGCTTCAAGTCCCTGGCCGTCTCCGCAACAGGCGCCGCGATTCTTCTTCTTTTCGCGCTGAACCTCTACATCCTCTTCCGGCCCATTCCGTGGGCTTACCCGTCCACGCTGGCGCAGATCGGTTTCTTCTATCCCCCGGCGGTGTGGGGACTGGGTTCCGTCTTCTCCGCGCTGCTTCTCCTGCTCTTCCAGATGGCGGGCGGAACGGTGAAGTTCGCCACGCATCTTCTGAGAAAAATCGCCTGCCGGGCGGCGGCAACCGCTCCGCCCGATTCCGGACGGCGCAGTTTTCTCCGGGCCGGCGCGGGCGCGCTCTTCGCAACGCCCATCCTGCTGAGCGGATACGGCGCCGCCTACGCCGGTCGGAAAGGCGATGTGCAGGAGCTTGTCCTGCCCTTCGGCCGCTCCCTGCGGGTCGTCCAGCTCACCGACATCCATGCCGGTCTCTACATGAACCGCGAACAGCTCCGCTGCTACGCCGACAAGGTCATCTCGCTGCAACCCGATCTCTTCGTCCTCACCGGGGACTACATATCGAACTCCCTGTCCTTTCTTCCCGGCTGCCTTGAAGAGATGGCGCGGATCCGTACCCCTTGCGGCACCTTCGCGACGCTGGGCAACCATGAGCACTGGTACGCGGGACTCGGCGAGCTCCGGGAGATTTTCCGCAAGAGCGGCATTCCCCTCCTCAACAACGAGCACCGCCTGATTTCGACCGAACGGGGCCCCTTCGCCGTTGCCGGGATCGACGATCTCCGCAACGGCGCCCCCGACCTGAACGCGGCCCTGCGCGGGTTGAATGCGTCCATTCCCACGCTTCTCCTGTCCCATCGACCCGAGATCTTTCCCCAGGCGGCGGGTCGCGCGGTCCCGCTGACCCTGTCGGGCCACTACCACGGCGGCCAGATCAAGATCGGCCCGCCGGGCGCCGGCGTCAGCCTGGCCCACCTGCGGACACCCTATCCCGAAGGCTTGTACCGAATCGGCGCTTCCCGTCTCTACGTGAGCCGCGGGATCGGCACCACCTTCACCCCGGTGCGCCTGAATGCACCGCCGGAAGTCACCCTCATCGAATTGACGTAAAGACGATGGAAGAAGACGTCCCGCGATGTCCGCGTGTCCGATTTCTCACAGCGACGATCCCAGATCCTTTCCCGATATCCGGTTGAGGATGAAGAGGGGGATGAGAACGGAGATAATAAGGATGGTGGCATAGGCGGAGGCGGGACCGAAATCGCCGCTGCCGATGCGCTGGAAGACCTCGACGGTCATCGTGGCCCAGGGGCCGTAGTACAGAACGATGGTGGAGCTCAGTTCCGCCAGGGTCGTCACCCACATGATGATCGCACCGGTGATGATCCCGGGCATCATGATGGGAATGATCACCTTGATGAAGGATTTGACCGGGGGGACACCCAGATTGATGGAGGCCTCCTCGATGGAGATATCGATCTGCTGCAGGAGCGAAGAAGTCGTCTTGATCGAATAGGGGACCTTGCGGATGAAATACGCGAGGACCAGGATCATCCAGGTGCCGGTGAGCACCACGATCCCCTTGTTGTAGGTGGCGGCCAGGGCGATGCCCTGAACGGTGCCGGCGATCGCCAGGGGGAGCATGACCAGGATATCGAGGAGATAACTCACGGTGCCCCGCCTGCGGACCAGCAGATAACTCACGACGATGCCGAAGAGGATGCCGATCAGCGTCGCCGTCGTGGCCAGGAAGAAAGAATTGATGATCGGGCGAGGCGCGACCGTAAAGGCCCGGATGAAATTCTCCAGGCTGAACTGCCCGAAATACATGACCGGCCCCTGGGTTTTTGTGATCGAGGACACGATGACGACGGCGAAGGGAAAGAGGGCCACGAAGACCACCCCGGCGCAGAAGAGCCAGATCAGGAACGTCGGCAGCGGCCGCAGCCGTTTCACCTCCAGCGGATTCAGGGACGACATCGCGTAGCTCTTTCTCTCGACCCAGTACTTCTGGAACAGCGTCAGGGCTAGCGTGATGGCAAGAAGTACCATGCTCAACGCCCCCGCCATGGCGGGATTCCCCCCCAGTTCACTGATGAATTCGTTGTAGGCCTGCACGGAAAGAACCCGGAAATCTTCGCCGATGAGGACCGGCACACCGAAGTTTTCGATGCACAGGTAGAAGACGATCAGCGCCCCGGAGAGGATGGCGGGTGTGATGACCGGCAGGGTAACGGTGAAAAAGACGCGCAGGCGGCCGGCTCCGAGATTGGTTGCCGCCTCTTCCAGAGAACGGTCGATGGCATTGATGGCGGCCGAGACCATCAGGAACACGAAGGGAAAAAACTGCAGCGTGAAGACGAGTACGATCCCCTTCCAGCCGTAGATGTTCGGCATCTCCAGGCCGAGGGGCTGGAAGATCTTCGCGAACAGGCCGTTTCGTCCCAGCAGGATCAGCCAGGCTTCCGCACCGATGAAAGTGGGAAGGATGAGCGGCAGCGTGCCCAGGGTCTTGATAAGGTTTTTGCCCGGGATATGATACCGGGAGAGGAAGAAGGCGAAGGGTATGCCGATGGCGAGCGCGAAGACCGTCGCGAGCGTGCTGACGAAGAGGCTGTTTTTCAGGCAGCGCAGATAGTAGGGGTAATGGAAAAATGTGGCGTAGCTCTTCAGAGAAAAGAAACCCGTCTCCGGGTCGATGAAGCTGGCCTTGAAGATAAAAATGATCGGATAGACGACGGCGAAGAAAAGGATCGCGAAGATCAGAACCAGGATGACGTTCCACGCCTGAAAATACCTGCCCAAGGCGCTCCCCTTACCCTCGCAGAACGACCGGCCTGTCCGGAGGAATCCGATACCAGAGAATTTCGCCGTCCTGGCGGATGTCTCCTTCGCCGGGATCGTGGACCTCGATGACGACATCTCCGCCCCCCGGTCCGGCGACCCTGTAACGGATCATCGATCCCAGGAACGTGCTGCTGAGGATTTCCCCGGACAGGAGGTTTCCCCCTTCTTCGTGCGGTCCCGATGCGAGACGGATCCACTCCGGCCGGATGGAGAGAACAACCGAACCGCCGGCGGGTTTCTCTCCCCGGAAGGATATCCGCTGTCCGGCGACCTCTCCGACAACCATCGTTGCGGCCTCGTCGTAGCCTGTCGCCTGCACTTCGAGGATGTTGCTGTTTCCCATGAACTCTGCCGAAAAGCGGCTCCCCGGCCGGAAATAGATCTCCGCGGGCGTGCCGAGCTGCTCCAGGCGTCCCTGGCTCAGGATGGCGATCCGGTCTGAAACCGCCATGGCTTCTTCCTGATCGTGCGTGACATAGATCGTGGTGATGCCGAGTTTCCGCTGGATCCGTCGAATTTCCTCACGCATGCTGACCCGGAGCTTGGCATCCAGATTGGAAAGCGGTTCGTCCATAAGCAGGATCTGCGGCGAGACGACAAGGGCCCTGGCCAGGGCAACCCGCTGTTGCTGTCCGCCGCTCAGCTGGTTGGGCGACCGGGTTTCCAAACCTTCGAGCTGGACGCTCTTGAGGATGTCGCCGATCCGTTCGCCAATCTCGCGCCGCGCAATCTTCCGGGCTTTCAGGCCGTAGGCGATGTTGTCGAAGACGCTCAGATGCGGAAAGAGGGCGTAGTTCTGAAAGACCATGCCCGTTTCACGCCGATGCGGAGGGACGTCGTTGACGACCCGGTCGCCAAAGCGGATTTCGCCGGCGTCGGGCCTGTAAAATCCGGCGACCATGCGCAACAGCGTGGTTTTCCCGCAGCCGCTCGGTCCGAGGAGGGTGAAAAAATCACCCTCCTCAATCGTCAGGCTGATATCGTCGACGGCATGGACCCGGCCGAAGCGCTTCGATATTCTTTTCAGTTCAACTTGCATCGTTCACTTGGACAGGATGATTTCCTTCCATTTTTTGAGGATCTCCTTCTCCAGCGAATTGGCCTCGATGGGATCGAAACTCTTCAGGAGCGAGATTTTTTTCAACGAGGGCAGTCCCGCCACCTCCGCGGCATCCGGCCGCGCCGGCCGGCGTGAGAACTTCTCAAAGATCTCGTCGACGACCTTCTTGCTGATCAGATAATCGACAAACTTTTTCGCCTCCTCGGGATGGGGGCAATTCCGGACGATACCCGCGGCCTCGGGCGCCATGAAGGCGCCGTCCGACGGATAGATGATGCCGACATTCTTGTCCCCCCCGACGATGTACCGGTAGGCGGCGTATTCCATGGTGATGCCCAGCGGATATTCGCCGGCGGCAACACCCTTGTAGATGAGGCTGGAACTGTCCAGGATCTTCGCGTTGTCGATGAGCTTCTTCAGGCCGTCCCAGCCGTAAAGCTTGTAGAGGCCATAGACCTGGGCATAGGCGGATCCCGACTTCTCGGGGTTGGCCATGACGATCTTGCCCTTCCACTTCGGCTGGAAGAGGTCCTTCCAGGCGAGCGGCCTTTCCTGTTCCTTGACGAGTGACTTGTTGACCATGACGATCATGACGTGGGCGTTGGAGGCGGTCCAGCGGCTCTCCTTCTCCACGTATCCCGCGGGAAGAACTTTCGCCTCAGGCGACTTGTAAGACTGAAAGTTGTCCTTGGCATTCTCCAGGACCGCCACATCTCCGCTCCAGAAGACGTCGCAGAGAGGCTTGTCCTTTTCCGCCGCGATTCGTTTCATGGCCTCGCCCGTACCCAGGCGCACGACGGACACCTTGATGCCCGTCTTGGCCTCGAAACCCTTGCTCACCAGGTCGATCAGTTCCGACGGATTGGAGGAATACAGGACGACATCCGCCCCCGCGGGATTTGAAAAAACAAATAAGAACAGGGCCGCAACGATCAAGATTCCAAAGAGATGACGACGCATACGCCAATGCCCTCCTTCAGGGAAAGATTCGATCTTTTTCTTGCTGATAGTATGAACGCGCCCACCTGTCAATTCACAAAAAGTAATAAGGACATAGATTTTCTGCGAGACGCCGCCGAAGATCGACGCTCCGGAAGAAAGCATTTGACCGAAGATCCCGGCAGGGGGTAACGTGAAAATGGTCTTCGCAGCGCTCTGCGCAAGCGGCCGAAAAGGTGTCGGCACCCCCATAAAAGGCAGAATCATGAAAGAAAATTCCCCCCGTGTCCCCTACCCCTCCGTCGCGTACCGAAGTGCGCGGCGGCCCGTCTATGCCCGCGGCGGGATGATCGCGACAAGCCAGCCGCTGGCGGCGCAGGCGGGATTGGCCGTTCTCCAGAACGGAGGGAACGCCGTCGATGCGGCGATCGCGGCGGCGGCGGCGCTGACGGTCGTCGAACCCGCCTCCTGCGGCATCGGCGGGGATGCCTTCGCCCTGGTGTGGGACGGCAGGAAACTGCACGGTTTGAACGGCTCCGGCCGTTCACCCCTGCGGATGACGCCGGAACTCCTGCAAGAGCGCAACTGCCGTGAAATTCCCGATTGCGGCTGGTTAAGTATCACCGTTCCCGGCGCGCCGGCGGCGTGGCGCGACCTGCACCAGCGCTTCGGCCGCCATCCCTTCGCCTCCCTCTTCGCAGCGGCCGTCGACTACGCCGACCGCGGCCATCCCGTCTCGCCGGTTTCGCAGTACAAATGGCGCAAGGGAATGGCAAAGCTGCAGAGCGGGTTGAACGGCGAGGAGTTCCGCCGCTGGGCTTCGCTGTTCGCGCCCGCAGGCCGCACGCCCGAAGTGGGCGAGATCTGGAAGAGTCCGGAGATGGCGCGGAGCCTGCAGCTGATCGCTGAAACCTGTGCGGAGGCGTTCTACCGCGGCGAACTCGCGGCAAGGATCACCTCTTTTTCCGCAAAAACGGGCGGGCTGCTGGCGGAGGAGGATTTCGCACGGCATGCCAGCACGTGGGTCGAGCCGATCGGCACGAACTATCGGGGATTCGACGTCTGGGAGATCCCGCCGAACGGCCAGGGGCTTGCCGCACTGCTTGCCCTCAACATCCTGGAGGGCTTCGAGCTCGGCGCCCTGCCGCGCGATTCCGCGGAGAGCTTCCACCTGCAGATCGAGTCCATGAAACTCGCTTTCGCCGATGCAAGGCGGACCATCGCCGATCCGGAGCAGGCGGAGATCCCCGTGCAGCCCCTTCTGGATAAGGCCTACGCGGCGGACCGCCGGCGACTGGTCGGCAGGAATGCCGGCTCGCCCGATCCCGGTCGGCCTCTCCCCGGGGGGACGGCCTATCTGTGTACCGCGGATTCGGACGGCATGATGGTGAGCCTCATCGAGTCCGTTTTCAAAAATTTCGGCTCGGGAATCGTCGTTCCCGGGACGGGGATCGCCCTCCAGAACCGCGCCATCGGCTTTTCGCTGACGCCCGGCCATCCCAACATGCTGGCGCCGGGAAAGAGGCCCTATCACACCATCATCCCCGGCTTCATGACGCGCAAAGGCGCCCCGGTCGGCCCCTTCGGACTCATGGGCGGCCACATGCAGCCTCAGGGCCACGTGCAGCTGGTGGTAAACACCGTGGATCACGGCCTGGACCCTCAGGCCGCGATCGACGCGCCCCGCTGGCACTGGCAGGAAGACCGCCACGTGAAACTGGAACCCCAGGTCGACGCGGCGGTCGCCGAGGAGCTCCGCATGCGGGGGCACAAGGTCGAGATCCATGCCGACCTCGACCTCTTCGGAAACGGCCAGATCATCCGCCGGCAGCCGTCCGGCATCTACGCAGCGGGGAGCGACGGCAGGACGGACGGCCTCGCGATTGGGTATTGACTCGCCCGCCTTGATGACCGGCAGGTTGTGGGAATTCCCTTCCGGGGGGGTCGCCATCAGAGATTTTTCCGGTCACCCAACCGACGCAGCGCCGCGAGGAGCAACGGGGCCGGAAAAAGATCGCGGCGCCCCCCGGAAGGGAATTCCCACATAGCTCGCATTCCCACCGCGACGCGAGGTCGACGTCAGAAGAGGCAGCCTGCCCGCCGCACGGGGCCGATGATCTCAGGAGGCGCGGATCATGGAAATCCAGATCAAGCGAGTCTACGAAAAGCCCGGAAAGGGAGACGGCAGACGCATCCTCGTGGACCGGCTCTGGCCGCGGGGACTGAGCCGGGAGGAGGCGAAGATCGACCGATGGGCAAAGGAGGTCTCCCCTTCCCACGAACTGAGAAAATGGTACGGCCATGACCCGGCGAAATGGGGCGAGTTTCGAAAACGGTACCTCGCCGAACTGGCGGGAAGAGAGGAAGAAGTGGCGCGGCTGCGAAAGGAAGCCGCCGGGGGAAAGATAACCCTTCTCTACAGTTCCAGGGAAAACGAACTCAACAATGCGGCAGCGCTGAAGTCGTATCTGGAAAAATCGGGCAGATAGCCGCCGTCGCGGCAAGGCCGCATGCTGAGGGACCGCTCGTTTCGGCGCCGGGATGAGACCCGCACGGAAATGTTCTTGCCGAAATCATGAAAAAATGTTACGGGCCCGCCTGTTTGCTTCTCTGCAAAATCTCCATGAACTCTTGCTCGCCCGGATGTTGCGATAAGGCACGCGGCAATCCATGGTTCGTGATCGGCATTGTTTTCGCCCCGATTGCATGGAACTTGCATTGGAAGGGACATGATGAGCATGGGGAAAAACCGTTTGAACGTCCGCACCGGCCGATCCCTTTTGAGAGATGAAGGGGCGGCCGTCCGCGAGTTTCTTCAAGCCGTCTATCAGCCCGACGCCCAGGCCGTCGTCTTTTTTTGCTCTTCCCGGTACAACCTGGATATCCTCGGCGCGGAGCTGGCAAAGAGCTTCGACTGTCCCCTGATCGGCTGCACCTCAGCGGGAGAAATCTCGACGGGAGGATACCAGGAGCGTGGGATCGTCGGCGCCAGCCTCTCGTCCAGAGAATTGAGGATTCACCGCAACATCATTTCCCCCTTGAGCCGATTTTCTCTGACCGATGCGGAGAAGATGGCTGCGGCTGTCAGGACAAATCTTTCTCTTGTGAAGGGATTGGACAGGAAGCGGATGTTCGGTCTTATTCTGATCGACGGTCTTTCCCTCATCGAAGAGGCGATCGTCACATCGCTTTATTCATCGTTTGAAGGGATCTCCATCATCGGGGGATCCGCCGGCGACGACCTGGAATTCCATAAAACGTTTGTCTATGACGACGGAAAATTTCTGTCCGATGCGGCAGTTTTTTCCGTCTTCGAAACGACGCTGCCGTTTCTGACCTTCGAAACCCAGCACTTTCAGCCGACGGAAACGAAGATCGTCATCACCGGCGCCGACCCGGCAAGACGGATCATCAGCGAAATCAACGGCGAACCGGCCGCCGGGGAATATGCAAGGGTACTCGGACTGGAAAAGGATCAGCTCAGCCCGGCGGTTTTCTCCGAACATCCCCTCCTCCTGAGAATCGGCGGCGTGTGGTATGTTCGTTCTATCGCGAGAGTCAATGACGACGGCACCCTGAGCCTGTTCAGCGCCATCGAGGAGGGGCTGGTCCTGACCATAGGGAAAGGGGTCGATATCGTCCGTAATCTTGAAAATCATCTGTCCATGCTGGAAGAAGAGATCCCGGGAAACCGTTTCTATCTCCTGTGCGATTGCATTCTGCGAAAACTGGAGTTCAAGAGCCGCGATGTCGTCGGCGAAATCAACGGCCTGCTCGGCCGTATCAACGCCATCGGTTTCAGCACCTACGGGGAGCAGTACAATTCCATTCATGTCAATCAGACCTTGACGGGGATCGTGATCGGTGGATGACGGGGATCGCATCCGGCAGCTCGAAGAAAAGCTGAAAGAGCTGGAACGGCAGCTTTCGGCCAAGGAAAAGATCTGCCAGGTTCTCAGCCGGAGGGTGGAACGAAGCGTCGACTCCGTAGGAGGCGCCTATTCCATCTTCGAACGCAACATCCTTCTTCAGAACCTGGTCGATCAGCGTTCCAGCGAAATCGAAGAGACCAACAAGAAACTTTCCCAGGAAATCGCCGAACGGATCAGGAGCGAACGGCGTCTGCACAGCTTCATTCAGGGCTCCCCGATACCCACCTTCGTCATCGGAATCGACCACCGCACCATCTACTGGAACCGGGCCGCAGAAGAACTGACCGGCATCAAAGCCGGAGAAGTTCTGGGCACAGCGCATCAATGGAGGGCGTTCTACAAAAAGGAGCGTCCCTGCATGGCGGACCTCATCGTGGACGACGCCATCGAAAACTTCCCCGTCTGGTACGGAGAAAAGCATAACCGGTCGAAACTGGTCGATGAGGCTTTCGAGGGGACCGATTTCTTTCCTGACCTCGGCAACGGCGGGAAATGGCTGCGCTTTACGGCCGCGGCGATCCGCGATGCCCAGGGTGATCTTCTCGGCGCGATAGAAACGGTCGAGGACATTACCGAGAGCCGGAATGCAAATGAAAAACTGAAGCGCGGCGAACGGTTTCTCAGCAGCATTTTCGCCAGCATTCAGGACGGGATCTTTGTTCTCGACAGGGATCAGAATATCGTCCAGATGAACCCGACGATGGAACGCTGGTATTCCCACGCCATGCCGGCCGTCGGCAAGACCTGTTACAAAGTCTTCCGAGGGCGAACCGCACCCTGCCCGGGATGTCCCTCCCTGTTGGCCGCGTCGATGCAGGCAGCCGCCCATGGGACGATCCCCAGAATGGATTCCACGGGAAAGGCGTCCGGCTGGCTGGAGGTCTTCAGCTTCCCTCTTCTTGACCTCGAATCGGGAAGCGTGACCGGAACGATCCAATATGTGCGCGACATCACCCTCCGCAAGAAGGCTGAAGAGGAAAAGGAAAAGCTGGAGGCGGAGCTTCTGCACGCCCGCAAGATGGAAGCAATCGGAACGCTGGCGGGCGGCATCGCCCATGATTTCAACAATCTGCTCATGGGCATTCAGGGATTCGCCTCCCTGATCGGTCTGGACATGGACAAGGCGCATCCCCATTACGAAAAACTCCGGAGAATCGACGAACTCGTCAACAGCGGTGCGGATCTGACGCGGCAACTCCTTGGCTTCGCCCGCGGAGGGAAATACGAGATTCAACCCTCCAATCTCAATGAGGTCGTTGCCAGAACCTCCGGAATGTTTGCGCGAACGCGAAAGGAGATCAGCACCCACCACCGGTATCAGGAGGACGTCTGGCCCGTCGAACTGGATCGCGGTCAGATCGAGAGGGTGTTTTTGAATCTCTATGTCAACGCCGCGCAGGCGATGCCGGAGGGCGGAAATCTCTATCTGGAGACCCGCAACGTGGCGCTGGACGCGAGCTATGCAAAATCACATTCCGTCCCTCCCGGAGACTACGTGATGGTATCCGTCACGGACACGGGCATCGGAATGGACAGCAAGACCAGGGAACGGATTTTTGAACCCTTCTTCACCACGAAGACGATGGGGAGAGGAACGGGACTCGGTCTCGCCACCGTCTATGGCATCGTCAAGGGACATAAAGGCGTCATCAATGTCTACAGCGAAATTGGCAAGGGAACGACGTTCAATCTCTATTTTCCCGCTTCCGGCAAGGCGGTCGTACGCCGGGAGAATACTTCCGAAGAACCGCTGAGAGGCAGTGAGGCGATCCTGCTCGTCGATGATGAACCGATCATCATTGACGTGACCAGGGACATCCTGGAAAGCCTTGGTTATCGGGTTTTCGTTGCAACGAGCGGAAGCGAAGCGCTGCGGATCTACGAAACGGACCGGGAGATCATCGATCTGGTGATTCTGGACATGATCATGCCCGGAATGGGCGGCGAGGAGACGTTTGACCGCCTGAAGGCAGCCAACCCCGGCATCAGGATCATCCTCTCGAGCGGATACAGCCTGAACGGCCAGGCAAGCAGAATCCTGGAGAAAGGCTGCAAGTCCTTCCTGCAGAAACCTTTCAGCATCGTCGAGTTGTCGAAGAAAATCCGGGAAGTTCTGTCTTCCCGCTAGGCTGATTCCCTGCGTTCCGTCTGTCGACAGGAGATGGAATTCCCGCAGGAGGATTTTTCCGGCGCCCTTCCCGTCGTTCCATTCCCCCGGAGTCAATTCCACGGAGTCAATTCCTCGTTGACAAACGGTTTCGGTTATTCTAGCATCACGCCATCAAAGGGGAGTAGCCGCATAGTGGATATCGTCAATACGGCGTGATGCCCGGTACCACTGGTCACATCGACGAAACCGACAGGCGAGACCTTTATCGGGGGTGCCCCCTCGGTGAAGGTCTTTTTTTATCCGGGGGGAACCTCACCAACTTTCGTTCAAGGAGCGTCCCATGGTCGACAAGGAGTGCCACGGAAAACCGATTGACGATCTCGTCTGCGAGTTTCAAACGCACCTCGAAAAGGGCCTGAGCCCGGAGGAAGCTCAGGACCGCCTCCAGAAGTACGGCGCCAACGAACTTTCGGAACGGCCGCGTCCGGGGTTTTTCGCGCTCCTCCTGTCCCAGTTCAACAATTTTCTCGTCATCATCCTGATCGTCGCCGCCGTGGTTTCTCTCCTGCTCGGCGAGTACATCGACTCCATCGCCATCATGGTCATCGTCGCCTTGAATTCCGTGGTGGGAGTGGTGCAGGAATCAAAAGCGGAAAAGGCCATTGCCGCCCTGAAGAAGATGGCCGCCCCCAATACGCAGGTCATCCGCGGCGGGCACCAGATCACGATTCCGGCCCGCGAACTCGTTGCCGGAGATATCGTCCTTCTCGAGGCCGGGAACTACGTTCCCGCCGATATGCGCCTCGTAGAGACCGTCAATCTCAAGGTCGAGGAGGCCTCGCTGACGGGCGAATCGGTGCCGGTCGAAAAGAACGCGGCGGTCATTCTGGATAAGGATATCCCCCTGGGCGACCGGAAAAACACCGCCTTCATGAGCACCCTCATCACCTATGGGCGCGGCAGGGGACTCGTGACGGGCACGGGCATGCACACGCAGATCGGCCTCATCGCGGAGATGCTCCAGTCCTACGAGGACGAGGACACCCCTCTCCAGCAGAAACTGGCCCATCTCGGGAAGATTCTCGGGACGATCTGCCTCGCCATCTGCGGCATCGTCTTCCTTTACGGTCTTTTCCGCGATACGCACATGTCGGTCATCCTCGATTCCGGTTTCATGGACTATCTCTCGGGCGAGAAGAAAGACATCGTCAATCTCTTCATGGTCGCCGTCAGTCTCGCCATTGCCGCGGTTCCCGAGGGGCTCCCGGCGATCGTGACCATCTGCCTTGCCCTGGGCATGCAGCAGATGATCCGGCGCAACGCCCTGATCCGCAAGCTTCCCGCCGTAGAGACGCTGGGGTGCACCACGGTGATCTGCTCCGACAAGACGGGGACCCTGACGCAGAACAAGATGACCGTTGTGCAGGGCTGGGCCGGAGGAAAGAGGTTCCGCGTGACGGGCGAAGGATACGCGCCGGAAGGTCGGTTCTTTCTGAAGGACGACCCCTTCAATCCCGCCGCGGATCCGGACGTCGCTTTGCTCCTGCAGGGCGGACTGCTCTGCAACGACGCCAGCATCGAAGAAAAGACGGCGGAAGGGGGCGACCGCTCCTGGCGGATTATCGGCGACCCGACCGAAGGCGCCATGATCGTCGCAGCCGCCAAGGCCGGCCTGTGGCGCAAGGACGTAGAGAAGGCCTTCCCGAGAGTCATGGAGGTCCCCTTTGATTCGGACAGAAAGCGGATGATCACGATCCACCGGCCCGAAGGCGACGCCGCCCGAACGTCTCCCGCGGGCTTCCGGTATCCGCCCGTCATCGCCTTCGTCAAGGGAGCGCCGGACGTCGTCCTGGAGCTGTGCGGTTCCATCCTGCAGAACGGGACACCGGCCCCGCTGACCGACGAACTGCGCAAGGAGGTCCTCGCTCAGAACCATGACCTCGCCGCGGGCGCGCTGCGCGTATTGGGCGCGGCCTACCGCCCCCTGAAGGAAGTCCCCGCCGCGGCCGACCCGGCGGAGATCGAAAAGGATCTCGTCTTCGTCGGCCTCATGGGCATGATCGACCCGCCGCGGCCGGAGGTGATCGGGGCTATAGAGCTGGCCAAAGGCGCCGGTTTGCGGAGCGTCATGGTGACCGGCGATTACCGCGACACCGCCGAAGCCATCGCCAGGCAGATCGGGCTCCTGACGCCCGGCGGCCTCGTCCTCACCGGGGCCGAGCTGGACAAGCTGAGCGACCGGGAACTGGCCGAGAAAGCCGACGCGATCCAGGTGTGCTGCCGCGTTTCTCCGGCACACAAGACGAAGATCGTCGATGCCCTCAAGGCGCGCGACCATGTCGTCGCGATGACAGGCGACGGCGTGAACGACGCCCCCGCCCTGAAGCGGGCGAACATCGGCATCGCCATGGGGATCACCGGGACGGATGTTTCCAAGGAATCGGCGGACATGGTCCTCACGGACGACAACTTCGCCAGCATCGTCTCGGCCATTGAGCAGGGCCGGATCATCTATTCCAATATCCGGAAATTCGTGTACTTCCTCCTGGCCTGCAATGTCGGCGAGATCCTGATCGTCTTCGGCGCCATGCTGGCCGGGCTCCCCATTCCCCTGAAACCGATCCACCTGCTGTGGCTGAACCTGGTCTCCGACGGCGCCCCCGCCCTCGCCCTGGGGATGGAGAAGGGCGAACCGGACATCATGAAGCAGCCGCCCCGGCCGCCGAAGGAGCCGGTCATCACCTCCGACATGGCGATCGGCATTTCCGTCGTCGCCGTCACGGACATGATCGCCGTCCTTCTGGTCTTCTATCTGGCAGCGCAGCGCTACCCGGGCCACCTCGAGATCGCGCAGACCATCGCCTTCGTGACGTTGTGCACGTCGGAGCTGCTGAGGGCCTTCACCGCCCGGTCCGAACACCACAGCGTCTTCTCCCTGGGCGTCTTCTCCAACCGCTGGATGGTCTGGGCCACATCCGCTTCCATGCTGCTGATCCTGCTGGTGGTCTACGTGCCGTTCCTCCAGCCCTTCTTCGACACCGTGCCGCTGACGCCGGGCGACTGGCTCTTCATGGCGCCGTTCTTCTTCGCCTCGCCGATCGCCATGGAGCTGGTGAAAATCTACCTCCGGATGAGAAAAGCAAAGACCGCGGCGTAGATCCCTCTCTTTCGCGGCGGCTTTCCCGATTGCGGCAGCCCCGAGCCGAATCCTTCTCGGCCCGGGGCTGCCCTATCCCGAGTTCCGCCGCCCCGGACTCCCCGCCCCCGGACCGTCATCGGCACGATACAGTTGTTCCTGTTCGTCTCGATCGAACCGGAACCCCTGACGGCAAATCCCTTTTGATATTTCAGGGACATCCGCTTCGACCGTCGATTCCCTGCGGCTGAAGGCGGCGCGCAGGCAATAAAAAACGGGGCGCCCCGCCATCCTGAGGGCAACCCCGTATTTTCATGCCTGCTCCGAAGAAACCGTCCCGGTCTTCGCTGCGGGCGTTAGCGGCCCGTCGGTACGATGATTTCCACCCTGCGGTTCAGTGCGCGGCCGGCCTCCGTGGCGTTGGAGGCGACCGGATCGGCCGGTCCCAAGCCCTCTGCCGTCACGTTGGCGGACGGGATATTCTGATGGAGAACAAGGTACTCCTTGACCTCCGTGGCCCGCTTCTCGGAAAGGGTCTGGTTCGCGGCCGCCTTGCCGACGCTGTCCGTGAAGCCGCGGACGGTGACGTTTTTCCCGGAGGCATATTTCTTCAGGAATGCCCCCACCTGGTCGAGAACGGCCTTGCCCCCCGAAGAAACCTCGTTCTTCGGCGTGAGGACGTTGATGGCCAGAACGGTGATGACAATCTCCCTCTCCGTCGACTTGACGCCCGCATGGGGAATCTTCGCGGCGTCGGCCCTCATCGCGTTTTCCATCTCCAGGGCCGCCATTTTCTTCTGCATTTCGTCCATCTTCTGCTTGTCGGCGGCAGCCTGCGCTTCCCGGGCCTTCGCTTCCGCTGCTTCCCTTTGCTTCTGCAGCGCCAGGCGCTCCGCCTCGAGCTTCGCCCCGGCCATCTCCTTCTGCTTGAGAACATCGAGTTCCGCCGTCTTCTTCTGCGCCTCCTCGAGCTCCTTCTTCTTCTGGGCCTCCATCGCCGCCGCCTTCCGCTTGGATTCCTCCAGCGCCTTGCGTTCGGCATCCGCCTTCGCCTTGACCGCGTTCGCCGCTTCGGCCTCGGCCTGCTTCTTTTTCATGACCTCCAGGGAAGTCTGAAAGTCGGCAAGATCCTTGCGCGCATCCTTGAGTTCCGCGGACGCAACGACTTTCCGGGACTTCGCCTCCGCGACCTGGGCCTTCACCTTCGCCATGGAGGCCAGGTACATGATCTCCCGGACAGCCGCTTCGTTGGACTTCACCAATTTCACCGTGCGGGACAGGAAGGATTGGGACTCCGCCTGCTGCTTTTCCGCCTGGGCCAGCCAGGACTTCGCCTGCGCGAGGTCGTCCGGGGCGTTCTTATCCGCCCCGGCCATCCGCGCCTGCTCGATAGCAGCCTTGGCTTCCTCGAACGCCACCGGAACCGGTTCCGCACCGAAGGCGGCAGAGGGGAACAGGAGAAGACCGAACAATCCCGCAACGGCAATACCCTGGATGATTTTTCTTGCGTGCTTCATGCTTGTTCCCCCTTCCCTACTGGCCTTTTTTCAGTTGCTCGATCTCGGCCTTGACTTTTTTGAGGTCATCGTTCGTCGCCGCCAGGTTCTCCTGATCAATCTTCAGCTCCGCGACCGCCTTGGCCAGCTCCGCATAGGCCCTCGCCAGGCGGGACGCCTGCGCAAACTGAGCGCCGTCTTTCAGCGGGCGGACGCTCTCCGCGGCATTGAGAAGTTCCTGCGCCTTGGCCATATTCTCGGCGGAATACTTGTCGCCCTGGACTTTCTGCGCCGTTGCCAGCGCCGCCTTGGCGTCCAGAAACTCCTGCTCCAGAGCGGGAGTAATTTCCTGCCCGCGAAGCGGCCCTGCGATGCAGAGGCTCAGGAGAACCCCGCAGACAAACACAAGGAACAGCGATTTTTTCCCTGTCATGACGACCTCCTTCCAGGATGGCGGTTCGAGAAGATCCTTCTCAATTTTGCCGCGGATTATAGCGGGACGGGGCAAAGGAAGCAAAGAAAAAAATACGCTTCTTCACTCCCCTTTGTACATCGACTCGATCCGTTTTCCGATGAAAAAAGGCGGACGATTCGTGCAATGCAGAGCCCCGCACCGCCAGCCGCTCCGAAAATATCGTCAGCCTCGGGGACACCGCTCTTCCCGGAAGTTTTCCTTACCAACGTGGTTTTTTCTCTTACCATGTATTTTATGCAAACTGTTGAGATTCTTCTATTTTCGTCTTGACAAAAGGCCGCAAATCCGATTATACAGCGGCGGTTTTTCTCGTATGCCGTGATAAGGACGGCCGCGCTGCCGCGACCGGAGGAGGACCTCGGCAGCAGTCTTCATCGCACTTGAAAAGGGGGGTGCCGTATGATCGGCAGGGCAAAGATCGACCATCTCGCCGGCAGGCTCGGCCGGGAAAACATCTACACGGAAAAGGAGGACCTCCTGGTACTGGGATACGATTCCACCCCGGAAATGCACTATATTCCGGATGTCGTCGTCTATCCGAAGTCGCAGGAGGACCTCGTCTTCGCCGTCGACTTCTGCCGTCAGGAGGGGCTCCCCATCGTTCCCCGAGGGTCCGGCACCGGACTTTCCGGCGGCAGCGCCCCCGTGCAGGGCGGCATGGTCGTCTGCATGACCCGGATGAACCGCATCCTGGAGATCGACGAGGAAAACCTTGCCGCGACGGTCGAAGCGGGCGTCATCACCCTCGACCTCTTCAATGCCGTCGCCGCGAAAGGCCTGTTCTATCCCCCCGATCCCGGTTCCCAGACCATCTCCACGCTCGGCGGTAACGTGGCGGAAAATGCCGGCGGCCTGCGCGGCCTCAAGTACGGCGTGACCCGCAACTACGTCATGGGGATCTCCGGCGTCCTCGCCGACGGCACCGCGATCACGGCCGGCAACAAATGCGTGAAGGACGTCGCCGGCTACTCCCTGCGCGACATCTTCGTCGGCAGCGAAGGCACGCTCGGCATCATGGCGCAGGTGACCGTGCGCCTCATCAATCCCCCCAGGGCCAAGCGCACATTCCTCGCCCACTTTCAGGATATCCGCACTGCCGGCGAAGCGGTATCCAGAATCATCGCCTCACGGATCATCCCCTCGACGCTGGAGATCATGGACCGGACGACCATCAACTGCGTGGAGGATTACAAAGCGATCGGCCTGCCGCGCAACATGGCGGCGCTCCTGCTCATCGAGGTCGACGGCCATCCGGCCACGGTCGCCGAAGAGGCGGACGGAGTACGGAAGGTCCTGGAATCGATCCGGGCCGACGCGATCTACGAAGCCAAGGATACCGCCGAGGCGGACAGGCTCGCCGCGGCGAGGCGGACCGCTCTTTCCGCCGTCGCCCGCGTCTCGCCCACGACGATCCTCGAGGATGCAACCGTTCCGAGAAGCTGCCTTTCGGAAACCTTCGCGGAGATCGAACGGCTGAAGGCGAAATACAACGTCAAGGTCGCCACGTTCGGCCACGCCGGCGACGGGAATCTTCACCCCACGGCCGTCACCGATGAGCGGAATAAAGACGAGCTCCAGCGCGTTCACGCCTTCTTTTCGGAATTGTACGAGAAGGTCCTGGCTCTCGGCGGAACCGTCTCCGGCGAACACGGTATCGGGCTGGCGAAGAGAGACTACCTCCAGCGGCAGATCGGCCCCGGCGGCGTCGGCGTCATGCGGCGCATCAAGGCGGCCTTCGATCCGGCGGGCATCATGAACCCCGGCAAGATGTTCCTTGACGAGACGAGTTGCGCCTGCTCCCCGAACGCGGGAAGAGGAGGATCGCATGCCTGAAACCGCCGCGCTGGGAAACTTCGCCCCCGAAGACGCCCCTTCCTATGAGTCCATCCTGCAATGCATGCGCTGCGGCTTCTGCCTGGCCGTCTGTCCGACCTATGCCCTTACGAATCGCGAGCGCTCCAGCCCCCGCGGACGGGCCGCGCTGGCCCGCGCCATCGCGGAGGGGAAACTCGAATTTTCGAAGGCCGTCGGGGGGAAGAGGCCTTCTTCTGTCTCGACTGCCGCGCCTGCTCCACCGCCTGCCCCTCCGGCGTGAAGGTCGGACCGATCATGGAATTCTGCCGCAGCCAGTCCCATGTCTTCCATCCGCTGCGCCCCGCCGCCGGGATGCTACGCACCTTTATCCTCAGGAAGATGCTTCCCTCGCCGGAGCTCATGGAAACCTCGATGCTGCCGATGCGCCTCTACCAGCGACTCGGCCTCCAGTGGGCCATGCGCAACCTGGGCGTCAACCGCCTCCTGCCGGACGTCCTCGCCAAGATGGAAGGCATCCTCCCTTCTCTGGAGCGGCCCCTGCGGCAGGTCCTTCCCAGGCGGATCCCGGCCCGCGGGGCAAAGCGGGGGCGGGTGGGATTCTTTCTGGGCTGCGCGATGAGCCTGACCTTCCCCGAGGTCTCCCGCCAGACGGCCCGCGTCCTTGCGCAGCAGGGGTTCGACGTCCTGACACCGAAGGAAGTCAAGTGCTGCGGCGCCCCGCACCTCGCCGAGGGGGACCGCACGACCGCCCGGGAACTGGCCAGGATCAACCTCGATCTCTTTTCGAAGCTCGACGTCGACTACATCGTCACGGACTGCGCCGGCTGCGGCTGCGCGCTGAAGGAATACGAGGAGGTCCTCGACGGCCGGATCGAGCACGGACGTCTGGCCGGGTTCCGTGCAAAGGTGCGCGACGTCTCGGAGCTCCTGGCGGAGGCCGGCCTCCGGACGGAGGGTTTCAAGCCGTTCCCCTCCTCCGTCACCTACCATGAACCCTGCCACCTCGCCCACGGCCAGGGCATTTCCGCCCAGCCGCGTCAACTGATCCGGCAGATCCCGGAAATCGATTACCGGGAGATGAAGGAGGCGAACTGGTGCTGCGGCATGGCGGGATCCTTCGCCCTGAAGGAACTGGAGGCGAGCCGGAAGATCCTCGACCGCAAGCTCGCCAACGTCCGCGCGACCGGAGCGGATATCCTCGTTACGGCCAACCCCGGCTGCCACCTGCAGCTGGCCTGGGGCGTCCGGCAGACGCAGATGAAGCAGCCCGTGCTGCACATCATGGAACTTCTGGGCAAGGTTATCCCCGGGTGAAAACGGCGGTAAACAGAAAAACCGGAATCTTCGACACCGGCGCGATCTGCAGCCGCAAATCCGCCCTTGGTAAAACTTGAACGATTGCCGATGGATACCGGCCCGGAAATCTTTCTAACCCAAAGAAACTCCGTTGAATTTTCAAATATATTCCTCTTGACAAAGCCCTCTGTTCCCTCTATAGACGCGCATTCAGGAGATATTCGTTCTCAAGCGGTTTGTCAGTCAAGGCATCCTGTCATTTATCAAACAAAAAGGAGAGGGCATACGTATGAGCAATGGAAATGAGAATCTCGAAAGCAAGCGTTGGTTGATCGCCATTGCGGCAATCGTCCTGCAGCTGTGCCTCGGCACGGTCTACGCGTGGTCGGTCTTCAAGAACCCCCTGATGACGGCCCACGGCTGGAGCCAGATGCAGGTCCAGATGACCTTCATGATCCTGATCGGCATGATCGGCATCTCCGCCGCCTTCGGCGGAGGGCTCGTGGACAAGAAGGGTCCGAAATTCGTCGCCACCATCGGCGGAATCCTCTTCGGCGTCGGCACGATCCTGGCGGGCGTCGCGGACGCGACGGGCAGCCTCTTCATCATGTACGTCGGTTATGGACTCATCGGCGGCCTCGGCAACGGCTTCGGCTACGTTACACCCATCGCCACCCTGATCCGCTGGTTCCCGGACAAGCGCGGTCTCGTGACCGGGCTCGCCGTCATGGGCTTCGGTTTCGGCGCCTTCTTCATCGGCAAGATCGTCCCCGCCATGATCGTCAAAATGGGCGTGGCCAATTCCTTCTATATCCTGGGCGTGATCTACCTGGTCCTGTGCACCCTTTCCGCCCTCGTCTTCAAGAATCCCCCGAAGGGCTGGCTCCCTGCCGGCTTCACGCCGTCCAAGACGACGACCTCGGCGGCCGATTCCTTCACCTTCGATGAAGCCAAGAGGACACCCCAGTGGTGGATGCTCTGGGCCATGCTTTGCCTGAACGTTTCGGCGGGTCTGGGTCTCCTTTCGCAGCTTTCCCCGATGGCACAGGATGTTCTCAAGAAGACGATGACGGACGTCAAGGAGCTGGCCATCGCCGGCGGGACGATCCTCGCCATCGCCTCGATCTTCAACGGTCTCGGGCGCCTCTTCTGGGCGTCGCTGTCCGACAAGATGGGCCGGAAGAACGTCTTCATCACCATGTTCATCAGCCAGGCGATCCTCTATATCCTGCTGCCCCAGATCGGCAACACGGTGATCTTCACGGTCATCGCCTGCTACCTTCTGGCCTGCTACGGCGGCGGATTCGCGACGATGCCGGCCTTCGCGGCGGATTCCTTCGGCCCCGCCTACATCGGCCGGGTCTACGGCGTCATGCTGACGGCCTGGGGCGTCGCCGGTGTTCTCGGTCCCCTGGTCTTCGCCCAGTTGACAAAAACGACCGCCCTCTACACGGCGGCCGGCCTGCTGATCGTGGGTTTCCTCTTCGCGGTCATGTACAAGCGGCCGGAGCGCAAGGCAAAAGCCGCCTGATCTTCGGCGGCTGGAATGCGTAAGGACGCCCCCGGGGCCGGCTCTTTCAGGCCCCGGGGGTTTTTTCATTTCAATCGTGTTGAAGAGGTCCATCATGGGCAAGGCGCAATCTCCGGTTTATGACGTCGAGGCACTCGCCGCCATCATCCGCAAACTGAGGAGCCCGGACGGCTGTCCCTGGGATCGGGAGCAGCGCAAGGAAGATCTCGGGCGATACCTTCTCGAGGAGTCGTACGAGGTCGTCGACGCCATCCGGGACGGCAGCCCGGAAGCCCTCAAGGAGGAGCTGGGAGATCTCCTCTTCCAGATCCTCTTTCTGGTCCGCCTTGCGGAAGAGGCGGCTGAATTTTCTTTTGCGGATGTAACGGCGGCCGTGGGCGGAAAGATGATCCGGCGCCATCCCCACGTCTACGGGCAGGTCCGCGTGAACGGCGTCGCGGACGTCAAGGCAAACTGGAAGGATATCAAGGAGCGCCTCGAAAAGAAACCTCCGGACAGGCAGGGGGCGCTGGAGAGCGTCCCCCGCGCGCTGCCCGCCCTGGCGAGGGCGCAGCGGATCGGCGAAGCGGCCGCCAGGGCCGGTTTCGACTGGGAAGATGCCGGCGGGGTCCTGAAGAAGATCGACGAGGAACTGGCCGAACTCCGCGCCGCCCTGACAGCGAAAGAAAAGGAGCGGATCGATGAAGAGATCGGCGATCTCCTCTTCAGCGTCGTCAACCTCTGCCGTTTTGTGAAGGTGGACGCGGAGCAATCCTTGACGGAGGCGGTGAAAAAATTTATAGAACGCTTCCGCCGCATCGAGGAGCGGCTCCGCCGGGAAGGCCTGTCGCCGGCCGAGGCGACGTTCCAGCGGCTGGACAGCCTCTGGAATGAAGTCAAGAAGGAAGAAGAACGATGAAATATTTTCTCTGTGTCCTGGGAATGGTATTTGTCATCGAGGGGCTTCCCTACTTCGCCTTTCCGGATAAGATCAAGGCCTATCTCCTCAAACTGGTCGAGGTGCCGGATTCCAAACTGCGCCTCCTGGGACTGGCGGCCATGCTGGGCGGACTCGCCCTCGTCTGGCTGGGCCGGAGCTGATCGCGCAAGGGTCGAACCTGAAATCGATCCTCTCGCAGGTCTTCTTCAATATGAAACTGGATGACTTCGACTACGAACTCCCCGAGGAATTGATCGCGCAGGCGCCCTGCGAAGATCGCGACCAGTCGCGCCTCCTTGTCGTCCACCGGGATTCGGGCCGTCTCGAACACCGGCGCTTTTGCGATCTGCCGGGATATCTTCGCCCCGGCGATGCCGTCGTCGTCAACGACTCCCGCGTCATCCCCGCGCGCCTCTTCGGAAACAAGGAATCGGGCGGCCGCGTCGAGTTCCTCCTTCTTTCCTGCGAAGACGAACGCAGCGCGCTCTGGACGGCCCTCGTGAAACCGGGCCGGAGGGTGCGGCCGGGAACATCCGTGAAAATCGGAACGGACGCGGAAGCGGAAATCCTGGAAAAGCTGCCGGACAAGACTTGGCGGGTCCGTTTCGTGACCGGTATGGATTTCAACGCCTTCCTGAACCGGCACGGCTGCGCACCGCTGCCCCCCTACATCAAACGCAGCGGCGGGACCGGTATCTCCGCTGCCGATCTCGAACGGTATCAGACCGTCTATGCCAGGGTTCCGGGATCCGTCGCCGCCCCCACGGCGGGCCTCCATTTCACCCCCGCGGTCCTCGCTGCCATCCGCGACCGCGGCATTCCCGTTGCCACAGTCACGCTGCATGTCGGCTACGGCACTTTCCGGCCCATCGAAACGGAACACGTGGAAGATCACGTCATGGATGAAGAGCGCATCGAGGTCGGGGCCGAGGCCGCCCGGATCATGAATACCGCGGCGCGGGTCGTCGCCGTCGGGACAACCTCGACGAGGACGATCGAAAGCGCCGCCGCCGAAGACGGCAGGATCTCCGCCGGTTCGCAGCGAACCCGCCTTTATCTCTATCCGGGCCGTCCGTTCCGCCGGGTGGGCGCCCTCCTGACCAACTTCCATCTCCCCCGCTCGTCCCTCTTCCTGCTTGTCTGCGCCTTCGCAGGCAGGGAAAGGATGATGGAGGCCTACGCGGAGGCAATCCGCGAGCGATACCGTTTCTTCAGCTACGGCGACTGCATGCTGATCCTGTGAAAGGAACACGGTCGATGGTCACACCCGGACAGGCCTTCCGCTTCGAGCGGATTCGAAGAGATGCCGGCTGCAACGCGCGGACGGGCCGGCTCGTAACGGCGCACGGCGCGGTGCAGACGCCCGCCTTCATGCCTGTGGGCACGCAGGGGGCCCTCAAGGCCCTCCTGCCCTCTCAGGCCGAAACCCAGGGCGTGGAAATGATCCTCGCCAACACCTATCACCTCTACCTTCGTCCCGGAAGCGATACGATCCGCGCCGCCGGAGGGCTTCATCGCTTCATGGGATGGAGGAAGCCGATCCTCACCGACAGCGGCGGATTCCAGGTCTACAGCCTGGCCAAATTGCGCAAGATCACCTCCGAAGGGGTTCTCTTCCAGTCGCACATCGACGGGTCGCGGCATCTCCTCACGCCGGAAACGGCCCTCGCCGTCCAGGAAACGATCGGATCGGACATCATGATGTGCCTGGACGAATGCACGCCCTATCCATGTTCCGGGAAAGAGACGGAGGCGTCCATGAAGCTGACCGCCGAATGGGCGGCGCGGACCAGAAAACACAAGAAAGCGGACGATCGGGCGCTGTTTGGAATCGTCCAGGGCGGCACCTATCCCGAATTGCGTCGGCGGGCGGCGGAACAGATCGTCGCCGTCGGCTTCGACGGATATGCCATCGGCGGCGTCAGCGTCGGGGAGCCCCGGAAGCTCATGTACGAGATCACCGAGGAAACAGCCCCGCTTTTGCCGGAAGACAGGCCCCGCTACCTGATGGGAGTGGGCACTCCGGAGGACATTGTCCGTTGCGTCGGCTATGGAATCGACATGTTCGATTGCGTTCTTCCGACCCGTTGCGCGCGGCATGGATTGTTGTTTACAAACGAAGAAAAGGTTGTTATAAAACACGCCCGTTATCGGGACGACCAAGAGCCGCCGGACCGCGATTGCGACTGCCACACATGCAGGAACTTCTCGCGCGCTTATCTGCGGCATCTTTTTGTCGCCGGGGAAATTCTGGCGCTGGTCCTGAACACGATCCACAACGTCCGGTACTACATGCGGCTGATGGAGCGCATCCGCAGCGCCGTTGAGGAAGATCGGTACGCAGATTTTCAAAAGGAATTCTTGAAACAATAGAAGGAGGACAACCAATTGAATTCAATTGCTTATGCCATGGGAGGCCCTGGGGGCGGTCAGGCCGCACCGGGCGGTGACATCAGCTTCTTCGTGATGATGGCGATCCTCTTCGCCATCTTCTATTTTCTGATCATCCGGCCCCAGCAGAAGAAGCAGAAAGAGCTCAAGGCGATGCTCAGCGGCCTCGCCCACGGAGATACGGTCGTGACGACGGGCGGGATTCACGGCAAGATCGCGGCCCTCACGGATACGGTGGTAACCCTCGAGATCGCGCCCAATGTCAAGATCAAAGTGACCCGCGGCGCCGTCGCCGGCATCGTGCAGAAGGCCGACAAAGAATAGAACGGAAAGGTCCTCATTATGTGGAAGAGCATACAGATGAGAACGGCGATCACGGCGATCGTCTGCCTGGTGGCGCTGTTTTACCTGACACCCACTCTTACGTCGAATCTGCCCTCCTTCTGGAAGGAAAATCTCCCCAAGGAGGCCATCCATTTGGGGCTGGATCTGCAGGGCGGCATGCACCTCGTCCTGGAGGTCGATACGGAAAAGGCGGTCGAAAGCAACTCCGAGCGGCTCGCGAACAATCTCCGGGAAGCGATGATGGACAACCGGATCCGCTTCAAGCACATCGAGCGGGCCAAGGGCACCACCATCACACTGGAACTTCCGGACTCGGCCGCACAGAGCGCCTTCGAAAAGATGCTCAAGGAACAGTATTCCGACCTTGAGCAGGTGGGGACGGAGGTCGTCGACGGCAGACACAAGGTCACGCTGGACCTCCGGAGCAAGCGCAAGGACGAAATCAAGAAACTGGCCGTGGAACAGAGCCTGGAGACGATCCGCAACCGCGTCGACCAGTTCGGCATCTCCGAGCCGGAAATCATTCCCCAGGCGGAGAACCGGATCATCGTGCAAATGCCCGGCGTGAAAGATCCGGGGCGGGCCAAGAACCTGATCGGCAGGACGGCGCTTCTGGAATTCAAGCTCGTGGACGAGGAGCACAGCCTCGAGGAGGCGATGAAGGGAAACATTCCTGACGGGGACGAGATTTTGAATGAAGTCCGCGTCGACCGGCAGTCGGGCCGGCGATCCACTTCGCCCCTCCTTCTCAAGAGCAAGACACTGCTTACGGGCGAGTCCCTGGAGAGCGCCACCGTCCAGATCGGCGACCGCTTCGGCGAGCCGCATGTATCGATAAAATTCAATGCCCAGGGAGCGGCCGACTTCGAGCGCATCACGGGCGAAAACGTCAAAAAGAGGCTGGCGATCGTTCTGGATGGAAGCGTGCATTCCGCGCCGGTCATCCAGGAGCGGATCTCCGGCGGCAACGCCCAGATCACCGGCTCTTTCACGATGGATGAAGCCCGGGACCTCGCCATCGTCCTGCGAGCAGGCGCCCTCCCGGCGCCGGTCAATATTCTTGAAGAGCGGACCGTCGGCCCGTCGCTGGGGAAAGACTCCATCGAACGGGGCATCCGGTCCATCCTCATCGGCGGCCTCGCCGTCGTCTTCTTCATGGTCGTCTACTACCGTCTTTCCGGCTTCATCGCCAATCTGGCGCTGCTGCTCAATATCCTTCTCATCCTGGGCACGCTCGCCGCTTTCCGGGCGACCCTCACGCTGCCCGGCATCGCCGGCATCGTGCTGGTCATCGGCATGGCCGTGGACGCAAACGTCCTCATCTACGAGCGGATCCGGGAGGAATTGCGGCTGGGCAAAACGCCGCGTGCGGCGATCGACTCCGGTTACGCAAAGGCCTTCCTGACGATCTTCGACTCCAACCTGACCACCCTGATCGCGGCGCTCTTCCTGTTCGGGTTCGGAACCGGTCCGATCAAAGGATTCGCCGTCACACTCAGCGTCGGAATAGTCGCCAGCATGTTCACCGCCGTCTTCGTGACGCGGATCGTCTTCGACTTTTTCGTCTGGAATCGAAAACTCCAGACAATCAGCATATAACTCCGGGAGACTTTCATGGAACTGCTCAAACAGAACCTCAATATCGACTTCGTGGGAAAGATGAAGATCGCCTTCATCGCATCCGTCGCCATGATCGTCATCAGTATCCTCTCGGTCATCCTGCACGGGGGTCTGAACTACGGTATCGACTTTGCGGGCGGAACCCTCGTCCAGATCAAGTTCAAAGCCGAAACGCCCACGGAGAAGATCCGCGCGGCTTTCAAGCCGATCGGACTCGAGAACAGCATCATCCAGCAGGTGGGGGATCAGGAATACGTGGTAAGGACGCATGAGTCGTCTTCCGACACGAAGGGCCTCTCCGGAAAGATCGAAGACGCCCTGACGGCCGCTATCGGCAAGGGGGCCTTCGAAATCCGCCGTGTCGAAGTTGTCGGTCCCAAGGTGGGCAAGGATCTCACGAACAAGGCGATCTGGGCGCTCGTTTTCGCGTGGCTGGGGATGCTGATCTATATCGCCTTCCGCTTCGAATTCCGGTACGCCGTTGGCGCCATCCTCGCCCTCGTCCACGATACGCTTATCACCGTGGGAGCGCTTTCGCTCTTCGACAAGGAATTCACCTTGACCATCGTGGCGGCCCTCCTGACCATCGTCGGGTACTCCATCAACGACACGATCGTCGTCTTCGACCGCATCCGCGAAAACGTGAGAAAAAATCCCCGGCAGACGCTGGGAGAGCTCATCAACGTAAGCATCAACCAGACCCTGAGCAGGACGATCCTGACGTCCCTCACCGTCCTGATCGTGGTTGTCATCCTGTTCTTCCTGGGCGGCGAGGTGATCCACGATTTTGCCTTTGCCCTGATCGTCGGCGTGATCATAGGCACCTACTCGTCCGTTTTCATTGCGGCGCAGTTCATCCTGATCTGGGAACGATTCCGCCCGGCGAAGAAGAGAAAGCGCTGACCTTGATCCCTCTCGAAGCAGCGGGACTAACCCTGTTCGTCCTGGCGCTCGCCGCCGGGATTTTTGCAACGGTCTTCAGCCTGCCGGGAACGGTCCTGATCCTGGTCGCCTCCTTTTTGTACGCCCTCTTCACCGGTTTCGAACCGATCGGCTTCCGGTTGCTGGCCGTGCTGGCGGTTCTGTCCATCGCCGCCGAGGCCGGCGAGTTTGTCCTGGGAATGCTGGGGGCGGCCCGGTTCGGCGCATCGGGGAAGGCATTCTGGGCGTCCCTGGGAGGAGGACTCCTGGGCGCATTCCTCCTGGCGCCATTGATGTTCGGCGCGGGGGCGCTCCTGGGAATGTTCCTTGGAAGCTTTACGGGCATGCTCGCCGCGGAAATCTTGCGGCAGCGCCGGATCAAACCGGCCCTGCGGGCCGCCTGGGGCGCCCTTCTGGGTACGGCTGCCGGCATTCTTTTCAAAGGACTGTGCGCATTGACGATGACCGTGATCGTGCTGATGAAGATCTACTCGTAAGGAAGAAGGCGGACCCATGTCGAAACCCAAATCGAAAATTCAGGAATACGTGGAGGCGATCCTCATCGCGATCCTTATCGCGTTCTTCATCCGGACCTTCATTGTGCAGGCCTTCAAGATTCCATCCGGTTCCATGAAACCGACGCTCCAGATCGGCGACCACATCCTCGTCAACAAGTTCATCTACGGCGTCAAGATCCCCTTGCTGCGGACGACGCTCATTCCCGTGACGGAACCGAAACGCGGCGATATCGTCGTCTTCATCTATCCGGAAGACCGCTCCAAGGATTTCATCAAGAGGCTGATCGGCGTCGCCGGCGATACGGTCGAGATCCGCAACAAGAAGATCTTTCTGAACGGGAAACTCTACGAAGATCTGCACGGGGTGTACACGGACGACGTCGTCCTCCCGGCCGCTCTGCAGAAGAGGGACAACTTCGGACCTGTCACCGTTCCCCAGGGAAGCATCTTTGTGATGGGGGACAACCGGGACCAGAGTTATGACAGCCGTTTCTTCGGTTTTGTCGAACTCAAGGATGTGATGGGAAAGGCCATGATCATCTACTGGTCATGGAACAGCGAAGAAACCAACGTCCGCTGGAGCAGGATCGGCCGGATTCTCCGTTAAGACCGGCCCTGCGCAACGGCGGGACCGCCTTCCGAACCCTGTGGCAGGCCCTGCCGCAGTTCATGCCGGGCCTTTCGGTTCGAAATACCGCAACACCGCTTTCTTGCGTCCCGCCAGGCGGCAGTACGCCACCGCCGGATAACCCAGGGCGACGACGGCATGGACCTTTTCGTTCTCCGGAATTCCCAGAAATTTCTGCAGGGAAGAATCCCTCCGCATGGCAGCCACCGCAAAACCGACGAGGCACGCCCCCAAACCCATGGCGTGTGACGCCAGCAGGAGATTCTGGGCCGCCAGCAGAGCATCTTCCGCAGGGCAGCTTCCCCCGGGCCGGCTGCCGATGACGATGGCCGCCGCCGCCCCGTGAAAGAGACGGTCGCGCCCCCCCTGCCGCCACTCGGCGATCGCCTTTTCGACCGACTGGGCGTACTCCCGGTAATACCCGTCCAACTCCGGCCGCCCGAGCCCCTTGGCGACATTGCGCACGACGGCGTTTCGCGACAGCCGGTTGAGGCGCTCGAACAGCGGCAAAATCCTCTCGCCCAGGGCCAGCAACTCCCGCCGCGTCGGCAGGATCGTGAACGTCCAGACCTGGCTGTTCGTCCCGGATGGCGCCAGGGCGGCGATTTTCACGAGGTCTTCGAGGATCGGCCGCCCGACGGGGCGATCCTCGAAATTGCGGCACGATCGCCGGGAGGCCATGAACTGCGCCAGCTTCGCCGGGTCGAAGCCGCCCCAGGGGATCCAATCCCCGGACACGCGGAACGTCGCGAATTCCAGCATCGCGGGGTCGATGGCGCCTACGGAAACGGCTGCGGCGGGACAGACCGCGGCGCACTGCCCGCAACCGAGCGACCGTTCTCCGGTCACGGCCGCCTTTCCGCCGACCAGGGAAAGCGTCCTCGAGGGACAGACGCGGATGCAACTGCCGCAGCCGGTGCAGCGTTCCCGATCGATGACCGTCGTTACCCTGCGCTTCATGGGCAGGACCTTTCACGCGGAACTGCAGCCTACGAGAGGAGCGAGAAAACCACCATGGCGCCCGAAAGGGCGATCAGGCAGATCACGGTGACTCCCGTGACGATGTTCATCACCGGGCCGTTTACGTACTGCCCCATGATCCGCCGGTCATTGATGAGGTAGAGCATGAAGAGAAGGACGACCGGCAGGAGCAGGCCGTTGGCGACCTGCGAATAGAACATGATCGAAATCAGCGGGATGTCCGGCAGCAGGATGATTCCCGCGCTCAGGAAGATCATCAGCGAATAGAGGCCGTAGAAGTGGGGAGCCTCAACGAACTTGCAGTTGAGACTGGACTGCCAGCCGAAGGCCTCGCAAATGGTGTAGGCCGTGGACAACGGCAGAATAGAGGCGGCAAAAAGCGAGGCGTTCAGAAGCCCGATGGCGAAAAGCCACGAGCAGTAATCGCCGGCCAGGGGCGCCAGCGCCAGCGCCGCGTCCTTGGCCGTCTCGATGCGGATGCCCGCCTGGAAAAGGGTGACGGCGCACAGCATGATAATGAAGAATGCGACGATGTTGACCGTGACCGACCCCAGGATGACGTCCATCCGGAGATACTGATAGTCCCTCGCCTTCAATCCCTTGTCCACGACGGAGGACTGCAGGTAGAACTGCATCCAGGGAGCGATCGTCGTACCCACGAGGCCCAGGGTCATGGTCAGGAATCCTGCGTCCATGCGGATCGTGGGAGAGACAAAGGCCCTGCCGATCTCCGACCAGTCGGGTTTGCCCATGAAGCCGGAAACGACGTAGGAAAGGTAGAATACGCAGGCAAACAGAAACACCTTCTCGACCGATTTGTAGTTTCCCTTGACCACCAGCCACCAGACGAGCGCGGCCGCTGCCGGTACGGAGAGGTGCCGTCCGACGCCGAAAATCTCGAGGCTGGCCGCGACCCCTGCGAATTCGGCAATGGTGTTGCCCAGGTTCGTGAAGAAGAGGACGACCATGAGGTAGAAGGTGATCTTGGCGCCGAACCGCTCGCGGATGAGATCGGAGAGTCCCTTGCCCGAGATCACGCCCATGCGGGCGCACATCTCCTGGATGATGATCAATGCGACGGTGATGGGGATCAGGGTCCAGAGAAGCGACAGGCCGTACTGCGCGCCGGCAAGTGAATACGTCGTGATGCCGCCGGCGTCGTTGTCGACGTTGGAGGTGATGATGCCCGGTCCGATCAGGGCAAAAAAAATGCCGATGGACCGCCAGAATCCCTTGCCGGAGAAGGCGTCGAAAAATCGCTGGGTCTTCTGTTCCGGATCGCGTTCGGACATGGGAGCGGTTCGCCTCAATCCGCGGAAAATGGAAGATCTCCGCAGCGAAGCGCGGAGAGGTTCAAATCCCCCGGGAAGATAGTCCGTCCTTTCGCTTGCCCGCCCCGCGTCACAGCCGCCCGGAGCGGGTTTGCTGCCGGATTGAAGCTCTCCGGAGCAAGCTCCGGAGAATCTTCGATCCTCAAGGAAGGGATCTTGAACGTCATTCGCTCGCTTACCCCGCGGCAAGCCGCGGGGAATGCGCTCGCTGCCGGATTCGACTCTACTGGCCCAATTCGGGCGCAACGGCCTCCAGGAGGTTTTTGAAATCGATGACCCCCTCGATCTTGCCGTCTTTGTCCACCACCGGGATCGCGATGATTCCGTACTTGGCGAAATGGTCCGCGATCTCGCTCTTATCGGCATCGAGACCGACGGACACGATGCGGGTGTCCATCAGTTCGTCGACTTTGCACTGGTCGGAGGCTACCAGAAGGTCGCGCAGGCTGATCGCGCCCAGGAGGTGGTCTTCCGTATCAACGACGTAGGCGTAATAGATCAGCTCCACTTCCTCGGCCTCCTTACGCAGGTGGGCGAGGGCTTCGGCCGCCGTCGTGCTCGGCGGAAAACGGACGAAAGACGTCGTCATCAGGCCGCCCGCCTTTTCCTCCGGATGGACGAGCAGTTCCTTGATATCCTCAGCGCTCTCCTTTTCCATCTCCTTGAGGATCACTTCCGCCTTGTCTTTCGAGAGGTCGCCGATGAGGTCAGTCGCCTCACTCAGAGACATCTCCTCGATGATATCCGAGGCGTTCTCCGGCGGCATATCTTCAATGAGCTTGACCTGGATTTTGGGATCCGTTTCCTCGAGGGTCTCCGCTGCCGTTTCCACGTCCAGGGTCTGGAAGACGGCCGTCCGCTGATGAACATTCAATTCCTCGATGATGTCGGCCAGATCCGCCGGATGCAGCTGCGAGAGGCGGTTCTGCGTGATCTTCAGGCGCAGCAGGTCCGGCGTCGAGATCGGCTGGATGAATTTCCAGGAGATGAACTGATCGGAAAGCTTGTAGTCGAAGAGCGACATGAGCAATTTATCGACCGCCGTCTCGAGTCCGACCCTCCGCATCAATCCCCGGAAGCCGACGTCGACGTGCACCAGATGCAGCCCCCCGCGGATCTTCAGAAACTGAAGATCGTTGACGCGCCTGATCTTCGCGCCGTCGGTGTCCACGACCTGCTTGTCCAGGAGCGCCTCGCGCAGAAGGATGTCGCCGTTGCGGAGTGCGGGACTGCGCCAATCGGCCGGCGCGAGCTCAGCCGCGACGTACCGCCCGCCCTCTTCCCGGATTTTCCGCCAGGGAAGGAGCAGGGCCTCCCGCCCCTTGTTCGCTATGATCAGCGCGTCCGTTACCACGGGATAAGGCTCGGTCAGCACGGCCAGAAGGTCGCCGATCCGGCCCAGAATCCGGCCCTCGGCATCGAAGATTTCCCGGTTCAAAATCCAACTCAAAAACAAAAAAACCTGAGGAGCGGGCGTTGCCGGCATGGTGCAAACCTCCAGGTTGTGGGTCGTCTATAGCACGCCTCCTCCTGTTACAAAAGTATTTTTATTCTCTTTTTTTCCGGGGCTCGCCGCGCCTCATCCGGTAAAAAAAAGACCGCTATTCCCGTCCATTCCACATCCTGTTTGATGATCCGCCGGCGGTATGCTATAAGGAAATTGTCTGTTCACGCATGCCGGCCCGCGGCTGACCATGCACCGTTCCGTTGTCCTGCAAACAGACTTCAATCGATCGCAGATCCTCAGACGGAACCCGGAAGCGAAATCTTCCTCTCCCCTCAATGGGAGAACACATGCGGATGATCATTTTTACCGATCTCGACGGCACGCTTCTCGATTCCGCGACCTACTCCTGGGAGGATGCTGCGCCGAGTCTCGCGAGGATCAGGGCCGAGGGGGTTCCGCTGATCTTCGCCACGAGCAAGACGAGGACGGAGGTCGAAAGGATCCGGGTCTCGATGAACGTCCGCGATCCTTTTATCGTGGAAAACGGCGGCGCGCTCTTTTTTCCCGAAGGCTATTTCGGCGCCGATTCCGGCGGGGGGGACCGGCTGCCGCCATACCGATGCGTTCGCATGGGAAAGACCTATACGGAAATCCGGGCCTTTGTAGCCGACATGAAGAGACGCTTTTCCATCCGCGGCTTCGGCGATCTCGAAACCGCGGAGATCGCCGAACTGACAGGACTCCCCATGGAGCAGGCCGGCCTGGCGCGGGCGAGGGAATTTTCCGAGCCCTTTCTGATCTCCGACTCCGCCGAGTTGCCGGCTTTGGAAGCGGACGCGGCCCGGCGGGGCCTGAAAATTACCGCGGGAGGGAGATTTCATCACCTGATCGCGGCGGAACAGGACAAGGGCCGGGCGGCCAGAAGGCTGATCGACCTCTATGCACGTTTCCGCGGAACGAACCTGCGGACCGTCGCCATCGGCGACAGCCGCAACGACCTGTCCATGCTCGAACAGGCGGATCAACCGGTGCTGATTCCGCGGCCCGACGGAACCCGTGAGGAGTTCGGCCTTCCGAACCTTATCATCGCCCCTTTTCCCGGAAGTCTCGGATGGAATACGGTGGTGGGCCGTATTCTGTCGGAGGAAGACGAACACCGCAATTCTTGAGAGGCTGAACGATGGAGACGACGACCCGTTTCATGACTGCGCTGCGGAACCATGTGCGACTGCGACTCGAACAGCTGGGACAGGCAGACATCGTCGTCGGCATCCCCTCCTATTACAGCAGCGGAACGATCGCCCATGTCATCGACGCCGTCGCCACCGGTCTGGCGAAATACTGCGGTGAATGCCGCGCGATCATCCTGGTAGCCGACGGCGGATCTACGGATGACTCGCGGGAAATCGCCAATCTCGTCCAGATTCCATCCTTCAACATCGAGAAGATCGTCACAATCTACCGGGGCATCCCCGGAAAGGGATCGGGGCTGCGCGCCGTTTTCGAAGCGGCCAATTTCCTGAAGGCGAAGGCCGTCGCCGTCTTCGATTCGGATCTCGTCTCCATCAAGCCGGAGTGGATCGGAAACGTCCTGAATCCCGTGCAGGAGGGATATGATTTCGTCGCGCCCTTCTACCGGCGCTACAAGCTTGACGGGACGATCACCAACACCATCGCCTACAACATGACCCGGGCGCTTTACGGCCTGCGGATCCGCCAGCCCATCGGCGGGGACTTCGGCATCTCCGGCCGCCTGGTCAAGCACTATCTCGACCAGGACGTCTGGGAGACGGACGTGGCCCGCTTCGGCATCGACGTCTGGATGACAACGTCCGCCATCGTCCGGCACTGCCGGATCTGCCAGGCAAGGCTGGGCGTCAAGATCCACGGCCACAAGGATCCGGCCGCCGATCTCGGCCCCATGTTCCGGCAGGTCGTGGGTTCCATCTTCCAGCTGATGGAACAGCATGAAGACTTCTGGAAGAACGTGACGGGTTCGAAAGACGTCCCCATCATCGGCGCGGAGTTCGAGCAGGAACCCGCGCCTTTCGAAATCGACGTGGAAAGCCTCATCGATTACTTCCGGGTCGGTTTCCGCAACTTCGAGAGCCTGTGGGAACGGTCGATCGACGACATCGACATGAAGATCGTGCGCTCCCTGGCGGCGACGGAACGCAAGGAAGATTTCCTCCTGCCCATCGAAACCTGGGTTCGCATCATCTACCGCTATGCCGCCGCCTTTCAGGTGACGCCCCGCCAGCGCTTCAAGGTTCTCGACACCATGATCCCCCTCTATTACGCCCGCGTCGTCTCTCTGATCAACGAACTCGCCGATGCCTCTCCCGAAGAGGCCGATCGGCAGTCAGAAGCGAATGCGGAAGTGTTCGAGCGGATGAAGCCCTATCTTCTGGAGATCTGGAAAAAGGAGACGACTCATGACTGATTTCTGGCAACATGCGATGATCTCGACACTCCAGAGAATCAAGGAGCGCCCGATCGCGGAGATCGACGCGGAATTGACGGCCATCACGCGGCAGCGGAAGATCGTCCTCCTTCTGCCCGCCCTGGCTTCGGAGTTCGATACTCCGGCCATGCCCGGGATCATCGAGGAACTGAAGGGGGCCCGATACCTGCACAAGATCGTCCTTTCGCTGGACCGGGCGGGGAAACGCGAATTTGCACGCGCGAAAAGAGAGATGTCCCGCATTCCCCTGGAAACAAAGATCGTCTGGCACGACGGACCGCATATGCAGTCGTTCTACGACGAACTGCGGCGCTCCGACTTCGATCTCGATTACCCCGGCAAGGGCCGATCGGTCTGGATGACGATGGGATGCATCCTCGCCGAGCGGGACATCTACGCGATCGCCCTGCACGATTGCGACATCGTGAATTACAGCCGGGAGATGCTGTCCCGGCTGATCTATCCCGTCGTCCATCCGGCCACGGATTTCGAGTTCAGCAAAGGCTACTATGTCCGCGTGGCGGACAGGTTGTTCGGCCGCGTCATGCGGCTGTTCTATACCCCCCTGATCCGGTCCCTGCAACGGATTCTCGGCACGAATTCCTTTCTGTCCTATCTCGACAGCTTCCGCTACGCCCTTTCCGGCGAATTCGCCCTGCTCGCAACCCTGGCCCGCGGCATCCGCATCTCCCCGACCTGGGGTCTGGAGGTTTCTCTTCTGAGCGAGATCTACCAGAATGCCTCGATCAATCGGATCTGCCAGGTGGAAATCGCCGAACGCTACGAACACAAGCACCAGATTCTCGATAAGGGGAAACCGGCGGACGGGCTTCTCCGCATGGCGGAAGACATCGCCAAGGCCCTCTTCCGCGTGCTGGCCCAGGATGGGGTTGTGATGAGCGATGCCTTCTTCCGCACCCTCCAGGCGTCGTATCTTCAGGAAGCCCGCGTGAGCATCGAGAAGTACCACGGTCTTTCCCTGATCAACGGGCTCTCCTATGACCGGCACAGTGAAATCGAGGCCGTCGAGGCCTTCATGGATTCTTTGAAATCGGCTGTCACGGAATTCGTCCGCAATCCGGTGGGAATTCCCATGCTCTCCGCCTGGGCCCGCGTCGCGGCGGCCATCCCCGACTTTCAGGATCGCCTCTTCCAGCAGGTGGAGCTTGACAACCGCTAAGTCTTTCAGCGGTGAAAGACGCTGATCCGACATGCAGGCCGCTGAAAACGGCCTTCGACCGGGACTTTGAGCGGGACGCCACGTCGAGGGAGAAGGGAGACGCGCAATGGCAAATCGCTACGATGTGCTCATCAGGAACGGGCGTGTGGTGGATCCCGCAAGCGGTCTGGATGGTGTGGCGGACGTGGCCGTGGCGGGCGGGAAGATCGCCGAGATTGCAGCCGACCTCGACCCCACGCGGGCGGAGGAGGTCCTTGACGTCGGCGGTTGCCACGTCGTTCCCGGCATCATCGATCTTCATATGCATGCCTCCGAGTGGCTCGGGGGCCGGTTCGGGCACAAGATGATGGCGCGCGTGGGCGTCACCACCGCCCTGGACATGTCGGGACCCGTGGGCAGCGTCATGAGCATACTCCGGGACCACGGCACCGGCCTGAACATCGCCTGCATCGAGGCCGTCCGGCCGGGTCTCACCGTACGGGACAGCAATCCGGACCGGGCCGAGCTGGAGGCCCTGACCGTCAAGGCGCTCGGCAGCGGTGCCATCGGCCTCAAGCTCCTGGGAGGCCACTACCCCCTCACCCCCGAGGCGACGGCGCGAGCGATAGCGGTCGCCAACGCGCAGCGTGCCTACGTGGCTTTCCACGCGGGTACGGCGGATCGCGGTTCCAACATCGACGGCTTCCTCCAGGCGGCGGAACTGGCGGCGGGAAACGCCCTCCACATCGCCCATGTCAACAGCTACTGCCGGGGAACCATCCGCCCCCACATGCAGGAAGCGGAAGAGGCCGTCGCGGCCCTCCTGGCTCGTCCCAACCTCCGTTCGGAAAACTACCTCTCGCCCCTGAACGGCACCAGCGCCAAGTGCTCGAGCGGGGCCCCGGAGAGCCGGGTGACCCAGCAGTGCCTGAAGGCCGGCGGGTTCCCGCCCACCGAGGCCGGTTTCGAGGCGGCCATCCTGGCCGGCTGGGCCGAGATCAACATCGAGGCGGGGGGCGAGGTGGTCTTGGGCACGGGCAAGGCCGCCGTGGACTACTGGCGCGGGCGTGGAACCGACACGACGGTAAGCTTCCGGGTGAATCCACCCGAACCGCGGCTGCGCCTGGTGACGGCCAAGCGGCCCGACGGGAAGTTCGTCGTGGACTGCATCAGCACCGACGGGGGCGGCATCCCGCGGAACGTCATCGTGGAAATGGGACTCTGCCTGGTGAACCTGCAGGCCCTCACCCTGGCGGAGTTCGTCACGAAGACCAGCACGAACCCGGCCAGGATCCTGGGCCTGACCGGGAAGGGGCGTCTCGCCGTCGGCGCGGATGCCGACATCGCGGTGCTGGACGTCCCGCGGCGCCGGGCGTTCCTGAGCCTTGCCAACGGCGCCGTGATCATGTACCGCGGGCACGTCTGCGGCCGCGGGGGCCGCATGATCACCACGAAGGCCGGCGAGTCGGCGGTGCGGGCCGCGGGCCTCACGCCGATCGTGGTCTCGATGGCCGACAGCGGCTTCTACCGGGGCGTGTAGACGGACGCTAAATGCCTTCTGTTCACCCCGCGAAGGACTCCGCGTCCGCCGGGTCGATGGCAATCCCAGAAGAAAGACGAGAGGAGGTACCGGTCTCATGGCTCAACCGAAGCGCGGGAGAGGCGGGGCGAAAATGCGGAAGGAGCATGATCTTCTCGGACATCGAGAGGTCCCCGACGAAGCCTATTACGGAATACAAACTGAAAGGGAAAATACAGTCGGTGACAAAGGGACTATGCGGGATAAGGTGGGATTTGGTGGGATGATTTTAGCACTGCACAGGGCTGTTTCGTCAAGGATGATGTGAGCTTAGAAAAATTTGGCGCCCGAAAAATCATGCGGTGAAGGCGGCGTTTGTGACAAACTGCGCGTTACTGGGGAAAGTCAGCCGCAGGCCGAAAATAAAATTCAGTTTGTCACAAATGATCTGGAGCTTTACACAGGTGTCAACAGGGCTTCGGCGCCTTTATCGTGTGCTCCCTGAAATCGAAAAACTGGGAGAACAACCGCTGCCAGAATCCGATCTTCGCCATCGTCTCTTCGCCTGCCCCCATCGCCCTGCAAAGCTCGTTATGGCAAATGACGTCCAGAACCTTCAGCGGCGGAGGCTCACAAGCCTCAATGTCCAGGCGTTCAATGGTAAAGGCATTCAGTGAATCCATAGACGGATTCTTGTCCAAGATCATCCTCTTTTCCAAGTCGGAAAATTTCTGCACCAGGTCATTATGAAGCCGCGCCGATCCGGCGAAACCAAACACCAGGTTGATCGATGAAAAGACCGCGACGGCCGCGGCAAACCAGGCAGCGGCAGTACCAAATTCTTTGGACAGCACGATGGCGACCGTTGCCGATCCGCTGATCAAGGAGAGCGCCTGGGACCACTTATAGAGGGAATCGAAGAACATCCGGCGACGCGCATGATACCTGATCGATCTGCGGACGCTGAACAATAATTTATGCCTTTCATTACTAACGTTCTCGTCCATCTCATCACCCTATTTCTTTTCGCCCTTCGGTGGCGAAGGCGGCGGGATCGTGTCCTTCACTGGATCTGCCTTGCACGGTATCCGCACTGTTCCTTCAGGCAGCTCCAAGTCCTTTTTGCTTCCCTTGATGACGGTTAATTCACCTTCCTCTTTCTTGTCCGAACCATTTCCCATTATGATACTCCCCTCGCATTGAATAATCAACGTCACGGAAAATCACGTCACGGAAAATCTTCGGATGCGCCTAATTCTTATCTTTCGGAGGCTGAGGCGGAGGAAGCGTGTCTCTCACCGGTTCAGCATAATTCCACTTTCTTTGCTCTACGATATCTCCAGGTGCCGGTGGTGGAGCATCCTGCGTGCTCCGTCTGTCTACAGTCTTCCCACTGTCGCCGCTCTTCTTATCATTACCATTTCCCATCTCGATACCCACCCCATACGTTGAATAATCAACAAAGATATTACGTTCCGCATCTCGGACATTTAGACGGTCCCCAGAACTGTTCTTCCTGAATAAATCCACACGTCGGACACATGTTTTTCTTTTTGACAGGAACGGAGCCGGAGTTCTTCTCCAACAATACAACAATATTTTCAAGAAGATTGACGATCTTATCTATCCTCAAGACCCACCTCGTAACGAGAATAGAAATCGCTATGATCACCAGGGTCACAAATAACGACGTCATAAATTACTCCTTAATTCACAATCAATGAAGCTGGGTGTCCCGATGGCAGCATAACGTCCGCATCAATCACCCTTTTCGATTTCCCGACCGTACCAAATCGCGCGGCCGTTTATGCGGATCTGGACTGGATCCACCTCTATTGTCTCATAACGGGAATTGTCGCTAATGATCTTGAGCTTCTTCTCGTGAAATAGGGGCTGGATCCTCTTGATCATAATCTCGTCATCGATTGCGATCGCGTAGATTCCACCCTGGGGCAGGACGACGGTTCTGGAATGATTAACAAGAACAAGATCGCCTGAGGAAAGCGTCGGCTCCATGCTATCTCCCTGAACCTTGATTAGGGACATTCGATCCGGTGAACCCTTCTTTGCAACCCAATCCTTCCGGAAAGCCACGACCATATTAACAGCGTTATCCGGCGCAATACCACCACCGGCGCTGATCTTTCCTCGCATCTGGCGGATGAAAACGAATTCATCGGGTGGGATGTCTGGATGGATAACGACTTGGGCGGACTCAGGTCCACATGCCTCTCGATAATCTTCACGGGCACCCGGAAACGGTTCTCCCTTACCTGTAGTTAGCCATTCTGCGTCTATGCCGAAATGTTTAACAATGCTGGCAATCGCAATACCCTTTAGATTACCCTTACCTTCACCGTATGCAGCAACGGTGTTCTTGTTCACGCCTAATATTTGACCCATCTTGACATTTGTTAGGCGGTTCTTCTCCTTCATTTTGTTAATAGCCCAGGCCATTCTCTCCTCAAAAGACATCATAAACACATCCCAATGGCGTTCTTAGAGGTTGTCGGTTGGCACTTGAACCGACAACCGGAACCGACAACCGGTTGTCGGTTAGCATAATAACATCATAAATCAGGTACTTGCGATAGCAATGATCGAAATCAGCTATAATTTAACCGACAACCTACGTTTTGTCTTGACAATGTCAAATCTTAGGTTTAAGGTAGCTTCAATAGCTTAATACAGCAACCCTTAAAAAAGGGGCCCCAAATGAAGCCCGTAATTGGAATGACACCCAAAGAAATCCGGATCGAGATGGTCAAGAAGGGCGTGTCCCAGTCGGCGCTGGCCCGCCAGGAAAACGTTCGTCCCGTTTCGATCTATCGCACGATCGAGGGGACTCTCGTCTCCGACCGTCTCCGGAAAGCCCTGGCCAAGGCCATCGAAAAGGACATCCGGCTGATCTGGCCCGATCCGTATTTTTACGGCGACCCTCGAAAGCCCGGCCGCCGGTTGGGACAGCTAAGATGTGCCGCGGCATAGACGGCCGCGCTGTTGATT
>DIWJ01000086.1 GCA_002428445.1 Syntrophaceae bacterium UBA6109
GAAGAAGCGCTGGCGAGGCATTTCCAGCGAACCGGTTCGGAAACCAGGGCGATGCCGATCAACAGCAGAAACTGCCGCGACTGCGGAGAGACGATCCCAGAAGAGCGCTTGCGGGCGAACCCGAAAGCGGAACGCTGCATAACCTGCCAGGCGGACAAGGAGCATAAGCGATGATGACGCGAGAGCACTGGGAGCTGTTTCTCTTCCTGGCGGGGCTCATAGCGGCATGGTCGCTCATCATGGCCGGCGTTCAAAAATTCATGATGAGCCACGGATTCTCGACGCTGAAGGCGCAGATGGATTCGCATCTCGCGGAGATGAAAAAGGTCGCGGAACAAAATCAGTGTCTCGAAAGGCAGTTTCTGGAATTCAAGGCCGACCTCCCGCTGAATTACGTCCGCAAGGAGGATTTCATCAGGCACGAAGTGGTCATCAACACGAAACTGGATCGCCTCCGCGATCTCATCGAGGACGTCAGGGACAAGCAAAAGGAGATGAAAAATGCCGGATGACCATCTGATCGACATGGAAAAGGCACGCCGCGAGGAGCTGCGTTGGATGATCCTCCGCGCACTCTATGCGGCGCAACCTGTCGGCACGACAGAGATCATCGTGATGAAAGCGATGGAGCCGGTCGTTCCGGACATCACGCTGAACGAGATCCGGCGCGAGCTTGACTATCTGGTTGAGCGCAAACTCTTGACGGTATCGAATATCGAGACTCCTGTGTGGTTCGCCAAGATCAACCGCTACGGGATCGATCTCGTGGAATACGTGATCCCCTGCCTGCCGGGCATCGCGCGGCCGAGGAAATGGTGACGTCATGCCCGCACGATCGCAAATAGAACTGCTGCCGCCCGAGATTCGGCAGGAATTCGAGAAGGAACTGATCAAGCGCAGCTTCAGCAACTACAGCCAGCTCATAGCGTGGCTGTCGGAACGCGGCTATCAGATTTCCCGCAGCGCAGCACACAGGTTCGGGCAGAACTTTCAGGCGCGCTGTGACGCCATCCGAATCGCCACGGAGCAGGCTCGTGCGATCGTCGCGAGCGTTGGTGATGACGAGGACAATCTGTCTGAAGCCCTTATCCGTTTGATCCAGCAGATGACGTTCGACATCTTGATCAAGCAGGGTGAGGACATCGGTGAAATCCTGCCGAAGATCGGGATCATGGTTTCGAAGTTGAGCAAAGCCTCGGTGGACGTGAAAAAGAATGCCGCCGAGATACGAAACAAGACGAAGAACGCCGCCGACGACGTCGTGAAGATCGCCAAATCCAAGGGACTCACCGACGCGACGGCCGAACAGATCCGGAAGAAGATCCTGGGAATCGGACAATGACGGACGCAATCCATACGGAAAAAGATTTCGACCAGGCCCGCGCGGCGACGGGGATCCTGCTGCCCTACCAGAAGCGATGGGTGGCGGACCAGTCCGACGTGAAGGTCATGGAGAAATCGCGGCGGGTCGGCATTTCCTGGGCCGAGGCCGCCGACGACGCGCTCTACGCCTCCGAGAAGGGCCACGGGGAGAAGCGCGACGTCTGGTACATCGGCTACACGAAGGACATGGCCCAGGAGTTCATCGGCGATTGCGCCAACTGGGCGCGGGCATACAATCTGGCCGCTTCCAAGATGGAGGAATACGAGGAGATCGACGAGGAGGAATTCGAGGGCGTCGTCCGGGAACGGAAGATCCTCGCCTATCGGATCACCCTGGAATCGGGCTGGAGGATCACGGCACTTTCCTCGAGGCCGACGAACCTCCGCGGCAAGCAGGGCCGGGTCATCATCGACGAGGCCGCGTTCCACGACGACCTCGGGGGTCTCATCAAGGCTGCGATGGCGCTCCTCATCTGGGGCGGGCAGGTCCGGATCATCTCCACCCATTTCGGCGACACCAACGAGTTCAACAGCCTGGTCCGGGAAATCCGGGCTGGCAAGAAACCCTATAGCCTGCACCGGGTTGATTTCGACGAAGCCCTGCAGGACGGCCTGTACCGGCGGATCTGCGAGGTACTGAAGCGCGAATGGACCGCGGAGGCCGAGGCCGCCTGGCGGCAGTCCGTCATCGATTCCTACGGTGAGGACGCCGACGAGGAACTGTTCTGCGTGCCCAGCCAGGGCAGCGGCACCTTCCTGACCCGGGCGCTCATCGAAACGTGCCTTTCCGCCGAGATCCCGGTGATCCGGTACGAACAGCCGTCGTCATTCGCGGAACTCGCCGACCATCTGCGGTACGCGGAGGTGAACGACTTTTGCGAGGAAACGCTCCTGCCCCTCCTGAAGGGCATCGACAAGGAGCGCAACTCCGTCGTCGGCGAAGACTTCGGCCGCACCGGCGACCTGTCGGTCTTCATCCCGCTCATCGAGCAGCAGGACGCGACCTGGAAGGCGGCGTTTCACCTCGAGCTGCGGAACATCCCGTTCCAGCAGCAGGAGCAGATTTTCTATTACATCTGCGATCGCCTGCAGCGGTTCCGTTACGGGGCGCTCGACGCCCGCGGCAACGGCCAGTATCTGGCCGAGCGGGCAATGCAGCGTTACGGCGCATCTCGCATCGCCCAGGTGATGCTGACTGAGTCCTGGTACCGGGACAACATGCCCCGTTACAAGGCGG
>DIWJ01000060.1 GCA_002428445.1 Syntrophaceae bacterium UBA6109
TAAACAACGCTCGATTTTCTTACAAATTGCGGTATATCTGCTCGCTCTCCCGCAGCGCTGTCTCCGCCCGCTTGCGCTCGGCAATTTCCTTATTCAGCTCGGCATTGGCCGCATCCAGCCGTTTCAGGTTTTCCGTCAGTTGCTCTTCGCTTTGTTTCAGTTTTCGGAACAAAATCTCCTGGGGTTTGGTCAGGCCGGTTTCGATAAAGGCCAGATAGATCAGGTAGAAGGAAGCGATCTGGAAGAAATGACCGACCGTGTTGGTGATGCCGAAAGGATCCGAATACAAGGTGAAAGTCAATCCCGTGGCGATGGACAGGATGATCGAGGCGACGATGATCTTGAGCACCCGGGTATCGAAGGCCTGGCGGTTGATGAGCAGCAGGGCCAAGGCCCCCAGCAGAATCAGGCAGATGACATAATCGCTGATGACTTTGAAAGGGGTCAACCCCACCCCCTCGACGAAAGAAGCCGGGAATATGTTCCAGGCGAATACGGAGAGCAGAATAAGTGCCGTCGCCGCCGAATAGACGGCAAATAGGAGGGCCGTGTTGAGCTTTCGGCGGATGAAAAAGGGGGCGATGAAGAAGGAGATGCTCAGAACGTACCGGCTGGCGATGTAGAATGTGGGGCCGAGATTGCCGTAAGAAGCGGGGAATACGCCCATGTTCTTGTTGCCCAGCATGTGAAGCAGATCCAGGATAGCGAAGAAGAGAAAGGCGATGCTTGTATACAGGAAGTAACCGTTGTCCACCCGCTGCCGCGAACTCCAGACGATCGTAAAAGCGGAGGCGGCGATGACGATGGTTGCCCCGTCGGCGAGGCTGTGGAAAAGGTTGTAGTTGTATCGGCTGATGACGTAGAGGATGGGCAGCGCCAGCATCCAGAATAATGCGGTTCTATAATTTGCCGGGTTAAGGTGACCGCTCATGTTATCTTGCGAATCCTCGGTATCATTTATTTTTTTATTGATCGGCTTCTCGAGGTTGCGTTGATTCTGTGGTTCACCAAATCTTTTTCCTTGCCGTGACCCTGTATTCCACCTTAGATGATCTTCCTGATGACCTCGTCATCATTCCTCACGGGTTCGGTGATGCGAAATGGAAGGTCGCATCCTTATCCACTATCCCTTCCGCCCAAATCCGGCCGCCATGCTTCAGGATGATCCGCTGGGCGATAGCCGGAAGGCTCACCATGTGAGCGTGCTATTTCTCCTGGGAGCTTGAATTGCGCCCGGAGATATCGAGCACAACAAAAGCGAACCGCGGAGACCCCGTCGGCCCAGCCCCCAGATAGCTTGCCGTCACAAGAAGCCACTTGTCACCTTCCGCCAGGCGTCTGAAAACCTCAAAGGAGACTACGCGACCGCTTCGACGGGCTTCATCACAATGCTCCAGATACAGATTCACTACTTCAGCGGGCGTACCCAATTCGCTAATGGGTTTGCCGTAGACCTCATCCGGCTTCAAGCCATAGGCAGCGGCAACCGCTTTATTGACTGAGACATACCGTATGCTGCCATCTACGACCTCGACAATCCCCCTTAGCATCCCAGGACTGTCAAAGAAGGCATGGAGGAAGGACTCGCTCTCCCGCAGCTTCTCCTCGGCCTGTTTACGCTCGGTGATATCGTTGGCGGTGCCAAACCACTGCACGATTTCACCGTTCGCATCCATCATTGGAACCGCACGCGAAACCGTCCACCCCAGGCTACCATCCGCTCTCCGGACCCGATGTTCCAGTTCAAAAATACTCTTTGTCCGTATGGCTTCATGAATCGCGGCGGTCACTTGCGGCTGATCCTCCAAGGGAATGTATTCCTGGAGCCAACTGAGGTTTGGCTTTTCCGTGTTGGCGAGAAAACCATGGCTATGCAGCTGGGTCATTTCGCTCCAATCGGGGCTCATATAATACATCACTTCCGAACTGGACGTCACCAGGGCGCGGAAACGTGCTTCGCTCTCCCGCAGAGCATCCTCCATCTTTTTGCGCTCGGTGATGTCCACCAGCACGTGAACCGCGCCATGCGGCTGCTGCTGTTCGTCCAGCAGTGGCGTGCCGTAGCCGAGCAGGTGGCGGGTTGTGCCGTCGGTGAAGGCAAGGCTGAACTCGAAGTCCTTCACGTATTCTCCCCGTGCAGCACGTTGAGCGGGAAGTTCGTCGAGCCTTAATTCGCGACCATCCTTGATTGCTTTGAAATGGCGGGGTTTCATTTCGGGAGGAGCCGATAGTGAAGCCTCGGCACCTCGTGGTTGTTGCAGCAGTTCATCCGCCGCGCGGTTGCCTGTCATGTGAGCAGCGTCAGCGCCATGGACGATAATTACGGGCGTTGGCACGGCATCGAGGATGGTGGCCAACTCTTCGGCCCGTGCGTGTTCTCGCTTCTCGCTCTCCCGGAGTGCCTGTTCAGTTTTTAACCGCGACGCTATCTCCGCTTCCAACTCGGCAGTCCTGATCTTGACCTTATCTTCCAGGGTTCTGTGGGCTTCACGGAGTTCGGCTTCCGCTTTCTTTCGCGCCCGGTGGTCTTCTGCTTCTGCAAGGGCTCTCTTAACGGCAGGAGCCAACCGCTGCCGGAGCCGGTTTTTCAGAACATAGTCCTTTGCCCCGTGGGTGAGGATTTCAATCGCACGGTCCTCTACAAGGGCGCCGGTCACTAGAATAAATGGCGTGTCCGGACATCTTTTGTTGGCCTCCGCAAGCGCCAAGGCACCGTCGTATGTTGGAAGGTCGTAATCAGAGAGGATAAGATCGGGGCAGAATGCCTGAATTTCATGAACAAAATCCTCTTCACTTGTTACGACTCTTGTCGTGACACTGAGGCCGGCCTCTTCCAGTTCAAACTCGATCAAATCAACATCGGCGCGGGAGTCTTCCAGGATGAGGATGCGAACCGGGTCGAGCATGGCCTGACCTTCCAGGGGATAGGAGGATATATTCACATTTAAAATCTCGCATATTTGGGAATGCAGATCAACCGGGAATTACGGGAAATTGTGGTTACGGCGCTCTCAGCGGAGAATCAGGATGAAACATGCGCGTTTCACCCCGCTATCAGCTTCAGCAGGGGGAAATATTAAATACATTCAAAGCCAGTTGGGTCATTCAGGTCAACCGTCACCCTGAACGTCTACACCCATTTGGTAAGAAGCGAAAACCAGGAAGCGGCTTGCCGGTTGGAAGAGACGGTTTTTGCGGTTTATGGCGGCAGAAACGAAAAAGGGGTCAGCCATAAATCGGCTAACCCCTTGATTTTCATGGTAGGCGGT
>DIWJ01000055.1:0-2904 GCA_002428445.1 Syntrophaceae bacterium UBA6109
AACAGAGGCAGAATCGCCCGGCGCCCCGCGGGCATCTTGTTGATCATCGGAGAACTTCTGTGAAGACTGCAGTTCTCCGACAGGAAGCTTAAACTCGGCACCCCATGAATAAAGGTTGGGTTCTTGGTTACGTTTTTTCCAGTCGCCACCGAAATTGTCCAGTATGGTGTCTTCGGTCATTTGGACTGTTACCTTCAGTATTCCATCCGCATTGGCTTCACCGGTAACCGTTCCCTTGTAGGACTGACGCATGTACTCTCCGTTAGGGTAATCTTTAAACCCCTCGTTCCAATTACGCTGATAATATGAATATGTACCGGATAAATGTCCTTTGTCATATGTAGCCTCGATTTTGGTATCAGATTTGATAATCGTCACTCCACCTTTAGGGCTTTGGATACGCTGCGTTAAGGGCTCACCTGCTGTTACTTTGTTGCCACGGAACTTGAAAATCGCTTTCTTTGCTTGGGAAGAGGTAAATTCTGTGTAGCCAGTGTATTGGTTTCTTGACCAACCCTTATGCGCAGCCACATCAAAATTCTTTGGCAAAAGCAAAAGGACGTCATCTGCTACAGCATTTGCGACAAAAAGTGCCAGCATTGCTACGGAAAGGATCAAATAGCCGGAGCGCAACCATGCCCATCGGCTTGATGTTCTTATAGATTTCTTTTTATTCATATCTTCAATCGTTCGACTCGACTCTTACAGCTCATGGCCACAACTCCCGCAGAATTTAGCGGCGGGTTTGACCGGTTTCCCGCAGGCAGGACAGAAATTTTTCTTCAAGGAAACTTTCTCTTTCTGCTGCGGCGCAAAATTTGGAGCCGGTTTGGCTGCTGCCGCTGCTTTCTTTTTCCCGGGTGCGATCCACGGATTAATGCCTGCCCGCTGCCCAGCTTCGGCGAAAAGCTCCCAAAATTCATTATTCACCGGCATAAAGGAAGCACAATGTTTGAGGATCTGGTAAGCGGTGACCGGATCACCGCAGTCTAGAAAAAGACGGGCGGCCAAAATCAAAACCAGAGGCTGGATGGAGACGGCAGGCTGCTGCAGAAGAAAACGGTACTGACGCATCGCCTCTTCCTTGCGCCCGGCACTCTGGAGCGAAAGAGCGTAATTGGATCGAAGGGCGAGATTATCCGGATCAAGCGCCAAGCCAAGTTCAAAATAATGTGCGGCAAGATCATGGAATCCTTCCTCTCCCAGCCGGATACCTTCAATGGAAGCAAGCCGTGATCCGGCCTCTTTGAAGAAAATCCGCTCTTCGGGATTTTCGATCAAATAATTTTCCAGCTCATCCAGGAGAAGATCCAAGGCGACACCTCGGGAATTAAATATTTCTTTACCCTGGCCTAAGCGGATCGGAAAAGGAATCGGTGGGAGATTGAACTTCTTGCATACACTTTCTTTTAAGGAAAAAAATTGGATATTCGGCATGGACTTCCTTTGATAAAAGCTTGCTGTTTGTTAATGACAACTATAGGAAACGCGATCTTCTGTGTCAATAATATCTTGGCTAAAAAGTGGACAACGCCGATGTTTGTAGTTGGGTGTGGATTGTGTTTATTACGGGGTGGAGTCTAGTATCTGAGTCACAATTGGTATTAGGTTTGTTTCAGGAAGATCTCCGCATCAACCGGATGAACCGAACTTCACATCAACCCCAACTGGCGCATCAATTCAAGTTCGTTCGCAATGTTCCATCGTTCCTTCACTTTGCCGTCGACTATGCGCAGGATGGTGATAGAACATAAATCAAGAATCTTATGGGTCGGAGGTATTCCCAGGAGATCCCCCGTATGAGTGCCTGTATTCCGCACACGCAGCACAACCTTGTCGTCTTCCGCGACGAGGTCCTCGATGGCAAGGTGATAATCCCCGAATCCCTGATGAAATCCTGCGATCATCTGCTTAAATCCCGTCCGATCCGGGGTTATCCCGAATTGCGGACTGTGATTGATGAAGTCGGCGGCAAAAATCTCATCTGCGGCAGCCGGATCATTTTTATTGATGCAATCCTCAACCATGCGATGGGCCACTACTTTGTTTTCTTCCACGCTCATGGTTTTTCTCCTTTCATGTTATGCCTCTTTACACTTTCAACTATAAGCTGTTCGCCACGACGGCGGCCAGACAGACAGGCATGATTCCCCCTCTTTTCCCCTACAGCCCCATGAACCGCGCGGCGATCGTCTTCATGATCTCGTTGGTGCCGGCGAAGATCCGGGTCACCCGGATGTCCCGCCAGGCGCGGGCGATCGGGTACTCCTCACAGTAGCCGTAGCCGCCGAAGAGCTGCATGCAGCGGTCGGCGACGCGGGAGGCCATATCGGTCGTCCAGTACTTGGCCATCGAGACGTCGACGACGATGTTCTTCCCCTCCATGTGGTCCGCGATCAGCTTGTCCACGAAGGTCCGCCCGAGCCGCACCTCGGTGGCCATCTCGACGATCTCGAACTGCGTGTTCTGGAACTTGGAGAGGGGCCGTCCGAAGGCGGTCCGCTCCTTGCAGTACTGGATCGTAATCTCCAGCATGAATTCGGCCGCCGCCACAGCGCCGATCGCACAGACGAGCCGCTCCTGCGCGAGCTTTATCATGAGCTTCAGGAAACCCGTTCCCTTGTCGCCGAGACGGTTCGCCTTCGGGATCCGGCAGTCGGTGAAGTAGAGCTCCGCCGTGTCCTGGCTGTGCCAGCCGATTTTCTTGATCTGCTTCCCCTTCTCGAAGCCGGAGGTTCCCGCCTCGACGAGGAAGAGATCGACCGCGGCATGGGGGTTCGCCGCCGCCGGATCGCGGGCGGCCAGCACCAGGAGGTCGCAGTTGATGCCGTTGCTGATGAAGGTCTTCTGGCCGTTGAGGACGATCTCGTCGCCCTGTTCCACGGCCGTCGTTTTCATCCCGGC
>DIWJ01000055.1:2968-20298 GCA_002428445.1 Syntrophaceae bacterium UBA6109
CGATGATGTCGCTGTGGAGCGGGGCGGCAAGGCCCGAAGAGTTCGTCCGGGTCATCTCCTCCGTCACGATGACGGAGTAGAGGAAATCGGCCCCCAGGCCGCCGTACTCCTCGGGGACGCTCATGGCGAGGAAGCCCTGCTCTCCCATCTTCTTCCACGCCTCGCGGGGGACGATCCCCGCCTCTTCCCACTCCTCGACGTGGGGTACGATCTCCCGGGCCAGGAAGCGGCGGAGCGCATCCCGGAACATGCGGTGTTCATCGGTGTATTGAAGAATCTCCATGACGGTTCTCCTTGATGAAGAAAGAAACAGCGCCCCTGTCTCCCGGGCAATGTCATGCTGGTCCACAAAAAACGAAAACCTGCCGAACCCAAAACCCATGACAGCCGATCGCGCTGACCGCCCTCCCCGACAGGCGCAAGGATGGGGGCACTCGCCCGGTCCGATACGCTATGGATGAAAAAGATCCTTTTCAAAACAAACAGGGGCGCTGTCCCCCCGTGTCCTTTTGGGGCATGGGGTCAGGTCTTGGGATTTNNAAATCCCAAGACCTGACCCCATGCCTCTTCTTTTAATTTTCGTACCGCCCGACGATCGAGATCGCGCAGACGTTCTGGTGCGGGAAGCCGCCCAGGTTGTGCGTGAGGCCGTAGCGCGGGTCCTTGAGCTGCCGTTCACCGGCCCTTCCCAGGAGTTGGAGGTACATCTCGTAGATCATCCGGAGGCCCGACGCCCCGATCGGGTGGCCGAAACACTTGAGGCCGCCGTCCACCTGGGCGGGAATCTTGCCGTCCCGGTCGTAGAAGCCGTCGAGGGAATCCTTCCAGGCATGGCCGCGCTCGGAGATGTGGAGATCCTCGTAGGTGACAAGCTCGGTGATCGAGAAGCAGTCGTGGAGTTCCATCATGCTGATCTCCTCGCGCGGGTTTTGGATCCCCGCCTCCTCATAGGCCTTGGTGCTGCACTTGCTGGTCGTCACGAAGTGCTCCCCGTCCCATTCGTTGAAACCCCCTTCGTAGCCGCTGGAGACCGCAAGCTGGATCGCCTTGACGGAGACGAGGTCCGTCTTCCCGAGCGATTTGGCGATCTCCGGCGTCGTCACGATCGCGCAGGCGGATCCGTCGCTCACCCCGCAGCAATCAAAGAGCCCCAGCGGATGGGCGATGATCGGGGCGGCGAGGACCTGGTCGATCGAGACGGGCTTGCGCAGATGGGCCTTGGGGTTGAGCGCGCCGTTGGCGTGGCTTTTAACCGAGACATGTCCGATCGCCCGCTTGAGATCCTTGTCGGAGACCCGGAACTTTGCGGCGTAGGCCGAGGCAAGCTGGGCGAAGAGACCCGGCGCCGAGCCGTTGGGGAACCACTGCCAGACCAGCGATCCGAAGCCGGAGCCGGCGTTCGGAAGCCCCCCGTAGCCGGTGTCCTTCAGTTTTTCCACGCCGATCGCCAGGGCGATGTCACAGGCCCCGGAGGCAACCCCGTAGACCGCCCCCCGGAAGGCCTCGGTCCCCGTGGCGCAGTAGTTCTCCGTCCGGGTGATCGGGATGTTGGGGAGACGGAGGGTCACGCCGGCCGGCGTCGCGGATTTTCCGAGGCCGATCTCCTCGATGCAGTGACCATACCAGGCCGCCTCGATTTGATTCTTTTCGATCCCGGCGTCGGCGAGGCACTCCTGAAACGCCTCGACCATCAGTTCCTCGGCCCCCATGTTCCAGCGCTCCCCGAAGCGGGTGCAGCCCATCCCGAGAATCGCCACCTTGTCCCTGATTCCAGAAGCCATCTCTCGTCCCTCCTTAATCTCTCAGGGTAAATTCCCCGAAGCGTGCTTCGTTTCTTGCTCTTTTGGATATCCCGCGGCAAATTGCCCGGTTGCGGGACATAGGGTCATATCTCCCTGTTTTCCGTTCAGGGAGAGAAATTCCCTGAAAAATCGGGAGTCGCCCCCCCCCTTTCCATCATCCCGCCCGGCCCTGTCCCCCCTCCTTAACCGGGACAGAGCCGGAGCGGAACCGGAATTTGCCGTCATTTTTAAAATTTAAAGAGCTTGCCGATCAACTGAGATTTCAGGATGTCCCCTTCGACCTTGAGTTTCCCCGAGGTGTAGGCCTGCATCCCGTCAAGCTTCCCGGCGATGAGCGCCAGGAAGTCCCCGTCGGCCATTTTGATCGTCGTCGTGGGCTTCTCCGTCTTTCCCGCCTCAACCTTGCAGGTTCCGTCCTTCACGGCGACCACCCAGTCGCCGCCGCCGGGACCGGAGATCGAAAACTGGAAAACAACGTCCTTCCCCGCCGCCTTCTCCGGCCGGAAGGCCTCCGGCATCTTCGCGAAGATCCCCTTCACGTCCGGGGTTTGTCCCGCGTCGCCCGGGGTCCCGGCCGTCTCCGCCTGCGGGGCGGGGGGCGTCATAAAGGTCATGATCGCGGTGTTGGCGTCGCCGATCTCCCGGGCCCCTTCGAGGCTGTTGATCTTCTCCCAGTGGTCGCGGATCTCCTCCGGCGTCGGAATGGTCTTCCCGTCGCTGAGGACCGCGCCTGCACCGGTCAGGATCGCCGCCCTGCTGTAGAAGCCGGCCGCCGCGTTGAAGACGTCGCCGCTCTCCGCGCAGTTCTCGGAGCAGAGGTAGAGGACGATCCCGGCAACGAAACCAGGCTGCATCCGCTCAAACATGTCGGGCGGCATAACGTCCTCGGTCAACCGCGAGGCGGCGACCGGGGCGATCGTGTTCACCCGGATATTGTACTTCGCACCTTCGAGCTTGAGCGTATTCATGAAGCCGACCAAGCCCATCTTCGCGGAGCTGTAGTTGGTCTGGCCGAAGTTCCCGTAGAGGCCCGCGGCCGACGTCGTCAGGACGATCCGGCCGTACCCTTTCTCCCGCATGACGGCAAAAGCGGGACGCGTCACGTTATAGGCGCCGTTCATGTGGACGGCTAGGACCGCGTTCCAATTCTCCGGATCCATCTTCAGGAAGCTTTTGTCACGGAGAATTCCGGCGTTGTTGATCAGGATGTCCACGCCGCCGAAAAATTCCACGGCGGTCCGAACGAGTTTCTCGCCCCCCTCGGGGGTGGCGACGTTGTCGTAGTTGGCCACCGCCTCGCCGCCCGCGGCGCGGATCTCCCCGACAACCTTGTCGGCCGGGCTGCTGGAGCCCACGCCGGCGCCGTCGCGCGCGCCGCCGAAGTCGTTCACGACGACTTTCGCGCCCCGCTTGGCAAGCTCAAGGGCGTAGCACCGACCCAAACCCGCACCGGCGCCGGTGACGATCGCCACACGGCCGTTGAACCGGATTTCCGGCAGGGCTTCGGGCTCGGCCAAACCGGGTTGGGGGACCGCCTTCCAGAAGTAGCCGGCAAATCCCCGCTCGTCGTCGGTGAACCGCCGCCGGAAGACCATCTTCACGGGGCTGCCCACCTTGCAGTCCGCCAGTTCGCAGTCGGTGAAATCCGCCATAAAGCGGCCGCCCCCCTCGAACTGGACCATTCCGTAGATCGCCGGCGGGTCCACCGAAACAGCCAGAAGGTCGCCCGTGAAGGTCTTGATCCGAGCCGGGACATCGGCGAATTCATAATCGTCCTGGGTGTTCACATGGTTGCATTTGGGGTTCACACAGACGTCCATCTTCGGGTACTGTGCCGTCCCGCAGTCCCGGCACTTTCCGCCCACGAGGCCGGTGATCATCTTGCGCTTGCGCCACAGGACCGTCATCGCCGTCTGGGTCGGGGCTTCCGCCCGGATCCCCATCTCGGGTTCGATCAGGTCGCGGAACTTCAGGAACTTCATGTAATTGTCGATGGACTTCTTGTTTTCGAGCGAACCCTTCACGCCCTCGCGGGGGGCGAGTTTCGTGATCTGCTCCGTGACCTTAAAATAGAGCGCGTCGCACCCCTGGCCGAAACCGGCCAGCAGGATGCCGTCGCCGGGCTTCGCCTGTTCGAGGGCGGCCACCAGCATCAAGAGAGGATGGGCCGCACCCGTCTCGCCGCAGACCTCGTGCATCGTGTCGATCACCTTCTCCGGCGTCACACCCAATTTTTTCTCGATCGCCTTGTGTTCCGCCTTGAAGAGACAGGGGAAGACCACCTTCTGGACGTCGTCCATCGTGATGCCGATCTTTTTCATGAGGCCGCCAACCGCCTCGGGGATGAACTTCGAGTAGCCCTCTTCGCGGACCCAGCGCTCCTCCCACATGTAATCGTATTTCTTCCCCGCGCCGCGGTAGTGGTCGACGAAATCGTGGGATACGGTATAAGCCCCCTTGAATTCGGCGATCACGTCGCGATCTCCGACGAGAAGCGCGGCGGCGCCGTCGCCGAACCACATCTCGTAGAAATAGGCGGGTTTTGTCTCCCGCTTATCCGCGGCGGCAACAAGAATGTTCTTCCGGCTTCCGCCCTGCATCGACTCGAGGGCGGTCAGCAGTCCCGTCGTCCCGGCGCGGAGCGACGAGGTGATATCCGCGGTGATCATGTCGTCCCGGAGGTTCAGGGCGGTCTTGAGGATCCCCGCGTTCTGGCGGTCGGCGAAGGGCAGGGTCGTCGAGCAGAGATAAACCCCGTCAATCGTCTTTTTGTCCCGTCCGGTGAGGCAGTTCCGGGCGGCGGTGACCGCCATCGTCAGGCTGTCCTCGTCGTGGTTGCACATGGAGCGTTCCCCCTGGGCGACCATCACGATGGCCGGGGCGAACCAGCCCATGGCCTGGAAGATCGCCATCCGGTCCAGCCTCAGGCGGGGGATGTAGGCGCCGTAGGAAGTGATTCCAATCATAATGGTTCCTCCTCATTGTCTGGAAAATAGGGACAGATACCTATTNNAAATAGGTATCTGTCCCTATTTTCCCGGCGTCGTTTTTAGAATTTAAAGAGCTTTCCGATCAGTTGCGACTTCATGATGTCGCCCCCGATCTTAAGCTTTCCCGAGGTATAAGCCTGCATCGCCGGCAGCGTCCCGTTGATCAGGTCGAGGAAATCGGCGGAGGCAATCGCAAGCGTGCAGGTAGGACTCGCGTGTTTTCCCGCATCCACCTTGCAGGTTCCCTCCCTGATTTCGGCGAACCACTCCCCGCCTCCCTCGCCGGAGATCGTGTACTGAAAGACGACGTTCACACCGGCGGCCTTCTCCGCGCGGAACGCCCCGGGCATTTTTTCGAAGACGGTCGCAACCGAGGCGATGCCGGCAGCCGATGCGGCAACGGGCGCCGCTGCCGGGGCCGTCTTTTCCGGCTTCGGGGCAAAGGCGGTCAGCATATCGCCCATGAGGTCGTTCAACTGCCCGAGCTCTTTCGCACCTTTGAGGTTCAGAATCTTCTCCCACGCCGCCCCCACCTCCTCGACCGTCGGGATCTTCTTCCCATCGCCGATCACCGTCCCGGGGCTCGTCATGACGGCGGCGCGGTTGTAGAATCCCACACCCGCGTTGTAGATCCGCCCGGTCACCGGGCACTTCTCCGAGGCGAGGAAGAGGACCAGCGGCGCCACGAACTCCGGCTTCATCTTCTCGAGAAGATCCGGCGGGATGATGTCGGCCATCAGCCGCGAGGCGGCGACCGGCGCAACGGTGTTCACCTTGACATCATATTTGGCCCCTTCGAGTTTCAGGGTGTTCATGAAGCCGACGAGGGCCATCTTCGCGGCGCTGTAGTTGGTCTGGCCGAAGTTTCCGTAGAGACCGGCGGCGGAGGTGGTCATGACGATCCGGCCGTAGCCCTTCTCCTTCATTACGGCGAATGCCGGCTTCGTCACGTGGTAGGCGCCCTGGAGGTGGACGTCCAGCACCGCTTTCCAGGTTTCCGGTTCCATCTTGAGGATGCTCTTGTCCCGGAGGATCCCCGCGTTGTTGATCAGGATATCGACCGTTCCAAAGGCATCAAGGGCGGCCTTCACGATGGCCGCGCCGCCTGCGGGGGTGGCGACGTTGTCGTAGTTCGCGACCGCTTCGCCGCCCAAGGCCCGGATCTCCTCCACGACCTTCTGGGCCGGAGTCGCCGATCCCTCGCCGGAGCCGTCCCGGGCGCCGCCCAGGTCGTTGACGACGATCTTCGCACCGCGTTTGGCGAGCTCCAGGGCGTAAACCCTCCCCAGACCACCGCCCGCGCCGGTGATCACGGCCACCCTGCCGTCGAAACGGATCTCGTCCTTCGGGATCTCCCCGTATTCGAAGACCCCGTTGTCGATGACCATCTCGCCGGTCCGGGTATTGATCGTCCGCCAGACCGCTTTCCCCTCTGCGGTTTTCCAGATCAGGGTCCGGATCGGATCGCCCGGGTAGAGGGTCTTCGAGAAGCGGCAGGCGAGGCGCCGCACCAGCTCCGGCTTGCCCGGCGTGAGGCTTGCCATCAGGGCGCGGCAGGCAAAGCCCAGCGTGCAGAGGCCGTGCATGATCGGCTTCTCGAAGCCGACCATTTTCGCGAACTCCGGATCGACGTGGAGCTGAAAGACATCCCCGGAGAGCCGGTAGATCAGCGGCTGGTTCGGCGAGGGTGCGGCGTCCACGGAGAAGTCGGGCTCGCGCTCCGGAAACACCACGACGTTCGCCGGGGCGTTCTCGCCGCCGAAATCGCCGTCGAGCCGGGCGAATATCGTGACGATGCTCGTGAAGAGCTTGGCGCCCGATGCGTCTACGGTGTCGCTTTCGGAGACGACGAGCGCCCCTTTGGGGCCCTTGTCGTAGTAGTGGGTGATCTTCCCCTCCGTGGTCAGCGTCCCCGAGGTGGGGATGGGCCGGTGGAAGATCAGCTCCTGCTCTCCGTGGAGGATTCCCGCCAGGTTCATGTTGGAGGCGGAGGCGATCTGGCCCAGGAAGTCGAAGACCGCCGCGATGGAGAAGGTTGGAATCACCTTAAGGTTCTTCTCGTAGGTGTAGTCCAACTCCCCGACCCCGGCCCCGACGCCGAGCGCGTAGAGGACCACATCCTTCCAGGTGTAGTCCTTCTTCATGAGGCCGAGCTTTTTGCCGATTGCATCCATGTTGAGTGCCATTGGTTCCCTCCTTAAATACGGATTGAGGCCTTTGACGACCTCGTAAAAGTCCCAATTGACCCCTTTGTCATTCCGGTCTTGACCCGGAATCCAGTGTTGTTGAATCGTACCGGATACCGACTTCCGTCGGTATGACGGTTTGGGGGACGGATTACGAGAGCATCAAAAACGGTCCGGGAAGTGGTTCAACCCGGTGCTATTTCGCTTCATTCAGCGTGAAGGCGGGAATGTGGATGAACTTCAGGGTCTCTTTCACCAGGGCGATGTACCGCTCCCGGTCCACCTTCACCATGGGACAAAAAAAGTTCTCGCCCGAAATAAAGGCATGAATGGAGTTCATCACCGCAAGCACCTTCATCATGGTCTCGGGCGGGACGTTCTTCTTGTCCCGGGCGAGGCCCATCGAACGGGCGATGTCGGCGGTGAACTCGGGAACGCTGAAGTCGAGGTTTCCCTCGTAGCGGGTTTTGCCGAAGTAGCGGAAAAGGATCATGTTGGAGATGTCGGGGTTGGCGAAGAGATAGTCGGTCATCATGTCGATGGAGATGGCCAGCCGTTCGGCGAGCGGGAGGCCGTGGATCGCCTTTTCCGCCTCGATGAGTTCCTGTCCCAGGTCCTTGTTGATGTCGACGACGACGGACTCGTAGAGGTCTTTCTTTCCGCCCCAGTGGTAGTGGAGGGTGGAGATGTCGATCCCCACCTCCTGGGCGATCATCCGGGTCGTCGTGCCGTGGAAGCCGTACTCGCCGAAGATCCGGCGGGCGACGGCCAGGATGCGGGCCTTCATCGATTCGGGGTCCTTGCGGGCCTTTTCGAGAGGGGTGCTCATGGGCGCCTTCCAGCCTGCGATTCAATCATTTGATGGATGAATAAAGCAAAAGAAACCGTCTGTCAAGGAAATTTTTTCAGTGACAAACACCGCTCTTGCGGGATATGATCAATTAATCTTAAGCATCAGGAGATGCATCATGACGGATAGGACAAACGCAACGCACGACGCGGCGGCGTGGATCAGGGATCTGATCCGCGGATATGCGGCTTCGGAGGAAAACGACCTTCATTCCGGCAGCGGCCGTGAACCAGCATGGGATGAACCGCTTGTCGGCTTTTCCCGCGGCGACGATCCGCTCTATAGGCTATTCAAGGAAGATATCGGACCGTTTTTCTGGACGCCGGCCGAGATCTTCGGTGTGACGTTTCCCGATGTGAAGGTCGCGCCTGCCGAATTGACGGTGATCAGTTGGATCCTGCCGCAGACGGAACGAACCCGGCGCGACAACAGCCGGGAACAGACCCTGCCTGCGGAGAGATGGGCACGTTCGCGCAATTTCGGGGAGAAATTCAATATGAAGCTGCGCGATCACGTTGCGGGCGTTCTCCGGGAGGCCGGATGCGAAGCGGTGGCGCCCATGAGATCACCTCTCTGGAAACAGGAAAAATCCGCCCGCTATGGTTTCGCCTCCTCCTGGTCGGAGAGGCATGCGGCGTATGCGTCCGGCCTGGGAACCTTCGGGCTCTGCGACGGCCTGATCACGCCGCGGGGAAAGGCGATGCGCTGCGGATCGGTGGTGGCCCGGATCGCCCTTTCCCCGACGGAGAGGCCCTACAACGATCATCACGCCTACTGTCTCTTCTATTACAACGGCAGTTGCGGCAAATGCATCCAGCGGTGCCCGGTAGACGCGATCACCCGCGAGGGCGGCCATGACAAGGAGAAATGTGAACACTACCTCCACGGGGCAGCGTCAAAATCCGTCCAGGCCCGGTTCGGTTTTCAAACCGACGCCTGCGGTCTCTGCCAGACCGGGGTCCCCTGCGAGGCGAAGATCCCCGTTCCAGGGCGCTCCGGTTGACGATTTTGATTGACACGCGCTTCCCATCCCCTTACACTTCATTAAAAAAGAAAGGAAGGGCGTTTATTCCCCCGTCTGGATGCGCCCGGGGAGGCAGGGTTGCATGTTCGATGCCTGTTGGTGATTCTACTCGTTCTCTGGGGATTTTTATCTCCGGTCCGGGCCTTATGTGAGGGGAAACCTCTCTGGGAACTTGGCGTTGGATTGGGTTTTTTGCAGATGCCCGATTACCGCGGTTCCGGTGAAAGCAGGAGCTACCTGCTTCCCTATCCCTACTTCGTCTACCGGGGGGACATCCTAAAGGTCGAAAAGGAGCGCATTTCGGGACGCATCTTTGAAACCGAGCGTATTCTCCTGGATCTCAGCTTCAACGGCAGCGTTCCCGTGAAAAGTTCGGACAATCCGGACCGTCAGGGGATGCCGGATCTGGATCCGACCTTTGAAATGGGACCCTCTCTGAACATTACCCTCCTGGAAAACAGACAGGACCATTACAAGTTGACGCTCACCTTGCCGGTCCGGGCGGCCTTTTCGACCGATTTTTCTGCGGTCCGTCATGAAGGGTGGGTATTTCACCCGCGGCTGAATTTTGAAAAAGCCGACGCGATCCCCGGCTCCGGCTTGAATCTGGGCCTGTCAACCGGACCCATGTTCGCCGACCAGGGTTATCACCGTTACTATTACACCGTCGATCCCGTCTTTACAATCCCGGCGCGCGCTCCCTACGACGCCGGCGGCGGGTACAGCGGGACGACATTCACCATCGGTCTCAATAAAATACTGAAACCATTCATTCTGAACGCATTTATCAGTTTCGATTTCCTGCAGGGGGCCGTTTTTGAGGACAGCCCCCTGGTCAAGAACAAAACCTCCCTGATGTATGGGTTCGCCGTCTCCTGGATTTTCCTGCAATCCTCCGAACGGGTTAAAGGGGAGAAGAATCGTCGCCCTTGAGATCCTTCCGGTTTTGTGAGGGGGCGTGACTCCGGCAGAGGGCCAATCAGCCGGGCTTGTGAAACAGCGGGCCGAGGGGCGCAAACCGGTCAGCGGGTGAATCTTATGCGATGGCTTCAAAAAGTGCTGCGGATGAACGACAGGGTCTGTCCCTGGTGGCTCTGCTACAGCTTCGACAACCCCCTGCGCCGCCTGATTCATGACCCGGAGCGCATCCTCGAACCCTATGTGAAGCCCGGGATGACCGTTGTCGACATCGGCTGCGGGATGGGGCATTTCACGCCGGGGATGGCGAAACGGGTCGGTCCCACGGGAAAGGTCTTCGCCGTCGACCTCCAGGAGCAGATGCTTGAGGCCCTCGGCCGCCGGGCACGCAAGGCGGGGCTTGCCGACCGGATTGTTCTGCACCGCTGCCGGCCGGAGCGTCTCGGGGTGGAGAAGCCGGCCGATTTTGTCCTCTCTTTCTGGATGGCCCACGAGGTGCCGGACAAACCCCGTTTCTTCGGTGAAATTTTCACCCTCTTGAAACCGGCCGGCCGGCTTCTCCTCGTCGAGCCGAAACTCCATGTGACCCGAAACAGCTTCGGACGAACCGTGGAGGTGTGCCGAGCGGCCGGTTTCCGTCTGCTCGGCACACCCGCCGTTGCCCTGAGCCGCGCAGTCTTGATGGAGAAAAATGGAACCAAAGGATCATGAACATCGTCCTGCCGTTCTTCGGCGGGATGCCGATGTACCATGGCTCCGGCGGCCTCGCCGGCCAGTACGGAATGGAGAAATGGCGGGGAAAGGCCTTGAAATAAGGTCTTGACGACCGCGGGCATAACCTGTACTGTGTTCCGGTACAATTAAGAGAGAGGAAAAAGAGATGCCCATTCAGACCACCTACACCCAGGCCCGCGCCAACCTGTCAAGTTTGTTCAAAGAGGTGACGGAGAACCGAGAAACCGTCATCATAAGGCGGCGGAGCGGCGAAGACGTCGCGGTCGTATCCGCAGACGAACTGGCAAGCCTCACGGAGACGGCCCACCTGCTTCGTTCGCCGAAGAATGCCGGACGCCTGCTTCAAGCCCTAGCCCGCGCCCGGTCGCAGACGGAAAAACCGCAGACACTGGAAGCGCTGAAAAAAGGGATCGGTCTTGGAGAAAAAGAATAAAGCCGAATCGGGAAAGCAGCCTCGACGGGAGGCCGTCTTCCATCCGGAATTCATCGAGGACCTGCGTCATTGGGTGGCCACGGAACGAAGGGTTGCCCTGCGCGCCTTGGCAATCGTGGAAGCGGTTCTGCGCGATCCCTTTACCGGAATCGGCAAGCCGGAACCTCTGAAATACCTTGCCCCCGGCGTCTGGTCCCGCCGTCTGACCCAGGAGCACCGCATCGTCTATCTGGTCGGCGACGACCGCATCGATTTCTTGCAGGCCCGTTATCACTATTGAAGGATGACAATCGCCATGATCGATTTGAAAACGCGTAGTAAACTACCACCGACTTTGTTGTTAGCTTTGTCAAGCGGCAAGACTTCGGACAGGACAATGTCCTTCGCCTTGCCTGACAAGGATTGAAGCGATTCTTTTCCAATCTTGATCACCAACACTGTTGGTTCACTAAAGGTGTGGGGCCTCCGCCCCCACGCCCCACCCCTGACTACGTCAGGGGATTAGCCGAGATTCAAGAAGGAAATTTTCTCCCCGATGGCAGGTCGGAACGTCCATATGACGGTGAGCATCGGACTTGCCCAATACAAGACGCAGGAAGAGATAAAATCCTTTATTCACCGGACAGATCAGCTCATGTACCAGTGTAAAAAGAACGGAAAAGACAACATTTGCTGTGAACCACAGCCTCAAGAATTGTTCAAAGGGCATGAATCCAAAGCAAGCAAAGGGTAAAACCGTGACGACGGAAAAAACCCATTCAGGTCAAGAGGATAAATGGCGGCGTGTGGCGGCGGAGCTGCGCCGAAGTGAAGAGAACTTCCGCCGTTCTTTGGATGATTCCCCGCTGGGTGTGCGCATCGTGACGGAAGAAGGTGAGACCATTTATGCCAACCGGGCCATTCTGAATATCTATGGTTATGACTGTATTGAGGAATTGAAAACAACCCCCATCAAGCAACGATACACCCCGGAAAGCTATGCCGATTTCCAAATCAGAAGGGAAAACCGAAAACAAGGCGTTGATGTCCCGTCCGAATATGGGGTGAGCATCGTAAGGAAAAGTGGTGAAGTCCGCCTGCTCCAAGTCTTCCGCAGGGCGATATTATGGAATGGGGAAAAGCAGTTTCAGGTAATCTATCAGGACGTCACCGAACGCAACCGCGCGGAGAAGGCACTACGGGGTGCTGAAACGCTTTGGCGTCTATCAATTGACAATATGCTTGAGGCGTATGCGCTCCATGAGGCGCTCTTTGATAAAAACGGTCGAATGGTCGATTATCGCTTCCTTGAGTTCAATCCCGCGGCGCAGAAGATTTCGAATATTGCCAGGGAAAAGATCGTCGGCAGGACGGCGCTGGAACTCTATCCCCACATCGTGGAACGGGGCTTGATGGATCGCTACGCGGAGGTTATGACCACCGGAGTGCCTGCCGTTATTGAGGATTTCTATTACGACGGGGATCATCTGGACAAAGCGTTCGGCATATCGTGTTTCCGCATCGACGAACGCCATTTTGTCTGTTTGTTCCATGATATCACAGCCAGCAAGAAAACGGATTTTGAGTTACGGGCTTCCCGGGAACAGATGCGCGCCCTTGCCAAGCGCTTGCAGGCGGCGCGTGAAGAGGAGCGGACAAACATCGCCCGCGAGATTCATGATGAACTGGGAGGGGCCCTAACCGGCCTGAAGATTGATCTTTCCTTCCTGGCCAGGGACGCTTTAAAATTGGAAAATGAGACGGTCAGAACATCATGGCTCTCTGGTATCGACTCCCTGATGAAATCCATCGACACAACCATCCAAACCGTACGCAGGATCGCGATGGAGCTCAGACCCGGCGTTCTTGACGACCTCGGTCTCATTGCGGCCCTGGAATGGCTGCTCAGCGATTTTCAGAAACGCACCGGTATCCGCTGTAAGTGGATTCCATCCTTTGAACATATGGACCTGGACACCAATATTTCTACCGCTGTAAGTGGATTCCATCCTTTGAACATATGGACCTGGACACCAATATTTCTACCGCATTGTTTCGCATCGTTCAGGAGGCTCTGACCAATGTGGCGCGCCACTCCGGCGCAACCGAGGTGCGCGTTCAATTGCGCACAGAAGCAGATTCCTTCATTCTGGAGGTGAAGGACAACGGCACAGGCATCGAAAAAAAGAAGGCCCTGAGTTCAAAGTCACTCGGACTCCTGGGGATGAGGGAACGCGTCTTGATGTTCGGGGGACTCGTTACCGTAACGGGAGCTCCCGGAACAGGCACAAAGGTAACGGTTGAGATCCCGTCTGAAGAAAAGAGAAAAGAACTCGGAATCAGGAAGGAGACGCCGGATGATCCAGGTAATTATCGTCGATGACCATCCCGTCGTGCGCCTCGGCCTGAAACAGATCATCGCTGCGGAACAGGATATGCAGGTCGTCGGCGAAGCTGAGAATGCCCGGGAGGCGCTTTCCGCCGTAAGCCGGACCGCCTGTGATGCGGTTGTCCTGGATATTACCCTGCCGGATGCCAGCGGGCTCGAAGTCCTGACGCAACTGAAACGCGACCGCCCGGCCCTGCCGGTCCTGATCATGAGCATCCATGAGGAAGAGTTGTACGCCCTTCGCGTGCTCAAGGCCGGCGCCTCAGGCTACCTGATGAAGAACAGCGTTCCGGAAGAGCTGATCACGGCAATCCGGAAGATTACCGCCGGCGGGAAATACATCAGCCCCTCTCTTGCGGAAAGGGTGGTGTCGGAGCTGGCGTCGCCGGAAAAACCGCTCCACGAAAAACTCTCCGGCCGCGAATTCCGGATCATGTGCCTGATTGCATCCGGGAAGCCGCTCAAGGAAATCGGCGGGATCTTGTGCATCAGCGACAAGACCGTCAGCACCTACCGGTCCCGCATTTTGGAGAAAATGAGCATGAGCACCAATTCGGATCTGACCCGCTATGCTGTGGAACACCACCTCATCTGAAAAACGTCAATAGGCATCGCCCCGAGGCAAAACAGCATACACATAAATCACCTTTTCTTCTCTAGAGCACCTCGTCAGGTGAGCGCTGATGGAGGCTTTGCCTCCAAGAATAACCTTGCCTTTGCCAAAGGGCGTGAAGTCAAGGACGCTGTCTTTGCCAAGAAACGAGGGCTTTCGGTGATCGAGATGGCCAAGAGCGCCTGGGTTTACAAGATGCTGCGCAACTTCCGCGCCGGTATCGAAACGGGGATCTCCACACTGAAGCGGGCCTTCGGTCTTGATCGTTGCACCTGGTCGGGATGGGGCGGATTCAAGCAGTATGTATGGAGCAGCATTGTCTCCTACAATTTGTTGGTGATGGCCAGAATCAGGATGGCCAGAGCCTGATACGATCAGGCTGACCGGTGGCAGTAACCTTCTCCAAGGGGGTAGTGCATTTTGACTTGAGAAAGAACAGCTCAATGAACTGAGTTTGGCCCCATCGGACCAAGGCTGACGGCCATTTCAACCGAAATCGGCATCAACCTTCCTTAAAAACCGGACTTTCCGGATGGACACTAACTTACATTTTTCTTGAGTATTTTTAAAAGATAGACCCGGATGGCTTTCAGTGCATTTTTGCGCCGGGACTTGAGACGCTCGTACTCTTCCGGCCGGGAGATCTCCTTCAGGGTCTTGCCCTCGATCAGGGTGGCCTCGATGATCCTTTTCCCTTCCCAGTCGATCACCCGCCGCCGCGCCAGAAGGTCGAGCAGGCCCCGCGCGTCGGCGACGCCCAGAAGGTCCATGAGCGCTCCGATACCGCTCCCGTCAGTAGGCGTCTGGCTTTCCCGCGCATCCGCATCGGCGCCGAAAAGATCGAGAACGTCCGTGTGCAGCCATTCCCGATCGAGGCTCCTTTCGTCCAGCAGGTCCCGGACGTCATTCCTCAATTGACCGACGATCCGAACGGCCACCTTGTCGGAAAGGATCTTCGTTTCCCTGAGCATTCGCAGGAGCAGCGTGCAAATCTCCTGGAGGAGGTCTTCGTCGCCGAAAAAGGGGCATCTTTTCCGTCCGTGTTTGTAGATGCTGAGAATCGCCGGAGTGAAGATGGCGAGAAAGACAACGTCAAGTTTCTTGCCCTGATCACCCTGCTGATGGGAGCGAATCAGCCGCCAGAGAATCCGGTCCTTCAGGCGATAGCCGCGCTTCCGGTCGTGGAGGAAGGCGATGACGGCGTGCCAATCGGGAAACGGGGCGAGGTAGGGGCAATCGGCTTGCAGCCGGATGAAGAGCTTTCCGAGTTCAGGAGAATCCAGCTCCTTGCGGATCCCGGCGAAAGAAAAGCCCATGCGTCAAGGGCGGCATGGGCTTTGGTGGCTTGCACAGTGAATCTGACGCTAACTCATCGAAACACGTTCTTTTTGAATCTTCTTGCTGCTCTCGATCTTGGAGCGAAAGACAGTCGTCCAGGAACGGGGTCCTCGGCGCTGTCCAACGCCGACGGACCCGCCTGGAGGAAAAACAAACGAGCGCCTATGCCGTGACTTTATCCATTGCGGCGGCCAGGACCAGGTGAGGGTTCGCATCGTCGGCCGGCGACCATTGCCGCGCTTCTGGTCGGGCGAGGCGGTTGGGAGAAAGAGCGAACCGCCTTCGGTCCTGGAACAACCGAATTAAGTCGGTATGCAAAGGGATCAGCAGGAAGCAGCGGGAAAAGCAGCTGTGATATCAGGAAGATCGCTTGAGGATTCAGTCAGAATTAGGTCAGAATTAGATCAGGAATTAGGCCGGATTGCACCGAAGCGTCACCTCCTTTCCTCGTGATAAGGGTCCTTGATTCTTCATCGGTACAGGGTGCCATTTGCCCGCGGTTGCCCTGCCGATGACGTGGATATAGTCATCCTTTCTTATTACTCCGGCTAAATATATCAAATAGTCACCGCCGTTCTCAGGAAATACGGGCATCCCACAGAATTTATTTACATGTTTAATTGCCGGAGTAATAACTCCAGCAACAACCTTTCCACGGAACTTTCCGGCAACCCCACAAATCGCCTGTATCCATTACAGGGAAAATATCTTTCATCCCGTTAAGTATATTTGCTCAGTTTCCCGAGCACCTTCACGACAACGTCCACGGCCTTGTCGATCCCGGGCCTAAAAGCGAAAGCCGATGCCGCCCAGCAACACGTCGGTATCCCGATTATAGTTCGTGGCGATCCGGTTCCAGGAAATCCGGATAAGCCACGGCGGACGAATTTGATAGGCCGCCGACAGGGTGATCATGCCGGCAACGGTCGGATCGTCATCGCCTCCGGATTCCGATTTCCGGTGTTTGTCTACGGGGACATAGGGTCCGACGCCGACGCCCAAGATCAGACGATCCTTGAAAAAGGGCCGGACGAGCCACAATTGGGTGAGCATTCCATTCCGTTTGATGGGGCCCGGGTCTCCCTCGTAGAGCCATCCGATGGTCCAGTCGAAATACCGTCCGAGGCTTCGCCGGTACTCCACCATAAAGGCTGTCGCGTTCTCCGAATCGCGGCTGTTGACAATCGTCTGGCCCCCGAAAAGCGTAATCTCGTTTGGCGTGGCGACTTCCGTTTTGGATATCGACGGGGTTGGCTGATCGGATGAACGGGGGGCTTCGAGTTGATATCCGATTCCGGCCAATACGGAATAGGTGTCGATGCTGCGCGACGTTTGAATGACGTTGGAATGCACGGAGAAAAGCCAGCGGTTATCCATCTGCCAGGTGGCGGACAGGCTGCCGATTGTGCCCCATCCGTGGGAGTCTACGTAGGAGGCTCCTTCCCTGGCCGACCGCGTGTCGTAATATTGGTAAGGGCCAATCCCGGCCGCGAGGACAACCCTTTTCCAGAGAGGTTTGGTGCGCGCCCAGAGCTGCAGGGTATAGCCGTCGCGACGATGATGCTCAAAATGGCCTTCATTCAGCCACGAGAAACTCACGGCCCAGTGTTTGTTCAGGCCATGCAGATATTGGACGGCCCAGGCATAGGAATGGTCCCCGGAGTCCCTTTCCTGAACGGCGCCGCCCAGCAAGTGGATCTCCTGGGCGATGCCTTCCCGATTGCCGAAGGGAGGCATGAACAGGAGTGCCAAAACGGAAAATACGATCGCCGGCCTCCGCATCCATCGAGCTGCCCCGGGGAGGGATTTGTCGAAGACCAATCGTTCGTAAATGGTGGTAGGGGACAACCAACTGTTTTTCGCCTGAGCTTCTTTCATCTTTCATTCCCCCTGAGGCTAAAACGTGAACGACACGGCGATTGCCCCGAAATGCTGTTCATCCTTCTGGGTTTCAAACTCCTTTGTCCGGTAAACGTAGGAATAGGTGATCTTGAAGCGGTGGATGATCATTCCGATGCCGCCGATCAGATCGGCGACGAACGGCTTCCTGTCGACGCTGTGGCTGTCCCGGAA
>DIWJ01000017.1 GCA_002428445.1 Syntrophaceae bacterium UBA6109
GTCATTATTGCACGCCGATTCACAAACTCCTTCCTTATCCGAGAAACGGAGTGATGTTCTTCATGGCATCTTTCTGCCCTCCCAATTCATTTTCTGATACCGAGTTGCTTGGCACTGTTGGTTAAAACATCGATGATTTTGTCCTCAATCCTGGCCACCTGGTACGTGATGTCAACAACAGTGGCTTCGTTAGAGTTGTTGTTGGTACTGATTTTCGTCTGAAGAGCTGCCATATCCATTTTAAATTGAAGAATATCGTTTATTTGGAGAATATTTCGCTCCAACCTTTTTACGCTGTTTGCAACTTCTTCTATGGGGAACCGCTTGCCCGGAAAGATGATTCTGAGTCTCTGATGTATCGAGCCAAGCATAGATTGATATTTTGTGACAAAATCGCTGAAATCATCTGGCGGAATGGGACGTAGTAGGTTTGCATTCCCCCTGACGAGTTTATTATATTGATCGATATACTGAAGGAAATTATTGAAATCTTCCATGATCAATTCAACCTTCTCACTCATCCGATAATAATGTTCTTTCCTGGTGTTAAGTCTGAACGTGTATGACTGCTGCCAGGTCGAAAGGAGCCAGCCCAAAAATGCTGTTAGTACGGGTAGAATAACTACCATATAATCATATAAAGACTTGCTGTCGGGTAGCAGCTTGGCAACCTGGAGTATTGATTCAATTTGCTCTCTGTCCATGGACATGGGCCCTCTTGTCCAGAAACTACTGTTCCTCGATAGGTTTACTGAAACTAAAAAATCCCCGTCCTCAGCAGAGAAACGGGGATTTATCTTTGTTCACGGCATACTCCTGAGTTTTAGGTAAAACTTCTGGAAATATATGCCTAAACATCCAATGCGTGCGTGGATAATACAAATTTCGGAAAATCGCAAGCAATATCGAACCGGCGTCGCCGAGAATGGGCCCCCGGAGCTCGTCGGTGCCGGCGACGCCAATGGGGGTGAACCCGAGATCCCGGTGTGAGAGCAGGAAACTGGGCTCAAGGCGCCGGGCTCGAGAAAATCTCCCACTTTGAAGGTGTGGTGTGCGGAGAGCGCACGGGGAGGGGTGGCAAATAAGGCCGATAACCACAAATAATGGATGAACTGAATCAGATCGATAGGTTAGGGTATCAATCGACGCCCTGTAATAATTGCCATAATTGTCAGATCGGAAAATTACAATTATGGCGGAAATGGCCTGATACCGGGTACTTGGCGACGGTGAACCACAGGTTATGCGCCATCTATATAGGAAAAAATTTACAGTGATAGGATGATGATTGAAAATATGATTGATGATGAATTACGATGAAAATAGTAATTATGACAATTAAGTTAATTGTATCATATAGTTATGATAATTATTATCACAATTAATGACGATTATGACAAATATATGACGACCACTGCGCCGAAAACATCCCCACCATCCATGTGGAAGTGGAGGAGTACATCAAAATGTTTCCCTATATAGGGGAGCATTTTTTTGTATTCTCCTGTAATCTCATGTGGTTAAAAATCCCCCACCAGATCGACGGCCAGATTGTGGAAACAAAGCGATAATACATTGATATTTCGATGTTTTCTTCAAAAAGCCCGGATTTTTAGAAAAAATATGTCGGATTTGAGAGTGAGGTCACTACCTACTTCCTCGAAGTGCGGATATTAGACCCCCCGGGGGGTTCGCTGGTCATCAAAGACTGTAAGGGCACGATCGCTGGTCGTCGGGTGCGTTCATCCATCATCCGCTTCGCCCGGCCATTCGGCACTGCTCCCTCTGGTCGCAGGCCTTCGGGCACGGGCTACGCTGTGCGAGGCACATCATGCAGTGCGTTCATGTTGCCATGCTGCATTGATCATCATGCCTTGAGTCGCGGATCCCGGGCTCCCTGTGCCAGGCTCAGCACGCATGCCTCGTTGTTTCCTGTATCCCCGCACGCTACGCACGCCCTTCGGCACGGCTCCCTCTGGTCGCCGGCCTTCGGGCATGCTCCGCTGCATGGCGCATGATGCCTCGAGTCATGGTGCATTGCGCCTTGTCTATGCGGTGCTCGCCCATGTCACTCGCCTTGCAGGGTAGGGCGCAAGGCTCCTGCCACAGGCTCGGGCAGTCAGGCGCCTCTCTCCGCACTGCTCCGTTCGGCGCGCCCCGAGCATGGCGGCGCTGCACCCATAGCTATGCACTATGCCATACTGGAATACGCATGAGTCGCAAAGTGCATGAAGCCATGTTGCTGCGCTCACGCCCCCTGTCCCTTGCACCTTGCCCCTACCTCTTTGCTATCTCTCCGTATTCATTATCCTTTCCATCCATTTCCCCCTGTCTTTTCGTGCCCTGTTTCAGTGTTTTCAGCATGAGGCTATGGAGGCTAAGCCCAGTCAGGGGTAATAGCATGGGCGATGCCGCAAGGCGGCCGGCTCCCCTCCGGCTTCGCTTCGCTCGGTCCTGTGGACGCGCAGGGCGCCCTCCGGTCAGCCTATCGCAAGCATGGACACGCAGGGCACGAGAAGGCACCTTCCGGAAGACAACTCTAAGAGTCTCGCCGCCATGCCTGACACATCCGTCAATTAGATGGTGGAGTCCTGTCATCTGCCCGGAGGAGGATGCGTCAGTCACAACGTCGATACTCTTGAGTTATGTCACCCGCAATCTCTCTCTCTTTGTCGGCCGATGTTTCCGAATCCGGCATGATAAATCAAGAACTTGTTTTGGCTCCCCCTAAAGGTGCCCCCAAAAAAGTTCTTGATTTATCACCGTCGAAACCGCCTCGAAGGTGTTGCAGGCAAGACAGTCAGAGTCGGCGGTTTCGCCTTGCCATGGATTCGGCAACATGTCCTCCAAAATTCGAGAGAGGAGAGCGTTCATGGAAATGAATTGAATCTTCGCTGTCTCGTTTGTGAATATGTCTCGGGTTCCCGGCACCAGAAGCCGGGCGGCTGGCATCTGTCACATGCTAAAACGCCCCTGTCAGGAGTTACGAGCTCCCGGCAGGGGCTAACCAGTTCACCTAAATGGGAGGAGAACATGGCTAACGTCCCAGTACCATACAACGTCGTTCTCGGTCAATTCGGTTCGTATCACTGCACCGACGAGGAGATTCCCGGCATCGTCGTCGCCTCATTCAACGTCGATTTCCCGCTCAGCGACGATTGCACACCCGTAACGCCCTTGTCCCTCATCAAGCTGAAGAAGTCCATGGCGGGCGCAATCCGCGACGAAAGCCCGGCGCTTCCGTTGCAGTTCATGGAGCAAATGGAGTTTCCGATCACCGAGCACGGCGCGATCATGCAGCCCGCCCCCGAGTGCGGCGAGGGCATCTTCGCGATCATGGAGCACCTGGGCGAGTGCAAGCAGCCGAAGGCGTTCGCGGTGAACGGAATCACGCACATGGAAGGCGGCTCAGGCCTCACGAACCTCGAAAAGATCATTTACTACGAAGCGGGCATGACGGCTCAGGGCGAGGCAGTTCTCCCGCATGAGGTCCGCAGCCGTCGCGCGTGGTATCTGCATCCCGGCGGCATCATCCACCGGCTCAAGTGCAACGCTCAGCAGGCAGAGCGCCTCTGCGAAGCATGGCGCGTCCTCGATACCACGCCCGAAATGGCTCGGCAGTTCGAGCAGTGGATCACGCCCGCGAACATCGACAAGGCCATTCTCCGGTTCGAGGAAATGGCGATCGGTTGTGTCCAGGTCACGGACGAGGGCGAGCCCGCGCTCGACATGATCGCCTACGAAGAGGGCGTCGATCCGAACAGGCCCCGCCGCCGTGAGGAAGACGAGACTACCGACGAGCAGGCCGCCGAGCCCACGATTCAGGCCGAAGGCTGGCACAGGCTCGACGATCCCAGGGACGAGGCCGAGCGTTGGGAGGACAAGCAGCCGTTCGCGTACAGGGCGATCATCCGCCGGATTCGCGCGGCATCGGATCTGAAAGCACTGGGATCCATTGGCAAGTCCCTCTACGGCGAGCAGCCGTGGAGCAAGGTTCAGATGGCCGTCGCCTGGGACGAGTACCATCGCCGCAAGTCGGCACTCACTCCGAAACTCCGCAAGGTCGCGCTCACCGTCCTTGAGCGTCTTGCCGATCCGAAAGTGAATCTTGCCCGTGCCGCCCAGTGGCTTCACACCGAGGGCAAGAAACTCCAGAAACATGAGTCCGCGGTTCTCTGGAGTGCTTGGAAGGCCGTGAAGAAAACGCGCGCTCCGAAGCAGGCCGAGATGCCGCCCGAACCGCCGCCCATCGGTGAATAAGTCACACGGGGCTCGGGAGAAATCCCGGGCCCCTCTCTTTCATTTTTTTTCGCTCAGCCCCTTGCAATGAAATCAACCGCTGTCACAACTGCGAAAGGAGGACGTCGCATCATGGACATCATCATCAAGGTCGTCGATATGCCCACCGGCCGCCTGATCGAGCAGTTCCGCTTCGGCGCATCCGAGCCCCTCGACCTTCTCGCGCTTCTCAAGCCCTACGAGCTACAGCTTTTCAGGATCGAGATCACATTCGACTACCCGGCAGGAACATTCGATTCAGCTTCATAAATCACTTTCACAGCGTTCATTTCATCAAATCGTTTCTGTCAGAAAGCGAAATCACGGAGCAATCCGAATAACCGAAGGAGGTTACGAATATGTACAACAAGGCAATGTTGATCGGCCGTTTGGGAGCGGACCCCGACTCCCGTTTCCTTCCCGACGGAACGCCCGTCTCCACGATCAGGCTCGCCACCGACGAGACATGGAAAGGCGACGACGGCGAGACCAAGAAGCGCACCGAATGGCATCGCATCGTCTTCTTCGGCAAGCTGGCCGAAATCTGCGGCAACTATCTCAGCAAGGGCCGCCTCGTCCATGTGGAAGGTCGCATCCAGACCCGCTCCTGGGAAGACAAGGACGGCATCAAGCGGTTCACGACCGAGATCATCGGCCGCGAGATGAAGATGCTCGACTCCTCGAAGCGGGAAGAAGCGCCGCACCCCGCCGAGGCCGCGCACACCGAGGGCTCCCCCGTCGGCGAAGGCCCGTTGCCCGACCAGGACGTTCCCTTCTGATTCCCCCTTTGAACGGAGGCGCGCGCATTCCATCCCGTGAGTAAATAACGCGCTCAGCATATTGGAGGTCGCCATGAACACGCTCGAAAAGATTCTCATTGTCTATGTGATCACGCTTCTCGCCATCTTCGCCCCGCTCTCCTGCAAAGCCCACGAGCCCGAACCGTGGGAGCAGACGTTCGCGCAGGCAGTCGTCGCCGCCTACGGCGATTACCAGGGCGCCATCGAGGATTCGGACGGGACAGACATGGAACTGAGGCTCGCCGACATCGAGTTCGAACACAATATTCAATTTATTCTGCAATCTTTTGAATCAAAAATCTTGCGTGCAGTTCACGCGGAAACCGAACTTTCACAACTTTGAGGAGGTCAGTCATGAAGAAGCATTTCGATTACAGAGCGGCAAGGATTCTCGCAGTCATGATCACGATCGCAGTCCTGTTCTGCATCGTCGCCCCGGCGATGGCCGAGGACGTCATCATGGAGAAGAAGATCGTCAACATCTCGTTCAAGACGGACAAGAACGGCGCCGAGTACGCCCGGATCATCGTCGGCGAGAAGAGCCAGCTTCAGGGGATTGAGTACGAGAACACGGCAACCGTAACGGGCTTCGGTCCCGTCGTCGCGGATCTGAAAGCCTACAAGAAAGGCCAGACGCTGAAAGCGGTCGCCCACAAGGGAGACTTCAAGGGGCGGACAACGTACAACGTCCTGAAAGTGATTCGCTGATCGCCACGCCCCGCAATGTGCGCCGGGCATCTGACCGAATAAGGAGGACGGTCTGAATGCCCACAAGCCCCGCAGATCCACGGCTTCCGATCTGCGGGGCTTTTTTTCTGCCCAGGACTCAGCACATCCGGGGTCAACGGGACCGGACGCCGGGGTTGACGTCGACCGAAACCGGACTGCGAAAATCCGGCGCAATCACGTCAAATCAAGAAATCGGAACGGCATAATGGACGCCAAGAATTCAACGCCAAAACGCAGAGATAGCGTCAGTAACATGACGCACCGTCATTAAATCTATGATAGATAATACCTTTGCGGCGAACAATACTCAATGAATACAGCAACATAAAAAATAATGTTGACGGCCATATTGTTCGATGTCATGTCAACGTTCACAAAGAGAAAGGGGAGACACGAGCCATGGGACCGCAAGTTACTCAACGCGAACATTCCACTCAATCGATCAATCCTCACCGAATCGTTCTTGATGCTGACGGAATTTTTCCGAAGGACATCGTCCTGCGGACCAAGCAGGGCGAGACGAAGGTATATCGCCTCATCAAGACCAAGTCCGACGGACTCGTCCTGAACAAGTAAATATCGGCAGCAAGCCTTCGCAAGCATCCATATTGCAACAGCCAGCAGCCGCGGAGACCTCTAGCAGGTCCTCGCGGCTTTTTTATTAAGAGATTGAATCTTTCCTGTCTTCCTTTGCACTTTGAAAGGAGAAAGTCGATGAACACGATCGTTACAGTCGAAGTCAAGAACGCGGGAACGGGCCCTTATCTTGAAGTCGCCGCGAAACAGATACCAACCGCGCCGCTCAGGGCCGCGAACCACCAGCTTCTTGTCAGCGAGATCCGCAGGGCAATCAGAATGCCGGGATCTCCCTTTGTTTCGCTCATTCAGCCTCAAGGTACAACGACAGCCGAGTAACTCAGCACATACCCGCGGGGGCAGTTGCAGGCAACAGCCGTAACTCGCCTTATCACGGTCATGGCGACATCCGGCGGCCCCCGCATTTCACCCCACTGGGCTCGTAAAAATGCGTCGCAACGCATTTTAGGCACCATCGACAGCTGGTGGATCGATTCACCATGCCGAAAGCAAGGAGGAGCACGCATGACACCACAAGAAATCGACGCCGAAGCAAAGAAAGCCATTTTTCGCCTGACCGAAAAGCAGATTGCCAGACACCGTGCCGTGCTACTTGCCGCGCTGCTCAACATTCGTTCATTCACACCGAGCTGCGAACACGACCAACCGAAAGAGCACTGCCCATACTGCCAACTTAGTGAAGCGATTACGGCAGTCGAAATCCACGACCCACCGCCGGAACCGCCACCGTTCAAATGTCCCAAATGCGGCGCAGAGATCAACCATGTCGAAGTCTACTCACGCTTCTTTCAAAAGGCCACTCTACGCGGGAACGAAACCGTCGACTACACGTCGCCGGATTTCATCGAAACCGATTACATCAACTGCCCTCAATGCGGCGAAGAGATAACGAGCGAAATCAAGGAGTGCTGAGCCATGAAAAAAATCATCGCTACGCTTAAGGCATTCCTGACGGCTTTCCCGAAATGGTTCGGGCTGTACCTGGGCCTGGCCGGGCTGATCACGTTCAACCTCTTCATCATGGAGGAAGCATTTCAAACGTGCATGTTCGGCTCATGGCCGGCCCAGGACGCCCAAGAGTGGCGGCTCGTCAAGAAGAACATCGACACCATGAAGAAGATCCGCGGCACGATGATCACGATGAACTGCGTCGCGGGCTGGATCCATCCGTTCGCCTTTGTCGCGTACAGCGCCTACGGCGACGCGGCACAGGAATACATCGACGGTCTCACCGCAAAGTGCCTTGCGAATTATCCGGAAGGCTTCAAGGGCGAAACGGTCACGGTGACATTTCGGCCGCATGAGAAGGAGCTGATTTCCAACGGACCACTGCGCGAGCCGCACTGGGCCCTGCGGAACGGCCGATGGACAGTCCTGACATACGTTCCCGGGCGCCACACATTCACGGGGATCCTGTACGTCGAGGACGGCAAGGTCACGCTCGACGAGCGCAATCATCAATACTGAGGAGGGTTTCACCAATGAAAGTCGAAATCGATCTTTTGAAATGGGCAGTCGAGGAGGTTGAGAAGGAAAAGAAGATCACCGGCACGTTCGTCATTCGGGCCGGCGTGGTCGAAGTGGCAAAGCAGAGTTTCAATGGCGGCGGGTACATGGAGCCCAAGATCCCGCTCCCGCCGGAACTGCTGGTCGAAGCAAACGCGCTGACCGCGAAGATCGCGGCAGCCATCACCAAAAACTTCATAGGAGGGCAAGACAATGGATCTGAAAAAGCTGCGTGACGAGGCATTGGCGGAGGCGAATATGGCGATTCGCGAGGAAAAACTGCGCGCGTTCAAGAGCGCCGTCCGGAAGAAGGTCGCAACGATCATGGCCAACGACGAAGAGATCGCGAGACTTCAGAAGGAAAACGAGGCGCTGCGGAAAGACATCGCCGCGCTCGATTTCGAAGATCACAAGGATGTGACGCTGTAAGACCAAACGGAGCGAGCGCGAAAGCGTGAGGGGTACGAAAAAAGCGGGCAACTTTCTGTTTACAGACGCCAATCCCGCTCGCTCCGTTTCAGAAAGTAGGAGGAGGTTTCCATGTCCGACAAGATCGCGGCATTGCGATTTTACCTGAAGCTCGACGACGAAGCCGTCATCGAACAGAACAAGTTCGACAACGCCGTCTTCACCGTGAATCCCCGGCAGAAGCTCATGGGGCTGTCACCCGAAGACATCAAGGCCGAGATCAAATGGTTCAGAAAAATGCTCGACCGATTCTTTATGGACCATGGCCGGATCGCGCCCGAACAGTGGACTTCGCGGTTCCTCCAGGAAATGCGTCAGGCAAAACACTCTCTCTACAGCTACAACGCCATCGCGATGAAGATCAAAGTCATGTCGCCAAACGCCTATTCTGGCCTTTGGAGATTCCATGATTCCGGCACCCCGTTCCTCGATGTTCTCGCTTATGTCAGTAACACTGATTCGGTCTTCGATTCCTACCACGAAGCATTTGACGGTCTGCCCATCGTCGATCGCCGCGTGCCCTACTGGACAAACGACGGCGAGTATCTGGTCCTGTCGCCGGCAGAGGTCACGATCCGCGTACAGGCCGAACTCGATCGCATGTTCCAAGGCACGATCATGGAGCTTCCGCTTCATCTCCGAAAGTACATCGATGCCGACGCCTGGCACAGAGACATGAAGCCTCAGACACAGGAGAGGCTCGCGCCTTACGACGGGCTGCGCCATATCGTCACATACGACAACAAGGGTTACGTCATCTATCGTCAAGGTTAAGGAGGATCCACATGATCGCCTACTGTTTCAAGTCCGGCGAGATCGGGATCGCGGAGAAGGTGCCCGATGGGGCAATCGCGCTGATCGCCGGCACACCGGAAGAACTGGACCGGAAGGTCAAAGCCACCGCACGCCTCGCCTACGACAACAAGACCTACCTGGTGCCCAAGCTGCCGGAAGCGACGTCCGTTGACGAAGCCATTGAAGTCCTCTGCAATTATGCCGATCTTCTGAGGGGCATAAACTGAAAAGGAGGTAACAAAATGATCGCATCGGAACTCTCGTTGCCCAAGCGCATCCTGAAGAAGCAGGTCCGAAAGCGCCGCATCAAACTGGGCCCGCTGATCCTGGGTTTCATTATCGGTCTTCTGATCTGCGCAATTCCGTACATCATGTTCGTAAAGTAGGAAGGAGGACAGTCGTTTCAATGTATAAGCATGTTGTTCTCAGCATTTCGTTGATTTTCCTGCTGGCTGTCCCCGCCGAGGCTGTGGACGTCGAAAAGGTCTCGAAGATCCTCGGCAATCTGAATCAGAGCTACTCATGGGTCGAGTCCTATGAACTGGGCAAGTTCGATTGCTCCACGCAGACCGCGACGCTGTGGCACATCCTCAAAAAGCAAAATATCGACAGCATGATCGTCGCATCGATCTACTTCGACAAGAAGACGAACGCCTGGAAGGATCATATCTTCCTGATCGCGGAACTTGACGGCTGCGTCTACATCATCGACGCGACCGCCCTGGAGATCAGGCCGCCCCTGCCGTATAACAGCGGCCACATCATCACCCGGCTCTACATGACGCCGGAAGCGGCAAACCGGGCATGGCCGGGCGAATTCATCGCCCAGGACATCGAACCGATGAAGATCACGGCGCCAGCAAAGCCAGCAGCCAAAATCCAGAAAAATTGAACAATATCCGCAATTGGGCGGCGTAGGAATCCGGGTTCCGGAACTGCCCCGACAGGGACAATCTCGTCCGAAAAGGCATCAATTCCTCGCTGTTTTCACACCGCAATTCATGCTCTGAAAGGAGAAGAACATGGAACCGTACATGGAACTCCCCGTCTCGAAGCTGGTTTCGAACGGGCTGAATCCCCGCAAGGACTTTGGGGATCTCTCGGAACTCGAAGCATCGATCAAGGCGCACGGCCTCCTCGAGCCGCTGATTATCCGTCCGAGCGCCGACGGCGCTTACGAGATCATCGCCGGCCATCGGCGCATGAAGGCCATCAAGAATCTCATCAAAGCCAAGCACATCAAGAAGGATACCGCGTTCCCCTGCGTCCTGCGCGAGGCTGACGACGCCGTCGCCCAGGAACTCATGCTCATCGAGAACATCCAGCGCAAGGATCTCTCCGAAGTCGAACAGGCCGAGGCGTTCAAGAAGTACCTCGATGAACACGGCGGCGAGTGCGAGGTCCTGGCCGAGAAGACCGGCCTCACTCAGTATTACATCCGGCGGCGCGCCAAGGCTTTCGATCTTCCCAAGGAGATCGTCGCTATGTGGAAAGCTGACGAGATCAGCTTCGGTCACATACAGCAGCTCCTTCGGCTCGATGCCGAGCAGATCGGCGATCTTCTTGCCCTGGTGGATAACGAAGACGAAAAGCCTGGTGACGTTCTCCGGGAGATGACAGTCGAGGATCTCGGGGATTACATCAGCCGAGAATTGCGCGTCTTGAAGAACGCCCCGTTCGACATCAAGGCCGCCGGTTGTGGTCAGTGCGCGCAGAACTCGGCAACCCAGGTCGCGTTATTCGGCGACGACTACGCCATCGACAAGGTGTCATGCCTCAATGCGAAATGCTTCTCCCTGAAGATGTCCGAGCATTTCGAAAAGAACTGGCCTCAGACGAAATTTGCAAAGAAGTTCAAGACCAACGGTTTCATGTTCTATAAGAATTACAGCGATTGCGATGGCATATACCGCGATGTTCATGCCAACTGCGAAGACTGCAAGGATTTCGTCACGGTATTCCGTGCTGATGGCGGCATCTATTATGAACGCGGCTGCAAGAACCCCTCCTGCCACGGCAAGACGTACAAGACAGCATCCTCGTCATCGTCGCCGGGCTCCTACCGGGACATGAAGCCCGAAGAGAAGGCCGCGCATCGGAGCGAGCAGCACGCCACGCTGTTCACCGAGAATTTCTACGCCGCCGAGCTTCAGAAAAAGTTCATCGAGGCGTCGGCCGACGATGTCCGCGTTCTCAGGACGCTCGCCTTCGCGTTCATCAAGCACGACAGCAGGGCCGCACTCGGAGCCCTCGGTCTGCCGCCGGAAGAAGCCAGGAAGAACTACGATCACATGCAGAAGATCGACAGTCTCGCCACTGCGGTCCTTACCATGGAGGCTACAGAGGTCAAGGAGCTTCTCGCAAAACTCTCCGTGCACGCGCTCCTCGATCAGCGGAACTTCAACATCGTCGATCGTTACACGGTCGCCAGACAGTTCGACATCGTTCTCGGACGCGACTGGAGGATCACCGAGGATTACCTCCTCAAGAAGCGCAAGGACGAATTGCTCGCATTGATGACCGAACTGGGCATCAGGCCGTACGGCGACAGCAATCCGAAGCGGACGTCGCTCGTTTCGCACATGCTTCGCGAATTGAAGGACAGGACTCTTCCGGCAATTCCTACGGAGATCATCGCCAAGGAAACGGCGCTCGAGGCGGAAGTGATTACCGTCGGCGCCGACACCGAAAATACAGAAGAAGGAGGAGATGAGGAATAATGCAAAAAGGACTCAGCCTTACGGATCTGGCCAAGCAGATCGAAGCGATCGAGGCCGGCAAGAAGGATTACGTCGTTCCGACGACGAAGATCAACATGACGCCGGATTCCAGGATCCACATCGACGGCATCGGCGCGTTTGGAATGAAGCCCCTGGCGCACGATCAGATTGCGCAGCGCCTTCAGATCCCCACGCCGTACTACAGGCGCATGCAGGCTCAGCAGCCGGACCTTCTCGCGGCCAACGTCAACGCCTGGCTCAATCATGAGCCGGAACGCCGGTTCGTCCGGACGGTCGACGGCGAGGTTCGGGCGTTCCTGTCCGACCGTTACCGGCCCCGCGAGAATCAGTCCGTCGCCGCGGCGGTGCTTCCGATTCTCCTGAATCAGCACAACGGCATCGAGATCATGTCCAGTTCGATCACCGACAAGAATATGTATCTCAAGGTCACGTCGAACGAACTCGTCGGCGAGCTTCCGGTCGCGCGTAACGGCGGCATGGTCGGCGACGTACTCAAGGGCGGGATCTGCGTCCGGAACTCCGAGGTCGGGTGCGGCGCCTTCGACGTCTCGTTGTTCATCTACATCCTGGCCTGCCGGAACGGCATGATCCGCGAGCACTCCATGAAAGCCTACCATGTGGGCAAGAGGATCGAGGCCGGCGACGACGAACAGGTTGGATTCTACTCCAGGGAAGCGATCGAAGCGGACTCCAAGGCGTTCATGCTCAAGGTCCGCGACACCGTGACGCACGCCTTCGACCGCAAGAAATTCGATGCCGAGCTTGAACTCTACAAGCAGGCCGCCAAGGATCCGCTCAACACGAAGCGGCTCGATGAAACCATCGAGGATGTCACGAAACGCTTTGCGCTCACGCAGGGCGAGGGCAAGGAAGTCCTCTCCCGGCTCCTCGAGGCGGGCGACATGAGCAAGTGGGGCCTGTCCCAGGCGATCACGAATCTCGCCAATGACGTCGAGGATTACGAGCGCGCCACAGACCTCGAGAAGATCGGCGGTAAGGTCATCGACCTGTCGGTCAGCGAGTGGCGCACGATCACGAAGCTGGCGGCATGAATACAACGGAGGGGGCGAGCTTGTGATCGGGACCCCGAACGGCAAGGTCCAAAGCGGTGACCATGTCGATAATCCTGAGCAATCAGTCTCGCCCCCTTCTTTGGAGGACACAACATGATCGACCAGTACGGAAGAGAGATCGCAGGACCGTTCGTCCTGCTGCCGAAGATCCGTGACTTTTGGGATCAGGAAGAAATCGAATTCATCCTGTCTCTGGACTGGTATCAGGTTGAAACCGGACTGAGCAAGCATCTTGTCGCCCGGGTCCGCGAGATCGGCGAGGCATTGGAGTCGTTTCCCTTCACCGAGCCTGAAGATACCGGGTTGATCATCAATGAAGACACACCGATTTCTCTTGTTCATCCCGTCCTGAAACGATTTTCCATGGAGGACGGATTTTACCACGCATAGCGCAATGCGCGGAAAGGAAGCCACAAATGAAAAAGAACCAAGCTCCCGCCATCGTAGGGCTCGAAAACCTGAACCGTGCAACCATCCACGGGTATCTCAAGTTCATGCTCGCCAATCCTGTCTACTTCAAAGACCTCTCAGGCATGGAGGCAACGAAAAGCAATATCACATGGTTTTTCAGCCGGCTGAGACTCGGAAATCTCGTCTGCGCCAGGGAAACCGGGAGCGAATTAAAGCACGCCTATCGCTATAACACCAAATCGAGGCTCGCCTATGAAGAAACGAAAAAAAGTCAGGTCGTCTCTTGTCCCATTGCACCCGCAATTGCCGGGTCAAACGGAAATGCCGGGCTTCACGCTGCGGGAGACATTCGACCTTGTGTGTCCTGAAACCCGTTGGGGAGAACTGCCTCGATCGGCGCTCACAAGAACAGATTCACTTTTTGGAGGAGACATCGATGAGCTACTACGACTTCGTCGTTGCCAGGAGACTACACACTGAGGACGCCTCGTTTGCTGCTCTGATCATGGCGGCCATGTGGAAAGCGGATTCCATCAACAGCGCCATGCTCAGGGCGCAGTGGCCGGAATTATGGGACGAGATCACCGCCCGGTATCATGCGCCGGCGGGCCTGCTGCCGGAAGAAAGGAAAGGCGATGAACTGGCAGAAAAAGCTGACGAAGGTTGAACTGCAGCACGTTCGGGACTGGTGCGGCGGGACGCTGAAATCGTTCAAGCGCACCAGGGAGAGACAGAAAAGGATCCGTGCAAAAAATGACGCAAATGGATGCCCTCCCGGCATTGCGGAGCCGTGTTGGGACTGCAAGCGAATCGCCAAGAAACTCGGATTGGAGAAGTAACCATGAACTACCCGACCATGGAGCAAGTGAAAGCAGCCGACCGTGAGCAGATCTGCAGGTGGTATCGATTCCTGCCGTCGCCGGGGATGAGCGCGCTCAGGACGCCGGCGTTTGACACGGTCCTGAATGAAGAGGCCACGGTCATGAACGCGATCGTCGCACGATGGAAGGAATTCGGCGGTTTCACGCCGGAGATCAGCAAGAAGATCGGACTCGGCCAATGAACACACGAATCGGAGATTTTCAGAGCGAGCACATGAAGCGCAATGGCATCCCGCCGGAGTGGATGCTCTGGCAGAAAATCTGTTCCCACCCCGGCGGTCCTGCGAAAGCCATCGACGGCAAGACGTACTATTTCCCGCCGTCTGCATTATGGGAGCATGTGCCCGGCTCACCCGTCTTTCAAAGCGAGCAGGCGGCGATCGATTTCTACGGGCTATAGGAAAGGACATTCGATGCACGACGAGAATGATGGCATGCCGTCATGGATCGAGAAAGACGGTCGATTGACATTGCTTGGAAGCATCCTTGCCTGGGCGATCGCGCTCACCTATGGCAGCTACCTGATCGTTCGTCACGGGACTGAAGGAGCGGAACGCAAGGTTGAGGATATGGAGATCGACCTTCGCCGTGAACAGTGGCGGAAAAAGTATGTACCAGGAGGAAAGATATGATCGTTTTCACCTTGAGCATGAAATGCAACACGCCGCCATTCGAGGACAACGAAAGCCAGGAGGTCGCGCGCATTCTCCGTGCGACAGCCGATCGCATCGACGGGCACCCGCACTTTTCGCCGGGGCATTCTCAGCCGTTACTCGACGCGGACAACAGGGAGGTCGGACGGTTCGATGTGTGGAAAGGAGAAGACTCGCATGAAGAACATATTGCAACGCTTGGTTGAAAAGGTCGTGATTGCGAAGAAATCTGGAACAAAGTTAGGGATTTATAACTTTCGGGTTGCCTAAAACGTATTTCCGAATACAATGTTCGGCATCCCCGATTTCAAGAGGTTTTATGACAGCAAGGATGGACGATTGCATCCTGGTGGTCACGCCCGAAATATACGACAAGGAAAAGGGTTTCGAGGCGGTCGTCATCTACAGGGGCATCAATGAGGCATTTCACACCGACTATTTCGTGGGGCACGATTTCGATCTCGCCCAGGAGCATATTCGAGAGTTCAATCTCGCTCACGGCCACGATATGAATTTCGTGACCGGCGTCATGGAAACGGTGGCAAATCTGGACCGGTTTGACTTTTTCAACGCATAAGGGTAAGAATTTATGGCACAAAGATGGCTTAACCTCAAGGAAGCTGCCAAATATTCCAGCATCGGTCAGAAAAGATTGATTCTTCTGGCAGAAGACGGATCGATCCGCGGGTTCCAAGACAGCGACACCAAGAACAGAAAGTGGATCTTCGACCGCGAGTCCCTGGACTCGTACCGGCTGTCTCAATCTTCAGCTACGCCGACAGCCAACGACATCGTATCGTCGGTCATGAGGCGCGTAGCCCTGTGACAGATCCCATGAGGCTATACAAGCGAAACGGCACTTTCTATATCGCGCTGCCAGGCGAGAAACGCCTGTCACTCAAGACCAGCGATCGGGAAAAGGCCAATAAGGCTCTCGCGAAACTCGAGAAAGAATATCGCGACAGACCGATCGTTCATCTCGACAAACTCGAACGAAAATCGCTCAGCCAGTTCATCGGTTTCTACGCGCAGCATCGTCCCGGCATGTCCGAATGGACGCTGAAAAAGGACATGCTTTCGCTCAAACTCCTCATGGATGTTGTCGGCGATATCCAGATCAGGGCCATTTCAGCCTCGAAGATCGACGAATTCAAGACCGTCTGCCTTGCACGCAAAGCAAGGCCCATCACCATCAACGGCTATCTCCGGCACATCAAGACGGCCCTGAACTACGCCCGGGACAACCAGCTGATCGAAAAAAGGCCGAAGATCAAGGCGTTGCCCGTCAACAAAGAGCGCCTTGAGGAGCGGATCGTTCCACCCGACAAGATCAAGAAGATCTTTACCGTCGCCAAGAACAACGACCCCTGGTTATGGCGCTACCTCACGATCCTCCTGTGGACAGGAGCCCGGCGCAAAGAGATCCTGTGGTTGAACTGGCAGAACGTCAACCTGAATGAGGGGTGCATCTATCTGAAGCAGACCAAGGGACGGAGGGATCGGCGCGTAAAGTTGCTGCAACCGGCTCTCGACGTCTTCAAGGAAATGCTCAAAGAACGTCAAGGTGAACCACATGAAGGCGCGGAGCCGGTTGTTCCGGTAGGCAAGATCTTCCCGGAATGGCATCCCGACAACGTGAGCAAGATGTTTCATGCAATCGTCACGGGCCTGGACTATAAATACCGGCTGCACGATCTCCGTCATTCGGCGATCTCGTACATGCTCGACTCCGGTGTCCCGTTGCATGTCGTTCAAAAGATGGTCGGTCACGCATCCGTCGTCACGACGATGCTGTACGTTCATGTCAGGGATGAAGTGTCGGATCGGGAACTGGAAAAGTTCAAGATCGAGTAGGGCGCATACATACTAAAGGATGAACACTCATGAAGACCTCCGTGTTTCAGAAGATCGACGCCCTGAATGCGAGAATTGATAAACACAGGCCGATCGACGCTCACATGCTCAAGCAGATCCGGGAGTATTTCCGGATCGGCATGACCTACACGAGCAACGCCCTTGAAGGGAACAGCCTGACGGAGACGGAAACCAAGATCGTCATCGAGGACGGCATCACCATAGGGGGCAAACCTGTTCGGGATCACCTCGAGGTCTTGGGACATTCGGAGGCCTACGATCTGCTGTTCCGGATGGCAAAGGGTAAAGAGATCACCGAGGCGGGCATTAAGGAACTCCACAGGCTGTTTTATTATCGGATCGACGCAAAGCAGGCGGGGAAGTATCGGAAGAAAAAAGTGATCATCACCGGCACCGACTTCATCCCGCCGGCGCCGGACCAGATTCCCGGGTTGATGAAGGACTTTGTCGACCGGATAACGCGGAATCGGTCAGTGAGGCATCCTGTGGAATTCGCCGCGGAGGTCCACCAAGAACTGGTGACCATCCATCCCTTCATCGATGGAAACGGCCGGGCGGCACGGCTGCTCATGAATCTTGCCTTGCTGCAGGCCGGATATCCCCTTGCCATCATCCCCCCGATACTCCGGCGGGACTACCTGGATACCCTGAACTGGACTCACAAGGGAGACGACGCGCCATTCATCAACTTCATTGCCGGTGTCTGCTATGAATCGGCGAAGGAATATCTGAGGCTGTTGGAAGGGAAAACAAAATGAATCTTCCCTGTCAAAAAATTGCTTTTTCGACTGGTTGGACCACGGAAATTTGTGCGGGTTTTGTGCGGTTTGGGGTCCCCAAAAGGGGCGTTTTGCCGAGTTTTGCCGAGTTTTGGAAAAAGGGTTTCCAGGCGCAAGTCCCGGAAACCCTTGATATTCCTGGTGGGCCGTGCGGGATTCGAACCCGCGGCCAACGGATTAAAAGTCCGCTGCTCTACCACATGAGCTAACGGCCCACAGCATTCTCAAAAGGATGACCTCTTAACAACAAGAGCCCCGAATTGTCAAGAAAGAACTGCCTTACACCGCACGCAGCGCTCACGGGGCTACTTGCTGGCAAAGGGGTTCTTGACCTTGATCGTTTCCTCGCGGCCCGCGCCCACGGACACCAGGACCAGCTTCGTCCCCGACAGGACCTCCAGACGCTGTACGTACTTTTTGGCGTTCTTGGGCAGGTCGCCGATCTGGCGCGCCTGGCGGATGTCTTCGGTCCAGCCGTCCATTTCCTCATAGACCGGTTGGCATGAGGCCAGAACCCGCGGGTTGGAAGGGACGGACTCGGTGTATTCTTCCCCTGACGGCGTGCGGTAACCGACGCAGATCTTGAGCGTCTTCAGTCCCGTCAGGACGTCCAGCTTTGTAAGGGCCAGACCGGAGAGGCCGTTGATGCGCGCCGTATGGCGGATGAGGACCATGTCCAGCCAGCCGCAGCGGCGCTTTCTTCCCGTCGTGGCCCCGAACTCCCGTCCCACCTGCTGGATAAGGGCGCCGACCTCATCCAGCAACTCCGTTGGGAACGAGCCCTCCCCGACGCGGGTCGTGTAGGCCTTGCAGATGCCGATAACGGTCGTCAATCCTCCCGGACCGACGCCGCTCCCGCAAGCGGCATTGCCGGCGACGGTGTTGGAGGAGGTGACGTAGGGGTAGGTCCCGTGGTCGACGTCGAGATGACTGCCCTGCGCACCCTCGAAGAGGATTTTCTTGCCCTTGCGCATTTCGCGGGCAACGATGAGGGACACGTCGGCCGCATATCCGGCGAGCCGTTCCGCGTATCCCATATATTCCTCAAAGACCGCTTCTTCCTGGATCGGTTTCTTCTCCTTGAAAAACTTCGTCAGGTAGAAGTTTTTTTCCTCGAGATTCCGCGAGAGTTTTTCCCGGAAGAGCTCCGGATCGAAGAGGTCGCCGAAGCGGATGCCGGTCCGGGCCGCCTTGTCTTCATAGGCGGGCCCGATTCCGCGTCCCGTCGTCCCGATCTTCTTGCCTCCCTGCCTGCCTTCCCGCGCCACGTCGATACGGCGGTGATAGGGCATGATCAGGTGGGCGCACTCGCTGACGTAAAGCTTTGTATGGGGAGGGAAGACGCCGCGCGCCTTCAGACCGTCGATTTCCTCCAGAAGAACTCCCGGGTCGACGACAACGCCGTTGCCGATCACGCAGATCTTGTGGTCGTGCAGGATCCCCGAGGGAATGAGGTGGAGAATGGTCTGCTCGCCTTTTACGACGACGGTGTGGCCGGCATTGTTGCCCCCCTGGTAGCGGACGACGGCGTCCGCGTCTTCCGCGTAGAGGTCGACGACTTTTCCCTTGCCTTCGTCACCCCACTGGGTGCCGACGATAACGACGCTGGACATAATGCTGCTCCTATCCGCTAGAAAGGATCCCGACACGAGTGCCGGCGGAAAAACCGCGGGAACCCGCGCCTACGCACACAAATCCGACCCGGGGACCGAATTCGATCTCCGCGGGTCGGATCCGCGCCATACCCAAGGCCCCGCGACAGGGGCCGTTTCCCTCCGTCGCGCTACATCTCGAGATCGGTCACGGAGATCATGTTCGGTAAATCCCGCAATTTCTTCAGGACGTCTCCGGACACGACGCTGTCGGTGCTGATCGCGACCATGGCCCTGCCGTCGACCTTGTCGCGACTCAGATGCAGGCGGGCGATGTTCACGCCGCTTGCGCCCAGCGTGGTCCCGATATTGCCAAGGACGCCCGGCTTATCGACGTTGTAGAGCACGAGCATGTGCCCTTCGGGGATCACGTCGAGGATGAATTCGTTGATCCGCACGATCCTCGGTTCCTGCCGCCCATAGATGGTCCCCGCTGTACAACTCTGTTCCTGGGGCGTCTTGATGCACAGCTTGATGAGGCTGGTGTAGTCCTTCACCTCGCTGCTCTTGGATTCGATGACCCGGATGCCGCGCTCCTTGGCAATGAAGGGGGCGTTGATGTAGTTGACATCATCCTTGAGGATCGGCTCCAGCATGCCCTTCAGCACGGACAGCGTGACGGGCGCGAGGTTGTGTTTGAGGATTTCGCCGCTGTATTCGATGGAGATTTCCTGGATGGCTCCCTTGACCAGCTGCGTCTGGAATTTCCCCAGCTTTTCCGCCAGCGTGAGGTAGGGTTGGATGATGCCCAGGACTTCAGCGCTCATCGAGGGGAAATTGACGGCGTTCAGAATCTCTCCGTGGGTGAAATAGGCGACGATCTGTTCGGCGATGGCAATGGCGACGTTGGTCTGCGCCTCGTCGGTGGCGGCGCCCAGGTGCGGCGTGCAGATCACGTTGTCCAGGCCGACGAGCGCCATGTTCTTGGTCGGTTCCTCTTCGAAGACGTCGAGGGCCGCACCGGCGACCTTGCCGGAGACGAGGGCATCATAGAGGTCCTTTTCTACGACGAGCCCGCCGCGGGCGCAATTGATGATGAAGACGCCCTTTTTCATCTTGGCGAAGGTCTCGGCGTTGATGATGCCCTTGGTTTCCTTCGTCATCGGGGTGTGAATGGTGATGAAATCGGCGTTGCGGTAGATCTCGTCGAGGGACGCGATCTTCACGCCCAGCTGTTCCGCCGCCTCGGGAGAGATGAAGGGGTCGTAGGCAAGCACGTTCATCCGCAGGCCCTGGGCGCGTGTCGCCACGATGCTGCCGACGCGCCCGATCCCGACGATGCCGAGGGTCTTGTTGCAGACCTCATGGCCCGTGAACTTGCTCTTCTCCCACTTGCCGGCCTTCACGGAGGCCGTCGCCTGGGGGATCTTGCGGGCGAGGGCGAGCATCATCGCGATGGCGTGTTCGCCGGTCGTGACGCTGTTGCCGCCGGGCGTGTTCATTACCACGATGCCGCGTTTGCTGGCGGCGCTTGCGTCGATCGTATCGACGCCGGCGCCCGCGCGCCCGATGACGGCAAGCTTGTCGGCAGCGGCGATGATCTCCGCCGTGACCTTCGTTGCACTGCGCACGACGAGGCCGTCGTAGTTCTTGATGATCGCCTTGAGTTCCTCGGGTTTCAGCTTCGTCTGCACGTCGACTTCAATACCCGGTGCTTTCTTCAAGATGTCTATGCATTCAGCGGCGACGGAATCGCTGACGAGTACTTTCTTCATTTCTTAGCCTCCTGTGGAATGTTTGCCCTGCGGGAATCGTGCGCTGCACGCGTGCCCGTTAGAGCGTCTGCAATTTCGCGCGGTAGAGATTGTCCAGTTCATCGAGAACGGTGCGGACATCGGCCGCCTCGAGCGTCGGACCGCACCAGAAACGCAAGCCCGCAGGCGCATCGCGATAAGAAGCGACGTCGTGGGCGATGTTCTTCTTGCTCAGTTCCGATGCAATCCCTTTGAGAAATTTCGCCTGGTCGTCTTTGGGCAGTGCTTTGACCTTGTCGCTCGTGATGACGAGACAGACGGAGGTGTTGGAGCGGATCTCCGGGGAGGCGGCGAGAAAATCCACCCAGTCCCGCTGGGCGACCCAGTCTTCGACGATTTTGAGATTGGCCCTGCTCCTCGCGATGAGACCCGAAAGGCCGATCATGTCCGCCCACTTCAGGGCGTCCAGATAATCCTCGACGCACAGCATGGAGGGGGTGTTGATCGTGTCTCCCTCGAAGATCGCCAGATTGACCTTGCCGCTCTTCTTGAGGCGGAAAATCTTGGGCATCGGCCAGGGGGGATCGTAGGACTCGATCCTCGCGACGGCGCGGGGGCTCAAGACGAGCATCCCGTGGGCCGCCTCGCCGCCGAGGCATTTCTGCCAGGAAAAAGTGACGACGTCGATCTTGGACCAGTCGATTTCCATCGCGAAGGCGGCGCTGGTCGCGTCGCAGAGGGACAGTCCCTGGCGGTCGGCGGGGATCCAGCTCCAGTGAGGGACCTTGACGCCGCTCGTTGTGCCGTTGGCTACGAAGACCACGTCGTTGGACCAGTCCACCTTGGAGAGATCGGGGATCTTTCCATAGTCGGACTTGAGGACGGTGGGATTGAGTTTCAACTGCTTGGCGGCGTCCGTCGCCCAGCCTTCGGAGAAGCTCTCCCAGACCAGGACCGTTACGGGGCGGGGTCCGAGAAGGGACCACATGGCCGCTTCAAAGGCGCCCGTATCGGAGGCGGGCATGATGGCGACGAGATAGTTGTCCGGGATCTGCAGGATCCTTCGGGTTTCTCCGATCGCCCGTTTAAGCCGCTCTTTGCCCAGGGCGGAGCGGTGGGAACGGCCGACGGGGGCTTCCTTCAGGGCGTCAAGACTCCAGTTTGGCCTCTTGCTGCAGGGGCCCGATCCGAGATTGGGATTATGCATGGGATCATCCTTTCCAAAGGAGAAGATAAATAATGAAGGTTCCCTATACCAATATTGCCCTTTCAAGACAAGACCGGGTTTTGGACGGCGGCCGGCGCTCTTCTTTCGGTTGACTACGGACGCAAAGTGCATAATAGTCGCCGGGAAGAGGGCTTGCCATGAAGAAGGGAAAGACGGAGTTTTTCTGCCAGAATTGCGGGTATGCATCGCCCAAATGGCTGGGCCGCTGTCCCTCCTGCGGCGAGTGGAACCGTTTCGTCGAAGAAGAGGTGCGCGATGAAGGCGCCCCGTCCCTGGCCGCCGAACTTCACTTCAGCGAACAGCCGCTCCCGGTAAATGATATTCCTGCGCAGGAAAAAGAGCGTCTGGCAACGGGGATGGGAGAGATCGACCGCGTCCTGGGAGGCGGGATCGTCGGGGGGGCGGCCGTCCTCGTCGGGGGGGACCCCGGCATCGGAAAGTCCACCCTCCTCATGCAGGTGATGAACGCCCTCTCCGCCACGGGACTGAAGACCCTCTACATCTCCGGAGAGGAGTCGGCGCGCCAGATCAAGCTCCGGGCCGGACGGATCGGAGCCCTGGCGAAGGATCTCTACGTCCTCGTGGAGATCGACCTGGACGCGATGATCCGCCGTATCCAGGAGATGAGCCCCGCCGCCGTTGTTATCGATTCCATCCAGACGGCCTATTCTTCCGCGCTGGGCTCCGCGCCGGGCAGTGTCGGACAGGTTCGCGAGACTGCGGCCCGCCTGATCATGCTGGCCAAAAAAACGGGCATCCCGATTTTTTTTGTCGGTCACGTGACCAAGGAGGGTGCCATCGCCGGGCCCAAGGTTCTGGAGCACATGGTGGATACGGTGCTCTACTTCGAGGGGGATTCCTCCCATGCCTATCGCGTTCTGCGGAGCATCAAGAACCGGTTCGGCCCCGCCAATGAAATCGCGGTTTTCGAGATGGGGGACAGCGGGCTCCGGGAGGTCGGCAATCCCTCGGCCTTTTTTCTCGCCGAGCGTCCGGAGGACGTCTGCGGGTCCGTGGTCGTGCCCAGCATGGAGGGGACGAGGCCGATCCTGATCGAAATCCAGGCACTGGTCCATCCGACGAACTTCGGCATGCCCCGGCGGACGGCGATCGGCGTCGATCCGAACCGCGTGTCCCTCCTGGTCGCCGTCATGGACAAGATCTGCGGACTGCACCTTTCCAACCACGATATCTTCCTCAACGTGGCCGGGGGCATCCGGGTGAATGAACCCGCGGTTGACCTGGGGATCGTCTCCGCGATGGCCTCCAGCTTCCTGGACAGGCCGATCGAAGCGGGGACCGTCGTCTTCGGCGAAGTCGGGCTGGCCGGTGAGATCCGCGGCACTGCGCACGCCGACCTCCGCATCCGCGAGGCGGCCCGCATGGGTTTCCGGCGCTGCATTCTGCCGCGCACGGGACGCCGGAAAGACGAAGGCGCCGGGGCCATGAAGAAGATCCCGATCGGCCGTCTGAAGGATCTCGTGGAGCATCTTTTCTAGAGCATTTTCCATCGCTTTTTCGCGGCTTTTCCCCCCTGGAATGCTTTTTTTCCGGAAACGCTTGACAGGCGGGAATTAGTGCTTATATATAGCCAGGTTTTCCAAAAACCTATTTTCATTGCACCTTTACAAACAACATCGAGAAAGGAGAGATGTGAGCATGAAGATTCGGCCGTTACAGGACAGAGTGATTGTAAAGCGTCTGGAAGAGGAACAGAAAACAAAGGGAGGCATCATCATCCCCGATACCGCGAAAGAAAAACCCATCGAGGGTCAGGTCGTTGCAGTAGGCAAGGGCAAAGTGGGAGAAGACGGGAAGCTGGTAAAGCCGGATGTGAAAGTGGGCGACCGGATTCTTTTTGGGAAATACGCCGGCACGGAAGTCAAGATCGACGGCGTCGAGCACCTGATCATGAGGGAAGACGACATTCTCGGTGTGATCGAGAAATAAAGAATATCGGATAACAAGGAGGAGAATATTCCATGTCAGCGAAAATGCTTCAGTACGATGAAGATGCGAGAAAGTCGATCCTCAAAGGTGTGAACGCCCTTGCGGATGCCGTGAAGGTCACCCTGGGCCCGAAGGGCCGCAACGTGATTATCGATAAGAGCTACGGTTCGCCGACCGTTACCAAGGACGGCGTGACGGTTGCCAAAGAGATTGAATTGGCGGACAAGTTCGAAAACATGGGTGCCCAGATGGTCCGGGAAGTCGCCAGCAAGACAAGCGACGTAGCCGGCGACGGCACGACGACGGCGACGATCCTCGCGCAGGCGATCTATCGCGAGGGCGTGAAGGCCGTTGCGGCAGGCAGCAACCCCATGGACATCAAGCGCGGCATCGACAAGGCCGTTGAAACGGTCGTCAAGGAACTGAGCAAGCTCAGCAAACCGACGAAGGATCAGAAAGAGGTGGCCCAGGTCGGAACGATTTCGGCCAACAATGACGAGTCGATCGGCAACATCATCGCCGAGGCGATGGGCAAGGTCGGCAAGGAAGGCGTCATTACGGTCGAAGAGGCGAAGAGCCTGGAGACGGAACTGGACATCGTGGAAGGCATGCAGTTCGACCGCGGCTACATCTCCCCCTATTTCGTGACCAACGCCGAGAAGATGGTGACGGATCTGGAGGATTGCTATATTCTCATCCATGACAAGAAGATCAGCGGCATGAAAGACCTTCTGCCGGTTCTGGAGCAGATCGCCAAGATCGGCCGTCCGATGCTGATCATCGCCGAGGATATCGAAGGCGAAGCCCTCGCGACGCTGGTCGTCAACAAGATCCGCGGTACCCTGCATGTCGCAGCGGTGAAGGCGCCGGGGTTTGGCGATCGCCGCAAGGCCATGCTGGAAGACATCGNNCGGGCGGCAAGGTGATCTCCGAGGAAACGGGCATGAAGCTTGAGAACACGCGGACTGAGGATCTGGGACGCGCCAAGCGGATTTCGATCGACAAGGACAATACGACGATCATCGACGGCGCCGGTTCGCGCGCGGCCCTCGAAGGCCGGGTGAAACAGATCCGTGCCCAGATCGAGGAGACGACCTCCGATTACGACCGCGAGAA
>DIWJ01000004.1:0-2179 GCA_002428445.1 Syntrophaceae bacterium UBA6109
TGACACAAACATCTTGACGTTACCGGCCGGCCATTTAAATTTCCCCTGGCGGAGGCGGGATTGCGGTCGTATCGGGGAAGGGGGGGACAAAGAGATGCCCGAAGGAGCAGGCGAATGGCAGCCGAAAGCCGCCGCGGATGCAGGCGAAGAGATCGTTTATAACGGGCCCGACACGCGTTGGACGACCTGCAGGCCATGCAATTTGTCCTGCGGCCGGATGCAATGGAGGATCTTCCCGGCGGCCAGGGAGAAGAAACCTTCATGGCTCCTGTGGATCTTCAGAAATCGCAGGAGTTGTCCCTTCCCGTGCTCGGCGATGTCGAGAAACTCGACGCCCAGGCGATAGATGTTTTCGTCCGCATCGCAATCCACGTCGTACCAGCAGACCTCTCCGGTGGCCGAGAAGGGCGGCTCGTCCGCGAAGAGCGAGATGGTCATATGCAGACGATTTTCCCGGGCGCCGGGAGGGCCGGAAAGCAGATGGACACCGCCGATCTGGACAAACTTCGTTTCGAGACAGATCCCGTTCCGGGAGATATTGCGAGTTTCCGTTACAAAAGATATCGATGCAGGGATATCATCGCCGGATTGAATATCAACGCTGACGCCCAGCGGAGCCTCGAGCCGTTGAAATTTTCTCTTTTCGATTCCTTTTCCCATGATCATAGCGCGCCGACCTCTTTACGCCGAAACCTCATGCCCCTGTCGAGGGTAAGAATAATTCCCCTATCGGCATTTCCTGTCAAATTCTTTAATGAAATTACAGGTTGTTCCCCGGGCCATCCTCTCAAATCACCTGGCTGATATGCAGGGCCTTGAATTTACCGCCGGAGGCCTTGGCCGCCTTGGTCAACTGGATGAGGCAGCCGGGGCAGCCGGTTACGACGATGTCTGCGCCGCTTTTTTCAATGGATTCGCGCTTCTTGGCGAGGATCTTCGCGGCGATGCCGGGATAATCCATGTGGAAGGAACCCGCTCCGCCGCAGCAGGTGTCGGCCTCGGTCATCTCGACATAATTCCCCGCCGCTTTCAAGAGGTCGCGCGGCTGCTGACGGATTCCCTGGCCCCGCACGAGGTGGCAGGGGTCATGATACGTCAGCGCAGCCGATACCCGCTGTCTCGGTCGATATCCTGCCTTGGCAAGATATTCGGTGAGGTCCATGACCTTGCGGCTGAAGGCGGCCGCCCGGTCTCTCCACTCCGGATCGTCAGCGAAATAGGATCCGACATGCTTGAGCGTGCCGCCGCAACTCGCGCAGTCGCTGACGACGATCTCGGCTTCTTCGTAGATGCGGATGTTCTTCCGGGCCAGCGCCAGGAATTCATGACGCAGCCCGTGGGCGAGGTGCGGCAGGCCGCAGCAGACATTCTCCTTCTGTATGGGCCGCGTCAGGGTGCTCAGGATGCGGAGCGTTTCAGCCGCGGCTTCCGGGAACATCATCTGCATGCCGCAGCCGTGAAAATAGGCGACACGGGTCGCCGGTCTGACGACGATGTCGGAAGGGGGCGCCTTTTGTCCGAGGGCCGCCGGCCCGGCAAAGGCAGCCAGGAAGTGGGCGCGGGTGTACTCTTCCGGCACCATGCCGTGGGGGAAAACGCTGCTGAGACCGAGCTTGCGCAAGAGAGACAGGGCGCCTGCCGCCAGTCTCACCATCCCCGGGCTTTTCAGGAAGCCGCCGATGGCCTTGTACTTGAGATTTGCGGCGCCGGTCTTCTCCAGGAGGTATTGGCGGACATCGATCATGGCCTCGTCGGTCTTGACCTTACTGGGGCAGTTCTCGACGCAGGCGCGGCAGAGGAGGCAGAAATTGACGGCGGCGAGGGCGTCTCGCGAGGGCTCGATCCCGCCCTCTGCGAGCGCCCGCGCAATCGCATTCTTGCCGCGTGCGCTCGATGCCTCCACGTCTCTTGCGCCGAAGAGCGGGCATACCGTCAGGCAGGTGCCGCAGCGGTCGCAGGCGCCAATCTTCTTTTTTGCATCCTGCAGGAGTTTCTTGTCGTGGTCCAGGCTCATGGGCACTTGTTTTCCTTCGCGTTCCTCACCAGATCTTTCCCGGATTCAGGATGCCTTTCGGATCGAGGGCCTTCTTCACGGCTTTCAGGACGGTCACCCCGGCCTCGCCGAGCGCCTGGACGATGTAGGGACGCTTGGTGATGCCGATGCCGTGCTCGCCGGAAA
>DIWJ01000004.1:2210-3573 GCA_002428445.1 Syntrophaceae bacterium UBA6109
CGTCGCCGGCATGGCCGTACACGGCAATCGGCAGACGGAATCTCTCGGAAATCGACCGGATGCGGCGCACGACCTCGGGGAAGGCATCCCGGGGAACGGAGATGTCCTCGCCGAGCCGGTTGGGCGCCAGTGCGGCGACGGCCGAACTCAAGCCCCGTCGGATCGCCCAGAGTTCGTCCGATTCCTCCCGTGAGCGCGCGACGCGGAATGCGATTGCGCCATGGGTCTTCGCCACAGCTTCGATGCGTTTGGCCTGGACGGTGAGGGCTTCTTCGTCGTCGCCGTCGATCTCGATGATGACGCAGGCCGCGGCACCGGGGTCGAGGTCGAGCTTCCGATGCTCCGCCACGGCTTCGAGACAGACCCTGTCCATGATCTCGGCCGCGGCAGGGACGATGGCCGACTGCAGCATCGCGTGGATGGTCGCGCAGCCGTCGTCGAGCGAACGGAACATGATCTGCAGCGTACCGCGTCTCTTCGGCATCGGAATCAGCCGGAGCAGCGCCCGGGTGATAATGCCGAGCGTTCCCTCGCATCCCGTAAAGAGGCCGGTCAGGTTGTAACCTGTGACGTTCTTGATCGCTTTGCCGCCCGTCTGCAAAACCGTCCCATCCGCAAGGACGACTTCCAGGCCCATGACGTAGTTGAGCGTCACGCCGTACTTGACGGCCCGCATGCCCCCGGCGTTTTCCGCGACATTGCCGCCGATGGTGGAAAACTTCCAACTGGCCGGATCGGGAGGATAGAAGAGGCCCCGGGCGGCGCAGAAGTTGTAGAGATCCATCGTGCGCACTCCGGATTCGGCGGTCACCATCATATTCTTCTCGTCCAGCTCGACAATCCGCGTCATGCGGTCGAGCGACAGCGAGATGCCGCCGTGAAGGGGCACGCTGCCTCCCGTGCGGCCGCTTGCGGCGCCGCGTGCTGTGACGGGAATGCCCTGCTCATGCGCAACGACCATCACCCTCGAGACCTCCTCCGTGGTCAACGGACGGACGACGAGATCGGGTTTGTTGGCGGGCAGGAGCGGCACGAAAGATGCGTCGTAGGAGTAGCCGAAACGGTCGAGATCTGAATCGAGCACATTCTCCGGCCCCACGATCGCACGGATCTTATTCTTGATATCCTCTCCGATCATCGGGATTGCCTCCGTCGATATCGCCGCATGCGCAGCCTGGACAGGAAATCCGCCGCCGCATCGGCGGTCGGCCCGTTAAAGCTCGCTGACCGTGACTTTCTCCATCCGATCGCCCTGACGGATGGCATCGACGACGTCGCTTCCCGCAGTCACCTTGCCGAAGACCGTGTGACGACCGTTCAGATGCGGCTGCGGGGAATGGGTGATGAAGAACTGGCTTCCGTT
>DIWJ01000004.1:3586-92758 GCA_002428445.1 Syntrophaceae bacterium UBA6109
CCGGTCGGGTCGCCGCCCTGGATCACGAAGTCGGCGATGACGCGGTGAAAGGTTACCCCGTCATAGAAGCCCTCTCTGGCGAGAAAGACGAAGTTGTTGACGGTCTGGGGCGCGTGCCGGGGATCGAGTTCCAATTCAATGGCTCCACGATTGGTCTCGATCGTGACGCGGTAGATCTTCTTCGGATCGATCTGCATGGCGGGCGGCTGGTTCCATTGTTTCGCAGACATGAAATTCCTCCTCGAGTGACTTCGAATAGTCCGCTTCCTGTACAGCGGCGACCGTCTTCTTCCGGCGGCAAAGGGTCTGCCGGGGAATTTCCGGTTGATCGGGGAAGCTTGTTAGCGGGAAAGAGAGCGCCCGTCAAGACATGATTTGACCGGCGGAATGTCTGCCTTGACAGAGTGTCCTTTTTATATTTATATGTGTTAACCAAAAACGGATACCGGCAAACCTGCCGATGACCTGAAACAGCGGTTGATGCGTGGATAGGACATCGAAAAATGAGGAGAAGAGAGAAATGAAGAATGCAATTGGTCGGGAAATTCCATCCTACATCGAAGGATACGGCCGGGTGAAGCCTTTTGCGGGCACCGAGGTTCGGGGGGGCTGCACCACGTGGATCCCTACGCGGGTTGTCCCCGTCGGACCGGGCGAGCACAAATTGCTGGGTTCGATCCGGGAGGCGATCCTCGCCTGCGGACTGTCGGACGGCATGACGATTTCCTTTCACCACTGTCTGCGGAACGGCGACGGCGTCTTGAACATGGTGCTGGATGAGGCCGCCCGGATGGGTCTGAGGAGTCTGAAGGTCGCTATGACCGGGATCTTTCCCGTTCACGCCCCGCTTGTCGAGCATATCAAGAACGGCGTCGTGACCGGGATCTACACCAATTACCTGTCCGGACCGGTGGCCAAGGCCGTGTCCGGCGGCCTTTTGAAGTATCCCGTCATCATGCACAGTCACGGGGGGCGGGTGCGGGCCATCGTCGAAGGGGATCTCGAGATCGATGTCGCTTTCATCGCCGCTTCCGCCTGCGATGAGTACGGAAACATGAACGGCGTGGAGGGGAAATCGGCCTTCGGCGTCATGGGGTATTCGCATGTCGATGTCCGGTACGCGCGGAGGACCGTGGCCGTGACGGATTGTCTCGTGGAGTATCCTGCCTGTCCGATCGAGATCAATCAGCAGCTTGTGGATTACGTCGTCGCCGTCGACAGCATCGGCGATGCCCGGGGCATCGAATCGGGGACAACCAAAGTCACGGAAGATCCGGTGGGGCTGAAGATCGCCTCGATGGCGGCCGGCGTCATCGAAGCCTCCGGACTGCTGAAGAACGGTTTTTCCTTCCAGACGGGCGCCGGCGGGACGTCGCTGGCCGTTGCGGCCTATGTCCGGGAACTGATGAAAAGGAATTCCATCCGGGGGAGCTTTGCCTCGGGCGGCATCACCGCCTATATCGTCGGGATGCTGGAGGAAGGACTGTTCCGGACGCTGTTCGACGCCCAGTGCTTTGACCTGAAGGCCGTCGAATCCTTCCGCGGCGACAAACGCCATCAGCGGATGTCCATCGGCATGTACGGGAATCCGCACAACAAGGGCTCCGTGGTCAACAATCTCGACGTCATGATTCTCGGCGCGACGGAAATCGATACCGATTTCAACGCCAACGTCACCACGGGCTCGAACGGCATTCTCATGGGCGGCTCCGGAGGACACAACGATACGGCCGCCGGTGCGAAGCTGGCCATTGTCGTGACCAAACTGGCGGGCAAGAAATACCCCAGCGTGGTGGACCGCGTGACAACGGCGACGACGCCCGGAGAAACGATTGACGTCCTGGTGACGGACGGCGGGATCGCCGTGAATCCCCTGCGTCAGGATCTGGTGGAGCGCCTGAAGAAAACCGATCTGCCTGTCGTCCCCGTCGGTGAACTGAAGAAGATGGCCGACAAGATCATCGGGGCATGGGAAAGGCCGCAATTCGATGACCGGATCGTCGCGGTTGTGGAATACCGCGACGGCACCGTTATCGATGTGGTCAAGAAGGTGAAGACCGTCTGACCTGAGACCGCGGTTCCTGAGACAATAGCCGGAGGCGGACGGATGAGAGAGGGGAGAATTGCCGGTGCCGGCAGCAGCGGGCTGCGGATCGGTCTCGTTGCACTGTTGCTGGGGTTGGCGGCGGGAGCCGCGGCCGCCGAGCCGGAAGCCTATCTGCGGTCCAATGACGCCGCACAAGCCCATGCAGCCGCTCCCGCGGGATGGGTCGTCGGCGGCCTCAAGACCGTCACGGCGGCGGGCGACGGCAATATCTGGAAGCCGGGAGGGACGGCCGTTCTGGTGCGGGCCTTCACCGACCCCAGATACTACAACCTGACGACGAAAAAAAACCAGAACCTCTATCCCGGCGCCCTCTGGGTGACGACCGGCAACGAGCTTCCGGCGTGGTACCGGAATCCGGCCAACGGTGTCAACGCCGGCAACGTTGCCCTGAGAACGGCGCAGCTTCACGGCCTGCCGACCTCTTCCCTGCAGAACTACAACGCGGTCGTGGAACTGTGGGTCAATCCCGCCAAACTGATGCGTCCCACCCGCGATCCGAATACGGGAGCACAGCCGTCTGCGCTTCCCACGCAGGACTTCGCCCCGCGGCCCGCGGTTCTGTCGGTGAACGACTATGAAAAATTCAAGGCCTGGTACACTGGGAATATCGCCGCCAGTTACGATGATCCCGATCCGGACAAACGATACCCGTGGACGCAATTGGGCTATACCTACGACTGGGGAAGCGGCCGAAGCGATCTCGACGGGATCGCGGGTCTGAGCGAGTTCGTCGTCCTGGGAACGCGCAGCGGCGTCACCAGCCCGCTGGAGACCTTCGCCGTCTACGCGATCCAATCCTATCTCTACCGGACCGGCGCCGACGGAGACGGTGCGGGCAATTTTCACATCACCGGCGGTTGCGATACGGTCTGGGCCGGAACTCAATTCCAGCCGACCGGCGACACGATTCTCGTCGGTGCGGCCGGTAGCGTATCCGGCGGTGAGGGGATCTATCTTTCGTCGGGCGGTTACACGGTGAGCAACAGCGGAAGCATACTCGGGCCGACGGGTTCGAAATACTATGGAGCCGGGCCGGCCGGGACGAGCGTTTTTTTCGAAAGCGGGGGAACGCTGATCAACGGCGCGACCGGAATCCTTTCAGGGGACAGCATTGCCGTGGGAGGACGTTCCACGGCGGTGGCGGCGGTCGCCGTGACAACCTTCGGGTACCTCGGCGGGGAGCGCTACGCCATGCAGACCGGCGCCGGCAACGATTCGCTTACCGTGGAGAGCGGCGGAACGGTCCGCGGTGCGGTGGATCTGGGAACGGGGGCGGACCAGATCACCGTCAAGAACGGCGGACGCTATCAGCCGGTCATCGATCGCGGTGGCGGCACGGCCAGCAAGTTGTCGGCGAACGCCGTCACCGTTCAGACCGGCGCCAGTCTGAAGCCGGAATTGGGCGGGAGCGGCGTGATCCAGAGCGGAACATCCTACCGCATCGCCCAGGGGACGACCGTGACGGGAAACTTTTCGTCCATCGTCGATTCTTACCCCCTTTTCGACTTTTCCGTCATTGCCTCCGGGACCGATTTGAACCTCACTGTGACGCGGGTGCCCTATGAAACCGCCGTCGCGTCGACCGATCCCGGCCTCGGCGCCGTGGGTGCGATCCTGGACGGGCAGACGGCAGGCGCATCCGGGGATCTGGCGGCGCTCCTGTCCGGCATTGACGGCCAGACGGGCGAAGCCGCCCTGGCCGACGCTCTGCGGCAGCTGACGCCGGCTGTGCATACCGGCACGCCCCGTCTGGCCTTTGCCGTCGATCGGAGCCGTTTCAACTCGTTGCGGACGCACACCCTCGCGCTCCGGGAGGGTTCCGCGACCGCCCGGAAGGCACCGGTACAACTTGCCGCTCTGGCTCCCTCGAGCGACGCGGAACCTCTGCCGGTCCCGGCGAAAAAGAAGGACGACTGGCAGGGATTCGCCTTTGTCGCGGGTCATCAGGGAGACCGGAAGACCGCCGTCGGCGTGGCCGGATACCGTTATGAAGCGTGGTCCTCCCTGTTCGGCTTCCAGCGGCGCCTAGCTTCCCGCCTTACCGCCGGTTTTGCGCTCGGCGGTTCGAAGACGCATATCGACTGCTGGGATTCCGCCGGAAGCACCATGGCGGTCGATGCCTTCACCCCGGTGGTTTTTGCGGGATTCGATCGGGAGCGCCTTCGCGTCGATCTCATGGCCGGTTACAGCTACAATCGCTATCACAGCGATCGTCAGATCTTTTTCGGCGGGGACAGCCGGACGGCTGTAAGCGACCATGACGGCCATCAGGTGTCCGGAATGATCGATCTCGGTTACCGCTTTACTCCGGCTGTGGGGACAACATTGGAACCTGTCGCGGGACTCTATCTGTCTCGCATGCACGAGCGGGATTTCACGGAAGGCGGCGCCGGCGCGGCCAACCTGACGGTGGAAGCCCGCTCTTCTTCATCGATGCGGAGTTCTCTGGGATCCCGGATCCGGCACGCTTTCAGGAAGGATGGCGGCGGACTGGACGCGGAATTGTCGGTCCTCTGGCTGCACGAACTGGAGCGCGGGCAAAACGATGCGATGGCGTCCTTTGCCTCCTTCGGCCGTCCCTTCCTGACCCGGGGGGCGGAAACGGATCGGGATGCCGCCGAGATCGGAACGCGTGCGTTCTTCTCCTTCGGCGACGGACTGCGTCTGTCGGCCCAGTATGCGCTGACGGTATCGCCGAACAGCTCCGGGCACACCGTGCGGCTGGGATTGGAATGGGTTTTCTGAAGGAGTCGCGCGCAAAGCCGGAGCACTTGCCTTTCCGTTTGTCACGCGGTTTTCGTGAGGCGGTTCCACCGACAGCCTGCCGTCTCCGGAATCTCTCCCGGCAGGCTCCGCTGGAGGATGCCGAGGGTGTTCACCATCGGCAGGACGCGGAACAATCCCGAGGAAATGGCCATCTCGTAGATGCAGCGGGGGGCCTGGCCTCCCTTCGCGGGATCGGGAAAGATATCATGGATGAGAAGGTATCCGCCGGGGAGGAGAGAAGAAACCCAGCCGCTGTAATCGGCATAGGCGGACGCGAAGCTGTGGCCGCCGTCAATGAAGATCAGGGCGAGCGGCTTCTTCCAGAAAGAGGCGATCGCCGCGGAGAGTCCGACCAAGGGGATGACCGTATCAGCCAGATCGAGGGCCGCGATTGTTCGGAGCAGGAAGGGGAGGGTGTCGATGCGATGCTTCGTTTGATCGAAGAGTTCCGGATCGAAATACGCCTGCCCAGGCTGCTGTTCCTCGGAGCCCTGGTGGTGGTCGATGGAGTACAGGCGGCCGCCGGCGTTCCTGCAACCAAGACCGAGAAAGGCCGTCGCCTTTCCACAGTAACTCCCGATTTCCAGGCAGGGGCCCAGTCGGCAGGCCTCTCCGGCCAGTTCATAGAGACGGAGCGCCTCATCTTCCGCTAGGAAGCCTTTGATATCCATCGTCAGGACTTCACGCACGTCCATCGTCGCCCGGCACCTGTGGGGTTCCCGTCTTTCCACGTTCCAGACCCATAGCCCGCGTGCGGAGAAAATGCAAGGGGAGGTGCTAATAGGGGGGAGGTTTGAACAAAAAAGGAATCGGGAAGATTTGGGATATGGCAGGGTATGTTGGGATGATGATTAGTTTTTTTGCCCGGCCGCTTTTAATTGGAGGTTTGAACAAAAAATCATCTTTTTGACCTTTGGCGACCCCATACCGTACCGGCACCACACTTTTTCTGTATTTTTAACTGTGCGACAATTCATCACAATTTAAATTTTTGTTCAAACCTATCTGCAAAGTTCACACTTGAGAATCCAACAGTGAACTCGATTTTTTCTCTTTAGTTCACTGTTCGCTAACATCGCGATATATTGAATATAATAGCAATAGGTGCGAAAATGGGGAAAAAGTGAACTGTGAACTAAAAAGGCTAAATTTTGTCACCGATTATGTTTATTTAGGGGCCTTAACCGACAACCTGAAAATTGGAGGTTCGTCACCGCTTTTTAGCAGCATAAGGGATGAGAGAAACAATCAATTAGCGCAGATCATAATGGACCGTGGTATTTTCCCTCCTTCTTCATTTGAAGGACCGTAGAAATAAGTTTTTTTGATCGAAGAGGTCCATCTTTAGCAAACGCAATCTCTTCAAAAAATATATTATTTTCCAAGACGGTGTTCACAACGTTCCTAATGGTATCAGCGTCTTTAATATTAGGATTGCTTTCATCGCTTAAATACATATAACTCACGCCCAAAATCATAGCCTTGATCTCAGACGGCATAGAAGCGGATTCCCTGCCTAATTTACAATCGATTATCGATAGTATCTTCCCAAGCAATATTAAATTTATGGAAGCACTGTCTTCATCTTTTGACATCGGCCCTTCACCTGTTAAAAGCCAGGCCGCGTTAACTTTGAAGGTGTTACTAACTCTGACTAGGTAATCAATATCTGGCTCTCTCTCGCCACGTTCATACCGCGCAGCAGTGTTCCTGTGCATCTCAAGTGCCGCAGCGAATTCCTGTTGTGACTTAGATCCACGAATTAGTCTTAATCTTTTTCCTAGGGCAAGTTTCATCGGATTATTAGAATTGTCATTGGGATCCAGTTTGGCTCCATATATCGACTAATCGGGTGTAGAATATCATTGACAATGTTCCATAATGGGTGTACACACCTACCCATGACGGTTCACATGTTCAAGCAATCAGCAGATAAAAAAGATCCTAACATCAAGTGGGAGTGGGTAAAGTACCAACTCAAACTTTCTGGTTATACCATTCGCGGGCTTGCCAGCGAACTAAAGATATCTCCTAGCGCAGTCCATGCAGCATCAAAGCTTCCGCATCCTAAAATAGAAAGAATCATCGCAAAAAAGATCGGACTCAAACCGGAAGATGTTTGGCCCGAAAGATACGATCAGCGCGGGAAACCGAATCGGATAAGCCTCCAATATCACAAACGTGAATTCTTTTTGAATCGTAGCAGAAAAAAAATCGAAATCAATGGAAAATAGCTGCGCATCAGCCGAACTGACGTTAATACCGAAGCACTTCACCGCCGCAGAGCTGGCGAGCATGAAGATCGCGGCGCTGCCGAACACAAAAAAGGGAATTCTAAAAAAGGCCAGCCGCGAAGCATGGGAATATCAGGAACGATGCGGCAGAGGCGGCGGCCGTGAGTATTCGCTTGAATCATTGCCAGAAAATGCCCGGAAAGAAATTATTGAAGGCTTAATCGGGAAGTCTCACGACACGCCAACATCCGAAAATACTGAAAGCCTTCAAACCGAACTTCAGCCGTGGCAAAAAGAGATCGCCGACAAGCGGGAAGCACTAGTCAAGGATTTTCAGAAGGCAAGTGAACACTTTCCTGCAAAATTTAAAACCAAATGTGCCCACAAATTTGCACAAGATCACGGCGTTAGCGTTGGCACCCTCCGTCGTTTCATTGTCCAATATCAGAGTGGCGGTTATGAATCGCTCGCTCCAGGATGGAGCAACGGCGACCGGAAGAGGCTTATTGATAAAGCACTCGCCAAGCTCATAGCAGATGCCTATTTGCAGCCCTACGGGCCGACAGTCAAGCAGGTGTGGGAAGCTCTTTGCAAGGAATTCGGACAGGCGCGGGAGCATCTGCCGTCGTATCGAACGGTACACGATTACATTAATGCGACTTGGACCAAATCGCAGCAGTTGTTAATCCGGGATAAGGCAGCTTGGAATTTGATCTATTCTCCGTATGTCCGCCGCGACTGGGATAGATGCGAACTTAACGAGGTATGGATTGCGGACTCCAAGCAGATCGACATCGCATGTATGTTTCAGGGAAAGCCTATCTTCCCCTGGCTCGTGGCGATCATTGAAGCGAAGTCCCGAAAATATGTGAGCTGGATTCTTGTCCCGACTGCAAATGCTTTAGCGATCGGGCAAGCGATCGTTTATGCCGTCAGTAAATTCGGCCCTCCGAAGACGTTCTATTTCGATCGAGGCAAGGATTATAAAAGCCGTCATATTGCCGGAACGAAGCAGAAGAAGGGGACCGAAGAAGCCCCGTTTAGTGACATCGAAGAGACAGAAACAGCGGGTATCCTCCGCGAGTTGGGCTGTGAAATATTTTGGGCCGCTCCTTATAATCCCCGCGAAAAAATCATCGAGGCGAATTTCGGCATTTTCACAGATCGACTGAGAGAGCTTCCCGGTTACAGAGGCCATAACATAAAGACCCGGCCGAAAAAACTGGCTCACGAAATCAAGTCTCAAAACCTTCTGGCATTTGAAGAACTCTCGCAAAAAATCGATCAGCTTCTTAACGAAAGAAATGCGCGGCCGCACGCCACGACGAAAAGAGTGCCCGACTCATACTGGGAAAACCATCAAGCCGTTATTCCTTCAAAACATCTTCTAGATTACCTTCTGATGGACGTCAATTTCTGCACCGTTCGGGACTCCTCCGTCACAGTGAAGGGCATTCTGTATCGTCACGATGACCTCTTTAAACTTGCAGGTGAGAAGGTGCAGATTCGGCGAGATCCGAAAGATATAAGCCGGGCTGTCGTCATCTACCGATGCAAAATATTTTGCATTGCCCTCATAGAACGCGCGGATCATTACCGCTCCGAAATTACCTTGAACAGCGTAAGGGATTGCGCTCGCATTCGCAGGAGGATCAAGAAATATCGGCAATATGTGATGGAGAACGCCGCCGTTATTGAAGATCCTCTGAGCGTGGCTGTCGAACTCGATAGGACTGAAAAGGTCCGGCAACGCGATATCAGTCCGGCTGATTCAAAGGTGAAGACATTCCACAAGAGAGAGAAGCTGGCGCGCGAGGTAGCAAAGGGACTTAAGGAAGAACAGTGCGAAGAGGCCAGATCCTTAAAGAGCGCTGCGGGCGGGAGCGGCCGTGATTTTCTGTCGCGCTACTTGGATGCGCTGCCGCCGCGCACGGAGCAGAAAGAAATGGACTGTGCGCGCATGTTAGGCGGATCGTTAGGGTACAATCCTAATTTCCGGGATGATCGCTAAAGGGGGATGCAATGGCTATTTCTGCCGCATTAAAACAGCCTTTAAAAGCTGAGAGAGTCTCTGCGTGCGATCAGGAGCTACATGAACGGTTTCTCTTCTGGCTTAACTATAAGGGGTATTCACAAAAGCGCGTCGCTTCTATGATCGGCCGTTCCACTGCGGCAATATCCCAGTACGTCGGCAAGAAATTTGAAGGCAACCTAATCGAATTTGAGAAAGACATTGTCTCGCTGCTTCGCCGTGAAGAGGATGTGGATTTTCCTCTCCGAAACCCTTCCTTCTGCCTCACCAGTGTTTCACAAAAGATCTGGACCGTGCTTCGCTCCTGCGATCAAGACTCCGATATGGGCCTTATCGTAGGTCCTGCCGGGTGCGGCAAAACCGAGACGATCAGGGAGTATAAGCGGCAATTCCGGAGCACGGTTTACATGACTGCCGACGTCACGATGCGCTCTGTCGGTTCCGTCCTGCTTTTGATATCGCGACAGCTTCCCGGCGTAGCTCGATTCAGCAGCACCAACAGTGCATTTCTGCAAAAGATCATCGAGCATCTGAAAAACAGTCGCCGCCTTCTGGTTATCGATGAAGCGCATTTTCTTTCCTGGGAAGCCTTCGAGGTTCTGCGAAAGATCCATGACTGTGCCGGGACCGGCGTTGTCTTCGCGGGCCAGCAACGGATTTACGATGAGATGCGGGGCGGTCGCCGATCCTTCATGTGGGATCAGATCTACAGTCGCGTCGGCGTTCGTGTCAGCATCAAGGAAATCTTTCGAGAAGATGCGACGATGATCGTTAACAATCTCTATCCGAGCATTGACAAGAAGAGCATGGACTTTCTCTTTAGCAAGGCTGTGGGCGCAGGAAAATTCAGGGTTATGACTAAGCTTCTTCAGCGGGCGCAACGGGTCGCCAATAAAGAGGGCAGCCCGGTCTCTGTCGAACTCTTGCGAGAAGCAAATCAGTTGCTTCTCCTCTAAATGTGAGGATCTTTGATTAGAGGTTCCGATATGACCAAGAATGAAAGACTTCTTAAAATCTTCACCGAAGAGCAGCGGAAGACCTTGCGGAAGGATAATCCTTTCTTAGTAAAACGAAACGCGCTGATTCAAAGACTCTATTCGGAAGGCGTGCAGCTCCCGATACTTGTCGAATTGACAGGGATGCCGAGGGCAACAGTCCATAGGATCGCAACGCAAGGCTACGTTTACGGACGAAGGAAGGACGCCGGTCCAAACGGCGAGAAGGATATAAACAGATTAAAAAGGCGGCTGAAATCTAAATTGGCAGAGGTTCAGAAACTACTTAAATAAGGGAGGGAAAGCGATGGAGAGGGAAATCAATAATGTGAGTGATGGTGAGGAACGAAAACGGCCGTTTACAAGCGGAAGCGTTATTGATGATTTGACCGAATGGGCGAGGAAACTCAAGGTACTGGGCAATGTATTGGAGAGTCTGGCGCGGCACGAGAACAATGGACACGGCGCGGACAACACACTTGAAAGCTGCGGAGAAGTCCTGGGCGATATCATCATGGACTATGCCGAACTAATCGAAGAGACTGTAATGGAGCACAGGGAATCATTTGTGAATCATGATGAGAATGTCGTTTTCCCTCTGGCCAGGTGCCAAGAGGTTTACGATTTTATTGGCAAGGCGCGGCGCATTGAAGATCTAGCCGCTATCGATTTCCGCGTGAAGGAATTAGGGGCTTTCATCGAAGACGCGGCAGTGCCCGCCATGCGTCTGAAGACGGCATTTGAAACGCTTCGCAAGGAGATCCTGGCGGAAGAGAAACGCATATCAGTCGCTGAATCAGCAGCGGCGACGGCGTAACAAGTCGAGAATGCCCTGGCTAGGCTAGCTCCCGAAAAGGCGGCTCCCTCACCGCCCTGCCAGGGCAGATAAAATGAGGGGCAACCTGAGGGGGTTGCGCGGATCGGCGCGTAACCCCCTTTTTGTTCGCATGGACCTGGAGGCATTTATGGAAAAGAAAGAGACAAATCTCGTGGAGGAAACGTTGAAGCTTTACGAGGTGCCCGCGAAATGGGTTTTGGCAAGTCGTGTAGACCGCAACACGGGCGAGGTCATCTTTGTCACACACGGCGGGAAGAAAATCAGACACAAGATAGGAGAGGCAGCAACGCGCACACTCACAGAAGTCGAAATAACGGGCTTTCTTCCCAAACGTGAATTGATGTGGAGCACGCAGCTGAATCAGGGAATCGATCCGAAAACGCTTATCAAAATTAAAAAATAGGAAAGGAGGGCGGCATTATGCACACGGAACAGGCAACGAGAGAAAGAATACTGGGGGATGTCACGCGCGTTATCCGTTACGGCGCGCCTTTTATTAGCGTCGGCTTGAGCGAACTCGACAAGATGGAGCTGGCACTGACGAAGCTCCTCATCCCGAATTTTAATAGCGAAGGCGTCCCGGCCTTTGCAGGCATTCGCGACGCGTACGCGAACATGACTGGCGATGATGAAGTGCGGGGCATTTTCGATCCACGGAAGGTCATCAGCGGACTGCGGAGTTGTCAGGATTTCGATTCGGCTTCGTTTTCCAGGGCGCTGCTGAATGCCATGAACGTTTATCTTTCCAAGAGCTACCGGGATATCCCTTTTCGGGAAGACAGTCTGATTTCCGCGACAAGAGAGGTGTCGAATTTTCGGAGCATCGACGCCGTGCAGCTTGGCTACTTCAAGGATTTGGATGAGGTGGACCCGGAAGCGGCGGATTATCAAAGCCTGTCGTCTTTCACTGATACGGCCGCGCAATATGGGGTTTCGACAAGGGGCGGAATCCTGTGGATCTCGCGCAAGCTGTTTATCAATGATGCGATTGAGGTTATCAAGGGCATGCTTCTGAGGATGGTACGTGCCGCCCGCCGCACTCATGCCCGCTACGTTTGGAAGTTCTACACGGATAACGCCAATTGCGCGGACGGCACATCGTGGTTTTCGGCAGGACATGGAAACCTCGGAAGCGACGCAATTGACGTCGCCCCGCTTGTAGCGGCGATCACGGCGCTGGCAAACATGACTGAGGCCGGTTCCGGTGAAAAAGTAGGTTTTGATCTCGCTTCCTTCAAATGGAATCTCGTGGTTCCGATCAGCCTGTGGGATTCGGCCGTGGCGAAAAATAAGGTGTATAGCTACTATTCGGCAAATGACCTTACGACAAAGATTCCGAATCCATGCCGGGATCTCTTTGGAGATCACAACGAGCGCGTTATTACGTGCCCGTTCGACACGACCGCAGGCAACTGGGGTGTCATCCGTGATAAAGAGGACGTCCCCATTATTGAGATGTCATACATGAACGGAAAAAAGGAGCCGGAATTCATCATCGAAGTGGGGCCGAATCCACAGAGCGGTCAAATGTTCATTTCCGAGAAATGGGGTTACAAAATGCGGCATGAGTATGGTGGCGCTTTGATCGATTATCGCAGCGGGTTCAAAGCGATCGTTCCTTAGTTTCTTCAGCCTCCCTGAAGAGGTGCCGAGATCCCGGAGAGGTTCTGCATCATGATGAAGCGCGGGTTATCCCTTGGAATGCTGTCCGCTTTCCTGAATCGCTTCGATAGAGCGCGTGATCTTTCCGGGATCGAAGCCAGACAATTCCCCTGCTAACTCCTTTCAGGCAGGGTGCGCGGCCGGAACGGGACTCGGCCACCGTTCCGGTCGCAACTAAAGAACCTATGAGTAATTCTCGTGGATACAGTGCCATATATGGCTGACGGATAGAAGGCAGGCGTCATGTATCCGATCTGTGGAAAATGCGGATCTTCCGCAGTCTATCAAGATCGCGATAATCTTCAGGGACAACGGTTTATTGTTTGTTTCATTTGTGGAAATAGATATCCTGGAAATAAAGAGGGGTTCTATATGAGCGATAAACAGGAAGAAAGAAAGACTGAGAATCCGGCTCCTGCTCTGGCAGAGACCAGGAAGCTTTGCGCGACCTGTGGAGAGAAACCGACCATCTCCGACAGCTGCCCTTATTGCCCGTCATGCATGAGAAAACGAAGCAAGAAGAAAACAGCCTCAATAATTAGCAGGAAGAAGGCGGAGGCGAAGACCGGTGATGAGAAGACTCACGATGAGAAAGCACCCGTAGCGGGCAATATGGCGGTCACGGTCGATTTTAGCGGTTACCCTCAGATCCTCAACGATGTGCGGCAGCTTGCCGGTGATGAAATTCGACCCCTGGAGCTTCAAATTGTCTATCTCTTAAAGCATCATTTTACCGCCCTCAAAGGACGTGAAAAACTAGTTTAAAGGCCGATATTTTGTCACCGAATTCATTTATTTAGATGGTCAAGGTGGGAAGCTGATTTTCGGCGGAAATTTTGTTCAAACCTATCTGCAATTGTTTCAAACCTTTTCGCAACTGACAGGAGGAGTCTTCCACCTCTTTTTGTGAGGCATTTCCGTAGAATTTCTCTTGAAAGTCTCAATATGTAGTGGTATAGGTTTACCCTACCCCAATATGTAGGGGTTTCGACCGGCTACAGGGGAACAAGATTCCGAGAAAAAAGGGAGGAAAGCAGCCTCATGCATGTCAAGATCCGCAAGCGGGACGGGCGCTTGGTCAAATTCAACGCGGAAAAAATCACCGGCGCCATCGCCAAAGCGGGGGCGGCTTCGGGAGAATTCGACGACGTCAGTGCCCGGAAGCTCACCATTCGCGTCCTGAACCTCGCGGAAAAACTGAAGGACAGCCAGATCATGACGGTGGAGGAAATCCAGGATATCGTCGAAGAGGTCCTGCTTGATTCGCCTTACCGCAAAACGGCGAAAGCCTATATCATCTACCGCGAGCAGCATGCCCGTCTGCGGGAAATCGCCAACAGCATGGAAGTGGATCTTGTCGACCAGTATCTGCACAAGAAAGACTGGAAGATCAATGAAAACAGCAATATGGATTATTCTCTCCAGGGCCTCAACAATTATATCTCCTCGGAGGTCAGCAAGGTCTACTGGCTCAACGAGGTCTACTCCCCCGAGATCCGCAAGGCCCACATGGAGGGCGATTTCCACATTCACGACCTGAGTCTGCTCTCTGTCTATTGCGTGGGATGGGATCTCTTCGACCTCCTCACCGAGGGCTTCCGCGGCGTCTCCGGCAAGGTGGAGAGCCGCCCGGCCAATCACCTGCGCAGCGCGCTCGGGCAGGTGGTGAATTTCTTCTACACCCTGCAGGGCGAGGCGGCCGGCGCCCAGGCCTTTTCCAACTTCGATACGCTTCTGGCGCCCTTCATCCGGTACGACAAATTGCAGTATTCGGAAATCAAACAGGCGCTGCAGGAGTTCATCTTCAACATCAACGTTCCGACGCGGGTGGGTTTCCAGACGCCCTTCACCAACGTCTCCCTGGATGTCATCATCCCCCGTTACTACCGAGAGCGGAACGTCATGATCGGCGGGAAACTGAAGAAGGAGACGTACGGCGATTTCCAGGAGGAGATGAATCTCTTCAACCGGGCCTTTCTGGAAGTCATGGCCGAGGGAGACGCCAGGGGCCGGGTCTTCACCTTTCCCATCCCCACTTACAGCATCACCAAGGATTTCGACTGGGATGACCCGAACCTGGCCTGCCTGTGGGAGATGACAGCCAAGTACGGCGTTCCGTACTTTTCGAATTTCGTCAATTCCGATATGAACCCCGAGGATGCGCGCAGTATGTGCTGCCGGCTGCGCATCGACAACCGCGAGCTGCAGAAACGGGGCGGCGGCCTCTTCGGATCCAATCCGCTCACCGGCTCCATCGGGGTGATCACGATCAACATGCCGAGGATCGGACATCTCGCGAAAAACGAAGAGGAGTTTTTGCAGCGCCTGGATTATCTCATGGCGCTCGCCAGGGAAAGCCTCGAGACGAAACGCAAGGTGCTCGAACAGTATACGGACGGGAATCTTTATCCGTACACGAAATACTATCTCCGCGACGTGAAGAAGCGCTTCGACGAATACTGGAAGAACCACTTCTCCACGATAGGGCTGGTGGGAATGAACGAAGCCTGCCTGAACCTGATGGGGAAGAGCATCGCCGCGCCGGAAGGGCAGGAGTTCACCAAGCGCGTGCTCGACCACATGCGGGAAAAGCTTCTCGTCTTTCAGAAGGAGACGGGCAACAACTACAATCTGGAATCGACGCCGGCCGAGGGAACGTCCTATCGTCTCGCGAGGATCGACCGGGAGAAATACCCGGAGATCCTCTGCGCGTCTTCGGGCAACGGAAACGGGTCGGAGCCTTACTATACGAACTCCACGCAGCTCCCCGTGAACTTCACGGACGATATCTTCGAGGCGCTCGATCTGCAGGACGATATCCAGGCCAAGTACACCGGCGGGACCGTGTTTCATACCTTCGCCGGCGAGCGGATCGACGATCCCGAGGCGGTGAAAAGCCTTATTCGCAAAGTCTGCACAAAATACCACCTGCCCTATCTGACCTTCACGCCGACCTTCAGCGTCTGCCCGTCCCACGGTTATCTGAAAGGCGAGCACGGGAATTGTCCCACATGCGAGGAGGCCTGTGAGGTCTACTCCCGCGTCGTCGGGTATCTGCGTCCCGTCAAACAGTGGAACAAGGGCAAGCAGGAAGAGTTCGGGATGCGGACGGTCTTCCAGTTCTGACGATTCTGTCAAAGCTCCCGGCCGCGCGCGTCGGTCGGGCCCTGCGATGTAGCGGTTCACCGGCTGCCTCAATCGTTCGATTCTTCGGGGAGGACGTCCCGGGCGACTTCCCTTTTTGCCTCCCGGGCCATTTCCGGCCCGGGCTAAAGGTCTTGCGGCTTGCGCCCGAAGTGTCTTGTCATGAAAGGCGATATCGCGTATTCTTGCAAAAACGACGGCATCGGGGGATTTTGAAAGGGCATGAAAATCGGCGGTCTCCAGAAGGTATCCCTGATCGATTATCCGGCCTGCATCAGCGCGGTCGTTTTTACGATCGGCTGCAATTTCCGCTGTCCCTACTGCCACAATCCGGAATTGGTGAAAGAATCGCTTTATCCGTCCGCGTTGCCTGAAGCGGACATCTTTGATTTTCTGAAGAGACGGCAGGGGAAGCTGGAGGCTGTCTCCGTCACCGGCGGTGAACCCTGCCTCCAGCCGGATCTGCCCGAATTCGCCGTGGCGCTGAAAAAAATGGGCTACCGCGTGAAGATCGATACGAACGGTTCCCGGCCGGAAGTCCTGGAAAGGCTGCTGGCGGAAAACGCCGTCGATTACATCGCCATGGACATCAAGGCGCCTTTATCGCGCTACGAGTCCGTCGCGGGGGTGCCGATACGCGGGAAGGACATCCGGCGCAGCGTCGAGCGGATCATGTCCTGCGGAATCCGTTATGAATTCCGCACCACCGTCGCCCCCGGTCTTCTGGAGGCCAGGGACTTTGCCGACATCGGCAAAGAGATTTGCCACGCCCAACGCTATGTCCTGCAGGGATTTGTTGCTTCGAAGACGCTCGATAAAGCGTATCTGAAGAAGAAGTCCCCGCCCAGAGAAGAATTGGAAGCGATCCGCGACGTTGTGAAGCGTTACGTTCAGACGGTCGTCATCCGCTAGCCGTCTGCAGAATCGTTCTTGTCGCGCGGGAGCGTTGCGCCATGGGGGATCAACAGAGCAAAGATCGGCCGCCGTTAACCGAGAGCGAGCAGATCAACCATCTTTTCAATTCCGCCCTTTCCGACATGAAGGATTTTGCCGAGCAGCAGCTCTGGCAGATCCGGAGGCTGACGGCCATCGGCACGGCCCTGTCGGCGGAGAAGAACCTGGACCGCCTCCTGGAAATGATCCTCGAGGAAGCACAAAAACTCACCAACGCCGACGGGGGAACCCTCTATCTGACGGCCGATTCGGAGCGTGAGCTTCAATTCGCCCTTGTGCGGACGGACTCCCTGGGCCTGTGCATGGGGGGAACGGGCGGCAGAATCACATGGCCGTCCGTGGCGCTCTTCAACCCCGACGGGACGCCGAACCACGCCAACGTATCGGCGTTTGTGGCCCTGTCCGGCGAAACTGTCAATATCCCGGATGTCTATCATGCCGAGGGCTTCAACTTCCAGGGGACGCGGGCCTTCGATGCGGAGACCGGCTATCGCTCGAAGTCCATGCTGGTCGTCCCCCTGCGCAATCATGAGAACGACATCATCGGCGTCCTCCAGCTGCTCAACGCCCGCAAGGCGGCGGGCGGAGAGACGGTTCTCTTCTCTCGGGAAAGCCAGGAGATCACCGAGTCCCTTGCCTCCCAGGCGGCCGTCGCCCTGACCAACAACCGGCTCATTCAGGACCTGGAGAACCTTCTCGAAGCGTATGTCCGCACGATCGCGACGGCGATTGACGAGAAATCGCCCTACACGGGAGGCCATGTCCGGCGCGTCGTGGAGATCGCGATGGATCTGGCGGCGAAGATCAATGCGGCCGACAGCGGCCCCTACGCGGCGGTTTCCTTCAACAAGAACGAGCTCCAGGAGTTGCGCATCGCCGCCTGGCTCCACGACGTGGGGAAAATCACGACGCCCGAACATATCGTCGACAAGGCGACCAAGCTGGAAACCGTCCATGACCGGATCGATCTCCTGAAGACCCGGTTGCAGGTGATCCGGCGGGACCATGAAATCGCCCTGATGAAGAACTACCTCCTCTCGAAAGGCCTGTCGCTGCCGGAAGAACTGGTCGCGGAGCAGGCGCGCTTTTCGCGTTTGATGTACGAGGAAGGTTGTTTCCTTGACGATGTCAACCGGGGCGGCGAGACGATGTCGGAAGAGCGGATCAACCGTTTGCGGGGGATTGCGAATCGATCCTGGGAAGAAAACGGCCGGCCGCAATCCGCGATTACCGAGGAAGAAGTCCGGAACCTGAGTATCCGCAGGGGAACGCTGACGGACGAGGAACGGGATATCATCAACAATCACGCCGCCGTAACGTCCAAGATCCTGTCGCAGCTTCCCTTTCCCAAGAAGCTCAGCAGGATTCCCGACTATGCCTCCGGACACCACGAGCATCTCGACGGGACGGGCTATCCGCTGGGGCTCAAGGGAGACCAGCTTCCACTCCAGACGCGGATCCTCGCACTGGCCGACATCTTCGAGGCGTTGACGGCGAAGGACCGGCCCTACAAGAAGGGCAAGACGCTGTCCGAGGCGCTCGGGATCCTCACCACCATGGTTGGGGACGGCCACATCGATCCGGTCCTTTTCGCCTTCTTCATGGAGAAGAAGATCCACCTGGATTACGCCCGCCGGGTGCTCGCTCCCCAGCAGCTCGACATGGACGGGGTCTGATCCCCTTTCTCAGCAGCGCGTTTCTCAGCCGGCCTTCATTTTACCCAGCTTCCGCCGATAGGCGTTCCAGGAAACGCGATAGCGCGAAGCGATCGCCGTTTCCCACGCCGCCCGCAGGTAGTCAGTCCTCCGAGTCGAGACAGGAAGAAAGACCTTCCGTCAGGGCGTGGACCTGCCAGTCGACGGCCAGACGGAAAGGTTTCCGATTCCCCGTCTCGATGAGGCAACCGTGATGCTCCGCCCAGGATGCATCAGCGAGGGCGATGTCTTCCAGGTCCCGCCGCAACGCTGTCAGCCGCCCTTCCTGCACGGGGTTGTAGCACCGGCAGCGCGCCGCGTAGAAAAAGGCGTTGTGGAGATACTTGGGATGAAGGGCCAGCCCGTCTTTCCCCGTGCGCGCCGCCATGAGCAGCAACAGCTCCAGGACTTCACGCGCCAGGCCCAATCCGGGATATTGCTGACCGGGCAGGGGAGGGTGTCCGGAAGGAAAGGGAATCCTGGGGTTCTGCAAGGTCAGCCAGTCGAGGAGGAGGACATGGAAGAAGCGCTCGCGTGACGCTGCCGGCTCCTGCGGCGGGGCCTCGAGGAGTCCTTCCCGAACGATTGTCTCCATCAGGAGGTCCCCTTCCGACGATAACCGCAGGCGGTGCCGGAACGCATCGTCCGCCCGAAAGCCGATCCGAACGCCCTGGAAACCCCGGTCCGCAAGGGCCGAAAGAATTCCGTATTCCTCAAAGGCCCTGCGGAGTCCTTCTGGCGAGTAGTGCCGGAGAAAAAGAGAGGACAGGCCGGCCGGGCCGCGCTGTGCAAAGAGACGTTCCCCGATGATCTCGGGATGTCTCTCGTCCATGGCGGCGAGCTCCTGGGAATCGAGGCGGCCATAGATCCTTCGGTAGCGGCGTATCAGGGAAGCGGTCCTGAGATTCGGGCCGAAGGAGAGCAGGGGCAGGGGGATCTGGGCGAGAAAGAGCTCCGCAATCCCTCTCTCCCAAGGTTTTCGAGAGGATTCTTCGATGTCGAGATCGGCGACGAGGAGCTGCGGGGCCTCGCTGCGGATTCTCTGCGCCAGCGACGGCATATCGCCTTCGAAGAGGGCTGCCCGGAGCGTTCCCCCGGGATAGAGCGACCGGCCTTCTTCGAACAGCAGCCGTTCGCGATCCCTGAATCGTTCTCCCGCGGATGGGTTTGCGGAGAGAGTTTCCCGGCTCGCGCGGGCTTCGTCCCGCGGTGCGACGGCGATCAGAGACAAGGGTGAAGCCATGCGCCGCGCCAGAGAAGCCCCGGCGGCCAGGGAGGCGGAGCGTTTTCCGCCAAGGGGGATCAGGCAGAGGACGCCGCGCCCTTGCGCCGGGAAATCGGTCGTCCCCGCTTCCGCGGGCGCGTCCGGCCAGGTCAGAACGGGGCAGGACGCCTCGTTGATCATCCGGATCGTCCTGTCCGGAAAGAGCGGCCGCATCCTCATAGCCGAGGGGTTTGCGCGCTGCACGAAGAGATCCGTTTCGACGGTTCTCAGCGTCTCGAGAATCTTCGGGATGGACCTGTTGCACCGGAGGACACGGTAGGGGCGGCCAGCGAAGGCAGGCAGACGGCGGTCGAGGAATTCCGCCAGTCCCTCTTCCGCGCGGGAGGCGTCCGTCCCGGCGGGGCGGCTGAACAAGGCGCCGGCGACCTGCGAACGCTGCGGCACGGTGAACAGGAATGAAATCTGCGCGCGATAGAGACGGGCGAGATGAAACGCGAAACCGAACATGGAGACGTCCGGGACGTCGGCCTCAACCGCGATACGGCGGATGCGGATCATAGGTTCATCGGCCGAGCGGTACCCGCGAAGGGGGAGGAGGTTCTTCCCGCTTCATCTTGGCGAGAGCCTCGATCTCCTTGTCGACCCGCCGGCCCCAGTCGCTTTCCTTGGGCACAAGCTTCAGGGCCTCCTTGAAATGAAAAAGTGCAGTATCCCGTTTGTTCTTCTTCTTGAAATGAAGCCCGAAGTAGTAGTGGGACTCGACGGGCTGGTTTGTTTTTCCGTAGGCGACGGCCATGTTGTACAGAAGCTCGGGTTCTTCGATCTCGCGCACATCAAGCCGGGCGTAGAGAGCGATGGCGGCCCGGTAGTCGCCCAGGGACGAGTAGGCCCTGCCAAGGTAAAGAATGGTCTGAGGGCTGTCTTCGTCGAGAGACAGGGCCTGGCGCAGGTAGGTGACGGACTCCCGCGTCTTGCCGCTTTTGAAGTAGGCAATGCCGAGTTCCCGGACGATGTCTTCGTCTTTCGGAGCGAGCGCGACGGCGCGGTGGAAATTGACCAGCGCCGCCGCAACCGCTCCCGTCCGCTCCTGGGCGACGGCCAGGCCGTAGAGGAGGTCGACGTCGTTGGGACTTTCTTTCAGATCCTCGGTGAGTTCCTTGACAACGGCTTCGGGATTCCGGCCCCGAAGCAGAAGAGAGACCTGGATCCGCTTCAGGTTTCCGAGGATGCTGTCCTTGCCCTTTCGCGCGAAGGTCGTCTGGATCATGCCGTCGAGGTACCGAATCCGTTCGTCCGTGCCGGGGTGGGTGCGAAAGTAGGAGGGAACGGAGTTGGAATAGAACTCGTAGCGGCGCATGACCCTGAGAAAATCCAGCATTCCCTTCGGGTCGTATCCGGTGTCGGCAAGGTAGGCCATGCCGATGCGATCGGCTTCTTCTTCGTGCTGGCGGCTGTAGCTGAGGTTCATGCTGGTTGCAGCGGCGACGGAGAAGCTGGTCACGGCGGCGGAGGCGTCGCCGCCGCCGAGAAATGCGCCGGCGAGGACAGCGGCCATCGTCGCGATACTGATCTTCTGGGACTTCGCGATGATGTCGGCAATATGCCGCGCGTTGACATGGGCGATTTCATGGGCCAGCACGCCCGCCAGTTCACCCTCGTCTTCCACGAGCGTGATCAATCCTCGATTGAGATAGACATAGCCGCCCGGTGTCGCGAAGGCGTTGACGGCGCTGCTGTCGATGACGCTGAAACGGAATTCGAACACCGAGACGGGGCTCTGATTGACGATGCGATTGCCGATTTCAGAGATATAGCGGTCGATCTTCGGATCGTGAATGATCAGCTTGTTCTTGTCGAGTTTTTCGTAAAATTCCTTGCCCAGCTTCTTCTCGTCTTCAAAGGTGAAGCTCGCCCGGACAGGCGCAGCGATCGAAACGATCATGATGAAGGCGACACCTGCCGCCAGAAGGGCCGATTTTATTCCTTTTGAAGCAAACACGCCGGGTTCCTCGCAAGAATCATGCTGCACATCCTATCGTTTTTGATGCGGCGAAGCAAGGATCGCTTTGATGCGCCGCACCGTCTATTGTGATTGGATGCAGGGATGTGATATAGAGCGGTCAAAATGTTGCGGAAGGCGGCGTATTTTTGAAGGGGAAGGATCTTCTTCACAGCCGGAATATCACGGTTTCCACCTACGAAATCGGACAGGATGAGATCCTCGTCGAAGGGATTCTCCAGGACGAGCGTCTTTGCCCCGTCATCTCTTCCTCAAAAGGTGTCGAACTTCCGCCGGGGATCATCCATCGCATGACAGTCGAGATGGTCCTCGCCATTCCCACGCTTCAAATCCTCTCCATCCGCGCCGCGATGCCTGCCCATCCCTTCCCGGAATGTCTTGAAGTATGTGAAACGGTGCGGGGGCTCGAAGGGCTGCGCCTGATATCGGGTTTCACGGCGGAAGTCCGGCGCAGGCTGGGCAAAACGAAAGGTTGCCTCCACCTGACGAATCTTCTTCTTGCCATGGGGTCGGCGGCGGTTCAGGGGACCTGGTCATTCTTCAAACGCAAGCGGAAACGGAAGCTCGCCGAATCGCCCGGCCAGGCCGAGGAGCGCGCGGCGCTCGTTGTCGACAGTTGCCGGGTGTGGAGGAAAGACGGCCCCGTCGCGGCAAGACTGCGCCAGCGGATCGATCAGGCCGCGGCGGATGCTGAAAAAAAGGATGGCAGGAAACTGGTCATCACGATCGACGGTCCGGCCGGTTCCGGAAAGAGCACGGTAAGCAAGCGTCTGGCCGAAAAACTGTCGTACCTCTATCTGGATACCGGCGCTCTCTACCGCGCCCTTGCATGGCGGGCGATTCGTGAGGGAACGGCACAGGATGACGAGGAAGCGCTCGCCGATCTCTGCCGTCGCGCCCGCGTCTCCGTAAAACGGGTCGGCGGCCGCGTGCGCTACTTCGCCGGCGGTGAGGAGGTATCGGACCTCATCCGGACGGAAGAAGTCGGACTGGCGGCTTCGCGGATCTCGGCGGTGCCCGCCGTACGGAAAGCGCTTCTTCCGGTGCAGCGGCAGGCGGGGAAGAGGGGCGGCATCGTGGCCGAGGGCCGGGATATGGGAACGGTGGTATTCAAGGACGCCGATGTGAAATTCTATCTGGAAGCCTCCGAATCGGTGCGCATACAAAGGCGGTTCCAGGAACTCGCGGCGAAAGGGCAAAGCGCCGATCTTTCCCGCATTGGGAAGGATCTGTCTTTTCGGGACCGCCAGGACAGTGAGCGCGCCGCAGCGCCGCTGAAAATTCCGGAAGATGCCGTAGTGATCGATACGACTGCGCTCGATATCGAGCAAGTCCTGCAGCGGATGCTCGATGAAGTGGAACGCCGCAGGAAAGGCCCTGCGTGACTGCGCTTCACGACGGCCGTTCGAGCAGGCGCTGATTCCCGTTGATTCGGGGCGAAGGCGATTTGCGGCAAACTCCGGAGAGCTTCAATTTGCTTGATATTTCGAGATCAGTATGTTAGTCGACGTTCACCGGAAAAGGGTTCTATAAATAATTTACTGGGGGGAAGGACTTGATGGCAAGCGGCGAGCAGACCACACCCGAACAAACTCTTACAGAGAAAACGGCCGACGAATCGGCAGAGGGCAAGGACGGCCAGGCGGCGGAGACAAAGGACGCGGGATTTCAGGAACTTTACGAACAGAGCCTGCAAAGCCTGCAGATGGGTTCCATCGTTGTCGGCAGAGTCGTCCAGGTCGGGCCGGATGTCATCATGGTCGACGTCGGCTGGAAGACGGAGGGCTACATCCCCGCCCGGGAAATGAAGGACGAAGCGGGAAACTGCAGCGTCCAGGTCGGTGATGCGGTCGAGGTTCTGGTTGACCGGAGGGATTCGGACGGCAACCTCGTCCTCTCGCGTGAAAAGGCCGCGAAGATCAAAATCTGGGAAGACATCAAGAACGCTTACGAAGAGAATCTCCCCGTCAAGGGAACGGTCGTCGAACGGGTCAAGGGCGGTCTTTCCGTTGATGTCGGCATCATCGCTTTCCTTCCCGGTTCTCAGGTGGATGTCCGCCCGGTGAGAGACCTCGACCGGTATATCGGCCAGGCGTTCTCGTTCAATATCCTCAAGTATGACCGCAAGAGAAGCAACGTCGTCCTTTCCCGCCGCGCCATCCTGGAAAAGGAGCGGGACGCGGAGAAGGGCAAGACCCTCGCCACGATCGAAGAGGGGAGGATCATGGACGGCGTCATCAAGAATATTACGGATTACGGGCTGTTCATCGACCTCGGGGGGATCGACGGACTGCTTCATGTGACGGACATCAGCTGGGGAAGAGTGACACGCCCCGCCGATCATTTCAACAAGGGCGACAGGATCAAGGTCAAGGTTCTCTCCTTTGACCGCGAGAAGGAACGCGTCGCCCTGGGATTGAAGCAGCTGACGGAAAATCCATGGGAGCATATCCGGGACAAGTTCGCGGTAGGTTCGGTCATCCGGGGCAAGGTGGTCAACCTGACGGATTACGGTGTTTTCGTCGAACTCGAGCCGGGCGTCGAGGGTCTGATCCACATCTCCGAAATGTTCTGGACGCGGGAAATCAAGCATCCGTCGAAAGTGCTGTCCCTGGGACAGGAGATCGATGTGATGATTCTCGACGTCAACCCCGACGCAAAGCGGATTTCGCTGGGCCTCAAGCAGACAACGCCCAATCCCTGGGAGACGATCAAGCAGAAGTATCCGGAAGGAACGATCATCAAGGGTGTCGTGAGGAACATCACCAACTTCGGCATCTTTGTCGGTGTGGAAGACGGAATCGACGGCCTGGTCCACCTTTCCGACATCTCCTGGAAGCATCGCCTGAAGCACCCCTCCGAACTCTTCAAGAAGGGCCAGGAAGTGGAGGCCATGGTGCTGAACATCGATGTGGAGAACGAGAAGTTTTCGCTCGGCATCAAGCAGATCGAAAAGAACCCTTGGGACGAAGTGGCGCTCCGATATCCTCCCGGGTCCGTCGTAACGGGCAAGGTGACGAACGTCACCGACTTCGGCATCTTCGTGGAAATCGAGGAGGGGATCGAGGGGCTGGTCCACATTTCCGAGGTGAGCCACAAACGGGTCAAGTCCACGTCCGAGATTTACAGCATCGGCGATACCGTTTCGGCGGCCGTCAAAAGCGTCGATCAGAAAAACCGCAAGATCCGGCTGAGCATCAAGGATTTCGAGACGCCTCCGGAGGCGGCTTCCCCGTCTCCCAGCCACCAGTATATTAACAACAGGGAGAATCTGGGTTCCAATCTGAGCAAGGCCTTGGCGGACGTCAGGATCGTAGACTCGGACGACGGAAAGGATGCGTAAAGCATCATGAGAAGGCATCCGATTGCATTCGGACTCGTCCTCCTCCTCCTTATCGGAGCCCTCTTTTTCGCTGCCGTCTACGTCATGTCCCGTTTCGGCCGGGACGGCCGGTCCTTCTCCGCGGGTGACAAGGTCGGCATCGTGACGGTCGACGGGATCATCCGCGATGCCCGGGACACCGTTGAACAGATCGAGGATTTCGGAAGAGACAACCGGATCAAAGCGCTCGTCCTGAGGATCGACTCCCCCGGCGGCGGAGTGGCGCCGGCGCAGGAAATTTACGAAGCCCTTCTCCGAATCAAGAAACAAAAGAAGATCGTCGTCTCGATGGGATCGGTGGCTGCTTCCGGCGGCTACCTGATCGCCTGCGCGGCGGACAAGATCGTGGCCAACCCCGGCACGATCACGGGAAGCATCTCGGCGGTCATGCATTTCGCCAATGTCGAAGAGCTGATGAAAAAAATCGGGCTCAAATCCTCGGTAGTGAAAAGCGGGAAGTACAAGGATATCGGTTCTCCCGTCCGCGAAATGACGGCCGAAGAGCGTGCGCTGATGCAATCCCTTGTCGACGATATCTACGACCAGTTCCTCGACGTCGTATCGCGTGATCGGAAGATATCCAGAGAGGAGCTGAAGAAAATCGCCGACGGACGCATTTTTTCAGGACGGCAGGCCCGGAAGATGAAGCTTGTCGACGAACTGGGCGACCTCGGCCATTCCGTTCGGCTTGCCGGGAAACTCGCAGGCATCCCCGGGACGCCGGAAACCGTCTATCCCGAAAAGAAGGCCGTCCACCTGTGGGAATACCTGAGTCAGCAGGTTTTTTCCCTTCTCGTCTCCGAAGTCCAGAAGCGCGAAGCGGAGATGACGGGGATTCAGTATCTGTATGTCGGTCGGTAAGAACGGGAGCCGGTGTCTGACAGCGGAGCCGGATAGGAACAGGGACGTGCAAACCCAGATCATCAAGGTTGAAAAAAAGAGCGGCTTTGCCATCGTGACGATGGACCGCCCGCGGGAGATGAACGCCCTTTCCGAGGCGATGCTGTCGGGGCTGGAGTCGGCGTTTACCCTCCTCGAAAGAGACGACGACGTCCGTGCCGTCATCCTGACGGGAGGGAAGATGATCTTTGCCGCCGGGATGGATGTCAAGGAAATGGCGTCCCTCCCCGAGGACCGCATCGACGACTACTTCAAGTCCATTGCGAGTTGCCTGAAGAAGATCTTCACCTTCAAGAAACCCGTCATCGCCGGCGTCGGCGGCATTGCCCTGGGCGGGGGCTTCAACGTCGCGGTCGTCTGCGACTGGATCATCGCATCCGAAGCGGCCATTTTCGGCCACCCGGAGTTGAAATTCGGCCTGAACCCTCTGTTTACCCCGCTCAGCAACCGCGTCGGTACGGCAAAGGCCAAGGAAATCGCCATGCTCGGGGAGCCGATCGGCGCAAAGGAAGCCCTGCGGATCGGACTGGCAAACAAGGTCGCGCCGCCGGAACGCTTCATGATGGAAGCGGAAATCATGGCGGGGGAACTGGCGAAACGGTCGCCAAAGGCGCTCGAGGCGGTAAAGAAGATCTCCGATGTCGCCCCGCGGATGGACAAGGGCGCCATGCTCGATTTCGAATACGATGTCTGTGCGCGGCTCTTCTCCAGGCCGGAGCGCAAGCTGCACATGCAGAAATTTCTCGCGGAATTGAAGCAGAGGAAAAAGGAATAAAGAAGGAACGCCGCGGTTCTTCAAACCGCGGCGTCGCGTCCCTCAGATGCTGTCCCAGTCGCTGTCCGGCGATGCAAAATCCCGCAACTGGTCTCTGCGCTTCTTGTGCTGAAGCTTTTTGAGGGCCTTGGCTTCGATCTGGCGGATCCTCTCCCTCGTTACGCCCATCATCTCTCCCACTTCTTCAAGGGTGAAGGGTCCGAAGTTGCAGGCGACCCACGTGCAATTATGGAAAGCGGGATTTTTCAGTCTCCACTCACACGTAAGGTCTTCGCACTCCACTGTGATCCACTGCCCGGATTTCTTGCATTTGTAATAGGTCGTGGCCAAGGAATTCTGCTCCTCTTTTTTGTTTTCCGGTAATCTATCCATCCTGACCTCTCTTGTCAATCCCCGAATAAAAACGCCGGGATCGTTCCGTGTCCCTTTTGGGTCAGCCCCGGCGCAGCAGGCGCGAAAGGCGTGCAAGGCGGTGCTGCAGGGCGCTGCGCTCTCCGGAAGAGGGCGGCGGCGAAGAATGCAGGGCCTGCTCGGCCAGTTCCGCCGCCCGCTGCGGATCGCGGCGCCGATGCTCGCACACCTTTGCCAGTTCTTCAAGTGCAAAACGGTTGTTCGGATCCGCCGCGATCATCTCCTCCCACAAGGCCGCTGCCTCTTCCCACCGGCCTTCTTTCCTGAAGATCAGGGCGAGATGCCGGCGCGCATCGCCCCTGACGGAAAAGCATTCCGATCGGACAAGGGACCCGAGCGCGTTCACGGCGGCATCCGTATTGCCTCGCAGGTGCAGCAGTTTCGCCGCCGCAAGGCGATCGGCCGCTTCGAAACGTCCGCAAGCCGCGTCCGGACGCAGGACCCCGGACAGATGCGATGCCAGGGCCGCAAGGGAAATGACATCCAGCTGGTTGTGCAGGAAGACGTCGCGCAGGAGAAGCGGATCGCCGCTGCGGAGCCAGTCGAAGTAGCGCTGCGGAATTTCGCTTCCGGGCACATCATGGTCCCGCATGAGACCGAGGATTTTCTCTTCCATCGTGGTCAGCCGGGAGTTCTCCAGGCGGTGGCCCAGCAGCCTGCGGGCCGGATGCAGGAGATCGAGGTGCGGCAGGCCCGAAAGGGGATCGCCCAGGCGGTTCATGATGAAGCGTGAAGACAGGAGATTGATGTCGAAGGCCTTGCCGTTGAAGGAGACGAGGAAAGTCCGGCCCCTCACATATTCCTTCAGTGCGGCCAGTGCGGCCCGTTCGTCGCCGAAGTCCCGCAGGAAGATCTGGCGGCTCTCGAAGGCCTCGCCCTCGAACCAGCCCAGGCCGACGAGAAAAGCCACGGTGCCGGTTCCGCCGGCGAGTCCCGTCGTTTCCGTGTCGAGGAAGAGGCCCTCCTGCCAGGAGAGGCTCCCGAATTCGGTGCGATTGGCGAGCAATGCCGCCGCGTTCATGTCCATGGCGGCGAATTCCCGGACCGGCCGGCTGCCGTGCAGGGCGGAACCCTCGGTACGGCGGGAAAGAACGACACAGCGTCCGTGATCGTTCACGACTTCCTCCCCGCCCTCGATGGCGGAACGGGCGGCGCCTGGTCTTCCCGGTGCAACCGCCCGTCGCGCCGGACGCCGGTTCATGACGTCGTCGATGCGCTTGCGCAGTTCCGCGATTTCGTCTTTTCGGGGGGACGTCTTCGACTCGGGCTCCGTTTCGCCGGTAAGGGATCGGATGCGGTCTCGCAGGTTCATATAAGAATCAGGCCTCGATCTTCAGGACGCCGAGGATATCCAAGGCGACCTGTTTGGCCGCGGGCCCGACTTCAAGGGTCGGTCCGACACAGCTCGGGCAACCGTAGCTGCACGGGCAGGTCCGGATGAGGCGTTTCGCCGATGAGAGCAGGCGGCCGTGCTCGGCGAAGAGAAGGTCCGAGAATCCGATGCCCCCGGGGTAGGCGTCGAAGAGAAACAGGGTCGGATCGAAGGCGTCAAGTCCGACGGCCGCGGAAGAGGTTCCCGATGAGGGGGCCGCCGTAATCGAGCGGCCGCCCGCGCCGAAGCGGACGAACCACTCCCCGCTCTTGTCGCCGATGCAGGCATCGAGATCCCGGATGTCCGCCATCAGGAACATCGCCGCCAGGTGGTGGAGGCAGTAGGCGAGGCCCGACAGGCCGTCGACGATCTCGGCCTGCGAGTGGGGCAGGGAGCGCAACGCATCGCGCGGCACCGTGAACCAGTAGCTCGTCGTGTGCATGTCCTTTTCGGGGAGATTCACGTCGCCGTAGCCCAGGTTCTCCGATGTATAGAACTTGATCTTCTTGTACCCGACGACCTTGCGCACGACCTGGACCTCGCCGTGTTCGACGATGGCGGGCGCTTCCCGCCTCTTGTCGAAGGCGTCGATGACGCGGACGTTCGTGTAGGTCATGGCGTCGGTGTAGTAGTCGACGTCCACCTTCCGCACGTAGGCCTTCTTGCGTTCCAGATCGAGGGCGTCAACGTGGTACTGCTGGGAGGCGAGCATGTAGATCGCGTCCTGGTGAAGCGTGGTGAAGGCGCTGTCCCAGTCCACCTCGGCGACGACGCGGTGATCGCCCGCGTCGGTCGTGTCGACCACCACGACGTTTTCCGGGTTGATGCTCCGCAGGCTCACCTCGTCGGCGGGATAGCTCTCCGCCGCCCAGTGCCAGCGGTTTTCGACGTTGTGCAGGACGCCCTTCTCTTCCAGGTAGGCGAGGAGTTCTTCCAGGTCCTCTCCGCCGAACCGCTCGCCCCGTTCGAAGGGCAGCTCGAAGGCGGCGCTCTTGATGTGATGAAGCAGGATCAGGAGGTTGTCCGGGTTGATCCGGCAATGCTCCGGTGAACGGGAAAAGAAGTACTCCGGATGCTCCACGATGAACTGGTCCATCGGCGTGCTGCGGGCGATGAGGAGCGCCAGGCTTTCTCCCGCCCGGCGGCCGGCGCGGCCGGCCTGCTGCCAGGTGCTGGCGATCGATCCCGGATAGCCCGCGAGAAGGCAGGCCTCGAGGTTGCCGATGTCGATCCCCAGCTCCAGGGCGTTCGTGCTGACGACGCCCATGACCTCGCGGGTGCGGAGCCCCGCCTCGATTTCCCGGCGGAGGTTCGGAAGGTATCCGCCGCGGTAGCCGCTTACAAGGCGGTCGGACCGGGGGGCGCCCTTCGCGAAACGGTCCTTCAGGTACTTCGTGAGAATTTCGACGTGCAGGCGGCTCGTCGCAAAAACGATCGTCTGGATCCCGTTCTCGATCAACTCCGTCGCAATCTTGCGAGCGGGAGTCAGGGCGGATTGCCGGATACCCAGTTCGCGGTTGACGATCGGGGGATTGTAGAGGATGAAGGTCTTCGCCGCCGTGGGGGCGCCGCTCCGGTCGATGAGGACGAACGGCTTCTCCAGGATGCGCTCGGCGTGCTCTTTCGGGTTCGCAACCGTCGCGGAGCAGCAGACAAAAACGGGATTGCAGCCGTAGAACCGGCAGACCCGCTGCAGGCGCCGCATGACGTTTGTGAAGTGCGATCCGAAAACCCCCCGGTAGACGTGCAGTTCGTCGATGACCACGTAGCGGAGGTTCGTGAAGAGCTTCTGCCATTTGGTGTGGTGCGGCAGGATTCCGGCGTGAAGCATATCGGGGTTGGTGACGATGACGTTGCCCTGCTTGCGGACCGCCTGGCGGGCGTCGTCGGGCGTGTCGCCGTCGTAGGTGTAGGTCTTGATGTCCGCCTGCAGATCCGTGATGAGGCCGTGGATCTCGTGCATCTGGTCCTGGGCGAGGGCCTTCGTCGGAAAGAGGAACAGGGCGCGAGTCTCGGGCTCTTCCAGGATACGCTGCAGGACGGGGAGGTTGTAGCAGAGCGTCTTGCCGCTGGCCGTCGGGGTGACGAGGACGACATCCCGGCCCTTGCGCACGAGATCGACGGCCTCGGCCTGATGGCTGTACAGTCTCTCGATGCCGCGCCGGGTGTGGACCTGAAGCAGGGACGGATGGACCCATTCCGGAAAGGGGCGGAACTCGCCCGCGGAGGCGGGGATGCGCCTCAACGCCCGGACATTTTCCTGGAACCGCCGGTCTTTCTCCCGTCGCGCCAGCCACTCCGCCAGAGTCAATTTCGCCATGAAGAATTCCTCGAACCGCCTGGGTGGCCCGGGGTGTGCCGTTTCGATGCCTTTTTTCCGAAGCCTCCCGGACCGCGTATGTTACATAACGGACCCGCCCTTATGTCAATGCCTTTTTCATAGGGACAGCGCCCATTTATTTTGAGGCAGCCGCCAGAACTTGGGCAGGGAGGTGAGAGAGAAGACTTTCAGCATCTTTTGCCCCGGTAAGATTAGGATGGGTTTTGTCGCCGAAGTAGTGGATATAACGAAGTATCCGTTGACAGCAGGTCTGCTCCGTGCGATAAGCGCCATGGTGATGTCCAAGAATCTCTCAAAGCCGGTTCATTCGTTCGAGATTCGGATTCGGGCGAAGCTCCAGTCTATTTTTCACATTTGCATCTTGAATCCGGCAGCGAGCACATTCCCCGCGGCTTGTCGCGGGGTGAGCGAGCGAATGAAGCCTTGGTCTCCTCCTTGGGGATCGGCGAGACTCCGGTTTCCTTCCGGAGGATCAGTCCAATCCGGCAGCGAGCGCATTCCCCGCGGCTTGCCGCGAGGTAAGCGAGCGAATGATGTTCAAGATCCCTTCCTTGGAGATCGAAGATTCTCTTGCTCCGGAGAGCTTTAATATCGCAATAAGTAGATTTTAATACGCGATGTAATAAGCGGAACTGTGGGCGAACGATCTTCGCGTTTCACCGTTTGATGTCGCAATAGGCGGAAAACTCATCCATCTATCTATATGGGGTGATATGATAGCAAGGTTTCCACTTGTTGCACTGTTAAGTACCAAGACATTATGAAGACAAGCGAGTTGAACAGAAACGATTTGACAGATGCTGAGCAAACTCTATTTGATAGCCTTCCCGGTCCACCGGTTTCAGCTGTTATCAGATCGACAAATATTTGGATTATCGAGTGGTTGCCATCAGGTGAACAACGTACTGGAAAACTTCTGCATGAGTGGATGCAAGAGCATAGACCTGGTTGGTCAGTTTATTCGGTATGCGCAAGCAAAAGTGATGTTCTCTCTTTTATCGCGTGCGCTACAAACATGGCCGAGAAGGCTGGAATGATCCCGGTATTACATATCGAGGCTCATGGTAATGAAATGTGCCTTGGATTACCGGATGGTAATGGAGGTGTTGAAGAATATTTAACATGGGATGATTTAACCGAACCCCTTCAGGGGCTAAATTTAGCGACTTGCTGCAATCTGGTTGTTGTAGTTGCCGCTTGTATTGGTTTTTCAGGGATTAAGGCACTCGTTAGAGGACCTCGCGCTCCAGCTATTGCGCTGGTTGGTCCCAATGCCCCAATAATGAGCGGTAGCCTGCTCTCTGGCACTAAAGAATTTTACACGCGTTGGATGGACAAAAAGTCCAATTTTGCTGAAATAGCGACCAGTGCCTCTCGTGAAGCCGGAACAGTTTCTTTTGCTTGGGAACCATTTGCTGTCCTCGCGTATGACGCCTTTGCTAAGCAGGAAATCATTTCGATGCGCCCAGATGAGCGACGGATGCAAGTGAACCGATATCGACAACAAATGGTTGAGCAAAATATGTCAGCAGCAGAGATTGAGCATCGAATATCGCTCCTTACGCCATCGCTTCGGGTGAATTTAGTACAGCGGTTGTGGGATGAGATGTTCATGATCGATCTTTATCCAGCAAATAGAAAGAGGTTTGGTGTCAACTGGTCTAAGGAATTTGAAATGATCTTAGGCTCAAAGTGTTTTTAGTAGCGGTACTTAACAATTCGCTAGAGAGGATGCTGCGCTCCGCTGAACTTTTCGATGTAAGAGGAGAACATGATAGCACCGACAAAGAAGAATACTGACAAACCGCGTTGTGGCCTCTGCGGCAAGACCAAGAATCTCACAAAGACCGAGTGCTGCGGCAACTGGATTTGTGACGACGAACATAAGTACGTTCTCTTCTCATACGCCACCAACAGTTGTAGCCGGAATCATCGCCGGTATACTCTTTGCGGCTATCACTTCAATGAGGGCCACAAGGGGGACTGGAAGACCTGCAAGAAATGCCGGACGGGGTTCGAATCCGAGATGGTCGTCTGGTATGGAACCAACGAACACAACTTCGAGAAGATGCCCGACCCCCCATCATATGAGCCGACACAATGCTCAAAGTGCCGAACCATCATCAAGCTCGGCGCCGATGGCTACACCCGGTCGGGAGAAGAATACTGGTGCGAGAACTGCGCGGTAAAAGAGACGCAGAAGAAGATGCGTCGAACCAGAGGGTAGAGGTTTTGTTGCCCGTGGCGGGCAACAAAATGGGGACGGCGCCCTTCGGGCGGCTGCGCTCCGCTTGGTTTTTGGCACGGATAATTGCCTCCAGCAATTTCCGCTCCCAAAAACGGCAGCTCAAAAGCCGGCCTTGGGTGTCGAATGACTGCAAAACTTCGCGCATAAATCGAAGAACATGGTATAATTTAAATCATGAAAATCGAATGGGACCCGAGGAAGGCAAAATCAAATTTTGAGAAGCACGGTGTCTCGTTCGAAGAAGGAGCGACAGCCTTGAGCGATCCCATGGCTGCAACCGGTGCAGATCCTGATCACTCCATAACAGAACAGCGCTATGTTACCTTCGGCGTTTCGGAAAAAGGTCGGCTTCTTGTGGTATCTCACACCGAGAAAGGGGACACAATTCGAATTATAAGCGCCCGTAAAGCGGGCAGAGGAGAACGAAAAGTTTATGAAGAAGAATAAAGAACCTGATAAGGACGAACTGCGGGCGAAATATAAGCGATCTGATTTTCCCGGTGGCCTCGTACGCGGTAAATATGCAGAGCGCATGAAGGAATCATCGAATGTCATCGTTCTTAGGCCGAAGGTATTCCAAGCCTTTCCAAATGAAGAGGCAGTCAATAACGCCCTTCTCTCACTCATTGATATTGCACGGAAAACAACCACCCGCCCAACACGTCGTTCCACCAGATCGGCCAAGAAAAGGGCCTCCCGGTGAACTCTTCGATAGGACGACGGAAAATAGGGACAGCGCCCATTTATTCTCAGGCAGCCCTATGCTCCTACACCGGGAGGGAATACGACACTGTGACGGGTCTGTCCTTCTACTGAGCAAGGTATTACGATCCAAGGGCCGGCCAAGTCACTTGCATGGCCTGCTGGACGATTTTCTTGACAGGGCCTTCCCACTTTGCTATAGGCAGCTCACCGCTTGGATCCCGAAAGGGACCGGGACGGGGAGAGCAAAACGAAGAAAATAACGTTTCCCATGAGCCTCCCGTCCTGCGCGGGGGGCTTTTTTGTTGGCCGGGAGGGGTTTTGCGATGAAGATCATCGAGACGGCGGGGGAAATGCGGCGATTTTCGGAATCGATCCGCCTGCAGGGCAAGACGGTGTCGTTCGTACCCACCATGGGCTATTTCCACGAAGGCCACCTGGATCTCATGCGCATCGCCCGGAAGCGGGGAGATTGCCTTGTCGTCAGCATCTACGTAAATCCCACGCAGTTCGGCCCGACGGAGGATTTCGAACAGTACCCGCGGAACTTCGAACGGGACCGCGCGATGGCCGAAAGCGTCGGCGTCGACGTCATCTTTGCGCCTGCACATCGCGAGATGTATCCGGACGGGTACTCGACGTACGTCCTCGTCGGCGGAGTCACGGAGAACCTCTGCGGCCTGTCACGGCCAAACTTCTTCCGCGGCGTCGCGACCGTGTGCACGAAGCTCTTCAACATCGTCAAACCGCACGTGACGGTCTTCGGCCGGAAGGACTTTCAACAGCTGGTGACGATCCAGCGCATGGTGAAGGACCTGAATCTCGACATCGAGGTGGTGGGAATGCCGACGACGCGGGAGCCGGACGGTCTCGCAATGAGTTCCCGCAACGTCTACCTCAAGGAAGAAGAGCGCGCCTCGGCGCTGTCCCTGAGCCGTTCGCTGCTGCTCGCGGAGAACAGATATGCGGCGGGCGAGCGGGACGCGCGGAAGATCGAAGCCGAGGTGCGGCATTTCATCGAGGGCCACCCCTTTGTGAAGATCGACTATGCGCGGATCTGCGATACGCAGACGATGCGGGACGTGGAGCGCATCGAACGGGAGTCGGTCCTGGCACTTGCAGTCTGGGTCGGGAAGACAAGGCTGATCGACAACCACATCTTTGGTGAAGAATTACCGATTCCTACAGGTCGTTGAAAAGGATCACGAGGAAAGGCGAACACATGCAGAGGACGATGTTGAAATCCAAACTGCACCGGGCCACGGTGACGGACGCGAACCTGAACTACGAAGGCAGCATCTCCATCGATGAGGCCCTTCTGGAAGAGGCGGATATCCTTCCTTATGAGAGGGTTGATATCTATGATGTCTCCAACGGAGAGCGTTTTTCGACGTACGCGATCCGGGGAGAACGGGGTGCAGGAACAATCTGCCTGAACGGCGCCGCGGCGAGGAAGGTCGCGAAAGGCGATCTGGTCATCATCGCCTCCTATGTCGCCGTAGAGGATGGTCAGGCGCATGGGTGGAAGCCGAAGAATATCTTCGTAGACGAACGGAACCGGATCAAAAAGATTTCCTGAAAATCCGTCGCCCGGGCGGCCGGGCAGGGACGGAGCAATACTTCAGAGGCGACCGATGAAGGGCGGGGATTCCCCGCCCTTTGTATTTGCAAAAAAACCGTTGACTATCCGGAGTCGCTATATTAGTAATATCGTTCCTCAACAGAATCGATGCGTTAGGATATTGAAAGGATTGAAAAAAAGACGTGTCTATGTTCGGACGTTCGGCTGCCAGATGAACGTCCACGATTCGGAGCAGATGATCGCCCTGCTCGCCGAGAAGGGATATGCGCAGACAGACGACCCCAGGCGGGCGGATGTCATTCTCCTCAACACGTGCAGCATACGGGAAAAGGCCGATCAGAAGGCGTTCAGCCAGCTGGGTCGGTATGTTTCACTCAAGAGGGGAAAACCCGGCCTGATCCTGGGAGTTCTGGGTTGTATTTCCCAGCAGATGGGAGCGCGGATATTTGACCGGATCCCGGAGGTGGATCTGGTCGTCGGTACGCACAACATCGATCAGGTTCCCGGGCTGATTGGCCGGCTTCAGGAGAAGAGCGGAAAGATCGCGGAAACGTCTTTCCGGGACTGCGTGACATCGATCGGCGTCCGGGCGCAGCCGGCGAATGGGTCGGTCGGCGCCTTCGTAACGATCATGCAGGGCTGCGACAATTACTGCGCCTATTGCGTGGTCCCGTATGTCCGTGGAAGGGAGAAGAGCCGCGGCCTCGACGACATCCTCGGGGAGGTGCGCTTTCTCGCGGAATCGGGCATGAAGGAAGTGACGCTTCTGGGGCAAAACGTCAATTCCTACGGGCGCACCTTCGGGAACGGGATGAACTTTCCGTCGCTGATCCGGGCTGTCGCCGCCGTGGATGGAATCGAGCGCATCCGCTTCACGACGTCCCATCCCAAGGACCTTTCGGATGAACTGATCGGATGTTTCGGGTCGGTCGGAAAGCTTTGCGCGCATATCCACCTTCCCGTCCAGGCGGGTTCGGATGCGGTGCTCGAACGGATGAACCGCGGTTATACGGCCGCGGACTATCGGGAGAGGGTGCGGAGGCTCCGGGAGACGAGGCCGGACATCGCCGTGACATCGGACTTGATCGTCGGATTTCCGGGAGAAACGGAAGAGGATTTCGAGAAGACGCTGGCGTTGATGGAGGCGGTGAAGTTTGACGGTCTTTTCTCTTTTCGCTATTCTGAACGCGCGGAAACGGCGGCCGTCTCCCTGCCCGGAAAAGTAGACGAGGGGGTGAAGCGGGACCGTCTGCGCCGTCTTCAGAAGCTCCAGGATGCGCACACGACGGAACGGAACGGGCTTCTGGCAGGCAAGCGCATGGAAGTACTTGTGGAGGGACTCAGCAGGAATTCGCGGCACGACATGACGGGCAGAACCTCGTGCAACCGGATCGTGAACTTTGCGGGAACCGACGATCTGATCGGCAGGATCGTCACCGTGGGCATCCGGGAAACGTATCCGCATTCGTTGCGTGGGGAACTGGAAGGGGAGGGATAGCCTGATGATGATCGAAATGAAGGTGTCGGGACTGACGCTTGACCCCATGACCAACACCCCGATCGTGATTCTCAAAGACCTGGAGGAAAAGAAAGCCATCCCCATCTGGATCGGGTTGTTTGAGGCCAGTGCCATTGCAACCCAGATCGAAAAGGTCACCTTTTCCCGGCCCATGACGCACGACCTGATCCATGAGACGCTGAAAGCACTGGAGGTCGAGATCCTGCGGATCGAGATCAACGACCTGAAGAACAATACGTTCTTTGCGCGGATTTTTCTGCGCCGGGAGGGCAAGGAACTGAACGTCGACTCGCGTCCGAGCGACGCGATCGCTCTCGCCCTGCGCGCTGCGGCGCCGATTTATGTTGAAGAAAAGGTGATCGAAAAATCGCGGAACGTCGATTTCGCATCCAAGAAGGACTTGGACAAGCTCAAGGAAGAGAAGCTTTCGGAATTCCTGGAGAACCTGCCTCCGGAAGATTTCGGGAAGTACAAAATGTAATCGCCCGTTTCTGCGGGTGCGGTGCCACGAGGGCGAGGGCTGATGTGATCGGAAGCCGTGCCTGCCGTCGTGGCCGTTGTTTTTTCGGGAGGGCGCCGTGGCGGGACCGCTGGACAGCAGCCTCCGGGAATTTGAGCGGTATCTGACGGTGGAGAAGAATGTCTCCACCCATACCGTGTACGCCTACCTCGGCGATTTGCGCCAGTTTCGGGATTTCGCATCCGCCGCGGGGATGATGCCGGAAGGCTCCGAAGAGGGATGGGGGAAAGTCGATCCTGTGGCCATCCGCTCTTTCCTGGCCTCCCTGTACCGCGCCAGGATGAAGAAGGTGACGATCGGACGGAAGATGGCGGCGCTGAGGAGCTTTTACCGATTTCTCCTCCGACGCGGGCGGATCGACGTCAATCCCGCCGAAACGGTGCAGGCGCCGAAGGGGGAAAAACACGTGCCGTCCGTCCTGTCGGTCGACGAGGTCCTGAAGCTTCTGTCCGTGCCCTTCGGGGAGGGCGTGCTGGGCCTCCGGAACCGCGCGCTGGTCGAACTGTTTTACACGTCGGGCATCCGCCTGAGTGAATTGACGGGACTCAATCTGGCGGACATCGATTTCTCGCAGGATCTGGTGAAGGTCCGGGGCAAGGGCCGCAAGGAACGGATCGTGCCCGCCGGGTCGCTGGCGCTGGCGGCCGTCCGGGCGTATCTGGAACTGCGGACGGAACTGGTCCGGGAACCCTCGGCCGGGAAGGAAGCACCGGTGTTTCTTTCAAAATCGGGCGCGCGCCTCGCGCAGCGCGACGTCGGCCGCATCCTCCGGAAGGCGGTGCGCAGCAGCGGGATTGTCCGGAACGTCAGTCCGCACACGCTGCGGCATTCGTTCGCCACGCATCTTCTGGATGCCGGCGCGGATCTGCGGGCCATCCAGGAGATGCTCGGCCACAAGAGTCTCTCGACGACGCAGAAATATACATCCGTCGGCATCAGCCGCCTGATGGAAGTCTACGACCGGGCCCACCCGCGGGCAAAGGGGCCGGGGAACAAGGCCGAACCGGAGAATCGAAGGAGCGGAAAATGAAGATTCATGGCACGACGATTGTCGCCGTAAAGCATAAGGGCAAGGTCACGGTCGCGGGGGACGGCCAGGTCACTATGGACATTACCGTGATGAAACATGGGGCGCGGAAGGTGCGGAGGCTCTACCAGAACCAGGTCATTGTCGGCTTTTCCGGGGCGACTGCGGACGCCTTCACGCTCTTCGACCGCTTCGACCAGAAGCTGGAGCAGTACAAGGGCAATCTCATCCGCGCCGCCGTCGAGTTGACCAAGGACTGGCGGACGGACCGCGTGCTCCGTCATCTGGAGGCGCTGATGATCGCGGTGAGCCGGGATCATTTCCTGGTCATCTCCGGCAACGGCGATGTCATCGAGTCAGACGACAATGTCCTCGCGATCGGGTCGGGGGGACCTTACGCACTGGCGGCGGCGAGGGCGATGGTGCGCTATTCGACGCTGAACGCAAAGGAAATCGCCATGGAGGCGGTCAGGATCGCCTCGGAGATCTGCATCTATACGAACGATCACATCACGGTCGAGGAGATGGAAACCTCCCCCGAGGATGTGCCCGGAGAAAAAGAATGACCGGCGGAAGCCGGAAGAAAGAAGATGTCGTATGTCATCGGCGGAATTGACACCCAATCGAATCGTTGAAAAACTGGATCAGTACATCATCGGCCAGGCGGATGCCAAGCGGGCCGTGGCCATTGCCCTGCGCAGCCGCTGGCGGCGGCAGAACGTCTCGCCGGAAATGGCCGACGAGATCCTGCCCAAGAACATCATCATGATCGGTCCGACGGGGGTCGGCAAGACAGAGATCGCGCGAAGGCTTTCCAAACTGGACAACTCGCCGTTCCTCAAGATCGAGGCCTCGAAGTTCACGGAGGTCGGATATGTCGGGCGCGATGTGGAATCCATGATCCGCGACCTCGTGGAGCTGTCCGTGAACATGGTGAAGGCCGAGGAGCAGCAGAAGGTCCAGGAGCGGGCGGCGCAGCTCGCCCAGGAGCGCATCCTCGATCTCCTTTTTCCCTCGCGGGCCGGAATACGGCGACCGTCGCCGGGTCCCCAGGATGCGGCGGCGCCGGCGGCGCCGGAGAGTGTCCCCGCTTCTCAGGAGACGACGAGGGACAAGCTGCGGGGGCTCCTGCAGGCGGGAAAACTGGACAATCGGACCGTGGAGGTCGAGGTGACGGAAAGCCGGACGGGTCCGATGGTCGAGGTCCTGGCGGCGGGCGGTGCGGAAGATCTGGGCGCCAATCTGCGGGACATGCTCGGGAACATCTTTCCGCAGAAGAAGAAGGTGCAGAAGCTCACCGTCCCCGAGGCGATCGAGATCCTGACGCAGGAGGAGGCGCAGCGGCTCGTCGACATGGACAAGGTGAAGAAAACGGCCGTGGAACGCGTCGAGGATTCCGGAATCATCTTCCTCGACGAAATCGACAAGATCGTGGGCAGCGGCGCGACGCAGGGACCGGACGTTTCCCGGGAGGGCGTTCAGCGGGATCTGCTGCCGATCGTCGAGGGATCGAACGTGAACACGAAATACGGCATGGTGAAGACGGACCACATCCTGTTCATTGCCGCCGGCGCTTTCACATCGTCGAAACCGTCCGATCTGATTCCGGAATTGCAGGGGCGCTTTCCGATCCGCGTCGAACTGGATTCCCTGGGCAAGGAGGAGTTCGTCCGGATCCTCACGGAGCCTCACAACGCCCTGGTGAAACAGTACGTGGAGATGATGGCGACGGAGGGGGTGAAGCTGGTCTTCGCCGACGATGCGATCGAGGAGATTGCTGAGGTGGCCGCAGCCGTCAACGAACGCACGGAGAATATCGGCGCCCGGCGCCTTTACACGATCATGGAGAACCTGCTGGAGGACATCTCCTTCGATGCACCGGACATGAAGGGCCAGGAGGTCGTCATCGATGCCGACTTCGTGCGGAGGCAGCTGGAGGATATCGTCGAGGACGAGGATCTGAGCCGCTACATTCTGTAGCGGCCGCCGGCGGCGAACGCGGGGAAGCACGGGGAAAGATCAACGCTTGAAGGAGCGGGAAAATGGAAGACGTGAAGAAATACGTGGAGCGCGCGGAAATCCTGCTGGAGTCGCTGCCCTATATCCGGCGGTTTTACAACAAGACGCTGGTCATCAAATACGGCGGCCATGCGATGGCGGACGAGGACTTGAAGACCTGTTTTGCGCGGGACATCGTCCTGATGAAGTACATCGGCATCAACCCCGTCGTCGTGCACGGCGGCGGTCCGCAGATCGGGTCCTTCCTCAAGAAGCTGGGAAAGGAATCGAAATTCGTCCAGGGCATGCGGGTCACGGACGAGGAGACGATGGACATCGTCGAGATGGTGCTCGTGGGGAAGGTGAACAAGGAGATCGTCGGCCTCATCAACCAGCAGGGAGGGCGGGCCGTGGGACTGAGCGGAAAGGACGGAAACCTCATCCGCGCCGAGAAGTACCTGCTGACGGAGGAAAAGGCGAAGGACACGCCTCCCGAGATCATCGATCTGGGGCTCGTCGGCAAGGTGAAGGCGATCAATGCCGACCTGATCGCCGCGCTCACCAGGGACGGCTTCATTCCCGTCATCGCGCCGACCGGCGTCGGGGACGGCGGCGAAACCTACAACATCAACGCCGACATTGTCGCCGGCGAGGTGGCGGCGGCGCTCAGGGCGGAGAAACTGGTCCTGCTCACGGATGTCCCCGGGGTGATTGACCGGGATAAGAACCTCATCCACACGATGGACAATGCCGCCGCCCTTCGCCTGATCCAGGACGGAACCGTTCAGGGAGGGATGTTCCCCAAGGTGAAGTGCTGCTTGAAGGCCCTGAAAGGCGGCGTTCAAAAAGCCCACATCGTCGACGGACGGCTGAAGCATACGATGCTGCTGGAGATCTTCACGGACAGCGGCATCGGTACAGAGATCGTGCTGTAGGCGGCTGCTGAAGAAGCGTTTACCGGAGAGGGAGGAGAAGAAGATGCCCACGAAGACCGAAACCGAGATCGCCCGATCGGAACAATTCATCATGAACACGTACAAGCGCTTTCCCATCGTGCTCGTCCGCGGCGAGGGCGCGCGGGTCTGGGACGTCGATGGCCGGGAATACCTGGACTTCATCGCGGGAATCGCCGTGTGCAATCTCGGGCACTGCCATCCGGCCGTTGTGGAGGCCATCCGCGCGCAGGCCGGCACGCTGATGCACGTGTCCAACCTGTATCACATCGCCCCGCAGATCCGCATGGCGCAGCTGCTCGTCGAGAACACCTTTGCCGACAAGGTTTTCTTCTGCAACAGCGGCGCCGAGGCGAACGAAGGGGCGATCAAGCTGGCGCGCAAATATGCCCGCACGAAGATGGGACCGCACAAGCGAGAACTGATCACGATGGAAGGCTCCTTTCACGGGCGGACGCTTGCCACCGTGACCGCGACGGCGCAGACGAAATTCCAGGCGGGATTCGAACCCCTGCCGGAGGGCTTTCGATACGTTCCCTACAATGATCCGGAGGCGCTGGAAAAGGCGATCTCCAGGGAAACCTATGCCGTCATGCTGGAGCCGATCCAGGGGGAAAAGGGCGTCCGGATTCCGGCGGCGGGGTATCTTGCCGAAGTCAGAAAAATCTGTGACCGCCGCGGCATTCTGATGATCCTGGACGAGGTGCAGACGGGTATGGGCCGGACGGGAACCTTCTGCGCCCACGAAACCACCGGGATCAAACCGGATATCATGACGCTGGCCAAGGGCCTGGCCAACGGCGTCCCGTCGGGCGCTGTTCTGGCGACGGGCGAGGTGGCGTCGGCCTTCGTGCCGGGAAACCACGCCTCCACGTTCGGCGGCAACCCGCTGGCCATGGCCGCCGCGGTCGCGACGTTCGAGACGCTGCAGCGCGAAGGCGTCCTTTCGAACTGCCTGCGGATCGGCGCCTATTTCCTGGAGCGGCTGCAATCCTTTGCCGCCGGTCATCCGAAAACCGTCCGCGCCGTCCGGGGACGCGGGCTCCTGATCGGCCTGGAGCTGTCGATCGAAGGCGCGGAGATCGTCCAGCGCTGTCTGGAAAAGGGCCTGCTTCTCAACTGCACGGACGGCAACGTTCTGCGTTTCGCACCGCCCCTCATCATCGGCGAAGCCGAGGTGGATCGGGCGGTAGACATTCTAGGCGGGGTGATGGGTTAGATGAAAAAGGATCTGATCGACGACCATGATCTGACGAGCGAAGATTTTCAGCTGATTTTTCAGCGGGCTGCACAGCTGAAGAAAATCCTGCGGCAGGGGGTCTGCCATACGTCCCTGAAGGGGAAGTCCCTGGGCATGATCTTTGACAAGCACTCGACGCGGACGCGGATTTCCTTCGAGGTGGGCATGTACCAACTGGGAGGACTTGCCCTCTTTCTGAGCTCCCGGGACACGCAATTCAGCCGCGGGGAGAGTATCGCAGACGCCGCCCGCATCATGTCGCGGTATCTCAACGGGATCATGATCCGGACGTACTCCCAAGGCGTTGTCGAGGAACTGGCGCAGCACGCCGACATTCCCGTCATAAATGGTTTGACAGATCTGCTGCACCCATGCCAGATACTGAGCGATCTTTTCACCATCATCGAAAAGAAGGGGACCTGTGAGGGCCTCAAGATCGCCTATATCGGCGACGGGAACAACGTCGCCAACTCCTGGGTCAACGCGGCCACAAGGCTTCCGTTCCATCTGGCGGTCGCCTGTCCCGAAGGTTACGAACCGAACCGGGACATCTTCCGGCGGGGCGTGGCGGAGACCGCCGGGAGGATCAGGCTGTACCGGGAACCTGCGGAGGCCGTCGAAGGGGCCGATGTCGTCTATACGGATGTATGGGCGAGCATGGGGCAGGAATCCGAACGCGAAGAGCGGCTGCGGATTTTCCGCCCCTATCAGGTGACCGAGTCCCTGATGCGGCATGCAAAGGAGGACGCCCTCGTCATGCACTGCCTTCCCGCGCACCGGGGCGAGGAAATTGCCGCGGAGGTTCTCGACGGCCGGCAGTCCGTCGTCATCGATCAAGCGGAAAATCGCCTGCACGTTCAGAAGGCGATTCTGGAATTACTACTCTAAGGAGGAACAGGTCTGTGAGCGATATCAGGAAGGTTGTGCTTGCCTATTCGGGAGGTCTGGACACCTCCGTCATCGTCAAGTGGCTGAAGGAAACCTACCGGTGCGAAATTATCGCCTTCGTGGCGGACATCGGTCAGAAGGAGGAACTCGACGGCCTGGAGGAAAAGGCCATCAAGACGGGAGCGAGCAAGATCTTCATCGAAGACCTCCGGGAAGAGTTCGTGCGGGACTTCATTTTCCCGGCCATGCGCGCGAATGCCATGTACGAAGGCACCTACATGATGGGGACCTCCCTGGCCCGGCCGCTGATCGCCAAACGCCAGATTGAAATCGCCCGGCAGGAGAACGCCGACGCCGTGGCGCACGGATCGACGGGAAAGGGGAACGACCAGTGCCGGTTCGAACTGACCTACCTGGCGTTGAACCCGGAAATCCGCATCATCTCCCCGTGGCGGGACGAACACTGGAGCTTCGATTCCCGCGAGTCCATGATTGATTACGCGGAAAAGCACGGAATTCCCATCGGCCTGACGAAGAAAAAGCCTTACAGCAGCGACCGGAATATCATGCACATCTCCCACGAGGGCGGCATCCTGGAGGATCCCTGGAGCGAGGCCCCGGAGGACATCTTTGTCATCACCGTTTCGCCGGAGGCGGCGCCGGATCGTCCGACCTATGTGGAGATCGAATTTGACAAGGGCAATGCCGTCGCGCTGGACGGCAAATCCATGAGCCCCGCAGCGATCCTCGACCGCCTGAACAAGCTGGCGGGCGTAAACGGCATCGGCCGCGTCGACATGGTGGAAAACCGGTTCGTGGGAATGAAGTCGCGCGGCGTCTACGAGACGCCGGGCTGTACGGTCCTGTGGGGCGCCCATCGCGCCGTGGAATCGATTACGATGGACCGCGAAGTGATGCTGATGCGGGACTCCCTGATTCCGAAGTACGCCCAGCTGGTCTACAACGGCTTCTGGTATGCGCCGGAGCGGCTGGTGCTCCAGAAACTGATCGACGAAACGCAGGAAAACGTCTGCGGTACGGCGCGGATGAAGCTCTACAAGGGCAGTTCCGTCGTTGCGGGCCGCAAGTCCCCCAAATCCCTGTACAGCGAGGAGTTCGCCACCTTCGAGAAAGAGAAGGTCTACGATCAAAAGGACGCGACGGGTTTCATCCGGCTCAATGCGCTGCGTCTGCGGATCCAGGGCGTGCTGGCCGGAAGCGGCAAGGGGAAGTAACTGCTTTCCGTGATCTTGCGAGGTGAGAAGGGTGCGAAAGAAAGCTGAAGCCGGCCAGGGGCCGTTGCGGAAAGGCCGGAAGGCATGGGCCGGACGCTTTAGCGAGGAGACGGACCCTCTTGTGGAGGCGTTCACCGCGTCGCTGCCGGTCGACCGCCGGCTTTACCGCTGCGATATCCGCGGGAGCATCGCCCACGCGCGGATGCTGGCCCGCCGCCGCATCATCAGCCGCCAGGCGGCGGAAGCGATTGAGAAAGGACTCCTGGCGATCCGGGACGAGATCGAGCGCGGGGCATTCGTTTTCCGGCCGGAGGATGAGGACATCCACATGGCCGTCGAGCGAGCGCTGACGGAGCGAATCGGCCCGGCGGGCGGGAAGCTGCATACGGGCCGCAGCCGGAACGACCAGGTCGCCCTCGATGTCCGTTTGTACCTGAGGGACGAAATCGACGATATCCTCAAGGCGCTGGCGGTCTTCAAGAAAGTCCTGGTCTCGATCGCCAGGAAGGAAATCGGGACCGTGCTTCCGGGCTATACGCATCTGCAGCGGGCGCAACCGGTGCTGCTGTCCCATTATTTCCTCGCCTTCTGGGAGATGCTGGACCGCGATGAGGGCCGTTTCCGGGATTGCCGGAAGCGGCTGAACGTGATGCCCCTGGGATCGGCCGCCCTGGCGGGGACTTCGCTTCCCCTCGACCGGGCGTATACGGCGCGGCTGCTGAAATTCCCGGAGATCAGCGCGAACAGCATGGATGCCGTCTCCGACAGGGATTTTCTCCTGGAATTTCTCTTCGCCGCGGCGCTGGCGGGTATGCACTGGAGCCGCCTCTGCGAGGATCTGATCCTGTGGTCGACCGAGGAATTCGGTTTTGTGGAAATCCCCGATGCCTTCGCGACGGGCAGCAGCCTCATGCCGCAGAAGAAGAACCCCGATGTCGCCGAACTCGTCCGCGGGAAGACGGGGCGCGTCTACGGCAATCTCATGGCGATGCTGACGGTGATGAAGGGGCTCCCGCTGACCTATAACCGGGATCTTCAGGAAGACAAGGAGAGCCTCTTCGATACGGTAGATACGGCAAAGGCTTGCCTGGCGATCCTCCCGCGCATGCTGAAAGGCCTGAAGTTTCACCGCGCGCGGATGAAACAGGCCGCGGGCGGCTTTTCCACGGCGACGGAGGTTGCCGACTATCTGGTGAGGAAGGGCGTTCCTTTCCGGGAAGCGCACGGGATCGTCGGACGTCTGGTCGGCTCCTGCCTGCGGAACGGCAGGAAATTCGAAGACCTGACGCTCCCGGAATTGAAGGAGTTTTCTGCGGCTTTTGACGGGGAGGCCCTTGCTTGTTTCGACGTGTCGCGCGCCGTGAACCGGAAAACGCTCTACGGCGGGACCGCCGGGGAGGCGGTGCGCCGCCGCATTCGAGAAATCGAAGGCACATGAAATACCGTCGAGAAGACATCCGGCGCTGGCTGCCGTTTCTGTTGTTTCTGGCCGTGGTGGCGGTGTTTCCGGGCTGCGGCAAGAAAGGCGATCCCGTCCCGGCGAAAGTCGTTCCGCCCGGACAGGCGTCCGATCTCCGGGCGGAATGGAACGGGGAAAGCATCGTTCTCTCCTGGTCGGTCCCGGGCGAAGGCAAGAGCAGGGCGGAGGTCTGGAAAATCCTCCGTCATGATGAGCTGCAGGCGACGGAGTGCCCGGGCTGCCCGCGGGATTTTTCACTCCTTGCCGAGATTCGGCGCGGCGATCCCCGTTATGCCGGCGGCGAGGGGAAAATCCGATTTACGGACGGTGGCATCCGGGAGGGGCGGGTCTACCGCTACCGGGTCGTCGCCTGTACTGCAGGCGGGACTTGCAGCGGTCCTTCGGAGACCGCGGCGATGCGCAACCCCGGACCGTAAGAAACAGGAAGGGAACTTCATGCACGATTTCCAATATCGCGGAGACGAACTGTGGTGCGAGGGACTCTCCATCCGGGCCATCGCGGAGAAGGTGGGCACGCCCTTTTATCTTTACAGCCACAATACGTTGAGAAAGCATTTCCGGGTCTTTGATGATGCCTTTGCCGGCCAGTCCCATATCGTCTGTTTCGCGGCGAAGGCGAATTCCAATATCGCCGTCCTGCGGATCTTCATCCGCGAGGGAGGCGGCGTCGACATCGTGTCCGGCGGGGAACTGTACCGGGCGCTGCTGGCCGGTGCCGATCCCGGAAAGATTGTGTACTCCGGCGTGGGCAAGAGGATCGATGAAATCGACGCTGCCCTGACGAGCGGCATCCTTCTCTTCAATGTGGAATCCTTCGCCGAGCTGGAGACAATCCAGGCCCGCGCGAAGAAGCTCGGGAAGAAGGCCGGCGTCGCCCTGCGCATCAACCCCGACGTCGATCCGCAGACTCACCCGTACATCTCGACGGGTCTTAAGGAGAACAAGTTCGGGATCGATATCGGGACGGCGGTCGAGGCCTACCGCAGAGCGGCGGGGCTTGCAAACCTCGACGTCATCGGGGTGAGCTGCCACATCGGCTCCCAGGTGACGAAGGTCTCTCCCTTCGTCGATGCGCTGGGTCGTCTGAAGATCCTCGTGCGGAAGCTGCGCGAGGAGGGTATGGACATCCGCTACCTCGATCTCGGCGGGGGCCTGGGCATCACCTATCGGGAAGAGGCGCCGCCGGATCCGTCGGAGTATGCCGGGGCGCTTCTTTCAACGGCCCGCGACCTGGAGTGCACCCTGATTCTCGAACCGGGCCGCGTCATCGTCGGCAATGCCGGCATCCTGGTCACGAAGGCCCTGTACACAAAGGCGAGCGGCGCGAAGAATTTTGTCGTCGTCGATGCGGGTATGAACGACCTGATCCGCCCCAGTCTCTACGATTCCTACCACCGCATCCAGCCGGTCGTTCGCAGGAACGGCGCGGAGATCGAGGCGGACATCGTCGGACCCATCTGCGAATCCGGGGATTATCTGGCGAAGAAGAGAAAAATCCCGGCCTTCGAAAGCGGCGATCTTGTCGCCGTCATGAGCGCGGGCGCCTACGGTTTCACCATGTCCTCCAATTACAATTCCCGGCCGCGCGTCGCGGAGGTGCTGGTGGAGGACGATCGTTTCCACGTGATTCGGGAACGGGAGACCTATGCCGATCTCGTCAGGGGAGAGCGGATTCCCCCGTTTCTCCTGTCGAAGTGATCGGGTGAATCCGGCAGCGAGCGCATTTTCCGCGGCTTGCCGCGGGAGGATGCGAGCGAATGATGTTCAAGANNTCAAGATCCCTTCCTTGGGGATCGAAGCTCTCCGGGGCTTGCTCCGGAGAGCTTCAATTCGGAGTACGGAAAGAACTCGGGAGCTTAAGGAGGCTGTATGTTCAAAGGGGCTATCGTCGCGCTGGTCACGCCTTTCAAGAACGGGCGGGTGGACGAGCAGGCGCTGCGGGAATTGATCGAATTCCAGATCGAGAACGGAACGGACGGAATCGCCCCCTGCGGGACGACCGGCGAATCGACGACCCTGTCGCATGAAGAACACGACAGGGTCATCGAGATCACGATTTCGGCGGCGCGGAAGCGCGTGCCCGTCATCGCGGGAACGGGCTCGAACAGCACGGAGGAAGCCCTGAGATTGACGCGCCATGCCTACGAGGCCGGAGCGGACGGGGCGCTGATGGTCTGTCCCTATTACAACCGGCCTTCCCAGGAGGGCCTGTACCGCCACTTCAGAAAGATCGCCGAGGAGGTTCCGATCCCGATCATCGTCTACAATATTCCCGGAAGAACGGGCGTCAACATGGCGCCGGAGACGCTCGCGAGGCTGGCGCAGATCAGGAACGTCGTGGGCGTCAAGGAAGCCTCCGGTTCCATCAAGCAGATGAACGATGTGATCGCCCTCTGCGGAGCGGATTTCGATGTGCTGTCGGGGGACGACCTGTTCACGCTGCCGCTGCTCTCCATCGGGGGACAGGGGATCATCTCCGTGATTTCGAATGTGGCCCCGGCGGACATGTCGGCGATGGTCGATGCCTTCGCCGCCGGCGACCTGGGAAAGGCCCGGCAGCTGCACCGGAAGATGAGCCCGCTGATCGACGCGCTCTTCATCGAGACGAATCCGGTTCCTGTCAAGGCGGCCCTGGCGATGATGGGAAAAATTGATTACGAGGTGCGGTTGCCGTTGTCGAAACTGTCCGACGCGAATTACGAAAAGTTGTTGAAAGTCGCTACGGACTACGGCCTCCTGTGCACCCGGGCGCGGTGACGGGCGGTACGGAGAAACGGGAAGAGAAGGAGACGGGGGAGCATACCGGTATGATCAAGGTACTGGTTACGGGAGCGGGCGGCCGCATGGGACGGCGAATTGTCGCCCTTCTGGCGGAACGCAGCGACATCTCGATCGGAGGGGCGGCCGAACAGGCGGGCCATCCCCTCGTCGGCTCCGATGCGGGCGAAGGCGCGGGCGTCGGGAAGACGGGGATCCTGATCCGGGAAGGCCTGGAGGCCTGCATCGCGGACGGAGACGTCGTGATCGATTTTTCGCACCACGAGGCCTCGGTGCGCCATCTCGAAATCGCCGCGCGGGCGGGCAAGGCGATCGTGATTGGCAGCACGGGATTTACGGCGGCCGAAGACCGGAAGATCCAGGGGCTGGCGGCGGAGACGAGGTGTGTGAAGGCGCCGAACATGAGCGTGGGCGTCAATGTCATGTACAAGCTCCTCGAGATGGCGGCACGGATCCTGGGCGACGAATACGACGTGGAGGTCGTCGAGGCGCACCACCGGCTCAAGAAGGACGCCCCCAGCGGGACGGCCCTGAAAATGGCGCAGGTCCTGGCCCAGGCTCTGGGCAGGGATTTGAATGCGGTCGGAACCTATGCCCGCAAGGGATTGATCGGAGAACGGCCGAAAACCGAAATCGGTCTGCAGACGGTGCGGGCCGGCGACATCGTGGGCGAACACACGGTGATCTTCGGAGGAATGGGCGAACGGCTGGAAGTGATCCATCGGGCGCACAGCCGCGACAATTTCGCCTGCGGGGCGATTCGCGCCGCCCTCTGGGTCGTGAACCAGCCGAAGGGCCTCTATGACATGCAGGATGTCCTCGGTTTGAAAGACTGCGGGAAGTGATGGAAGGAGACGGACAAAGGGCCATCGTCTGTTATGTGGGAATCGGCGCCAACCTGGGCGATCCCGCCGGCAGCTGCGTCAAGGCGATGGACCTTCTAGCGTCGCACCGCGATCTGCGTCTGGTGCGGCGTTCGTCCCTGTACCGATCGGCGCCGGTGGGCGTTGCGGACCAGCCGTGGTTCGTCAACGCCGCGGCGGAGGTTGCGACCCGGCTGCCCGCGCGTGAACTGCTGGCGGCACTGCTCATGATCGAAAGCGGCATGGGACGCATCCGGGAGAAACAGGGCGGTCCGCGGCTGATCGATCTGGACCTCCTGCTGTACGGCCAGGAGATCCTCCGGGAAGAGGGATTGATCGTTCCGCATCCCGAACTTCATAAGAGGCGCTTTGTACTGGTGCCGCTGGCGGAAATCGCTCCCTATGTCATCCATCCCGCTTTCGGCGTGTCCGTCCGCGGACTCCTGGATAGACTGCAAGACGATGCCGTGGTAGAGGGTTTGTAAATCATGTGGATCCGGTTGGTGCTTGCGGCCATTGTGCTGTATCTGCTGTACCGCGTCGGGAAGACACTCTTCCGTCCGTCCAGCCGCGCATCCGTTCCGGGGCGCCGCCATCCCGGCGGGGAGGACCTGGTGGAGGATCCGGTCTGTGGCGCCTATGTGCCGGAAGGCAGCGCCCTGAAGGTGTCGGTGAACGGCCGTACGGTGCACTTTTGCAGTCAGAACTGCCTGGAGAAATTCAAGACGGGAAAAATGTCGTCGAAGGGGGAGGCATGAAGTTTTTTATCGATACGGCCAACATTGCGGAGATTCGTGAAGGGATCAAACTGGGAATGGTGGACGGCGTCACCACCAACCCGTCTCTTATCGCCCGCGAAGGCAAGGGATTCGAGGAAGTTGTCAGCGAGATTCTGGCAGCGGTCGAAGGGCCGGTGAGCCTCGAGGTGCTCAGTCCGGAAGCGGAGGGGATGGTGGCGGAGGGAAGGAAACTCGCCGGTCTGGGAAGCCAGGTGGCGGTCAAGGTTCCGCTGACCACCGAGGGTTTGAAGGCGACGAGAATCTTTTCCCAGGAAGGCATCCGCGTCAACGCGACCCTGGTTTTTTCCCCCATCCAGGCACTGATGGCGGCAAAGGCGGGCGCGGCGTACGTGAGCCCCTTTGTGGGCCGGCTGGACGACATCGCCCATGACGGCATGGAACTGGTCAATCAGATTCTCACCATCTTCAACAATTACGGATTCGATACGGAAGTGATCGTGGCGAGCGTCCGGCATCCCCGCCACGTACTCGACGCGGCCCTGATGGGCGCCCATATTGCGACCATACCCTTCAAGGTCATTTCGCAGCTGGCCAGGCATCCGCTTACCGACAAGGGGATTGAATTGTTTGCAAACGACTGGAAGAAGGTCCGTTGCTGAAGACAAAGACCTGCGGGCGTCGAGGCACGGGGGATAGGACGGGATCCATGAAACGATCGTTCAAGGGACGGGCCGTTGCCGCCGTGCATCGCAGGGTCCTGAATCTTCCCAACACGATCACGCTGCTGCGCATCGCCGTGGTCCCGGTCCTGTTTTTCCTGCTGACCGCGCCGGGGCCGACGGGCAGCCTCGTCATCGCGACGCTGTTTATCCTTGCCGCCCTTACGGACCTCCTGGACGGGTATCTGGCGAGAAAATATCAGATCGTAACGGCCATGGGCAAGCTTCTGGATCCGATCGCCGACAAACTGATCGTGAACACGGCAATGATCCTGATGATTCCCATCGGGCGGATTCCCACCTGGATCGCAGCGGTCATCATTGCGCGCGACTTCGCCGTCGACGGGATCCGGAGCATGGCCGCCGCAGAGGGCCAGGTCATCGAAGCGAGCCGCCTGGGCAAGCGCAAGACGCTGTGCCAGATCTTCGCCCTGTCGGCGCTGATGATCCATTATCCGCTCTTCGGTGCTGACGCGCACGTCGTCGGCACCTTCATCCTCTATATCGCCCTGTTTCTGTCCGTCTATTCCGGTGCCGAATACTTCATCACGTTTTACCGAGGCTGGCTTCGCGACAAGCGGAGCTGATTCTCCGGCCATTTCCCGGCTCGGCCGGAGGGATCCGCCTCGGCAAATGGGCCGACCGGAGGCGGACGACCGGCAATCTCTTTCCGGGAAACGATTTTGTATTGACAAAACGTTTTACTTTGTTATAGTCGCGCATCTTGACGAGGGCGGGCGTAACTCAGCGGTAGAGTGCTACCTTGCCAAGGTAGACGTCGACGGTTCAAATCCGTTCGCCCGCTCCAGATACTACCGGCGGCATAGCCAAGTGGCAAGGCAGCGGTCTGCAAAACCGTTATTCCCCGGTTCAAATCCGGGTGCCGCCTCCAATAGAACCAAGGACTTAGAAGCCGCGTCTAAGTCCTTTTTCTTTTCTGGTTGCGGGTCAAGCTCGTCAATCTCCGACCTTCCCTCCCTGGAAAGCCGCCTGTAACAGGTCCTTTAAGCGATCTCCGTCCTTCGCCGCAATCCAGAGCGATCCATCGCCCGATTCCATATCCGCCACCGGCAGAAATTGTAAAAGACGGAAGGCAAAGAAATCGCCGGCGAGGCCAGCGGAAACCGCTTGACTTTCTTATCAGGTGCGAATAGTTTTTCGCACCTTATGCAAATTGTGGCAGAACGTTGTGCCCAGGTTGCGGATCGCGGTAAACGAGGGGGATCGGCACTCATTGCGTGATGGCGATCATGACAGGGAGTCATCATTATCATGACCAACAGTGACAACGTTAATAATCCTTGACAAGGTACGGAAGGTTCGGTAGTTAGAGAAAAATTATAAGACATTCTGGTTTCGTTAGAACGGGAATGCGAGGTGCTTATGATCATTGTCAAGGGTCAGACATACAACACGGTGGCGGATGCGGCTGAGAGCCTGGGGGTGTCTGCAAAGACAATCCGCGACTACATCGTGCGCGGAATCATCCCGGCGCCGCCCGAGATCAAGTACGGTTTGCGAACGATGCAATACTTTCCCGGGGAATATCTCGAGCGCGCGAAGGCGAACATGGACAAGTATCGGGCCAAGAGGAAAGCAGAACGATAGTTCCCGTGGCGGTCATTCTCTGGGGGAGTGACGACCCGCATTCCAGGTGGGGCAATGCCTTTCCCGGCGTGCGGCCTCGGAGGGTGGGGCGGGGCTGGAAAAGGCCATTCGGGCAGGATGTAGGCTGTGGCAAAACAGGATGAAGTAAGCTCGACGGAAAGGCTTCTTGATCTGATCCGCAGGAAGCGGGGGGAAGTGCCTTCGTCCGTCGAAGAGAAACCGTCGATGCAGGGACAGGCATCGGGGGGGGCCGGCGGCGGGCGCGCGGAGCGGAGATTCTTTGCGCCGGGAAAGCTTTATCGTCTGCGCAAAGCGGTGACCCTGGGCGTCGATATCGGGCCACGGCATTTGCGCATGGCGAAGGTGGTCCGGCTCGGCGAAAAGAAGCACCACCTGATGGGATTGAAGGTCGTAGAGCTGCCGAAGGAATTGTCCAGGGGATCGGAAGCATTTTCTCTCTTCCTCAAGGAGGCGGTCGAAGCGTTCTGCGGCCCGCAGGATACGGTCGAGATCTGGACGGTCATGTCGGCCGCGCGCATCGATATCCGCCACATCCGTATCCCGAAGGTTCCGAAGAAACAGATCGCCAATGCCGTCTACTGGACGGCGAAAAAGGATTCGTCGCTCGACGAGAAGGAAGTGGTCTTCGACTTTGAGGTTCAGGAAGAGATCGTCGACCAGGGTGTTAACAAGTATTCGGTCCTGATTCTGACGGCGCCGCGGCAGGATGTGGAGGACATCCGGAATCTCTTCGCGAGGGCCGGCTTGACACTTGCGGGGGTGACCATCGCGCCCTTTGCCGTGCAGAACCTGTTCCGCACCGGCTGGGCGCCGGGCAGCGGTTCAGCGGTAGCCAGTCTGTATATCGGCAGGGATCATTCCCGGATCGACATCTTTTCCCGCGGGAATCTTGTGATGAACAGGGGGATCAAGGCGGGCTCGAACAGCATGGCCGAGGCGCTCATGGAAGTGTTCAACGAGCGCCAGAAGACGTCCGCCGCCGCGGAAGCGCCCGGAGCCGAACGGGTAGTGACGCTGGAAGAGGCGCAAAAGGTCCTGACGAGCCTCGAAGAAGGGAAGGACGCGTCGCAGGACGGCGATGCCGCCAGCGGCCTTGCCGCGGAGGAAATATTCGAGATTGTCAAGCCGCCGCTGGACCGCCTGATCCGGCAGGCGGAGAGGACGTTCGAATACTACATCAACAATATCAGCAAGGAAAGAATCGAGAAGATCTACCTTGCCGGCTCCATGAACCTGAGCCGGCTCGTCTCGGAATACATCGGCGGGCAGCTGGGCGTTGAAAAGGACATCCTCGATCCTCTGGAAAACAACCCGTCCGTGGCCATGTCCGGGCAATGGGTGCCGGCGCCGGAGGAGAGGCTGGCCCTGGCAATGGTGCTGGGCGTCGCGCTGTCATCGAACGGCCATACCCCGAATCTTATTTTCACGTATCAGGACAAGGAACAGACGTTCCGCACCCGGCGGCTGAATCGAACCATGATTGCTGCGTTTGCAGCCGTGATGGCGATTTGTTCGGGTGTTTTCCTCTACGAGGTGCAGGCCGTCGAGAAGAGAAAAGGGGAGGTGGCAAGGCTGGAGAGGCAGTTGTCGGCTTTCGGGCCGCTCCTGAGCGAAGCAAAAGTCCTTCAGCTGGCCGCAACCGCGAAGGAGGTCCACGCCGGGATCCGCTCCTACGGGAACCGCTACCTGGGCATGGCCGTCATCGGCGAGATCGCGGCGATTACACCGGAAAACGTGCGGCTGGTCAGCGTTCGGGCGAATCTCGGCCGGGACGGTGCGCCGAAGGCGCCGGCGACCGCAGCGCCGGCGAAGGAAATAAAGGGGATGGCGGGAGGAATCGTGATCGAAGGATATCTGTCCGGCGATCGGAAGGAGCTTGAATCGCTGCTGGCGGGTTATGTCATGAGACTCGACGCATCGCCCCTGTTCAGAAAAGTCCTCATTCAGAAAAGCGGCGTGACGGCATTCAAGACGGAAGAAGTGCTTCACTTCGTTCTTGCGACGGAGGTTGGCTGAAGGGATGATGGCGGATTCCCGACCTCGAATTCAGCTTCCCGAACGGGGCATGATGTATTTCATCGCCGGCCTGATCTGCGTTCTGCTGTTCGTTTTTGGCGCCATCATTCCGCATTACCGGGCGGTGAAATCGCTCGACCAGCGGATTGCGGCGACCAGGAAACAGATCCAGGAACAGGAGACGTTCAAGACAATCCACGACGGACTTCAAAAAGGGCTGCAGAAGCGGGAGGCGACGGTCCTGCCGCTGCCGCTTCGGACGCCGCTGAAGAGGACGGAAGCGGGTTCGATTCCGGGCCTGGTCAGGGAAATCGCCGGGCGAAGCGGGATCGATCTCGTCGCCGCGACGCCCGATTTGAATTTCCTTGCAGGAGGATCGCCCCTGCTGCCCGTTGCCGTCTCGCTGCGGGGAGATTTTTTCCGGTTCCGCAATTTTCTTTCCGCTCTCGGCGCCGTGCCTTATCTCGATCATATTGAGGAGATAGCGGTCAGCCGGGGCAGAGACGCCATAGAATTCAAGATGCGGATACTTCTCTACGTGGGTTCATGACGCCGATGGCCGATTTGCGAAAACTGACAAAAAGACAGGGGATTCTTCTGGGAGTCATGGCCGCCGTTGCCCTGTACGGAGTGGCGGATTTTTTCTTTCTCGGTGCGTCCGGCAGGCAGACGGAGACGCAGACAAAGTCGGCGGCGGCGGCGGATGTCAAAAGCCTGATGACGGGCATCGCATCATCGGCGGGATCGTACCGGCCGACCGGCCTTGACGCCTATGTGATCCGGCGGGCGGAATCGGGATGGCCGCGCGATCCGTTCCTTGATGGCAAGGTCTACAAGCGGTGGTTCTTCAAGGATGCCGTCGCGGCGGCGGCGGAGAAGCTCCCATTTACGTATACGGGATATCTGGAAGTGAATGACAGGCGGATGGCCATCATCAACGGGGCGGAATACGGGGTGGGGGATCCGCTGGACGTCGAGGGGTATGTCGTCAAGAGCGTTTCGCCGGCGAAGGTCGTCGTTTACCGGGCCGTCGACAGGACAGCGCTGGACATTCCGATCCAGGAATAATAAGGAAGGGACGTCGTTATGAGAACAAATCCCTGCAAGCCCATCATCGTCGGAGCGGTCCTGCTTTGCGCGGGACTTCTGGCCGCCGGCTGCTCGGGCCCCAAGAAGGTGGAAAAAGACGCTTTCTTCGACAAGTGGCATACGATGTCGCAAACCTCTACGGGCCATTCGCCGGTTTTCAAGCCGAAGTCCGTGGAACTGCCGCCTGAGATCGCCAAGGATCAGCTTCCGCCGGGCGTCGAGGCAAGAAGACTGCCGACCGTCAAGGTCAGCCTCAAGATGCGCCAGGCGGATGTCAAGGCGGTGCTGCGGTCGCTTGCCCGCATCGCCGACCAGAATGTTCTGATCAAGAACGAGCTCAAGGGCGAGATTACGGTCGATTTCCGGGGGATCTCCTGGGATCAGGCCTTCAACAGCATCCTGCGCGCACAGGGACTTACCTACGTCTGGGAGGGGGAGATTCTCCGCGTCATCAGCCCGGAAGACATGGATCGGGACATGAGGGCCGAGGCGATGGCGGACAAGCGCAAGGCCAACGAGATGGCGGCGAAGCTCACCGAGCCTCTTCATATTGTCATCGTCAATGTCGATTACGCGGACGTCAAGAGCATGCAGGCGAACCTCCAGGAGTTCCTGACGAAAGACAAGGATGGCAAACCTCGCGGGTCCGTAAAGGTGGACGAGCACAGCAATTCGCTGATCATCTATGCCATTCGGGATGACCTGGTGCGCCTGATCCCCGTTATCGAGAAGATCGACAAGCCGACGCCGCAGATCCTGATCAAGGCCCACATTGTGGAAACAACAAAGGAAACGGCACGCCAATTGGGGATCATGTGGGGCGGGTCCTACAAGGCGGGCGTGGGCGATCGTAACCTTTATGTAACGCCGGGAGGGGGATCGGCCGGCGACGGCACGGGAAAGGCAACCTTTCCTGCCACAGGTTTCACCGGCACCGGAATGGGCGTCTATCTTCCCTCCTTCGCGGGGGCGGCGGCGGGGGCGCCTTTCGGCGCCCTCGGACTGAGTTTCGGGACCCTGGCGGGGAATATCGTCGAGGTGCAGCTCAACGCCCTGCAGACGGAGGGGGTCCTGAACATCCTCTCCAGTCCCTCCATCACCACCCTGGACAACCAGAAGGCCTATACGGAAAACGGCGAAAAGGTCCCTGTCGTGTCGACGGATAATGAAGGAAATCGAACGGTGAAATACGAGGATGCCGTGCTGCGGCTGGAGATCCGGCCGCACGTGATCGACGGGACAAACCTCAAGATGGGGATCATCGTCAAGAAAGACGAGGTTGACACCACCCGCACCGTCGACAACAATCCCTTCATCATCAAGAAACAGACGGAGACGTCTCTCATCGTCCGCGACGGCGAAACGATCGTCATCTCCGGACTGACGAAACAGAATACACAGAAGATAACGACCGGCATTCCCGCGCTCAAAGACGTCCCCATATTGGGATGGCTCTTCAAGGGAGAAGACAAGGGCGAAACCATGCAGGAAGTCCTGGTGTTCATTACACCGAAGATTCTTCCGCCCTACGTGACGGCGGCGGAGGGAGGGAACGGAAACAAGAAGCCCCCGGAAAAACCCGAGCAGAAAGCGACCGTACCCGGCTCATAAGGAGGCGCGAAAGTGGATTATTTCAAGATACTGGGCCTGATTCGTGAGCCCTTTTCAAACTCTCCGGAACCGGAATTTTTCTTTCAGTCCCCCCAGCATCAGGGTTGTCTTCAGAAGATCGAACTCGCCATCCGCCTCAGGCGCGGGCTCAATGTCGTTCTGGGCGAGGTGGGGACGGGGAAGACGACGCTCTGCCGCCAGTTGATCCTGAAATTTTCCGACAACGGGAACGGCCGTACGGACATTGAAACGCATCTGCTGCTGGACCCTTCCTTCAGCAGCGCCGGGGAGTTTTTGAAGACGGTCGCCGGGACATTGGGGATCGCCGAGACTGCCGAGCAGGACAGCGAATGGCAATGGAAGGAAGGCATCAAGAATTATCTCTTCCGGAAGGGTGTGGATGAGAAGAAGATCGTGGTTCTCATCATTGACGAGGGTCAGAAGCTGCCGGACTTCTGTCTGGAGATTCTCCGGGAATTTCTCAACTATGAGACGAACGAGTACAAGCTCCTGCAGATCGTCATCTTTGCGCAGAAGGAATTCGAACCGATCCTGGAGAAGCATGCCAATTTCGCCGATCGCATCAACCTGCGTTATTCCCTCGATCCCCTGGATTTCCGGGGTACGCGGGACATGATCCGTTTCCGGCTGAAGCGGGCAAGTGCGTCGGAGCAGGCGCCGCGGCTTTTTGGTCTTCCCGCCCTGTGGGCTCTTTACCGCGAGACGGGGGGCTATCCGCGAAAGATCATCACCCTGTGCCATCAGGTTGTCCTGAGTCTCATCATACAGAACAAGACCAGGGCGGGCTATTTTCTTGTCCGATCCTGCGCGGGAAGAACGACGCAGAAACTCCGCTTGAGTGCCTTCTGGAAGGCGGCCGCGCTCGCTTCCATTGTGCTCATTGGTCTGGGCGTCCTTTCTTATTATTCCATGCCCTTCATCGGGGGCCTGACTTCGAAATCTTCCCGGGCGATGCCGTCGAGTGCGGCGGACAGCCAGCCGATCGGCCTGGAGACAAGGGCGGGCGCCGGCGAGCCCTCCCTCACCCGGGAAGCCTCCGCAAGAGCCGGCGAAAAGCAAAGCCCTCCGGAGGCAAAAAGCGCCGCCGCGGCCGGATCGTCTCTGCCGGCGACGCTGGGCAGGATCACGCTGGTCGAAGGCGGCGCCGTCTGGATCGTCATGGAAAGGGTCTACGGATTCGTCGACAATTCGCTCCTGGCCGCGGTCGCCGCGGCAAATCCCAATCTGCCGGACTTGAGCCGCGTGACGAAGGGGATGTCGATCCAGCTGCCGGCTTATGAAGGCAAGCGCGATCCATTGGCGGCGGGGAAATTCTGGATTCTTCTGGGAAAAAGGAACTTTGTGGAGGAGGCCTACGCGTTCCTGAGAAATTATCGGCCGGAATGGCCGTCCGCCCGCATGCTTCCCTATTGGAATCCGAGGGAGGGTTTGATCTTTGCCCTGATCCTGCGGCAGAGTTACGACCGGGAAAGCGCCGCCGCAGAGGCCATTCGATCGCTTCCTCAGTCCCTCGCAGCGGAGGCGAAACTCCTGAGCCGCCCAGGCGACGACACGGTATTTTTTGCGCGCTGAGAAGATTCAGGGCGGAGAGGTGACTTCATGATCGTCAAGCGACGTCTCGGGGAAATGCTGATCGAAAGCAAGCTCCTGAAACGGGAACAGTTGAATGCAGCCCTGGCCGGCCAGAAGAAAGCCGGCCTTCGACTGGGCCAATATCTCATCCAGCAGGGCACTGTCAGCGAAAACCAGATCGTCGATTTGTTGAGCCGGCAGCTGAAAATTCCCAAATACCACCCGGAGCAGTATCCCCTCGAAATGGGTCTTTCCATGATGCTGCCGGCCGATGCTGCCCAGAAATATCAGGTCGCGCCGCTGCGCAAGAAAGGCCGGCTGCTGACGCTGGCGATGACGGATCCGCTCGATATCAACGTGATGGATGCCATCGAGGTGATGACGAACGCGGAAGTGGAGCCCGTCGTCTGCACGGAGCGCGAGGTTACGCAACTGATCACCGGCATCTACGGCTCGCAGTCCGGCCTGGGGAGCCTGATCGACAGCATCGACTTCGACACCCAGCAGGAGGCCGACAAGGCGGAGGAGACACCCGAGGAGGTCCAGGTCTCTTCTCTTCAGGATCTGGCGGGGGAGGCCCCGGTCATCCGCCTCGTGAACTCGATCTTTGCGCAGGCGATCCGCGAAGGGGCCAGCGACATCCATATCAGCCCCCAGCAGAACAGCATCCAGGTGCGTTTCCGGATCGACGGGAAACTCCACGACGTGCCTTCTCCCCCGAAAGGGCTGTTCCTGCCCATCATCGCGAGGATGAAAATCCTCGCCAACATGGATATCACCGTCATGCGGCTTCCGCAGGACGGCCGCTTTACGCTCAAGATGGAAAAAAAGGAGATCAATGTCCGGGTTTCATCGATCCCCACCATCTACGGAGAGAACATCGTCCTGCGGCTGCTCGATATGAGCGTGGGGGTCTATTCGCTCGATCGCCTGGGGATGGTGAAGGAGGACCGCGACAAGCTCAGCGCCATCATCCGCAAGCCCTACGGCATGATCCTCAGCACAGGTCCGACGGGGAGCGGCAAGAGCACAAGCCTCTACGCGATTCTGAGCGAGTTGAATCAACCCGACATCAACATCATTACCCTGGAAGATCCCGTCGAATATCGGATCACGAACATCCGGCAGGTGCAGTTGAACCGGAAGGCCGGGATGACCTTTGCAAGCGGTCTGCGATCCATCCTCCGGCAGGACCCGGATGTTGTCATGGTCGGAGAGATCCGGGATGCGGAAACGGCCGTCGTCGCCGTGCAGGCGGCTCAAACGGGCCACAGGCTCCTGAGCACCGTGCACACGAACGATGCGGCGGGCGCCGTGACGCGGCTTCTTGATATGGGGATCGAGCCCTTCCTGGTGTCCTCCGTACTGCTCGTTTCCTTTGCCCAGCGCCTGGTTCGCACCGTTTGTCCCTACTGCCGGGAACCCTTTGCGCCACCCGAAAAGGCCCTTCTGGAATGGGGACTGCAGGATGCAGAGGGCGCAAACTTCCAGAAGGGAAGGGGGTGCAACCAGTGCCTGCAGACGGGTTACAAGGGAAGAACGGGGATCTTCGAGGTCCTGGTGAACGACGATATGATCCAGGAGATGATCCTCAAACGGCTTCCCAGCCAGGAAATCGCCCGCGCCGCGATTTCCACAAAAAGGCTCCGCACGCTCAAGGAAGACGCCGCACGGAAGGTGCTCCTCGGGATTACGACCCTCGAAGAGGCCGCATCGGCCGTGATGGTATAACCGGTAGAAAGGCAAGGTTTCCATGCCCGTTTTTTCCTACAAAGCGATCAGCGAAAATGGTTTGGCGGTCTCCGGAGTGATCGAAGCGGATTCCGTCGACGGAGCGAGGGGGTTGCTGGTCGCAAAAGGGCTGATTCCCGAGACCGTCTCTGCGGGTGCAGGCGGGTCGGCGTCTCTTTGGACAAGGCTCCGGGCGAGGGGGGGGAAAGTCCCCGTTCCGGATCTCATCCTGTTCACGAAACAATTCCGTTCCATGATGCAGGCCGGCATTCCCATCGTGCGCCTCCTGCAGGTTCTCGAGGTCCAGACGCAGAACAGGAATTTGAAAGCGGTCATATCCTCGATGGCTCAGGACATCAGAGAGGGAGCCACGCTTTTCGATTCCCTGGAGAAGTATCCGGGCGTTTTCTCGCCGCTTTACCGGAGCATGATCCGGGCCGGGGAAATCAGCGGCACCGTGCCGGATGTGCTCGATCGGCTGATCTACATTGTCGAACACGAAGAAAAGGTCCGCAACGACATCCTGTCCGCGCTTCGTTATCCGGCGATCGTCGTCGTCGCGCTGGGCGTGGCGTTTATCATCCTCCTGACGTTCGTCATTCCGAAGTTCGTAACCATCTTCGCGAAAGCCGGACTCGACCTTCCCGTGCCGACGAAGATCGCGATGGCGCTCTACGCTTTTCTGAGCAACTACTGGCTGTTTCTGCTCGTTGCTCTCGCGGGGAGCATGATCGGCCTGCGCTACTATCTAAAGACGGAAGCGGGGCGGCTGGCAGCCGACGGATTCCTCCTGAAACTGCCGCTTGCCGGGCCCCTCTTCACGAAGGCGGCCATGTCCCGCTTCGCCAGCATCTTTGCCATTCTTTACGCCAGCGGCGTGCCTGTCATGCAGGCGCTGGCGATCCTCTCCGGAACGATCGGCAATACGGCCATTTCCAAGGAATTTGATCGCGTCAGGGAGCGGATCGTGGAAGGCGAGGGAATAACGGCGCCCCTGAAATCGGCGCGGTACTTTACGCCGATGGTCATCGACATGGTCGCGATCGGCGAGGAATCAGGCAACATGGAACAGATGATGCGCGAGATTGCGCGCCATTACGACGACGAGGTGGAATACGCCGTCAAGGGGCTGTCCGACGCCCTCGGTCCAGCGCTGATCGTTGGCCTCGCGGCCGTGGTGGGATTCTTTGCCCTGGCGATCTTCCTCCCCATGTGGGACTTGACCAAGATGGTTCGTTGATGAAAAAATTCTGGAATCGCAAACGAATTCATATCAACCTCTATATCCTGATTCCTCTCATCTACTCCGGTATTTCTATTATCGCCGTGGTCGTCACCTACCGGCTTGCCTGTCACCAGGAGGGGATGGAGGCGGCCGTCGGGCCCGTTCTGAAGTGGGGTGCATTCATCGGGGCTTTCAGCTTCATCTGCAGCCTCGTGATTCTGTGGCTGATCGTCAATCCCGTCATGAAGTTTGTGAGGAGAACGGAAAGTCTGCACCTTTTTCCGCAGACGGGTGTTGATGAGAAATCTTCCCTGCAGGTGGATCGTCTGGAGGAAATGACCGAGATCCTCGACCAGGTGACGGATATCCTGGGGAAGGTCGAAGCACGGGAATTTTTCCCCCAGGTGATCGGCCAGAGCAGGCGGATGCGGGAGATTTTCGCGCAACTCCTGAAGATTGCCCCGACGGACTCCACGGTCATGATCCTGGGGGAAAGCGGAACCGGCAAGGAGCTGATCGCCGACAGCATCCACGAGCACAGCCGGCGGAAGGCGAGGCCATTCGTCAAGATCAACTGCGTCGCCATCCCGGAAGGTCTGCTGGAAAGCGAATTGTTCGGTCATGAAAAGGGGGCCTTCACCGGCGCCGTGTCGCAGAAGATGGGGAAATTCGAGCAGGCCGACGGAGGCACGATATTTCTTGACGAGATCGGGGACATGCCGATCGCCACGCAGGCAAAGCTGCTGCGGGTCATCCAGGAACGTGAATTCGAAAGAGTCGGCGGCACCAAACCGCTGAAAATCGACGTGCGGTTTATTGTCGCCACGAACAAGAACCTCCATGATCTGATCCGGGAAGGAAAATTCCGGGACGACCTGTTCTACCGCCTGAATGTCTTTTCGCTGGAGTTGCCTTCACTGAGGGACCGGCGCGAGGACATCCCCGCGCTGACGGAATATTTTCTGGAGCGAAAGGCGGCCAATGCCCGCCTTTCGCCCGAGGCGCTCCAGTTGCTGATCGGATACGACTGGCCCGGAAACGTCAGGGAATTGCAGAATGTGATCGAGCGGTCCGCCGTCATGGCCGATGGCGGATTGATCGTTCCCGAGCACCTGGCCAGGTACATCTCGGCCATGGGAAAGATTCCCGCCGCGCCGGCAAACGGCTCGGAAGCCGCATCTCTGGATGCCAGACTGGAGGAAATCGAGAAGGCCCTCATTCTCGAGGCATTGGCGAGGGCGAACGGCATTCAGGCGAGGGCGGCAACGCTCCTCGGTATTAATCAGCGAAGCCTCTGGCACCGGATCAAGAAGTATCGAATTGAGGTCGCGTCGCTCAAGAAAGGCGGCGGGTAGGCCGGGAAACCGAAGCGGGATTGTCCTTGAAAGAAAACCTCGTCACGATTCGATCCGGAAACCTTTCCCTGGAAGGGCTTTATGCGCAGAACGGCGGCGCGGGCGCCGCGCTGTGCCTGCATCCTCATCCCATGATGGGAGGGACCATGCACGATCCCGTCACTGCAGCCGTTGTCTCCGCTTTCTTTTCGGCCGGATATTCGACGCTGCGCTTCAACTTCCGCGGCGTCGGCGGAAGCGGGGGACGATACGACGACGGGCGGGGCGAACAGCAGGATGTTGTGGCGGCGAGGGGTTTTCTTCAAGGCGACGGGAAATGCGGAATCGCTCTTGCCGGATATTCTTTCGGAGCGTGGGTTTGCGCGAACCTTCTGGAAAAGGACAGCTGTTTTTCCGATGTTGTTTTCGTTTCGCCGCCCCTCGACTTCATGGTATTTCCTGCGTATTTCCCCAAAGTCCATCTGATAACCTATGGCAGCGAAGACCCGTTTTGCAGCGCCGGATCCATCCGGCATTATGCCAAATATTGCGGGAGCCGCATCGAATGCATAACCGGCGCTGATCATTTTTACAGCGGCAAGATCAGCCATCTGGCGAACATAATAGAAGAATTCCTGCTATTAAGAAAATCAATGCCGTTATAAAAATCCGCTTGATTTTCAATTTTGAAGGTGGTAGCTTAGGCCAGTTTTGCGTATCGAAAATGGATAGAAGTATCCGGTAAGCTGCAGTTCCTTTAAGGAACGAACGGTGTCGATCTCAGCAAAGAAACAAACCGCCACTACCCGTCAGATGCCCTCTGAATCCGGTAGTGGTTTTGTTTTTTTGAAGGGACGGCGCCGGGGATTATCTTGAAAGGAGGAAGTCCATAGTGCCTGAAGGAAAAGTAAAGTGGTTCAACGAGAAAAAGGGATTCGGTTTTATCGAGAGCAGTGAGGGGGGAGACGTGTTTGTCCATTACACGGCGATTCAGGGGGCCGGCTTCCGGACGCTGCACGAAGGACAGGCTGTTTCGTTCGACGTCGAACAGGGAAAGAAAGGACCGGCTGCAGTGAACGTGAAGGCGGTATAGCTTTCACCCTGCATTTTACCGAAAAGCCCCGGTGGATGATCGGGGCTTTTTTTGTTTTCGCGGGCGAGGTTGTTTTTCGTAACAGAATCCTTTATCAATGACCAACACTTCTCTTCAGGGTTGCAGAATCCCGCATGCCGAATCTCATTGCCATCATCGGTCCCACCGCCTCGGGGAAAACGCGCTTGGCTGCTGTCCTGGCAGCCGAACGGGGAGCGGAGATCCTCTCCGCGGACTCGCGCCAGGTCTATCGGCGCATGGACCTGGGGACGGGCAAGGATTTTGCGGATTTGTTCGTAAAGGGAAGGCAGGTGCCCTGCCACCTGATCGACATTGTGGATCCCGATCAGGAATTCAGTGTCTTTGAATACCAGCAGCACTTCTACAGGACGTTTGCCCGAATTGCGTCGGCCGGAGGAAATATCCCTTTTCTTGTGGGAGGGACGGGGCTTTATCTCGAGTCGGTTCTTCTGGGATACCGCATGCCGCACGTTCCGGCAGACCCCGAATTCGGCAGGCAATTGGCCGCACTCGATGAGGCGGAGCTGGCGGACCGTCTGCGGAAGGCAAACCCCCGTCTCCATAACACAACGGATCTGGGTGATCGAGAGAGACTGATCCGGGCCCTCGAAATCATCGAGTACGGGCGCCGGAAGGAAGCGGCAGCCGTTCAGGACGGACCGCCGGCAATCGACGCCTTCACGATCGGCATCCGCGTCGAAAGGGCCCGGCTTCGTAAACAGATTACGCTGCGATTGAAAAGCCGCCTGGAGGCGGGCATGATCGACGAGGTAGCCCGCCTGCACGCTTCCGGCCTCACCTGGGAGCGGCTCGACCGGTTCGGTCTGGAATATCGTTTCGTCAGCCGGTACCTCCAGGGGGAGATGGGATACGAAGAGATGTTCCGACTCCTCAATACGGCGATCCATCAATTCGCCAAACGCCAGGAAACGTGGTTCCGGCGCATGGAGCGCCGGGGGGTGGCGATTTCATGGATCGACGGACCGGACGCCGACAGGGCGGCGGAACTCCTGCGCGAGTTCTGTCCATGACGGCGGCTTCCGGAATCGACCGCTACCTCGTCCGGTGGTCTCAGGCATCGGACCGGCCGCTTCTGTCCAGGGATTCTCCGGGAGGCATCGCGCAGGCCGTGGTCATCCCGGCGCTGGCCGAGAGAGACACGATCTTCTCGACCCTGGCATCTCTCAGCCGAAACGATCCGCAGGAAATCCGCAGAACCCTCATTCTCGTCGTCGTAAACAACCGCCGGACGCCTCACGCCTCTGATGAGGACATCCGGAACAACCAGGACACCCTGCATTGCCTGAAAGAGCTTCTTCAGGGCCGGCTTCCGGACGCACGCTTCGTTGCCGCCGCGCAGATTCGTTCCGCGATGGAGGAGATCCTGCAGGGAGGTCTTCGCCTGGCCGTACTCGATGCCGCATCGCCCGGACGGGAAATGCCCGTCCGGGCAGGAGGGGTTGGATTGGCGCGGCGGATGGGGATGGATTCTGCTCTCCGATGCCTTGACCGGGGGATGTCAGGCCCGCAGTGCCTCTTCTGTCTGGATGCCGATACCCTGGTGGAGGCGAATTATCTGTCGGAAGCCGCCCGTTTCTTTCACAGCGGCAGATGGGCTGCCGCCACTGTGGACTTCGCGCATCGGATCGACTCGAAGGATCCCCTGGAGGAAGAGGCGATCCGGCGTTACGAAATCTACCTGCGCTACTATCAGCTCGGTCTGAGTTATGCCGGTTCGCCCTATGCCTTCTTCACGATCGGCTCGACGATGGTCTGCCGCGATCAGGCCTATGCGGCGGTTCGGGGGATGCCTGTTCGCGACGCGGCGGAAGACTTCTATTTCTTCAACAAGCTCGCGAAGGTCGGGCCGATCGGCCGAATCCGCGGCACCCTGGTCCATCCATCGTCGCGGCGGTCCGCCCGTGTCCCCTTCGGGACAGGCAAGAGCGTGGGGCGCTACCTGGAAGGCGATTGCAGAGTCGATCTCCTGTACGATCCGCAGGTGTTTGCGATCTTGAAGGACTGGCTGTTCTGGATGGAGGGGAATTTGCTCGGCGATGAAGACGGCATCCTGGCGGGGGCGCAGGAAATTCATCCGGTGCTCGCACGGTTCCTGAGAGAGCGTAATTTTGCCGAGACCTGGCGTCGGATCCGGCACCAGACACGGCGGATAGACGTTCTGCGGAGACACTTTCACAGCTGGTTCGATGGTTTTCAGACGCTGAAATTGATTCACCTCCTCACGGCCGCTTTGCTCCCGCGGGTCGACGCCGTGGCCGCGGTCGAGAGCCTCTGCCGGATGCGGGACACACCCCTTTGCGCGCCCGCTCCGGAAAGCGCCCGCTCCGCAGACGACCGGGAACACCTTCTCGATTCTTTGCGACGTCTGGAGCCGGATCCGACGGAAAGATCCTTGCTTGACGGGAGAGGCATTGTCGGTTATGGAAGTCGCCGGATGCAGTACGGGAAAGGAAAATCATGATGAAAAACCATCAGACTTGGAAATCTTTGTGGCCCTTGGCGCTTCTTCTGGCAGCGTCGCTGGCTGTATTGGGCTGCAACTCGGGCAAGGACAAGGCCGCGGAGGACGGAACGGCGGCGAAGGATCAAGGTGCGGTCAGCGCACAGGCGGTGCCGGTTCCGGCCGCGCCGGTTGATGCCGGGCAGGCGGCGTCTGCGGGCGACGTCGCCGTCGATGTGGACGGCGAGAAAATGACAACGGCGGAACTCCGGAAGGCCCTGGACCAGGGAATGGCGTCGCTCCGGTCACAGGTTCCGCCGGAAAAACTGGCAGAAGTCGAGGCGGGCATGCGGAAGGACATCGTCGAGCAGTTCATCACCCGCGCGGTCTTTGTGAAGGAGACCGAGAGGAGAAAAGTGCAGGTTCCGGAACAGGAGGTCGAGAAGGCGTTGACGCAGCTCCGGGGAGACCTGCCGAAGGGGATGACATTCGAGCAGGCGATGAAGGCGGAGGGCACGACCCTGGAGAAGGTGAAGAGTGAAATCCGCACGCGGCTCGGCATCCGCAAAATGATTCTGGAAGGAAAAGATACGCAGCCGGTCAAGCCGGCGGAAAAAGAGGTCGAGGATTTCTACAAGAAGAATCCCGACCAATTCAAGCTGCCCGAGAGGGTCCATGCCAGGCATATCCTGATCGCGCTCGCGCCGGGTGACGACGAAAAGGCGAAAGCCGCCAAGGCCGCCAAGGCGAAGGATGTCCGTGCCCAGCTTGCCGCGGGTGCGAATTTCGCGGAACTGGCGAAGAAATACTCGGACTGCCCGAGCAAGGAGGCCGGCGGAGACCTGGGAGAATTCGCCAGGGGGCAGATGATCAAACCCTTCGAAGACGCCGCCTTCAAGCAGAAGAAAGATGAGATCGGCCCCGTGGTCGAAACGACCTTCGGGTATCACATCATTCAGGTGCTGGGTCGCCAGGCGGCGGGCATGGCGCCGCTGAACCCGGAACTGAAGGAAAAGATCTCCGGCCATCTGGCGTCCCTGAACCAGCGCAAGGCCGTCGAACAGTTGGCCAAGGATCTCCGCGCCAAGGCGAAAATCGTTTACGGCAAACCGGAACAGGGAAAATGAGGGTACGAACGACAGGCAGGGTGACGGACCGCCTCTGGTTGCTGGGCCGCGAGGAATCGGGAGTCTATATCCTGGAAGGGGATTCCTGCTCGATGATGATCAGCGCAGGAATGAGTTATCTCATCCCCGAGATCCTCCATCAGCTCCGGGAATTCGGGATTGACGAGCGGAGAATCCGAAAGCTCCTTGTCCTTCATGCCCACTTCGATCACGTGGGAGTTGTTCCCTTTTTCAAACGGCGCATTCCGGACCTCGAGGTCCTGGGATCGGCAAGGGCGTGGGAAATCCTCGCGTCGCCGCGGAACATCGAGACGATCAATGCCTTCAGTGAAACGGTGGCGGCGAAAATGGGCATGGGAGAGGCCCTGGCGGGTTACGACGCCGCGTGGCGGGATGATGTAAGCGGCCCTTCGGTCGGGGAGGGCGATGTCATCGACCTCGGCGGGGTGCATCTCCGGATTCTCGAGACACCCGGGCATTCTTCCTGCTCGATTACGGCCTACGAGCCTGAACGGAGGATGTTGTTCCCGTCCGATGCCGCCGGCATTCCCCACGGGGATACGCTCATCACATCCGGCAATTCGAATTTCACGCAGTACCAGCGGAGTCTGGAGAAGATGAGCGGATTGCCGGTCTCCTGGATGTGCGCCGACCACTACGGCTATGTGACGGGAGATGAGGCGGCCGGCGTCATCGCCGCAAGCGTGAAAACGGCCTGCGCGATGCGGGCATTCATGGAAGATGCCTACCGGCGCAACGGCTCCGTCGAGGGGGCCGTCGATGAAATGATCCGGGTTCTCTATAAAGCGAGGCCCGATTATTTCCTGGCTGAGGAGATTATGCGGGGGGTCTATCACCAGATGGTGCGCCACGTCGCCGCGGCGTTGAATCCGACGGCGAGCGCACCCCGCATTGCTGCGCAGGGGAGCGAATGAAGACCCGGCCTTTTCCCTCGGGATCGCGATTCTCCGATCTTCTCCGGAGAATCGTCAAGCCGCCGGCTTGATGGCCCGGAGGCGGAAATGCATCCGCCTCCTTCGCGACCCGCCTTTCGGATCAACGGAGGATGTCGAGACGGATCTCGTCGTCGGCGACCGATGCCCGGACGATGCCGCCCTGAGCCAGCCGTCCGAAGAGGACCTCGTCCACAAAAAAATTCTTGATCTTATCCTGAATGAGCCGCGAGATCTCCCGGGCGCCGAGGGCGGCCGAATAGCCCTTGTCGGCGAGCCACTCGTACAGCGCGGGTTCCGGCTCGAGCCGAACCTTCTTCTCTTCCAGCATGACCTGAAAATCGCGGATCTGCTTCTTGACGATGTCGACGACGACCGCCTTGTCGAGATCGTTGAACGTCACGATTCCGTCCAGGCGATTCCGGAACTCGGGTGAGAAGATCCGTTTCACCGCGTCGGATATCGCCTGCCTGCTGATCCTGCGCTCTCCGAACCCCATCTGCGGCTTGCCGATGTCGCGGGCGCCCGCATTGGAGGTCATGATGAGAACGACGTTGCGGAAGTCCGCCTTGCGGCCGTTGTTGTCCGTGAGCGTCGCATAATCCATGACCTGCAGGAGGGTATTGAAGATATCCGCGTGCGCCTTTTCAATTTCGTCCAGCAGCAGCACCGCATGCGGGGTCTTGCGGATCGCCTCTGTCAGCAGTCCGCCTTCTTCGTATCCCACATAGCCCGGCGGCGCACCGACCAGCCGGGACACGGTGTGTTTCTCCTGATACTCCGACATGTCGAAGCGATGAAGCGGGACGCTCATCGTCAGGGCGAGCTGCCGCGCCAATTCGGTCTTCCCCACGCCTGTCGGTCCTGCGAAGAGCAGAGAGGCGATCGGTTTTTGCCGGTCCTGGAAACCTGCCCGGGACCGGCGGATGGCCTGTACAACCTTTTCGATGGCCTGATCCTGGCCGAATATCTTTTCCTTGAGCAAACGATCGAGGTCACGCAATTGGGCTGTCTCGGAGACAGAGACGGACTTTTCCGGGATCCGCGCAATGCGGGCGACGACCGCCTCGATGTCCCGGGGTCTGATGGTCACCGTTCCCTCGGCAATGCGGTACAGGCACGTGCGGGCGGCTGCCTCGTCGATGACGTCGATGGCCTTGTCCGGCAGATGGCGGTCGTTGACATGGCGGGCCGTGAGTTCCGCAGCGGCGTGCAGGGCCTCATCGGTATAGACGACGTCGTGGTAGGCCTCATACTTGCCTTTCAGGCCCTGCAGAATCTTGTAGGTGTCGTCAACCGTCGGCTCCGGAATCTCGATGGGCTGAAAGCGCCGCGAAAGGGCGCGGTCCTTTTCGAAGACCTTCCGGTACTCCTCGTGCGTCGTGGAGCCGATGCAGCGGATCTNNGGATGTTGGAGGCGTCCAGGGTGCCACCCGAAACCGAACCCGCCCCCACGATCGTGTGGATTTCGTCGATAAAAAGAATGACATTCTTCAGCCGGGTCAACTCGGAAATGATCGATTTGAGCCGCTGCTCGAAGTCGCCGCGGAATTTCGTTCCCGCCAGGAGCGAACCCATATCCAGTGAATAGATCCTGGCGTTTTTCAGTGGTTTCGGCACCTTGTCCTGCGCGATCAGTTGCGCGAGCCCCTCGGTGATCGCCGTCTTGCCGACGCCCGCATCTCCGACGTGGATGGGATTATTTTTGAACCGGCGGCACAACACCTGGAGGGTGCGCTCGAGGATGTCCTCGCGGCCGATGACCGGCTCGAGTTCTCCCTCCCTGGCTTTGCGGACCAGTTCCACCGTAAACGCCGACAGGGCCTTCGTCTGCCGACCCTCCTTTTCGGTCGCCTCGTCCGTCTTGGGAGTATTTTCCTGCGCAGGTTCCGCCGGGATGACAGAGGTGCCGTGCGAGACGTAATTCAGGAGATCCAGTTTGGTAATTCCCTCGCGGATCAGGAAATGCGCCGCCGAGGATTCCTTTTCATCCATCATGGAAATCAGTATGTCCCCGATGTCGAGTTCGTTCTTCTGGGCGGAAATCGTGTGAAAAACGGCTCGTTCGATGACGCTCTGAAAACCGCTGCTCTGGACGGGCTCTTTCTCTTCGGCGGCTTTCGTCATCTTTTCCCTGAAGAAATCCTCGATTTTTTCACGCAGGTCTTCCACGTCGCCCCCGCAGCGGAGGATGATCTCCTTGGCGGTGTCGAAATACAGCGACGCGAAAAGGACATGCTCCGGCGTCAGATATTCGTGTTCCCGAGCCTTTGCCTCCGTGTAGGCGGCTCGAAGAATGGCATTGAGTTCTTCATTCACTTTCATGGACGGTTCTCTTTCCATAGGTATTGCCTGTCGCGATTAGGCCTCTTCGTAACTGCAGCGGAGCGGAAAATTGTTCTGTCTGGCCAGTTGATGAACCTGGGAGATCTTGGTCACGGCAATGTCATAGATGAAAATGCCGCAAATGCCCTGGCCGCCCCGGTGAACATCCATCATGATCTTGGTCGCTTCCGCCGCCGGTTTGTGAAATATCTTCATCAATACATCCACAACAAATTCCATCGTCGTGAAGTGGTCGTTGTGGACGATCACCCGATACATCTTCGGTTCATCCAATCCTGTCTCCGAAGAACTGTCGGACTCTTCGGAGGGGTCATGCATGGCCATAGAAGACACCCAAGATCTTTAGGTCCATATTAAGCATTGAGCGCCGAAATGACAAGGTCCTGAAAATCTCCCTCCGATGGCGCGAAAATTCTACGGTTTCGTTGACTTTTGCCCGGGGCACAGATACAGTGAAATCAGCCAAAAGCGGACCATGCAGGGTTTTCGATGCAAAGAAGATCATATCTTTTCCCAGGATGGCGCCTTCCTCTCTTATCTTTCATGTTGTTCTTTGTTTTCCCGCCGGTACTCCTTGCCGGCTGGAGCCCACTTGCGGCCCGTCTCGTGGCGGACGGTTTTGACGAGAAGGACATGGAGGTCCTTTTTCTGCGGCCGGAGGTGCGTTTCGACCCGTACACCATGTCCTCCAAGATCAATGCCCTCTTGCGGGTGCGGTCGGAGTTCCGCGAGAGAGGCGGTGCGGCTCGGCCTTCGGGCGTCAAGAGGGGGTATCTGCGGGCGCATGTCATCGCCCATGCCAGAGTGTACGGTTACCGGCAGCGTGCAATTCTGGAGGATATCCGGAAGGTCTACGGCGTTCCCAAGGAGATCGTCGTTGCGATTCTCCTGATCGAGACGCGGCTGGGCCGCTACATGGGAGAACGGAGCGTCTTCAATTCCCTAGCGAGCATGGCGCGCTCCCGCGATCTGGCGACCGTAGAGCCTCATCTGTCGCGGTCGTCCCTGTCAACCGAGGACATGGAATTCGCCCGGGACAAGTGCCGCCAAAAAGCGGACTGGGCCTATGAGGAGCTCAAGGCGCTGCTCGTCTATGCCCGCAATTGCGGGCTGGACCCGCTGCAGATCCGCGGATCGGTTTACGGGGCGCTCGGTCTTTGCCAGTTCATGCCGACGAGCATCCGCGATTACGGCGTCGACGGCAACGGCGACGGCCGCGTCGATCTTTTCTCTGACGCCGATGCACTGCACAGCATCGCCAACTATCTCAGGGGGCACGGCTGGAATGCAAAGATGGACCTGGAGAGCCAGAGGAAGGTGATCTTCGACTACAACAACAGCGCCGTTTACGTGAATACGGTTCTTGCCATCGCGGCGAAACTCAAAGACCGTATCTGAAGAAAAAGAAACGGTTCGGACGGGGCAGAGGCCGGATGCAGAATGACGGCACGCCGGCCTCTGGTTGCGAAAACCGGTCCGTTACTTGGCCACGGAATAGGCGACCGGGTCAAAGCAGGATCCGGGGACGAACATGCGGGCGGCAAGTTCCCGGTCCAGCATGTAGAGCCCTTCCTTGCTGCCGCCGATCATGGCGAGCTTCTGAACGACTTTTTCCGTCTGAGATTCCTCCTCGATCTGCTCGTTGGAAAACCATGCCAGCAGGGGCTCGGCCGTGTAGTCGTTTTCCTCGCGAGCGATCCTGATGAGATCGTGGATCTTCGCCGTGATGAATTGCTCGTGCTCCAAGGCGTCTTTCCACGCCTCCGCGGCTGATTTCCAGGTCTGTTTGAGCTGCTTGAGATCCGGCAGCTTCACTTCGCCGCCGCGGTCGAGAATATGGTCGAAGAATTTCATGGCGTGAATGGTCTCTTCGTGAACCTGGCAACGCATCCAATGGGCCATCCCATCCAGGTTCTGCGAATGGAAATAGGCGCTCATGGAAAGATAAATGTAGGCCGATTCGAGTTCGTTCCTGATCTGGGCGTTCACCGCGTCGAGCAGTTTTTTCTTGATCATGGACATCCTCCTTTCTTTGACCTCCTGAAGTTGCGTCTGCGGCCGCGATGTGTGGGAAAAATACCGGGGTCGCCGGGGCAGTTGCGATACAATAGGGGCGGACGGGGGGATTTGTCAATGGAGGGGGACGCAACCTCGTCGCCCCCGCCCGCAAGGGGCTGTTCAGGCCCCGGGCCGCAGAACCTTCGCGCCGCGGATGCGGCCGGCCTTCAGCTCGAGCAGGGCGCGATTGGCCTGATCCAGCGGATATTCCTCCACCTGAGGCCGGATGGGAATCGCGGCCGCAAGTTCCAGAAACTCGGCGATATCTTTTCGCGTCACATTGGCGACCGAGAGGATTTCCTTTTCCATCCACAAGTGGGCGGGATAATCCAGCCGCATCAGTTCGTCCTGGTCGTTTTTTTCTTTGCGGATGGCGTTGACGACAAGCCTTCCCCCGCTGCGGAGATTCCGGAGCGCTTCGACGACGGGCCGCCAGGCCGGGGTCGTATCGATGATCGCCTGGAGTTTCTCCGGCGGCGTCTCATCGGTGCCGCCGGCCCAGGCGGCGCCGAGATCCAGGGCAAAGCGGCGTTCTTCCTCGCGCCGGGCAAATACGAAAATCCGCGTATTCGGGTAGCGGTGCCGCGCCAGCATCAGGACGAGGTGAGCGGAGGCGCCGAAACCCGTCAGGCCGAGGGGCTGGCCGTCGGCCAGCTGCGCCAGGCGGAGGGACCGGTAGCCGATCGCTCCGGCGCACAGGAGAGGGGCGGCTTCCGCGTCGGAGAAGAGGGCGGGGATGGGATGGGCAAAGGCCTCCGGAACGGCCAGATATTCGGCATAGCCGCCGTTCCTGTCCCTGCCGGTGGCACGGAAACCGGGGCAGAGATTTTCCCGTCCGCCTCGACAGTATTCACAGGATCCGCAGGCGGAAAAAATCCACCCGACGCCGACGCGTTCGCCGATTCCGTAAAAAGATGCGGCGCTTCCCAAGGCGTGGACCGTCCCGACGGCCTGATGGCCCGGAATGACCGGGAGTACCGGCGGCGCGGTCCGTCCTTCGATTTCGTCCAGCTCCGTGTGGCAGACTCCGCAGGCCGTTACGCGGATGAGGATTTCTCCGGCCGCCGGCGACGGTTCCTCCAGGTCGCACATCGTAAGGGGTTCCGATTCCTGCCGCAGGTCGGAAATCTTCCTCAGGACCATTGCCTTCATCGCCGTTCTCCCGTTTCTTTTGCCTTCACGATAAGCGATCGGGCGCGGCAAGGCAACAGGCAAGATCGGGAGAAAACGAGTTGTCAGAAATTCTTGACTCGTAAACGACGGCGGGCGTATAAAATTGGACCTACGGTTTTATCGACCTTCTTCACAGATTCCATTTCAGGAGACGGGAACACGGAGAACGCTCTGCTGGTTCAAGCATTTGTGGACACCACGGTTCGCGCCGCACCGGTTCGACGCGATGCGGCGGAGCGGAAGCCGGTCTGGCCGTAGCGGCGGAAAAGCGGCGGCGCTGCGGCCTCTTCTCTTTGCGCGCTTGTGCAAGGAAGCGGAAAAGGACGCTGGATTGGAGGAGATTCTGCATGAAGGATGAGCGCAGGACGAAGAAGCATCTTATCGGCGAACTGGCGGAGCTTCGGCATCGTATCAGCCAGGTGGAGGCCAATGTAACGCACGATTTTCTGGCCTCCATCGTCGATGGTTCCGATGATGCCATTATCGGAAAGGATCTGAACGGCGTCATCCGCAGCTGGAATAAGGGGGCGGAGCGGATCTACGGATACACGGAAGAAGAAGTCAAGGGACAACCCGTATCGCTCCTGAGTCCCCCCGGGCAGTCCGATGAGATCCAGGAGATCCTGAAGACTCTCAAACGGGAAGGGCGGGTCAGCCACTATGAAACCAGACGGATTCGAAAAGACGGCACTTCCCTGATCGTTTCTCTCGCCGTGTCCCCGATTAAGGATGCGAATGGAACGATTACGGGCATCTCGACCATTGCCCGCGATCTCACGGAGCAGAAGCAAAAGGACGAGGCCCTTCGTCTGGCGAGCGCCTACAACCGCAACCTCATCGAGGCAAGTCTCGACCCTCTGGTGACGATCGATATCGACGGCAAGATCAGCGACGTCAACGTGGCGACCGAGCTGGTCACGGGCTATTCCCGAAAAGAGCTTATCGGCACGGACTTTTCGAACTACTTCACTTTTCCCGACATGGCGAGGGCCGGATACCGGCAGGTGTTCGATGAGGGGTTCGTCAGGGATTACGGATTGGAGATCCGCCACCGGGACGGCCGCCTGACGCCTGTGCTCTACAACGCTGCGGTCTACCGGGATGAAACGGGGAAGGTCATCGGCGTATTCGCGGCAGCCCGCGACATCACGCAGCGGAAAAAGGCGGAGAAGGATCTCCGGGCGGCATCGCTGTATTCCCGGAACCTCATCGAGGCAAGTCTCGACCCCCTGGTGACGATAAGCGCCGACGGAAAAGTAATGGATGTGAACAAGGCCACCGAAGATGCGACCGGCGTGCCGCGCGAGCAGCTCATCGGCAGCGATTTTCTGGACTACTTCACGGAGCCCGAAAGGGCCAAGGCGGGCTACCAGCAGGTTTTCCGGGAAGGCTTCGTCAGGGACTACCCGTTGGCCCTTCGGCACGCCTCGGGACGCATCACGGAGGTCCTCTACAACGCCGTCACCTACCGGAACGAAGAGGGGGAGGTGTCGGGCGTGTTTGCTGCGGCGCGCGACGTCAGCGAACTGCGCAGGGCCCAGGAGGCCCTGCAGAAATCCCATGATGAACTGGAACGACGTGTCGAGGAGAGGACCTCGGAACTGCGGGACCGCGAGGAACGTCTGACCCATGCGCTGGAAGCGGGCAACATGGGGATCTGGGAGCTCGACATCAGTACCGGGAAGGTTTGGCGGTCGCTGCGCTATGACCAGATCTTCGGCTACAAATCTCTCCTGCCCGAATGGACGTACAGGATGTTTCTCGATCATGTCCTGCCTGATGATCGCCGGACCGTCGACGAACGATTCGAGCAGGCCCTCTCGGAAGGCGCGGAATACAGTTTCGAGTGCCGTATCCGCCAGTCCCATGGAGACGTGCGTTGGCTGTGGATGCAGGGCCGGCCCAGGCTGAATGAGCGGGGCGAGGTCGTGCGGATGGTCGGTCTCGTCAGGGACGTAACCGAAACGGCCGCGAACGACTGGATCAAGACCGGAATCGCGAGGATCGACGAGGCCATGCACGGCGACCCGGATCTCTGGACAATGGGGAACCGCCTCATTGCCGAGGTCGCCGGATATCTGGGGGCACAGGTCGGTGCGTTCTATCTCATGGATGAAGCGGAACAGCGGCTCTCTTTTGCGAGCGGCTATGCCTACGCGAGGCCGGAGGGCATCCCCGGGCATTTCGCGCTCGGTGAAGGGATGATCGGCCAGGCGGCGCTGGGGAAAAAAGGAGTTTCTCGTGCACGACGTTCCCGACGAGTATATCAAGGTGATGTCGGGCCTGGGAAGCGTGAAGCCGCGCTCCCTGATTGTGCTGCCCCTGATCCATGAGGACCGCGTAAAAGGCGTCATCGAGATCGCCTCGCTGGAGAAGTTCACGGAATTCCAGCTGGACTATCTCAGGCGGGCGATGCGGATCTGCGCCATCAACGTGGAAGCAGCGCAGAACCGGGAATACCTGGCCAGGGCCCTGACGGAATCCCGGACCCTCGCGAAGGAGCTCCAGCTGCAGCATGAGGAACAGAAAGCCACGAACGAGGAACTTGAAAAACAGGCGCAGCGCCTGAAACAGTCCGAGGAGGAGCTGAAGGCTCAGCAGGCAAAGCTGCAGGCGGCCAATGAGGAACTGAGGGATTTCAACGAGTCTCTGGAACGCCGGAAACGCGAGGTAGAGGCGGCAAACCGCGATCTGAGCATCGCCAGAGCGGATCTGGAGGAGAAGGCGGAGCAGCTGGCGACTGCCAGCCAGTACAAGTCGGAATTCCTGGCCAACATGTCTCATGAGCTCAGAACGCCGCTGAACAGTATCCTCCTCCTGGCGCGATTGCTCAGCGAAAACAGGGAGGGCAACCTGACGGCGGAACAGATCGAATCCGCGGGCATCGTTTACAGGAGTGGGAACGACCTCCTGTCCCTCATCGACGATATCCTCGATCTGTCGAAGATCGAGGTGGGCAGGATGGAGTTGAACCCGGAGCGGATCGCCGTCGGCAATCTGGCGGAAGCCCTGAACGCCGGCTTCGGACGTCTGGCGGAAGAGCGCGGTCTGCACCTTGCGATCACGGTCCGTCCGGGCTGTCCGGAAACCGTCGTCACGGACCGGAAGCGCGTCGAGCAGATTTTGAAGAACCTCATGTCCAATGCGCTGAAATTCACGGAAAAGGGCGGCGTGTCGGTGGAATTCGACCGCCCGCAGGGGGGCGTCGATCTATCGCTGAGCGGCCTGAGTTCCCAAAGGACCTTGGCCGTTACCATCAGGGACACGGGCATCGGAATCCCGAAGGACAAGCAGATGCTGGTCTTCGAGGCTTTCCAGCAGGCGGAAAAAGGAACGGCGAGAAAATACGGGGGCACGGGTCTCGGTCTCTCCATCTCCAGGGAATTGGCCCGGCTTCTGGGTGGGGAAATTCACCTGGAGAGCGAGCCGGGAAAGGGTTCAGCCTTTACCTTGTTCATCCCCGTGGAGATCGGCCAGCCCGCAACGAAGGACAAAAGCCCCACGCTCCGGATACCGCGGGAAGGAGCGGTGAGCGCAACCTCCCGCCCGCCGGCGCAGCCGATTCCGGACGACCGGGCGGGCGTCGGCGGGAACGACAGATCGATTCTGGTCATCGAAGACGACGCGACCTTCGCCGCACATCTCGTTGCGCAATGCCATGAGCGAGGTTTCAAGTGCCTTGCGGCGGCGACGGGCGAAGAGGGTCTGGAACTGGCAAAACGGCATCAGCCCAGCGGCGTCATCCTCGACCTGAGGCTTCCGGGGATGGACGGCTGGACCGTGCTGACTGCCATGAAGGAGTCTCCCGAAACGCGCCACATCCCGGTCCATATCATGTCCGTCGAAGAGGAAACGATCCAGGCCTACCAGAAGGGGGCGATCGGTTTCCTCTCCAAACCGGTGGCAAGGGAAGGGCTGGACGAGGTGTTCCGGAAACTCGAGGCCATGTTCAGCAAGAGGATCAAGGATCTGCTGGTCGTGGAAGACAACGAAATTCTCCGCAAGTCCATCGTCAAACTGATCGGAAACGGCGATGTCGAGGTCACGGAAGCGGCTACGGGCGAGGAAACGATTCGCCGTCTGAGGTCCAAGCGATTCGACTGCATGATTCTCGATATCGGCCTTCCTGACATGTCGGGATTCGAACTCATCAAGGCGCTGCGGGGCATGGTGGACATTGCCGTTCCCCCGATTGTGGTCTACACGGGCCGGGAATTGACCCGTGAAGAGGAAAGCCTGCTGCGCGAATACTCGGAATCGATCATTATCAAGGGGGTCCGGTCGGAGGAACGCCTTCTGGACGAAACTTCCCTTTTCCTGCATCGCATGGTGGACAGCCTGCCGGAAGGCAAACGCCGGGTCATCGCTGATCTTCATGATACCGACGCCATGTTTCCGGGACGGACGGTCCTCATCGTTGATGACGACATGCGGAATGTCTTTGCGCTGTCCAGGGTGCTGGACGAGCGGGGGATGAAACTGCTCAAGGCGGAGAACGGTCAAAAGGCCCTCGACATCCTGGCAAGGGAGCCGTCCGTCGACCTGATCCTGATGGACATCATGATGCCGGTTATGGACGGCTACGAGGCGATGAAAAAGATCCGGGGGGATGAGCGCTTCGCAAAGCTCCCCATCATCGCCCTTACGGCGAAGGCCATGAAAGAGGACCGGCAGCGCTGCCTCGAGGCCGGAGCCAGCGATTACCTTCCGAAGCCGGTGGATGTCGGACGCCTCCTCTCCGTCATGCGCATCTGGCTGTATCAGTGAGAGGACGCTCCGTGGAAAAATCCGGCGACGTCGAAAACATTGAGATCCGCCTTCTGCTGGAAGCCGTTTTTCAGCGTTACGGCCACGATTTCCGGGAATATGCCCCGGCGACGGTGGAGCGGCGCATCCGGAATTTCCTCCCCCGGTCGGGCTGCGCGTCGATCTCCGCCCTCATCCCCAAAATCCTGCACGAGGACGCCTTCTTCCGGCAGTTCCTGCTGGCGTTTTCCATCACTGTGACGGAGATGTTCCGGGACCCCTGCGTATACCGCGTGCTACGTCAGAACGTCGTCCCCGTTCTGCGCACCTACCCTTTCGTCAATCTCTGGGTGGCCGGGTGCGCCACGGGCGAAGAGGCTTACTCGCTTGCCATTCTCCTCACGGAGGAAGGACTCTACGAGAGGGCGAGGATCTTTGCGACGGACTTCAACGACGAAGCGCTCGCGAAGGCCAGGGAAGGCATCTATCCGCTCGATCGCATCCGTCTTTTTACACAGAACTATCAGGAGTCAGGCGGAACGCAGCCGTTTTCCGACTACTGCCACGCCCGGTACGGCGCCATGGCGGTTTCTTCCGCTTTGAAGAGGCATATCACGTTTGCGAACCACAACCTCGTGACGGACGCCGTCTTCGGGGAAATGCATCTCATCCTGTGCCGGAACGTGCTCATTTATTTCGACCGCGGGCTTCAGGACCGGGTCCTCAACCTCTTTTACGAAAGCCTCGCGCATCGGGGATATCTCTGCCTTGGCGCCGCCGAAATCCTCCGGTCTTCTTCGGTTCAGGATTCTTTCGAAGCCCTCGATGAAAAAACCCGGATCTATCGCAAGCGGCGCCCGGGGAATACCGCCATCCCTTGACCGGGGAAGAAGTCGGCGGGATGCGGCATACCAAGGCAGGATCGCGGAGAATGTCCTCGAATCCAAGGAGAACACGCATGACAGAAAGGCAAAAGATTCTGGTCGTAGACGACAAGGAGGAGAATCTCTTCGCGATCTCGATGCTCCTGAAGGAAACCGGCGCCGAAATCATCCGGGCAGGAAGCGGCAACGACGCGCTGATCGCATCTCTCAACCACGACTTCAGTCTGGCGATCCTCGATGTCCAGATGCCGGAGATGGACGGATACGAACTGGCGCAGTATCTGCGAAGCGAGGAAAAAACGAAGAACATACCGATCATTTTTCTTTCCGCCGCTTATTCGGACGAGTACCACGTCTTCAAAGGTTACGAATCCGGCGCCGTGGATTTCATCACGAAACCCTACAGCCCGGCAATTTTCCTCAGCAAGGTCAATATCCTTCTTCATCGCGAACAATTGCTGCAGGACCTGAAGAGGGAGATGGAAGACAGGAAGCAGGCCGAAAAGGCGATCAAGGAGCGCGAGGAAGAGCTGGCCGCCATTTACGAAAACGCGCCGCTCCTGATGCTGCTCGTGGACCGCGAGCGCCGCGTGTGCAAGACGAACAAGTTCGTTCAGAGCCTGATCGCCGCGGAAAATCCGATCGGACAGCGGGCGGGCGAGGCTTTGTGCTGTCAGCACGCCCTGGACGATCCGCAGGGCTGCGGTTTCGGGCCGGCTTGTCATCAGTGCGCCGTTCGCCGCGCGATCGCGGAGACCTTTGAAAAGACATACGGGAGCGAACACGTGGAAGCGAACCTCCAGCTGTCCGTAAAGGGAAAGACGCGGGAAGTCACGGGTCTTGTCTCCACTGTGCTTTTTCGCGTCCGGGAGGAACCGCTGGTGCTGGTGACGATCCAGGACATCACCGAACGAAAGAAGATGGAGAGGGATCTGCAGCAGCATGCTGAACAGCTTGAGTATGCCAACCAGGAACTGGAGAGTTTCAGCTATTCCGTCTCCCATGACCTGCGCGCCCCGCTGCGGGCGATCGACGGTTATGCGCGCATGATTCTCAGGAAACAGGGGGCTCATTTTGACGAGGACACGCGGAAGAAGTTTGCGGGAATCAGGGACAACGCACGAATGATGGGCCAGCTCATCGAAGATCTCCTGGCCTTCTCGCGCCTGGGCCGGGCGCCGTTATCGACTTCAGATCTGGACGTGGAGGCGCTGGTCGCAGAGGTGTGGGGGGACCTGCAGGTCGTCAACCCCGGACGGCGCATCGATTTCAAGGTTGCCGATCTCCCGGCGGGGAAGGCGGACCGGGCGCTGCTCAAACAGGTATTCGTCAACATCCTTTCCAATGCGGTCAAGTTCACCAAGGGACGGGAGAAGGCGTTCGTCGAAGTGGGCGGACACCGCAATGAAAAGGAGATCGTCTATTTTGTGAAAGACAACGGCGTCGGATTCGACATGACCTACCATAACAAGATGTTCGGGGTCTTTCAGCGTCTGCACAGCAGCGAGGATTATGAGGGCACGGGGATCGGTCTGGCGCTTGTCCAGCGGATCATCCACCGGCACGGCGGCCGGATATGGGCTGAAGGGAAAGTGGACGGCGGCGCGACGTTCCACTTCACGCTCCCCATGGCGCACGGATGAAATTCGCAGCGGGAACAGGGTTCGGCGACCCGCCATCTCCGGTGGTGCCGCTTCCCGGGCGAAAACGGGAATCCTTCTGCGGACCCGCAGTTTTTCGGGATTCCGCGGCAGGCGCTTCCCCTTATTGAAGCGGGGTCGACGCAGAATCGGTCCAACGGACGGATCGGGATGCAGGGAGGTGCAGGTCATGGAACTGAAGGAATATTTCGATCAACACAGGGGTTTCGGTGTACTGGCGACGGCCGATGCGAAGGGAAGAGTGAACGCCGCCGTCTACGGGCGGCCGCATTTTGAAGAGGCGGACGGCGTCCTCCTGTTCATCATGCGCGATCGCCTTTCCCACGCCAACCTTCAGGAGAACCCCTCCGCCGCCTACCTGTTCCGGGAGGAAGGGGAGGGGTATCGCGGAAAGCGTCTCACCCTTACGAAAATCGGCGAAGAGAAGGACAGCCCGCGCATCGACGAGATCCGTCGCAGAAGACGGGACGGCTCCAGTGAGGACGGCGGAAGCAAGTATCTCGTGCGTTTTCGTGTCGACAAGATTCTGCCGCTGGTCGGCGAAAGAGAGTGACGGCAATGGAAAAGATCAGGATCGGCCTCAGCCGGTGTCTCCTGGGCGACAACGTCCGTTATGACGGAGGACATCAGCAGGACCGCTACATCACCGATACCCTCGGCAGGTACTTTGAATGGGTTCCGGTCTGCCCGGAAGTGGAGTACGGACTGCCCGTTCCGCGGGAGGCGATGCGCCTCGTCGGCGATCCCGCATCGCCGCGCCTGGTGACGGTGCGCAGCGGGATCGACCATACGGACGGCATGCGGAGATGGGCGGAAGGGAAATTGGATGAACTGGCGGGGGAGGGGCTGCTCGGTTTCATCTTCAAGAGCAAGTCACCCAGTTCCGGAATGGCGGCGGTCAAGGTATACACGGCGGCGGGAATGGCCCGGAAGGCGGGTGTGGGGATTTTTGCCGGCGCCTTTATGGCTCGCTTCCCGCAGATCCCCTGCGAGGAGGACGGAAGACTGCACGATCCTTTCCTGCGCGAGAATTTCATCGAAAGGATCTTCGTCTTCAAGCGCTGGACCGACGCCTGGCATGAGAGCCGCTCTTTGCGGACGCTCGTTGACTTCCACAGCGACCACAAGCTGCTGATCATGGCCCACAGTCCCGCCCACCTGACCAGGCTCGGGCGGCTCGTCGCGAACCCCGAACGCCGGCCGCTCCAGGACATTGCCGCGGAGTACATCGCGCTCCTCATGGAGGGATTGAAGCCGATCGCGACGGCGCGCAAGAATACGAACGTGCTTCAGCACATGGCGGGATATTTCAAAAAGAGCCTCAGCCCCGGCGACAAGGAGGAGTTGCTCGGGACCATAGGGAACTACCATCGGGGGATGGTCCCCCTCATCGTACCGATCGTCCTTTTGCAGCACTACGTCCGGATGTACGACGAGCCTTATCTCAAGCGCCAGGTCTACCTGCATCCCCATCCCCTGGAACTGATGCTGCGCAACCACGTGTGATCCTGAAGAGGCGCCATTTCAAGCGGCTGCGCGAGCAACGGCAACCCGTTTTTATCTCACCCGCCCCCGCATCTGCGGAGGTAAGAGTGGGCGGGGACCCAGCGCTCTGCTCAGCAGGCCAACTCAAGGAATGAATTCTCAGGACCCTGGATTGCCGCTTTCGCGGGAATGACAATATCGGGCTGGATTTCCGCCTGCTCAGGGAATGACAAAGAAGAAGTTGCTTCGGCTTCGCCTCGCAATGGCAGCCTGTCGGCCGGTGCTGAAGCGGTGCGACGTCATAGCGAAGTCCTGAGGTTTTCCCGGCAGCGAAGGACGAGGGCGACGAGGGAGGGAAAATTCGCGGCGCGTTCCGCGGCATCGAGAAGGTTGGCGATGCCGCGCGGGATATGGCGGCGGAATTCGGGGAGGTTCTTCTTCAGGCTCAGGCAGCCGTAGGCGCCCAGGGCCTGCAGGAGCCTCTGGACGGAGGCCGTGAAAAAGAGCTTCTGGAAATCGGGCCAGGGGCGCGGGTCCCCAAGCGCATGGTAGGATCGCAGCAGCGCTTCGCGTTGTTCCGGCGCGATGTCGACGTAGGGATCATAGAGAAGCGAACCCAGATCATAGAGCGGGTTCCCGATGCGCATCCCCTGGAAATCGATGAGAACAGGGCCGCCGCCCATACGGACCATCACGTTCTGGGACTGCAGGTCGCGGTGAACGAGCCCTTCCGTTCCGGCGAGGAGGGTATCCGTGAGGTCTTTCAATTCCTTCCCCAGAGCCCCGCGCAACAGGCCGGAGGGGTCGATCCGGCAGACGTCACGGACAAGATTGTCCAGGAAGTAGTCCTGTTCCCACCGGTACAGCTCGGCGGAGAAGCCCTCCATCGTCGGGACGCGGCGGCGGCGGAACTCCTCCAGCGGGAAGGTGTGAAGCCGGTGCGATATCCTGAGCGTATCGGCGTAGAGGCGGATTCTCTCGCCATCCGATTCCTTTGCCAGCGACTCAAGGCTTCGGTTGCCCAGATCCTCAAGGAGGACAAAGCGGCGGCCGGGATCGGAAGCGGCGATCCGCGGGACGGGAATGCCGATCGAGGCAAGAAACCTGCCGATCGGCTCCCAGACGGCGTTTTCGCGTCTCGACAGCTCATAATGCATGAAGATGAAGGTGCCTCTTCCCCCGGTCCGCACCCTCCAGTAGGCGCGATCCGAGCCGCGCGCTGCGAAAGGCTCGATGCGGATCGTTGCCGCATCGGCGGCGGGAAGGACCTCCGCGATCCATCCGCGGACGGCCTCTGACGGCGGGGAGTTTGCCTGATCTTTCCGCTCCCGCTCCTGAGGGTTCAACTGCGAATATTCCGCGGGGCTGCCGATATCCCGCCACGAGCCCTCGTCGATGAGGACGCCGGCAACGGAACCGGGCGACTCGGTGATCGCCCGGAGAAAGCCCTCGACGACGGATTCGATCTTTCCGGGAATAAGACGATTGAGGAACCGTCTCCGGATCATGCAGATCCCCGTGAACTGGCAGCGCCGGCGTCCAGGATGCCCCAGCCTTCCCCGCAGGTCGCAGACAGCGCCCGTCTCGTCGATCGCCACGTTCAGGAGGGGTCCTTCGCTCCGCAAGGCCAGCGACGCCTCGGCGCCGTTCCGCATGTGCGCTTCGATCAGCCTCTCCAGCGGCAGGTCCGTCAGGATGTCGCCGTTGTAGACGAGGAGCATCTCTTCTTCGCCAAGGAGGTCTTCGATGTTCTTGAGGCCGCCTCCCGTGTCCAGGAGCGTCGGTTCGTGGCGGAAGAGGATCGGGACGCCGCGCCAGCGCCCCTCGGGAAAGGCCTGACCGTAGGCCTCGGCGCGGTGATGGGTGTTGACGATGAAACGTTCGACGCCGACGCCCAGGAGATGGTCCATAGCATAGGTGAGAAGAGGACGACCGCCGAGCGGCAGCAGGGGCTTGGGGCAATCGTCGGTCAGGGGCCGCATCCGCACCCCCAGTCCCGCACCGAGGAGAAAAGCGGTGCGAAGATCCTGCCGTTCCTTCATCCGTTTCTATCCCCTTTCCTGCCGAATCCCGGGTCGATCTTCACCATGGCGACGACGAGAAAGCTGGGGAGCGTCGTCACCATGACCCACAGGAAAAACCAGCGGTAGCCCATCAGTTCCTGCAGCCAGCCGCTGAACATCGCCGGAATCATCATGCCGAGGGCCATGATCCCCGTCGAGATCGCGTAGTGAACGGTTTTGTAGGGTCCTTCCGAAACCATGATCATATACATCGTGTAGGCCGTGAACCCGAAACCGTAGCCGAACTGCTCCAGGGCGACGGCGGCGTTGATGAGATGGAAGTCCTGCGGCATCGCGTAGGAGAGGTAGACGAAAATGAGGTCCGGCAGATGCATGGCCAGGACCATGGGCCAGATCCAGAAACGCAGCCCCTGGCGGGAGATGACGTAGCCGCCGATCAACCCCCCGGCCATCAGCGCGACGGCGCCCACCGTCCCGTAGACGATACCCACTTCGCTGGTCGTGAGCCCCAGGCCGCCCTTTGTCCGAGGGTCGAGGAGAAAGGGGGCGACCATCTTGACGAGCTGCGTTTCCGCCAGGCGGTACAGGAGGAAGAAGGCCAGGACCGGGAGGATGTCCCTGCGCCGGAAGAAAAGGGCGATCATCCGGAAATACTCGGAGGACACATGTCCGGAGTTTCGCTGAAACGTCGGCCGGTCGACGGCCGGGTAGGGGAGGACGAAGAGGTGGTAGAGGAACAGCGAGGCGAACACCGCCGCCGCGAGGAAGAAGGCCACGGACCAGGCGCTGGCGACGGACCAGCCCTTCGCTTCGAGGTTTCCGGCGAGGATGACGAGGCCTCCCTTCGCCGCGATCGTGGCGATGCGGTAGAAGATCGTGCGGACGCCGACGAACTCCGCCTGCCGGTGCTGAGAAAGGCCGAGCATGTAGAAACCGTCCGCGGNNCGTGGGTTGCGGAGCTGAAGGCCATGATCCAGAACATGGCGAGCGTGTAGCGGAAGAAGCCCGGACCCGGGATCGTCAGCGCCACGCAGGCGAGCGAGGCCCCGACGACGACCTGCATGGCCACGATCCAGAAGCGCNNGCGGCTTGATGACCCAGGGCAGATAGAGCCAGCTCGTATAGAGGGCGATGTCGGTATTGGAAATCCCCAGGCGCTTGTAGAGGACGACAGAGACGATCATGGCGATGATGTAGGGGATGCCCTCGGCCATGTAGAGGGACGGGACCCAGAGCCAGGGGTTGCGGCGGGGAGGAGCCGGGGGACCGGGTTCGCTGGCGATCGTCGTCTTCAATACAGTTTCCTCAGTTCGGCGCCGCGGAAGTAGTGGAGGAGAATGCGTTCGGCGGCGAACCCCGCGTCCGCCATGGCGGCCGCGCCGATCTGGCAGAAGCCGACGCCGTGGCCCCATCCGCCGCCCCGGAAGACGAAACGGACGGGCACGCCCGCGGCATCGCGCTCCGCATCGACGACAAAGGCGCTGCTGTACAGGTGGGAGGGCGACAGCCAGCGCCGGATCTCCAGCTCCTTGCCGACCGTCAGCATTTCCTTCGTTCCGGAGATCTGCAGCAGCCGGATCCTTCCGGAGGGCCCCCGTTCCAGCGGTTCGATCGCGGCAAGACGTCCGAAGTCGATCCCGGATTTTTCCTTCAGAATCCCCTCGAGCTCCGGCCGTTCGTAGGCTACGCGCCAGCGGAAAAAATCCGCCGTCGGCCGGTCGGAGTCGTTGAGGACCCGCGAGAGAAGTTCCCCGTCGGACGTGCCGCAGTAGGCGGCGGGTCTTCCCGTCAGCCAGGTCCGCGCCTCTTCTTCCGTCCGGAGCGGCGAAAAGTTCCCGGGGGCGTCGGCAACGCTTTGCAGGTAGGGAATGACCCTGTCGTCCCATGCCGTCTCGAAGCGTTCTGTAAGGCCGCCGCAGGCCTTGGAATAGCGCGCGTCGCAGATCTCGCCGTCGGAGACGAGGAAGACTCCGGCCGTGGCGCGGACGGCGTCCGCCGCCGCGCCGGACAGAAACGGGCCGGTTCCGCGATAGCGCTGGCAGTGGTCGTCGGCGCAGACGTCGAATCCGCCGTGGTCTTCCCGTTCATACCAGCGGATGTGCAAATCCCGCCGGTCTGCATGCGCTCCGGCGGACGCGCTGACAGCGTCTTTTCCGGCCCGCCGCAGCGCCGCCATCAGCCAGCTGCGCGATACGACGGCATGGGCCTTGAGGAATTCAGGCGGGGCGCTCGAGTTCATCTCCGAGGAGACCACGCTGACGAGATACTCTTCCAGGGGGAGGATGTTGACGGCCAGGATTGTGCCGTCCGGGCGCGCGGACAACTCCATCCGTCCGGCATAGGCAAGGTCCCGGTCGTGGCGCCAGTGGAAATCGGCGCCGACCGTCACCCCCTGCAGAAGCGTCGTCGCCTGTCCCAGCGGCGCGATGACGATGCGGGGAGCTTCGATGCGGAGATTTCCATCCGAAAAGACGAGGCAGACCCGCCCTGCGGCGGCTGAGGCCTGGAAAGGGCCCTTGACGGCGCCGTTGTCCTCAAGCCGGGCCGGGCCTTGGAGACGGCCGCGGATCTCGCGCCGTCCCTCGAGGAGACCCACGCGGATGAAAGGCTGCTGCAACGACATGACCGCTCCTCCTGCGGTGGCAGAACACTGCGGCAGCTATACCTGCGGCGGCGGGCCTTTGTCAATCTCCCGGACGAGAAAAGAATCTACGGGCAGGGAGCGATGGCCTCTTTCATCGAACGGAGGTAAGCGGCGAGCGTTTCATGGAGCAGCTTGCCGCGGCTGTGTTCCTCGACGAGACTGGCGATGGCGCTGCCGACGACGACGGCATCGGCAAAGTCCGACACGAGGAAGGCCTGCGCCGGAGCGGAGATTCCGAAGCCGACCGCGATGGGGAGGCGGCTTGCGCTGCGGACCCGCGCGACGTCATTTCGCACTGAGGAAATATCGGGTTTGGCCGTGCCGGTGACGCCGGTAATGGAAACGTAGTAGAGAAAACCCGACGCCTTTTCGGCAATGATCCGCAGGCGGCCATCGGGGGTCGTGGGCGTGACAAGCGAGATGAAATCCATGCCGGCGCGGTCGGTATGACGCTGCAGAGCTGCCGCCTCTTCGTGGGGAAGGTCGACGACGAGGACCCCGTCCACGCCCGCGGCCGCCGCAGCCGCCGCAAAGCGTTCGTCGCCCATGCGAAAGATGGGATTGTAGTAGCCGAAGAGGACAAGCGGAATCCCTGTCCTCGTCCGGAGTTGAGCAAGCATGTCGATGATGGCCGTCAGCGTGACGCCGCGGTTCAGGGCGCGGCGGAAGGCCGCTTGCAGAATAGGCCCGTCCGCGGTCGGATCGGAGAAAGGCACGCCGATCTCGACGATGTCGGCCCCGGCGCGTTCCGCGGTGAGGACGAGTTCCTGCGTTTCGTCCAGGGAGGGGGCTCCGGCGGTCAGATAGGCGACAAGGGCCGCGCCGCCTTTTGCGCGGCGCTCTGCAAAGGTCTTTTCAATTCTTCTCATGGATCGGCGCTCCTCCTTCGATCATGGCGGCGGCATCCTTGTCGCCGCGGCCGGA